>NZ_JAFMHJ010000020.1 GCF_017854565.1 Yoonia sp.
GCGCTCGGCATACCCGTCACAGAGACCGTGGGATAAGTCTGTCCAGGGAAAGGGGTACCTCGGCCATCAGCCGATTTGTGCAACAGAGTCGCAAAAGCCCAAAAAATACTGATCCGGTATTTCGAAAAGCATGGCGCGTTTTTTATTTTTCTGCGGGGCTGTTCCGTCTACTGCTTTGCGAAATATGGTAAATATGAAAATAACCTAAGTGGGGCCTGCGTATCGCGTAGAAATCCAAGTAGGGTGACCCGCTATGCACGCAGCATTTAAGTGTTTATACCTTGATTTACATGTATTGGGGGTATTGAGATGAACAAGAACGATTATGGCGCTACTAACACATCGCGGTTCACGCCAGAGCAATTGGCAGAGCAATTGGCGAAGAGGGAACAGTCTTCGCAATTGCAGAAACGCAATTACGGGCTACTGAGACAGCGGATGAAGACTTGCGCGCGCCTGCAGCAGGGTGCCGTTGGTGCGAGCGTTGCACCGGTTGTCCAACCCCGGCCCGCCCAAGGTTTCGATATTGTCGCAGGACGTGACAGCTATGTCGCAGAAGGGTCCCGACCGGTTGTTTTTGATTTGCTCGGCAATGATACCGTTGCGGGTGGCGGCGCTCTTGCCGAGGGGACAACCGCGGTTATGCCGTCGCCGCACGTTCTGGACTACGGTACGATCTCGAAAGATGCGACCGGCGCTTATGTTTACACCGCAGATGAAGGGGCGGTTGGGACGGATGATGTGGGCTATTATATCAGGGACGCGGATGGTGCCTTTATTGGCTCAGGGAGCGTGACGATTGAGGCGAATAATCCCCTGTCGCTGAAGGCCACTGCGCCCGATCAAAGCGCACCGGCGACAAACCAATGGAACTATACGGTGACTGGTCCAGACGGCCAGTCGGAGTATGTCTCATCCGGCCCCGTCGTCGCGCTTGACGCGACATCGCAGCAGGCTGCGCAAGACGCGATTATCACGGATTTGGCCGATCATGCGGTGCCGGACAGCCAGTTCACCCCCAATGGCGGCATGCTTCATGGATACCGCGAGAAAGAGGAAGCGCGCGAGGTTATTGACAATGGCGACGGCACAACGACGGTTCGGATCACGGTCCTGTCGCGCCAACATGTAGGGGGCAACCCCGATCAGCCCGGCGGCGCGGAATATCGTGAAGGCAGTGTGGTGGTGGAATACACGCTGACATTGGATGGGTCGTCAACCGGGCTGCCGGTGTCCAGCAACCCCGCATTGTCGGAAATTGATCTTACGTCTGTTCTGGACGTGCCGGTTGGCAATGACGGTGAATACTATCTTGAGGCGATCGACGGGCAAGCCGTCACCGATGACATGGGGCATGTGACAAACGATCAGGTCGTTCTGGAGAGCGGCGCAACTGTGACCTATGACCACGCAGCCGGCACGTTTTCTTATGAGCCTGCAGCGGGGGCAACTGGCACTGACAGCTTTACGGTGTCTGTGACCGACGGCGACTGGACGCGGGTACGCACGATCGAGATCAACGCGCTGGGGCAGGCTACGGCCACCGCGCTTCCGGCGGCGCGCCGCGATACCGTGTTGATGACCCAAGATACGTTGGCGGATGATCCTTCGGTTATTTCGACTGAGTATGCGCCTCTGCAAAATGACATGGGGGCAACGGGCCTTACGGTGACCAACGTCACATATCAGAGCGGCGATCCATCGGTCACAGCGACCATCGTCGACAACCAGATCGTGTTTTCGGCGCCTGCCGGCACGACCGGAACCGCAACGTTCAGCTATGAGGTGACGGACGAAACCGGTGCGACGTCGATGTCCTATGTCGATGTGGAGTTGTCGGAATATTCCGAGGCAGAGCATGTTGAGCGCGGCTTTGCGTCGGAACGGCTGGGCGCGATTGCGAACGGACAGTATGAGGGTCTGGAAGTTACCGAAAATGATGACGGGACCTTTACGTTCAAGGTCGAGGCCGAGGGTATTGAATTTACGGTCGCCGCCGATGCACTTGGTATTCCGCCGACGTTTATTCAGGAAATGCTGAGTGAGACGGCTTGGGTTGGCGCAAGTCAGGCAGCGGAGCAGTTTAACGGTGGCGCGCAGCATTTCGATCTGGCTGATCCCGCGCAAAAAGCGCTGTATGAGATGTTTATCCGGGTCGGGGGTGTGTTTGGCATTCACCGCGATCCATCCGGTGGCGCGCTTTTCAGGCACGAGCCTGGCGGCGTTGTTGAAACACTTTTCAACGACGATACGATCTTTGCGGAAATGGGCGCGCTTTTGTTCGACTCCAAAGCTGGCAAGGATTGGTTCGTCGGCAATCTTGACAGCGTTGTCAGCAGCCTGACCGCCCGCAGTGGCACGGATGGTTTCACGGGTGGCACCGCCGAGGACGTCCTGAATCAGATGTACACGTTCCTGGGTGCGTCGGACCCTGAGATGCTGACCAAGGCAGACGGGACGGCGCTGTCGGTTGAAGAAAAAGACGTGGTGATGTCGGTCATGTTGGACCAGATCGGTTTCCTTGGCTCCAATCAGGACAGTGTTCCGGGTGAAGATGCGGTGAACGAAGGCATTGATCTGTTGGTTGAGTATGCTGCGGACATCTACGCGCTCGACGCATTGACGGCCCTGCAAGACGACATCCAGAGCTTTGAGTACGAAGTCGATATAGGCGCATTGTTCAACGGGGCCAGTATGGAAGAAATCCATACTGCGATTGAAACTGGCCAGTATCAAGATCTGGGCATGACGGACGAGCAGTTTTTTGACGGCATTTCCACGTTTCTTTACACGGCAGCAAAAGCCGGTCTTGAAATCCGTGCCGTGATTGAAACGCCGGGCGAGGTTAGTGGTCTGTTGGGGGCCTTCGCAGACATGTTCAAAGATGTCCCCGTACCGCCCACTGATGTTGAGATCAGGACGTATGTCAGCGAGGTCGTCACAGACATGCAATTGGCTATGGCCGAAAACCCGGCCGCCCGCAATGACATGATGGGGCAGTTTTACAGATCGCTGGACACGGTCGCCGCCGATCCGCGTTTCAGCAAATTCAAGGGCGCGTCGGGATCTGTAAAAAGCTATTCGCGCATTACCTCAGGAAAGCTTGGCGGGGGTGGGGTGTCAGACGCGTTGGGCGGCTTTACGACCATTCTGGTCTTGGGCACTGCGGGTCTTTCGGGGAAGGGGTTCTGGCAAAATGGTGATCCTGCGGAAATCACGGCCGTCGCAGGCTGGATGTCGCTGCTGATCACGGGGGGGGCCGGGACGGTCAATTCGTTGCTTGGGCCGGTCACCACGAATGTCACCAATGTGAATCCAACACTGGCTGCGCTGGATGATCTTCTTAGTCAGATCGATGAAATTGAGATGATGGACACAGACACGGGACCACGGTTCCGGGGCAGGGTGAATGCCCAAGGGATGTATGACGATCTGGACGTTGCAGTCGATGACATTGGAAAGCTGTTGAAAACACCGGCTGTTCAATCAATGCGCAGCTTGCGGGGCATGTTGCAGGCGACTGGCATTATTGCGGCGCCGGTCGGAACCGCATTGATCGGCACATCGCTGGCGTTGCAAGCCAAAGAACAAACTGATGTTGGCATCAAAGTCGCGCAAGGGGCGACGGCAGGTTTGTGGCTGACGGCATCCGCCGGATTTGCGGTCTCTGGTGCCGTCGGCATCGCCAAAAGTCTGGGCGTACCGGTTTCGAGTATGGCAGCAAAGGTTGGTGCCGTTGCTGGCAAGGTGGCGAATGTGGCTGCCCGCGTCACCGCGGCCGCGTTCGGGATTGTGGGGGCCTTGCAGAACGTAAAGGCACAAAAGCAGTTCATTGATCTGTGGGATATCATGATGCAACCGGGCGGCCCGGACAATGAAGCGGGCTTTTACGTGCAAGAGCAATTCCGTGACCTTGAGCCAATGTCGGCCGCGGGCGCAGGTGTCGCTGGTTTCTTGTTGGGCGTGCTGGGCGGACCGGTGGTTGTCGGGTTTAATGCAGATGATGACTTTCACGACGGTGAACAAAGTGAGGACTGGGGCATGTGGGACTATTCTGATGTGCGTCTCAAGCGCGATATCCGCAAGGTCGGCTTTGATGCACGGCTGAACCTGCCGATCTATTCGTGGCGCTATATCACCGGCGACCCGGCGCGTTATGTCGGTGTGATGGCGCAAGAGCTTCTTGCGCGGCCTGATCTGCGCCGTGCCGTGCGCATGACTGACCAAGGCCCGCTTGCCGGGTTCTATGCTGTTAACTATGCCGCACTGGGGCTGCGTTTCATTCCCGAGGATGAATACCGTGCAGCGCCGGAACGTCTGTCGGCCACCCATCCGCGCAACACCGGAGCTGCGGCTGAATTGGCCTATAGCTAGGCGGTAGTCGCCGGCGAAAAATCAACCTGCCCGCCCCCACGTGCATCATGTCTGGGGCGGGCTGCGTTGCCATCGTTGCCATCGTTGCAACGATGAGAGATTTAATGTAGAACAAATGGGGAACATTTATCGGGATTCGGTGTGTCGTGTATGGGTTCACTTCGTGTGCAGAAACAACGTGTCGGTCAGGCCCATCAGTCTGCCCTGATGACGCATACATTGTCAGAGGCGTTCCCCGATACCGTTGCCGATGCGGCGGCAGTTGGGTTCATTCTGGCCCGGTTGCCGCGTACGCGCGCCCCAATTCTGTGGGTGCAGGACCGGCTGTCGCGCAAAGAGGCGGGGCGGCCTTGTTTGGCAGGGGTCGGCACGTCGCGCCCTATTATCATGGTCGATCTGTCGCGTGCGGTCGATGTGTTGTGGGCCATGGAAGACGGTTTGCGGTGTCGTGCTCTTGGTGCTGTGATCGGAGAGATATGGGGCGATCCGCCCGCGCTCGATTTTACGGCAACCAAGCGGCTGGCGTTACGGTCAGAGGCGGCAGATGTGCCATGCTGGTTGATCCGCCGTGCTGCCAGCCCGGACCTGAGTGCGGCACGGGACCGTTGGCGTATCGCCTCGTTGCCGTCGGCCCCGCATCCGCACGATGCAGGGTCTCCGGGCGCGCCGCGCTGGTCGGTCAATCTGTTCCGGTCGCGCCGATCAAAGCCGGGACAATGGGTGGCCAGCTATGACCGGGCGGCGGATCGTCTCGATCTGGCTGCCGCAGTTTGCGATGGAACGCTGGAAGCGGGTGATGGAACGGCAGGGCAACGCGCCGCCGGATGATATTCCGCTGGTATTGGCATCCGAGGGACCGCATGGCCCGGTGATACATGCGGCCAATCGCGCGGCGCGGATAGCGGGGATCAATGCCGGGGCACGGGTTGTCGATATGCGTGCGATCAGTCCGGAATTACAGGTGGAATACGCCGATCCAACAGCTGATCGCGGCGCCCTTGACCGGCTGGTGATCTGGGTGCGGCGCTGGTGCCCGTGGAGCGCGCGCGATGGCGATGACGGGCTGATCCTTGATACGACCGGCGCCGATCATCTGCTGGGTGGCGAGGCTGCGATGCTGGTCGAGATGGAAACCCAGTTGTCCCTGCTTGGGCTGAGCGCGCGGTTGGCGATAGCCCCCACATGGGGGGCCGCATGGGCGTTGGCGCATTTTGGCCCGGTGCGGGGGATCTGTGGCGCGGATGAGATCAATTTCAAGCTGGGTGCGTTGCCGGTCACGGGGTTGCGGTTGGATGCCGACACGGTCCTGTTGTTGCGCCGGTTGGGGTTGAAAACCATTGGTGCGGTGGCGGATGTGCCGCGCCTTGCATTGACCCGGCGGTTTGTGAAAGCCGGGTTGACGGCCAACCCGCTGTTGCGGCTGGATCAGGCGATGGGCAAGCAGGCTGAACCTGTTTCAAGCGTGGATGCCGCGCCACGTTTCGCAGTGCAAAGCCGTTTGCCGGAACCTATTTTTGATCCGACCCCGTATCTGCCCGCGCTTTGCGACAACCTTTGCCGGGGGCTGAAGAAGGCGGGAATGGGCTGTCGCCGTTTGCATTTGACGGTCTATCGGACGGACGGCGATGTCAGCCATGTGGATGTGGCCACGTCGGCGTCGACCGATGATCCGGGCCATCTGCACGGGCTGTTTCGTGATAAGGTGGACGGGATCAACCCGGGCTTTGGGTTCGATTTGATCACGCTAGTGGCCGGGGCAGTGGAACCCCTGCAGGTCGTGCAAAGCCACCTTGATGGCGGGTCCGATGATGATCTGCACCTGACACGGCTCATTGATCGGCTGAGCGCAAAGTTTGGGCCTAAAGCGGTTTCGCGCCCGACGTTACGCGAAAGCCATGTGCCGGAACGTGCTGAAGGTCAGATTGCGGCCCTTGCCGATATGGCCGATATGCCTGCGCCGAGGCCGAAAGACCGGCCTATCCGGTTGCTGGATCATCCCGAAGAGATCCGCGTACTTTATGCGGTGCCCGAAGGCCCGCCTGCGCAGTTCGTGTGGCGGCGGCAGACCCACCGGGTTGCACGTTTTGCCGGACCGGAGCGGATTGCGCCGGAATGGTGGCATGACCGTCCGGGTACCCGCCTGCGCGATTATTTCCGTATTGAGGATCAGTCCGGTCGCCGTATCTGGCTTTATCGTGAGGGTCTGCATGCCGATGGGCGCGGCGGTGATCCGCGTTGGTTTGTGCATGGGATGTTTGCATGATGGGCGCGCGCATTGGGCTGATCTGCGCCTCCGGCGGGAGTATTGGCGGACATAAGAAATGGGGCGTTTGTATCTGCAAGCCTGTGGCGCATGCCTGAAACCGATCATCAACATCCCCGGCGCAGCCTGACGGGCGGCGGTTTTACACCCAACCCGCGCGCAGCCTATGTCGAGTTGGGCGTGACGACCTGTTTTTCTTTTTTGCGCGGGGCATCGGACGCCGTGGACCTTGCCGCAACGGCATCGGCGCAGGGTTATGATGCGTTGGGCTGTGCTGATCTGAATACGATGGCGGGGGTGGTGCGGTTGCATACCGAAGCCCTGAAGGCGCAAATCCGGCCCATCATTGGCTGCCGTCTGCACTTGACCACGGGCGAAGAATTTCTGGCCTATCCGCGCGACCGTGCCGCCTATGGCAGGCTTTGTACGCTGCTGTCCAAAGCCAAGATGCAGGCGGCGGATGGAACATGGCAGCGCAAAGGTGCCTGTGATGTCAGTCTTGATGATCTGTCCCGATATGCTGCGGGGATCGAACTGATTGCGCTGCCGGGGCCGGATCTGGATCATTTTGCGGCGGGGCTGCGCCGTTTGATCCGGGCGTTGCCTATGTTGCGCCATATCGCGGCCAGCTATCTTTACCGGGGCGATGATATTGCGCGGATCAACCGTCTGGACCGGCTGGCGCAGGCCAACGGGCTTTGTATTCTTGCGACCAATGATGTGCATTACCACGCGCCGGAACAGCGCCCCCTGCAAGATGTGATGACCTGTATCTTGCACAAGACGACAATTACCAAGGCGGGGTTTTTGCTGGATGCCAATGCCGAACGTCATCTGAAATCGCCTGCGCAGATGATCAGCCTTTTTCGACAGTGGCCGCATGCGGTCCGGGCGACCCGCGAGGTGGCAGATGCCTGTCAGTTTGATCTGCGTGAACTGGCCTATGAGTACCCGCGCGAAACTGTGCCGGAGGGGCGGACGCCGCAGGATTACCTGACCGAACTGACGTGGCAGGGTGCCGCGTGGCGCTATCCCGATGGGGTGCCCGACAAAATCGTGGCAATCATGCAAAAAGAGCTGGCCATGATTGCCAAGCTCGACATTGCCCAATATTTCCTGACAATCCATGAGATAATCGACTTTGCCCGCCATCAATGCGACCCGCCAATCCTGTGTCAGGGCCGCGGGTCGGCGGCAAATTCTGCGGTGTGTTATGTGCTGGGGATTACGGCGGTGGACCCCGCCAAGCACGACCTGCTGTTTGAGCGGTTCATTTCAGAAGAACGCAAGGAGCCGCCTGACATTGACGTCGATTTCGAACACGAGCGGCGCGAGGAGGTGATCCAGCATATTTATCATAAATATGGCCGCCAACGCGCGGGTCTATGTGCGACTGTGATCCACTACCGCCCGCGTATGGCTGTGCGCGAGGTGGGCAAGGTCATGGGCTTGTCAGAGGATGTCACGACCGCGCTTGCCAAAACCATCTGGGGCAGTTGGGGGCGCGAGGTGGGTGCCAAGGAGGCGGCTGAGGCGGGGATTGATCTGAAGGATCCGCTGATGGCGCGTACGATCAAGCTGGCTGATCAGATGATCGGGATGCCGCGCCATCTGGGCCAGCATGTGGGCGGATTTATCCTGACGGAAACGCCGCTGACCCAGACGGTGCCTATTGGCAACGGCGCCATGGCCGACCGCAGTTTCATCGAATGGGACAAGGACGATATTGACGCGCTGGGTATTCTAAAGGTTGATATTCTGGCACTGGGGATGCTGACTTGCATTCGCAAGGCGTTTGATCTGATTGCGGCGCATCATGGCAAACGGTTCACCCTTGCGACGGTCCCCAAGGAGGACCCGGCTGTTTATGATATGCTGTGCAAGGGCGACAGTCTTGGTACGTTTCAGGTCGAAAGCCGGGCCCAGATGAATATGCTGCCACGGCTGAAACCGCGCGAATTTTATGATCTGGTTATTCAGGTCGCCATCGTCCGGCCCGGCCCGATTCAGGGGGATATGGTGCATCCCTATTTGCGTCGACGTAGCGGAAAAGAGATTGCGGATTATCCGTCGCCCGGTCCGGCGCATGACCCTGATGAGCTGAGAAAAGTGCTGCAGCGGACGCTTGGTGTGCCGATTTTTCAAGAGCAGGCAATGAAAATTGCCATGGTTGCGGCCACGTTTTCACCGCAAGAAGCGAATGAGCTACGCAAGGCGATGGCCACCTTTCGATCACGCGGCACAATCGGTGCGTTGGAGGATAAGATGGTCGGCCGCATGATTGGCCGGGGGTACGCCCCTGACTTTGCCAGCCGATGCTTCAACCAGATCAAAGGGTTCGGTGATTATGGTTTTCCTGAAAGTCACGCGGCGAGTTTTGCGTTGCTCGTCTATATATCAAGCTGGATCAAACGCCACTATCCCGACGTGTTCTGCGCGGCCTTGCTGAATGCGCAGCCGATGGGGTTTTACGCGCCAGCCCAAATCGTGCGGGACGCCCGCGAGCATGGGGTGATCGTGCGGGCGCCGGATGTGAATTACAGCCAGTGGGATAACACACTTGAGCCGGTCAGCCGCGGCGTTTTCGCAATCAGGTTGGGATTGCGGCAGGTTGACGGGGTCAAGCAAGTGGTCGTGGCGCGGATGATGGGCGCGCGGCACACCCCATTTACCGATCTTGCCGATCTTCAAAAGCGGGCGGGGGTGGATGCCGGCAGCATGCGTAAACTGGCGGCGGCGGATGCGTTTCGGTCGATGTCGCTGGACCGCAGGCAGGCGCTTTGGGATGCGCGCGCGTTGCGGGACGCGCCTGACCTGCCGCTGTTCACCCACGACCGTGATGAAGGCGAGGAGACGCAGTTTGCCATGCCGCAAATGCCGATTTGTGAACATGTCGTCGCTGATTATCAAACCACGCGGCTATCACTCAAGGCGCATCCGATGTCTTTTTTGCGGCGCAGCATGCAGCAGCAGGGCTATCGGGCGGCGAACGCATTGTGGGGGATGCGCAATGGTCAAACGATTTTGCTGGCGGGCATCGTGTTGATCCGACAGCGCCCCGGCAGTGCCAAGGGCGTTTGCTTTATTACGTTGGAGGATGAGACCGGGGTTGCCAATCTGGTTGTCTGGCCCAAGGTGATGGAGGCGTTTCGCAAGGTTATCATGCGCGCCCGGGTCATTGATGTGCGCGGCGTGGTGCAACGCGATGCGGATGTGATCCATGTGGTGGCCTATCATCTGACCGACCGCAGCGATGCGCTGGAACGGTTATCAAACGATGTGCTGGAGCCGCCTTTGGCACGCGCGGATGAAGTAAGGCGTGCGTTGCCTGCCACATCCCGTGGGCACCCGCGTGATGCGCGTGTCATTCCCAAGTCGCGGGATTTTCACTAGGCAGGTTGCCGCCCTCAGCTTGGGCAGCGGCTGGCCGAAGCGATGGTGTCAAACGGGTGACCACCCGTGGGGTGGAAAATAAATTGCGACGGAATTGGAACGAATGTCGAAGGGTTACGCTGCAATGTCTCATTCGTGCAGATTTGATAATCCGCCACCTCGCACAGGAAGGTCGCGCTGACTTCGTAAAATCCGGTATGCACACCGGCAGGGGTCACGATTTCGCGCGGGGTCGAAGGGCTGGACACAGTGACCTTGTAATACATCAGATCACCGCTGCGCACGCGCCCTACAACATCCGTGCCGCCGTTTTCCACTTGGTTGCTGTGATCGGCATTGGCCTGTGCGGTAATCGGGAACAGGTTCCGGTCATTGGCCGGGCCGCCGATATTGTGGTTCAGCAGGTGCCCTTTGATATAGTGCTGGGTCCCTTTTCTGCCGGGGCTAAAGCAACCTGCCGTTGGCAAGCCCGGATGCCGGTAGATGCCGCGCTGGGCAGGCCCGGTACGGCTGCTGCCGCCGGGCACCGGATGGGCCAGGAATTCTGCGGTCATTTGCGTGGCGACATTGGCGTTCCGGTTGGTTCCGGGGATACGCATATTGCTGACGGGTTGCCAATCCGGGGCCAACTGCGCGGGCGTCAGAATGCGCCGCCCGTCTGCGGCCGTGGCGCGGTTCGGGCAATCTGCCGAGGGGCCGGGTGGGCCATCGTCATCGTCGTCGTCGGGGTCAACGCAGGGAAAAAGCAGCCCCACGCCGGGCAACGGGTTGCTGACCAGCGGCGCATTTGGTTCGATCGGCATTGTCGTTTCATCAAAAAGCTGTCCCAACAGCGTGTTGAGATCCAGCCCAAGCCGATTGACGAATTGAAAGTCGGGCATTTCGCCGACCACAAAGGGGTCAAAGGTGACCTCCATTTGCCAGCATTGTTCGGCCAGTTGTTTTCTGATCAGCGGCCATGTCTGGTTCCAGACATTGAAGGATAGCAAGAACACATCAAGCCCGGCGCTGATTTCGCCAAAGACATTCAGGCAGGTGCGCAACCGTCCGCTGGGGATCACCATCAACTGGCCGTTTTCGCAGAACAGATCGACCTCGGCGCTGAGGTTTGTCGGCAGCTGTGCGCTTAACCCTGCGGTCATCGTGCCGCGCAGTGTCACCCAGTTCAGCAGGCACAGGAAATCCGACAGGAACCCCTCGAGAGCTGCGGTGATTGTGGCCGACGCCGAGGTGTTCATGAACATGTTGAGTCGCGCGCCACCGGTGTAGGTCATGGAAACCGGATCATAGGTCAGGCAGGCGTCTTCGAGGTTGATCGGACCCAGTTGCGCACGCACGCCAGCGTCCAGTTGCGCCATCGCGTTCACGCCGTAGTTGACGCCGACGATATAGGGTACTTCGACGAAGCCCTGAAACAGTTGTTCGTTCAGGAATGTGCGGCGCCAGTGTTTGCTGCGGCGCATGCCTGCCCAAAGCTCGCGGTCGTCCAGGCAGGTCTGCTGGATTTCAGGTTCGCCTTCGGTCGCCTGTGTGGTCGGGCAGGGGCCAAGGCAGCCGGGCGTGGAGTAGGCATATTCGGCATACCGCAGGCGGGTGGGTTGCGGGCCGCCGCCCATGGCCCAGCGGGCCGAAGTCTGGAACCCGTTGTGGCATATTGAATCAAGATCGCAGGCCCGCTGCATTGGCGCGACAAATACCCCGCCAAAGCCCCAGATCGGCATATGGGCCATGTCATAGCAGGCGTCATGATCGCGGCAACCCTGCGCCGAGCCGCACGTCGCGTAGTTGGCGTAGGTGTGCCAGACATGGCCGTCACCGAAGTTTTCGCAAACGACCAGATCGGTCATGCCGGTATCGCAGGCGTCGGGCGCGCAATCAGGCCCACAGGTTCCCCGGCACAACGACCCGCTGGTCAAGCTGGGGTCGCGGTAGTAGATATCTGCCTCTGGTCCGCCGAACCGGGGCAGGGTTGGTTTCAGCGCCGCCCAGTTGTAGCCGAAATAACGTGGCAGCAACTGGTTCGCGATCAGGAAGTCGCAAAGTAGACATTCGTCTTCCAATCGGCTGGTATCAAAGGCAAAGCTCAGGTCATCAAGCGGGTTGTGGCCCAGCGGTGCCCCGGTCGCCAGCATCGAAAAGCTGATCCCGGTGGGGTCGATGTCCAGTGCGCTGTCCATGGTCAGCCGCATGGCAATCTGTTCGTGGATTTGATCGAGCGGCCAGCCGAGGCGGCGTAAATCCTGACCCAGAACCCGGAAGGAACCGTAAAGCCCGTAGGCAAAGTCAAGCCCGTAACCCACCTCGGATACCATGCTGTGGGCGGCGGACAGGCTCAGAAACCCGGTGCGCGCGCTGAACATATGGCTGACAGTGCCACGGCTTTGCAGCATCAGCTCCATTGCGCCGCCCAGCGACACCCCAAGCAGCGGCACAAAGAGTGGGATGGGTGGTTCGGACGGGACAAGGATGATCGCGCTGGCATCGACCGCCAGCCCCAAATCAGCGCCAAAGCGCAGCATCTGGCCAACGGTCGCTGACAGCATCCCCGATATCGCAGTGCTGCCGGTCAGTGGGTTGACCCGCAGTTGGGCGGGGCCAAACGAACAATCCTCAAGATTGATGCCGATGCCCGCATCAATGTTCATCTCAATCCCGATGCTTCCCAGCAGGGTGACAATGCCAATGCTGGCGCCGGCTTCGAAGATCGGAAAATAAAGCTGTGGATCAAGGCCCAGATCACTGAGCGAGAGGCTAAAGTCAATTTCGGGGCAGGGGTCGAATTCTGGGATGTCGATGACGATCGTGGTGCCGTCCAGTGACACCATGCCACCGACTGCGCGGGCAAGGGCCACCGCATCGTCCCAGAATTCCGACACGAAATCAGCGACATCTCCGGCCAATTCGACGGCACCATCGACCAGATCGCCGGGCGCATCAAGAACCGCGCCGCCAACAGCACTGGCGTCGTCGATAAATTCGCCCCAGCTATAGCGGCTGATCGCAGCCCCACCGGGGCTGAGACCGGGCATCGGACCACCCGATGCCACGGCAGAAGCGGCCCTGTTGGCCTGGGTTTCATGGGCATCACCGGGTTGGCTGATGGCGCGCACGCGCGCGGGTGGGGCGCCTGCCTGTTGCACGGTATGGGCCAGTTCATGAGCCAGCAAAAAGCGCCCGCTTTGCGTTTCGGGCTGAAATTGGCCACGGTTGAAGGCGATGTGATTGCCCACCGTATAGGCATGCGCGCCGATCCCTTCGGCGGAGGCGGCGGCGCGCGGAGTGTCATGGATGCGCACATGGCCAAAGGGCCGGCCAAAGCCGGTTTCCATGTCTTTGCGCACCGATCCGGGCAGTGGCGTGCCGCCCGAGTTGATCACGGATTGTACCGCGCCTATTGCCTGATCAGGCTGGTCCTTGTCATGTTTATGGGCACGATCAATTTGCAGCTCGGGGTGGTCTTCTTGGTCTTTGTGGGCGCAAGAGCAGGGCGCATCGTGGCCCGCCCCGCAGGCGCATTTGCGTTGAATGCGTGCGGCATTCTTGTCTTTGTCGCCGCAGGCAGAGCAGGTGCGCTGTGCCGTGCCGCCGCCCATTGGCAGTGCCGACAGCAACGGCGCGCCCACACGGCCGCCCACTACATGTGCCGCTGCGGTATCCGCCTGCCGTTCAAAGCTGTCTTGCGACGGTCCCAGCATCAGTTTGGTCTGTAGGGCACCGCCAAATGGCAGTGCCATGCGCGGCGACGCACGCGCGGCTTTGGCAGGCGCGCCGCCGTCGCCCTTTTGCGTGGCCATCGGCCGGGGTTTGGTGGTGACGCTCACCCGCTGTGATCCTTGACCGCCTTGCGCAGGATCGCGCGGACGGATGTGGCCATCGGCACATCATCCAGCCGAAGCCTGTCACGCAGTTTCGCGGACGTCAGACCGGCGAGGGTTTTGATGCCGTCCACATCCGTGACATCGGCATTGCGCAGGCGCGTTACCAGATCAACGCCGCGTGCCGCGCTGCGGGGATCGGCGGCAATCAGCCCTTCCAGGCGGCTGAAGTCGGTTTTCGGGGTGTCATCCCGACCGCCGCCATCGCTGATGAACAGCGCCATGGTGCTGCCGGTATCGACGCGCGTGTCGGGCTGCGGGTCTTGTTTGACCACGGTGCCTTTTTGTCCGCTGTCGGTGACTGTCTGGGTGGTGCCGGCCAGCCCCAACGCCTTGAGGACCGCCGCCGCCTGCGCCGCCGTTCGGCCAACAAGATTGGGCACCACGACTTTGGCAGGTTCTAGGAGGGGCGGTGTATTGACCACAAGGGCCACAGTGGATTTGCGTCCTACTGCCGTGCCGCTTTTGGGGGTTTGATCAATGATGCCCGCAGCTTTTTCGGCGGTTTGGGTCTGTGCCACCTGCATGCCCAGATCGAGTGCGGTCAGTACTTCCTTGGCAAAGTCGGGCGATTTGCCGATCAGGGCGGGAACCGTCACGGGATCGGCGGGGGCCTGCGGCCGGGCCGACACGGTCAGCGTGACACTGTCGATCCCGGCGATGTCCGTCCCCGCGCCGGGCGATTGGTCCAGCACTCTGTCTGCGGGGCCGTCATCCGCCATGGCCGCGACCGTGGATCGCAGTCCGAGCGCCTTGAGCGTCTTTTCCGCCTGCGACAGCGGCGTCCCTGTGATGTCAGGCAACAGCACAGGCTGAGTTGAGGATGCCCGCCTGATCGTCAATGTCACGGCGGTATCTCCCTTGATCGCAGTGCCTGCTTTGGGCGTTTGTGCAATGACCAGATCGGCGGGGCCGTCTTGGGTCTTGTCGGTGAGGGTGACGTCGGTCACGGCCAGACAGGTCAGCAGTGTTTTGGCGACCCCTTCGCTTTGCCCCACGAGGTCGGGCATCGTGGGGATTGTCGGCACGGGTGACGGTTTTGGTTCTGGCGCGTCAAGGCTGATGTCGAGGTATTGCACAGTTCCGGCGTCCATGCTGATGGGTGTGGGGCTGCGATAGAATACACATTGCGCGGCGTCGGATACTTGCAGGACGACATTTTCAAACGCAACGGGGCTGGTCAGATGGAACGCGCCATTGGCGGTTGCATCGGCCTGCGCGACGACGATGCCTTTGTCATCAATGGCCGCAAGGGTCAGCGGCGGGTTTTCGATTGCCCCGCGCGCCCGGCCAAAAATCTGGGCGATCCCTTTTTGCGGGACAGGACGTTTGATGTTGGCGACCTTTGCCTGCCGTTGGGCGGCCGCAAGCCGGGCTTGGCGTTGGGCAAGGTCTGCCTGGGCTGCGGCGGCATCTTCTGGGGTTTCGGCCCGGCGCAGGCGGGCTGCGGCGGCCCCGGCGCGCTGTCGGAATGAAAGCTCTTGCCGGGATAATGTGGCGGCCTGTGCCAGATCCGCCTGAACTGCGGCCGCCCCCGGATCGCCAAACATTTCCAGCAATGTGTCTGTTACAGATTTCGCCATTTCGCCTTACTCCTTCAATCCTGATCCATGATCCGGCTCAGCGCCTGGAACCTTGCGCAATATTCGTCCGGGATGGTGTGGCGGTTGGTGTCAAGCCATGCGGTCGGCACCTCGGCGGTATCGTCAATGATGATGCGTGGTTTCTTGACCCCAAGCGTCAGGAAGCAATGGGTGCCCTGATTCATTTCAGTCGCATTGAATAGGCCAAAGGTTGCCGCAGACAGCAGCGTGCGGGGCAGCGGGTTTTTGTCGCGAAGCCCACCAATTGGCAGGACTTCACGGAACCGATTGCCCGTCACCCGACAGGATGCCAGACCAAAGACAAGCGCGTTGGCCAGCACGAAATCTGACGTCAGATCAATGGCGCAATGGTTGTCATGCATCCCGACATCGTCTAGTGATACGATTGCGATAGACGAAAGTGAGAGGGTGATCGCATCGGAAATCGCATCGAACGTCACCATGTTATCGCTGAATGAAACAGGTCCGCGCGGCAGGCCTTGGGTTTCCTTGCGGTCACTGTGTCCCATTTTGCTATCGAATGATGACCATGCCTGCGGTTGCTTTTCCATTTCCGTCGGCACGTCTTCCGTTGGAGCCTTTTTCTTCTTTTTCAAGGACATGTAATGCGATGTGGCCATGCCAAACAGCGCAAGATTGCGGTTCACGCCGGTGTTCATGATCAACACAGCCGAGCCGCCGATTTGTGCGATGGCAGCGCGGTATTGGCCTTCGCGTTCATCGCTGGTCATGTCATCACCGACTTTGCCACTGTTTTGCAGCAGCGATATCAGTAGCATCAGGATCACACCGCCAATGTTGTTGCCGTGGCTGGTCAGTGTATTGCCCTGTACCAGCATCTGCCCGCTGCCGCTCAGTTCGAGCGCGCGGCCTTCGGGTGTGACAACGGTATTGCCGGTGATCACGGCGGCTGGGATTTCGCGGGGTCGCGTGCCAAGTCCCTCTTCGATGCCGTCCACGTGACCGACCACGATCCCGCCGATATTACCGACAAGCAGCGGATTGGACAGGTTCGCGGGGCGGCCAGTGTCCGATATGCGGTTGTCGGTGATCCGTAGCCGTTCACTGTAGCGAATGTAGATACCGCAGATCGGTGATCGTCCTTGTGCGCCAATTTGACGAATTTCATTGTTTTGGATGGATATATCTGTGGCAGAGGCAAGAGCTATGCCGCCGTAGCCGGAATTGAACGCGGCATCGACCGGCAGGGCATTGGCCAGATTGATCTGCATACATTCGTAAATTCGGTTTTCCCAGATGCGCACTTCGTCAATCTCGATATCGTCAAGCCGATCAATCGGCATATCCGGTTTTGCTATGAACCAATGCGCAACCGAGATGCCGCAGCCGCCGTGCCTGCCGATCAGGTTGTCGCGGATGCGCAGCCGGGTGATGCGACCGTCACTGTCGACGTTGCGCTGGCCGTTTTCGCCCGGACGTTCGACGGTGCCACCGGGCCTGACTTTGACACAGCCGTCGTCGTCGATGGTTATCCAAGGCGGGATTGACACGATCCGACCGCCTTTGTCCTTTCCATCCGTGATTGTCACCGACCCAAGCGTGACGCCGTGACCATTGCCGCCTTCGATCCGGTTGCCTGCGATTTCGATATTGCTGCTGCGTCCCCCGATCTGTAGCCCGCCAAGGGCAACACGGTTTTGGTTCAGTTTGGTTTTGCTCTTTTGGTCCATCCCTCCGGTTTCGGCGATGATCCCGTTTCGTAGGACCGCCAGATCGCGCCCGGACAAAAACACCAGCGGCAGCAGGTTTTCGATATCGGCCGCCTCGAGCGCGCGGGCCAAGGCCTCGGCCGTGATGTTGCAATCGGCGATGGTGATATCCACGGCCTTGCGCAGTGCGATGGCGGCGGTTTGCCGGGCGAGAATATCGAGCCGACTGAAATGGATTGCGGTCGCACCGTCGATTGCGCCGAAAACCGGGCCGCCACTGCCAGAGATTGCAAAATCGCAGAAGGTGATGTGGGTCGCGTCGTCCAGCCAGACGCCCGGCCGGTTCGGAGCGAGCGGGTCTTGGGTGATCTCCACCAGACTGCGGGTGCCGCAGCCTGAAATCTTGATATTTGACAGCGTGCGCAGGTCAATGGGCCCGACATGCGTGCCCGGTAGCAGGCAGATTTGCCCACCGGAAACGGGCAGCGCGTCAACTGCCTGTTGAATGCTGTCGAAGTCGCCAAATGACTTGTGCCCGTCACCGACCTGATAGCTGCAGCAGCTTTGGATGCGGCAGAGGCGGCGGAATGTATTGCGGCAGTCGGTGATCGTGGGCGCGCCGCCACCCGCAGGCCAGTTGACCAATGCCAGCGGCGCAAAGAATCGGCGTGGCCCGATGGGCGGCGCCAGTGGTATGTCGCCCGCAGCAGGGTCAATCATAAGGTGCCACGGATGCACGGTTTCCGGCGCATTGGGCCGCAGCGACGCGGTCCAGTAATCCCCGGCGACTCCCGTGCCACTGAAATGCAGTGCGATGCCCGTTTCAGGCAGGACAAGGTTGGTCCCCGTCGGTTCATCGGGGCCGGTGCCGGTTGTTGGCGCCTGCCATATCCGGGCATAAAAGAAACGCGGCGGGTCATCGTCGCGGCCCAGCCACGCATCAGGCACCGCGTCCAGCCATGTCTGCCAATCGCCCGGCATCGTGCCATCATAATCGACCCGGCGGCGTTGCGGATCGTAGTGCCCGGTCAGGCGCGCCAGATGGCCCAGCGGCGCTGCGGCCTTTTCACCGTTGGGCAGACGCACATCCCAAGGCAGGATTTCGATGATCTGATCGGGTAGCGGGAACAGCATTGGATCGCGCGGTTCGGTCAGAAACACGACTTGGCCGTTGCTGGCGTCAATCTGCACCCGGTACAGCGGATCGCCATGATCATGGGCCCAGACAAACCGGTTGGCGGCCGTCAACATGATCTTGAGCGTGTGGTTTTCGGCTCCCAGATACCCCGCCGCACCACCGGGCGCGCAGGGGTCCAAATTGGGCCCATCATCCACAAACGCCAGCCCAAGCCGTGCGCCTGACAAAAGTTCGGTCCGGTCATCGCTGAGTGCATGGCCGCCGAGGCGCAGTGTCTCGGCCAGTGTTTCGCGGGCATCCTGGCAATCGGGGGGCACGTCATCCAGCACGCGCAGCTTGATCTGGGGGCGCAGCCGGGTAGTGGTGTCGGCTGGCAGTGAGCGGTCCTGTAGTTCACGGTCTTCGATCGCGCGCACCGCGCCTTCGATCTGCTCCATCCAGATCAAATCATTTCGCCCAGCCACCGGGGCCGGGGGCAAAACACCGGGGGTCAGGATCTGGCTTAGCCAATCCGATTGCGCGACTGATGAAATCGGGCTGTCCAGCAGCACAGCACGCCCGCCCAGCACAAAACTGCCGGTGGCGGTCTGTATCTCGTAGGTGGCGTGGCTGGTACCGTCGGGCCCGGCCAGCGTCAGCGGTGTGGCCGACAACACCTTGAGTCCGGCATCAGGGCTGCCCGCCGCACAAAGCAGGTTGCGCACCAGCGTTTCAAGCGTGTTGTCCAGCACATCGAATGCCGCGTTGAAGTCGGCGTCGGTCAGAACCCGGCCGCTTTGGGCGCGCGCCCCGGTGAAGCGTTTCTTGGGGGCATGGAAATCGGCAGAAATATCGCCTTTCATGACAGGTCCTCCGTTCGGGATGAAATGGGATCGAAAATATATTGTGGGGTTTGGCCGACGGGCAGCAGTTGCCGCAACTGCGTGTGCAGATCGCCCAGCAAGACCGCAAGTGCGCGGGCGTTGAAGGCACCCATCCCGGCGCCGTTTTCTGCACCACGGCGCAGGGCCTCGGGTGCTGTTTGCGACAGCACGCCGAATGACGCATCGCCAAAGCGGCGGGACCGGAACCAGTGGGCCGGCAGGCCCGTGTCTGGCACAAAGGATTCAAATTGCGGCGGCAGCACCGCACCGGCGCGCCCGGTGGCCGAATAGCGAAAACATCCATGCTGGCTGTCGGTGGTGCGGGTCCGCCCCCGGATGATGCTGTTTGAGGCATAAAGCCGTGCGACCTCGACCCTACCAAAGATGGTGCAGCGGGTCAGTGCCACATGTGCCAGTCGGGTCTGGATTGCGGGTTGGCCGGGCAGAATGCTTTGAATGATACTGTCGCAAATCTCGATCTGGCCGGGGTTGCACAGGGCGGGGTCATTGTTGGTTTCCCAAATCGGTCCGGTAATGCAGCAGTCAATCAGCAGATGGCTGATCTGGCCTTCGATCTCGAGGCGGACAGTGGGGATCGCCACCGCCTGCAAGGGGGTGGCGCGGGCCTGTTCCCCGCCGGGGTCCAGCGTTACATGGCGCAATGTGACCTGATCAAAATCACCATCCAGGATCACCCGCGCCACAATCGGCGTCACTGGATCGCTTGGGTCAAGCAGCCCCTGTGGCGCAAAGGTTTCAGCCAGCATGCCGAGCCAAAGCCCGTCGATCACCAACGTCCGTTTTTCGCCCGGCACGGGGGCGGCGGCGGTGAATGTGATGTCGAGCGTGCCGGCTGCGGGCCGCAAACGCACGAAAGGGCGGGCGCCGTCGCTGGCGTCAAGGCGGGCCTGTGTAATGCCCGCAAAATTGCGGCTTGCTGGCAGCGCGATGTCATAGGTGCGCGAGGTGGTGAAGCGGGTGGTGCCGATCAACGGGGCAGGCAGGACCGCAGGCACCGGGCCCGCATCTGTAAAGCCACCGCCGGGTCCGGTCGGTCCTGCAGGCAAAGTCGTATCAGCGGGCGGTAATGCGGTGCTGAGATGACGTTGGCCGACGGCACCGATCAGATCGAATACACCGATGTGCAGCCGGTCGCAAAACAGCGGAGCCGCCTGATGGGCCGGGCCGGGAATGATGCGGCCATTATCGGGATCAATGGCGGCGACGACATAGGTTTCGGGGTTAAATCCGGCCTCCCAGTCGGGCAGGCTGGCGGCGACCACGACGCTGGGCGGCAAAGGCGCGTCATTGTATTCAGCGGCGTTTGTCAGGCCAATGCTATCGCCCCAAAGCACTGCCTTGGGCGCATCGTCGGTCAGGGTAGCATCCAGCAGGGCGGCATAGAATGTCGTGCGTTCAGCCGCTGTCAGCCGGGCGCCCACGATGCGCCGGAAGATGGCAGCGTTGCGCATCCGTTGGTCCAGTAGTGGCGCCAGTTTCATGTCGATCCCGGGATCGTTGATCACGGCCAGTGCGGCGGCACTGATCACATGGCTGCTGGCGTTGAAACGCCGGCACAGGATGGCGTCAGGCAAGTCCACTTCGCGGATCGCATCGGGGCTGCGGCCGGACGTCTGGCCGCGCTGGAACAGGGTCACATCCCGCCCCGATGGATCCAAGGTAAGACGGCCCGGCGCAACCTGATACGGCGTTGGCAGGTCAATCTGAAGGCTGCGGTACGGATAAAGATGCAGGTTGACCTTGCGCACCCCGTAGCGCCCATGGGGCCCACGCAGCCGCCGGGGATCTGGAAAATGCGCGGCCTCGTCAAAGCCGGTATCGTGCAGGCCTGCCATCCGCGGATCGCGCAAGTTGGCAAAGCCGCCGGTCGGGGTCTGGGTGACCGCGCCATATGTGATCGCATCCACGTCAAGCCGATGCGGAAACCGGGTGAGCCTGCGAAATGCCTCGACCGCGATGCCTTCGACACCGGCGATGTCACGGATTGCCATCTGCACCACGATCGGTGTGCCTTTGCGGCGCTGATAGGCAATCGCGCGCCCCGCCGCGAGGCGATTGCCGCGTGCGTTGACATCGCTGAGCGGTGTAACGCTGACCAAGGCGCCCAGATAGGCCACGGCCCAATCATCGCAAAGTTCAATCGCCTGATCATCCCAAAGCCGATCAATGTCGCGGCGCAAGATCGCGGCCTCTTGGGCGACCAGTTCGATCATTGCGCGCAGCACGCCGTTTGCCGGGGATTCGGTATCGAGCGTGCGGTAGATTTCGGGGACCCATGACCACAGCTTTTCGGTATAGTACTGCGGATAGCCGTCGTTGGCCGGGCGGCTGGTCATCTGGGTGTCGATGCTCATGATGTGACCTCCTGCGCGGCAAAGTCAGGGGCAAAATAGCCGTGCGGCGGCAAGCCGAGCCGGATGGGCATGGCCACACCGTTCAGCGTCAGTGACAACATGGCCCCGACGCCGGGCACTTTGCCGGCATGTCCCAAAATGGCTGAACGGAACACCGGCCCACCGACGGCGGCGCGGCGCGGGGCCAGGAACCCTGTAAACGGATCGGTAAAGGCCGCAGCCAAGGCCGCCTGCACCTTGTCGGGGGCAAAATCGGGTGCACGCTGGTAGGTCAGCACCAATGCGCCGGTTTGCTTTTGGGCCGCTACAACCCTGATCGGTGTGGCCTCGGCCGCGCGGGCGACCAGATGGTCGGTCAGTTTGGCGATGTCTTCGGGCGCTGCGGTGCCGTCAAAAACGGCCGTCACCACGACACCTTCGCGCAGTGCGTCAGGCACCCATTCGGTTACGGCCTCGGCGGCGTGGACCCCCCAATACTTGGCCAGAGCAGCAAAGTCGCTGGCTGAAATCGCCCGATCAAAGGTGGCTGCGGTGGCAGGCGCATTGAACCGGATGTCTTCGGGCCGATCGGCGTGGGCACCACCAAACGCCGGGGTGACGTTGAACACACGGCGCAGGCCCTGGACGCTGCCTGCCATTTGTCTGATCTGTTGGGCACCGGGCGCGGGATCACCGGCACCGTAGCGATAAAGCGCATAGACATTCTGCACACCCAGTGGCGCAGGGTGGCCGAAGCCATCGCCGCCCGTGGTGATCGTGGCTTTGCCAGCTGCGTCAAGCCGCACGGTAAAAACCCGGTCGCGCGGGCCGGCGGTGAACAGGCTGCGCACCTCTTGCCATGGGATTCCGTCAATCCACAGCCGCAACGTGGACCGCCGCCCGCCGGGCGCGGCTGCATCGTGCACATAGGTAAGCGGCGATTTGGCCAGCGTGAATGTCTGAAACGGCACGCCTGCGCCCTGACCGCTGCCGACGACCTCTTCCACGGTTTTGCCGCGCGTAACATGGAGCAGATTGCCATGCACCTGAACCGGCGTCCGCATGGTCAGGGGATCGCCGGCAAACCCGGATCCGGGGTGCAAGGTTGCGCTGCCGGTGTCTGGGTCAATGTCAACGTCACCCGGGACGCGCAAGCCTGCATCGGCGGCGCCGCTGACCATAACTTCGCCTTTGCCAGCCAGAGTGGGTGCCTGTACCGCCCCCGCAATCGGGCGCCCACCCAGCAGATCATCGCCGGTGATGACCGTCTTTGCGGGTGCAGCCAACTGTCCCGCGCGCACATGGCCAAAGTGCAGCCTTGCACCGCTTGCGGGCATGTCGGTCGATGCCGCGAGCGTGACATTGGTCACCGGCGGGCCAGAGATCGTGACCGCGGTGCTGCCCGACCCCGATGTGAGCGGGGCGCCAAGCCCCAGTGTGGTGTTGATCACCATATGCACCTGTGGTGCCACCGCGCCGTCAAGCCGGGTGTCTTCCAGCACGACGAGCGCGCCGGTCCGCAGCAGCGGATAGTGACCGTTGAGTTGCAGTGCGGTGCCCGACGCCGTCGCCACAGGCGCGGTTTGCGTGAACGACCAAAGCCGCACATCGCTGACTTGCAGTGCCGCGCTGGGTAGTTTGCCGGGGTCATCGACCTTTAGCCGCAGATAGTTGACCCCATCAAGGGCGGCCTGCGTGGTCAGGGATGCGACCCTGACCACCGTGCGGGTACCGACTGTCGGGTCTACGACGATCAGCCCGCCTTCGGCCATATTGCGGCTGGCGGGCGCGATCAGCAGCGTGCCGGCGCGATAGGTCGTGTCGCGTTTTGGCAGCAGTGTCCAGCTGTTGCGCAACGGGTCCAGCGCTGTGTCGACGGATGCCTCAAAGACCTGCGGTGGCGTGTCGTCGATTGCATCTGACAGAAACCCGGCGCGCGCAGGCGCGGTGACCGGATCAGAGCCGTCCAGTATCGCCGCCAATATCGCCTCCGTCGCGACGGCTGGCCGTGGGATGTGGTCGATCAGGGCGACAAGACGGCGCAGGGCCTGATCGCTGCGGGCGGTTTGCAGGTATAGGTCCTGAGCGTGTTCCCCGGTATAAAATGCGGTCACATCGCAGACATAAGCCCAGGATTCGAGCAACATCAGCCCGAAATCCTCGGCGTCACGGGCGCGCCATTGCGACAGGGCCGGATGGCGACGCACGCGGGCCAGCAGATCGGCCCGAAACCGGCCAAAATCGCCAATCTGGCGTGGCAGACGGCTAAGGCCGGGCGCGATCGGCGTCAGCCGCAGTGGGTCGGTGTGATCACAGGGACATAACGTCATGGGGTCACCTCGGCCAGTTGGGGGAGTTTGTCTTTGAATATCTGGATTGATCCTTGGCCGGGTCGGTCGGGATTGTTTTCGACCTTGAGGTTGCGATTGTCGGCCACGGTGATCCGGGGGGTGTTGAACAGGGTCCAGTTCACGCTGCCACGCTGCCGGATCATGATGTCAAAGACGGCTCGCACACCTGCGACACGGCCAATTGCCGCCTCTAGGTCGGGGCGGCGTAGTGGCTGGCCAAAGGTAAAGCGGTCTGGGTGGAAATAGCCGCCGCTGGCGGGGTCCAATGCGCGCAGCACACGCTGGGACACATCGCCAAAGGCATAACCGGGCACGGGGCAAATCGCGATGCGCAGGTCAAGCGCAACAAAGACGGGCTGGCGGGTGATCACCGGGCGGCCAACCTGACGCACGGCACCCATGCGCGTGCGCAATTGGGCCATCCGCTCGGGCGTGATGGTGAACGCGCCTTTGGGGTCGGCGGACACAAAGGTTGTGGCCCATGTCCCGGTCCAGCGGGTCACGGCACCCGCGTCCGTGACCCACTCCAACCTTTCGGCCTGTGCGCGATAATCAGCGTTGCGCACGGCCCTGAAGGTGCGTTCCTTGAACGCGGCTGGCGCGATGCGTTTCGCCAGATCAAGCGACTGCGGGTCACGGCCATTGGTCAGGGCAAAAGGGTTGCGGATTTGCAGCACCTGCGGGGGTAAGGGCATGACGGGCGGCGGCGCGCCATCGGGCGGGCTGATCCGGGCGATCGTGTCGGCGGGGACATTGGACGTGCGACCCGGACCGCTGCGCCAGAACAGCCGGAACACATCGCCGTCCGTGGGCAAACGACCAAAGGTGCCGTCCCCAAAACGCAGGGTATAGCCGGGATCACCGATATAATCGTGATGCACGATCCGTTGGCCATTGCGGGTAAACCGCGCAACGGCACCGTAAAGACCGGGTTCCATCGTGGCCCCTTCGTCGGTTGCAGCCAGTGAAAGAGGGGCGTCGCCTACGCGCCAATCCGTCAGCACGGCCATTCCCGCGTCAGGGTCAAGCTGCAAAAGCATGGCCGCGGGCGTATATCGCACCGCACCTGCCGCATCGGTCAGCCGGGTCCAGTCCAGCCCGTCAACAGCGGTCGCGGCCAACGAATGGCGATGGATGACGGGACGGTTGCCGGCTTGGTCCATCGGACCTTGGCGTTCCAGACTGCGCGGCAAAGTCGCCAGCGCGGGGTCGGCGCTTTGTCCAACGACAAAGTCTTCGTGGCGCAGCGCACCTGCGCGGATGGGCACCAGATTGGCACTGACAAAGGCCCGACCCTGATCAACGCCCCAGGGCAGTGCGTCTTCTTCGCGCCAATGCAGCCAGGTCAGCGGACCTGCGCCGGTCAGCGGATCATTCATTTGTACCGCAGGCTGATCAAGGGTCACAAGGTGGCGGCGCACAGGGGCGTCGGGTGCATCGGGGCGGGTTTCAATCAGCAGGGTCTTGCCTTGCCAGTAGCCGCCGATATTGGCCGCCAGTACATCGGGCGGAAAGGGACCGGACAGCAGGTCCGCATTGTTCAAAAGCAGCGACCGGGCGCCACGTTCAAGGCAGGGCGTGTGCGGATCAGGTTGATAGACGGCCAGATCTGTCCAATGGGTGTGCAGCGGGTATGCGGGCACGCCGGCAACCATTTGCGCAACGCTGTCGCCGACTTCAAAAGGGACTGGCGGCCGGTCTTCCTGATCGGCCCAGACCCTGACGCCCGCAGGCAAATCAATGCAGTCAGCCACGGTGCCAAGCGGTCGGGTCGTACCGGCATACAGGCGCGCAACGATCAGTCCGCTAGCGGATTGGCCGGGGTCCGGACGATAATCCAGCAGGCGGGCCAACTGGCTGAAGGACCGGCGTTCGCGTAGTGTTTCCAGATGGCCTTCGCGTTTGAACCCGTCTTGGATGAACGCGAATTCATCGCCAAGTGCGGCAAACATTTCGAACACCATGGCGCCAAAGTCGGCGGGCATGTCGATGTCCCGATCCGGGTAGCGATCAGCGGCGAAAGTCGACAAGGCCGCGCGAAAGCTTTCAAAATCACGGGCGAGATAGTCAACGGGGTAGTCGATGATTTCGGATGGCGGGCAATCGGTGGTAGCGGCGCAATCGAATGGCGATGGGCACCCCTGTTTGAAGCTGAAATCAAGCGTGTCGCAGAACGGATCAATCCGGCTGCTACCCAAATCATCCGGGGTATCGGTGACCTGCAGTGTGTAAATCTGAAAACCGCCATCGGCTTGGGTTAGAATGGTGAGCGTCAGCCGGGTCGCACCCGTGGCGTCGACCCTGCTGACCCAAGTATAGCTGTCGGCAGCAATCACCCGGTCGTCTTCGTGTCCGGTGATGGTGACGGTGAATTCCGTGGAAAGGGGATTGATCGGCCGGGTCAATGCATTTGGCTCGACCACAAAAAACACCGCCAGTTCACGGTGATTGGCCGGGTTGACCCAAAGAAAATCAACACCCGTCAGCAGGAGCGGGACCTGCGCACAAAGCAGTTCTTTACGTCCGGCGCTGGCCATTATTCGGTAACCTCCACATTGAGGAATTGCCGTTCATTGGTTGCGCGGATCAGGTAGACCACGGTGACTTCCAATGTAGAGGGCTGCACGACTTCGACCCGGACGTCCTCGATCTGGATCAGGGCCGCGAGCCATTCATTGAGGCTGCCATAGATGGTCGCCTGCGCAATCGCGGCATTGGCATCCGACAGAGGTTCAAACACCAGCGCCCGCAACCCGCCGCCAAAGCGCGGGCGGTTGATCCGTTCACCGGGCCGGGTCAGCAGGACCTGATAAATCAGCCCCTTGATATAGCGCGTGTAGTCCCGTTCGACCGCGACACGACCCGAGGCGGGGGTAATTTGAAGCGGATATTTGAATCCCTGGAACATGGCCTATACCACCTTCACCCGGGTATCGGGGGTCTGGACCAAGATGGGGCCGCCCGGATATCCGGTTGATAAGATGCTGATGCCCTGCGCTGTCTGGTTGATCACGGGCAGGCCACCAATCGTTGCGCGCAGGCTGCCGCTGACCCAACTGCCCGTGGCCGTTGGCAGGCCGTTGAACGTGATCGCGTCACCCAGCACACCAACCGGCAGGCCGGACGCGGTGACCCGCAGATTGGCGCTCAGTTTCGCGGTGGCGGGCGATGACGTACTGTCAACGATCCCGGACGCCATTGTTTGCACACTTGTTGTCATCTTATGTCACCTTCATTGCACCTTGCAGCACGTCATACCCGCTGGCCGAGAGCTGCACTTTGTTACCGTTGGCATCGCTGGTCACCTGCGGCGCGGTGATCGTGATTTCACTGTCGGTCAGGGTGATCGAAATGTTGCCACGCTCGATTGTGATGCCATCGCTTTCGTGGATCCGGATCGTGCCGCCTTTGGTCTTGAGAAACATCAGCTCCGGCACCGCGTCAGCCGCAGCGATCTGTCCCTTTTCCCAGAAGCAACCGGTCCAGATCGGCTTGCTGGCATCGCCTGCCGCAAATTCAATCCATACGCTCGCTTGGTTGGGTGGCAGTGCAAAGAAACCGACGGTCTCACCGGCATAGGGTGTGGCGGGCAAGGCCCAATCGGTGATCTCCTGCTGGCCGACGGTAAAGCTGACCTGCAGCCGCCCACGTTTTTCGTCATCCGTATTGGAAACGACCTTGCCGGGATATTTCCCGAAATAAAGCGGTGACCGCGTACTTCCTGAGGACGGCATGTTCATCGCGGGTTCCTTTCCATCAGTTCGGCGGCAGCTGCACGTTGGTTTCTATTTTGGCATCCATGAAATGGTTCACCCCGTTGATCACATGGGTCACACGGGCGACACGAAACGGCGTGCGCGCGTTTTCACCACCGATGCCTGCGACAGCGACCACCTGATGCGGCTCCAGAATGCCGCCCAGCATGTGGCGGGTGGTCGAAATTTCAGCGCTGACAAAGAAACCCGCGTCGCGCAGGGCCGCCTGATTGCTGCGGCGCATGTCCTGTGCGGTGCCGCGTGGGCGGGTGGCCATCTGCCGGCTTGGCGCGCGTTGCGCGAGGCCTTGCCCGGTGCCACCCATCGGGGCCGCCTGATCGGTGACGTCAATCGGATCAGTGCCGCCATCTGTGAGGTTCTGGGCATTGGTCGATACATTCGTCGGGCGTTCGGCGTCCACGGTCAGGTCGAATTTGGTCAGGTTCGGGCAATCCGCAATAGGCACGTTGTAACGAAGCGTGAGCGCATCATGCGCCAGCGGCAGGACCGGAGGCGTCCCAAAAGGTGCGCTGTCTTGCAGCTGCGGCGATGATTTCCAATGCGCCGTCTCGGTAATCGCAAGATTTGCGGGGGGTATTTCGCGTGCCGCACTGTAGCTGACCCAGAAGTGATAGCCGTGATCGGCACCTGCCTTGGTCAGAAACTCCAGATCATTGCTGCGCTGCGCCAGCGCGTTTCCGTTCAGGTCATAGACTTCTTCGGTGCGCTGCACGTCCGACACGGGATAGGTATTACCAAGCAATAGCTGCGCCACTTCGGATGCCCGGCCCGACCAGTTCTGGTCGCGCACGACGCGGGCCAGTTCATCCCGGCGATCCGGCCCAAGCACGGTAAAGGTCGATCCCGGTCCACCGCGCGTCATCACGGTTTCATGGTCCAGGATAACGCCGCGGCACAGGCAGGCATATTGGTCATTGCCCCGGTCCACTGTGATCGACACGATTTGGCCGATCTGCAATTCCGGCAGGCCCGCCTTTTTCAGCCGCCCGTCCTCGATGTCGTCCTGAAACCGCACGGCAAAGCGGGTCGGCTGGTCCAACGTCTGCTCGACCCGCACTTCGACGATGCACGATAGCAGATCGGACGAAAACAGCCGGTTGTCGGTGCCGCCGGCAAGAAGCAGATCAAAGCCCATCAGCCTTCCCTCGGTATCTTGACCGATGGCCCGGCAAGGGCAGCATCGGGCAGCAGGCGCCTGTTGTGATGTACAATCGACCAAAAGCCATTTGGGTTCTCAAGGTAGTGCCCGGCCAGATGATCCAGCCGCTGATGGTCTTTGAGCAGATGGTCACCCAAGGGGGGCCGGTCGGGCAAGGTTGCCGCAGAAACAGCCGTCACCTGACGGCCCCGGCTGTCGGTTGTCTGATAGACGGACCCATAACGGGCGTAGCGGCTCTTGACGTCAAAGACGGACATGTGACCCCCTAAATCGGTAGCAGCGAGCTGACGGCGCTCGCTGCATTGGCTAGGTTGAGGACGGCGCTTGCATCTTCGCGCAGGCGGGTGAATTCGTAGGCGGCAACCGCGATCTTGCCCGCGCGCGAGTTGGTGCAGCGGAACATGTCCGGCGTCATGACTTCCATCTCGAGGCTGACGGTCGCCATGATCGGGTAAAGCGTGGGCGAATGCATTTTTTCGTCCACCGAAAAACTGGTGATACGCACCGGCAGCACGACCCGCTTGCCCAGTACCAGCAGCGTTGGCGCCACGGTTGGCCGCTTGGCTTCGCCACCACCGATCCCCGCCAGATCCTTGAAGCTGGATGTCAGATCGCCGATCAGTCCCTCGCTGGCCTGCACCAGCTTGCGCAGGGCGGCCAACTGCGGCTCAATCCCGAATTGTTCATAGACCGGGTGCCCCGCACCCATGCCATCGGTGGCGTCGAATTCAAGCTGAAAGCCGGTGAATTTTTCGGGTACGTCAAACGGCTGTACCGTGGGTGCCTGACTGCCGCGATCCGCATCGTCCACGGCCATCGGGTTCCACGGTTCCAGTGACCGTGTGATGGTTTCGGGGTTGTATTGAAAGGTGACGACATTTGGCAAGAATCCGACGATGTCTTCAAGCAACTGGACAAATGATCCGTTCAGCAGTTTGGGCGCACGCGAATAGCCATTGGTGTAAAGCAGGGGATCAGGCATAGGCGCGGATCCTTTCACGTTCGCGGGCACCCAAAGCGCGCCCTTCTTTCATCAATTCCCGTTCGGCGGCACGCAGGATCGCCACGGCATCCAGCGGGACATTCTGGCGTTGCACGGCGAAAAATGCCGACAGCAGCGTCGTTTTGATCTGTGCGCCGGTAATCTCGAGGCTGGTGCCAAGGATCGGCCACAGCCCTTCAAGGGCTGCGGCGTTGTCCAATGTCAGCGCGGTGGCGGCATGACGCCAGATCGCGATACGGGCGTCGGCCGCGGGGCGCGGAAATTCAAAGCTGTAGCGGATACGCCGCAGGAACGCGGCATCCATATCGGACTTGCGGTTGGTGGCCAGCAGTGCGGTCCCCTCGAACTGGCCTTCGATCAGTTGCAGCAGGTTCGTCGTGTCGGCATTCGCATGGCGGTCGTTGCTATCCTTGACGTCGGTACGGCGGGCGAACAGCGCTTCGGCCTCGTCAAAGAACAAGACCGCATCAATCTGGCGGGCGCGGGCGAAAATGCTGCTCATGTTCTTTGAGGTTTCACCGATGTATTTTGAGACGACTGCGGTGCAGTCAATCCGGTACAGATCGACACCCATTTCGCGCGCGACAACCTGTGCGGCCATCGTTTTGCCAGTGCCGGGGGGGCCATGGAACAGGCCGACAAGACCACGTTCACGGGCAAAAAGGCGGGCCATTGTCGGTGCGGCCCAAGCGTGTTGACGGGTCCGGGCCTCGTAGGCGAGATCACGCAGTTCGCCTGACAATGCGTCTGGCAAGATCAGGTCATCCCAGCACAGATCGCCGGTCATCCGGTCAGCCAGTGCGCCCATCGCGGCGGCCTGCGTCTGATTTGTCGCCTCGATTGCCTCGGCATCGGTTTGAGGCGCGATCCGGGCCAGTCGGGCAATGGCGTCGGGGGTCAGTGCCGCGCGGGTAGCAAGCAGGTCATGGGTGGCATCGGTCCAGTCAGCCGCAGTCGCGATGCTGGCGCGGATCATCACGCGCCGCTCTTGCGGTTGCATCTGTGGCAAATCGACGGCGAATGGTGCCAGCGGCCCCGGCTCTGGCGTTGGGTCACCGGGGCTGCGGGTGAGGACCTGAAATGCGGGGGGGACCCGGCCCAAGGGGGCCAGATCACCCGCGGGTGGGGCACTGCGCCACACAAGTGCGGCGTTGGATACAATGGCCAGTCGTTGAACAAGGGCCGTGTCATCGCGGCTCCACGGTGTGCCACCTGTGCCGGGATCGACCAAGATCACCTGCTGATCGAACGCGCGGGCGATATTGGCGGCAAACGTGGCGCGACCCGAGCCCGGCAGCGCGTTCACCGTCAACAGAACCGGCGTTTCACGGGCGAATGTGCGTTCCAATTTGGCGACAGTGTCGGTCACGGGCCAGTTCGATAGGGGTGGCAACGGCGCGAGAAACTGTGCCTTGCCGGTCAGACCAAGCGGGATTTCATACAGACCCGACATCCATGCCCGGATCGCGGGATCTGCAACAAGGGCAGGCGGCTCTCCGGGTTGGTCGGCCTTCACGTCGATCAGGCGCCAGCGCATCAATGCGCTGGACTGGGACAGCAGCACCTGCCCCGGGCGGGCAAACAGGATCGAGGCGAGCCATTCCGTTGCCCAGCCGCGCCCCGTCACCTCGTGATATCGGTTGAGCAGTCTCGGGTCGCACTCAGGTGCCAAGCAGGTCATCAGCACGGCGCGATCCGCCTCGGTCGCGGCGAAGGTCGTCATGAGCGCATCCAGCACGCTGCCGCCGGGTTGATTGCGAAGTCGGGCGTCTGCCGCAGCAACCTTTTGCACCGCAGCCTGCGTGTTGTCGCCCCCGATCAGCCGATCCAGCCGCGTCGACACACAGGCCACGATCAGTTCAAATTCATGGGTATGCGCCATATCGGACGATTGCACGGTCATGGGATCACCAGCCAGAATGGCTGCGCATCGGCGCCATCCACCACGACGCGCAGGGCATGTTCGCCGGGCGTGTTATCGGCCGGATCGGGTGCATAGGTCAGGCTGTGGTCCGCGATCACGAATGTGCCGGGATCTGTCAGCGGGCCCGTAACCTGCGTGTATGGGCGGCTATTGACCGACAACTGGATATCCAATTCCGGTGCCAGCGTCGGATCCGGCGGCGCCGGGCGGCCGCGGGTCAGCAACCACGTGCCGCCCAAATCCAGCGTTACCCGTCCGGTGCCATTGTCGCGGACTGTTGCGGCAATGTGCGGCGCGACGATAAACGGGCAGGTGTTGGCCCGTTCCGCTACGGTGTGGGTAATGCCGTCGCGGTCAAACCGCCGGTCAACTTCCCAGCCGATGGAATAAATCCCCGGATAAAGGGCCAAGCCGACAGCAGGCCCGCCATCGGGTGGGGCGGCCATCAGCGCATTGCCCATGGTCACCATCACGCTGTCATCGGCGATATCCAGCGCCCAGCCTTGTGGTGTGTTCAGCGCCATATCGACGGGGATGCGGCCACCGGGAAACTGGCGGGCCCAATTGGGATGGGTCAGCACCAGCCGCTGCGCGGTGCCGACAGCAAAGGCGCGCCCCGTCAGCGTCAGCCGGTTCACCGCAGGTGGCGCAGCGGTTACCGGGCCGACCCGCGCGGGGCTTGCCGTCAGCGATGCAGGCGCGCCCCCGACGCTGGGCGGCGGGATGAAGTGAACCTGTGAACTGGTCGCATTGATTGCAGGCGCGTTTCTGGGCATCACGTAGCTGCCGACACTCAGCACCAAACCGGGCAGGCGGGTCGGCGGGTCGGCTGCAATTTCGGCGGCCGTTACCTCGTAATAGCAGGACGGCTTGACGGTGATCTGGCTCTCATTGGCCCAGAAGTTCAGCGCCTCACCCGGTGTCAGTTGAAGCTGGGTGATGCTGAAGCTGTTGTTCTGGCCCCTTATTTCATCGGGCAGCACGATCTGGCCCGCAACACGGGTGCTGTCGTCAATCACCGGATAATCATGCATTGTCTTCATCGCATAGCCCAGCAGCCGTTGTTCAGCGAGCGCGTTGAAATCACTGTCAACGACGGTATGCGCGGTCAGGATGTAGTTCAGCACCAGTGTCAGCGGCGACGTGGCAATCGGGCGGCTGCCAGAGTGCTGTTGCGGGCGAAATCGGTTCGATCCATCCGGGCTGACGTGATAGCAATACAGGCTCAGCACATTGGCGGCACCGACGACCTGCTCGGGCGGCAGTGTCGAGATGCTGAGCGTGCCGCCCAACGTGGGTTCCAGCAGCGGCATGTTGAAATTCAACAGGCGCTGCAGCGCGACGGTGGTTTGCGACAAGTCGAGCAGTGGCATTCTCAGACCTCCTGCCGTGATTGCCAGCGCCCGGCACCGCGTTGTGACAATGGCCCGATGACCGATTGCGCCGCAGCGGTCATCGCTTTGGGTGGTGGCGCGGGCGCGACCGGGACGTCGCGGATGCGTTCTATGATCCGCTCGGGGGGCGGTGTGTTGGCGGGCTGTTGCTGTGCGGGCGGCGGCGGCAAGTCAACACGCCGCGCAAACGGGGATGCGCTTTCGCGTGCTGTCGGTTGCAGCGGTGTTTGCGATTGCTGCGCGATGGGCGGAGGCGCCGGGGCGGGGGTTGGGGTCGGCGCGAATTTTGCGGCGGGCACCACGTTTTGCTGACCATCGACCCGAGCAGGCTGAAACTGATCCGGGGTGATCGCTGTGGGGTTGCGCATGACGGGGGGGGGCTGCTGCCGGGATCTGCGTGGCGGCTGGCGACTGTGCCAAGGGGCGGTGTTGCGATTGCTGCTGTGCCGTTGGTCGTGGGTGATCACCTGTGCGCAGATCCTGAATTGGTGGTGGTGCCGTCGGTCGCGCGGGTGCAGGCAGCGGATCGGCTTCGACCAGACGCTGTAGCAGGCTTTTGACTGGTGACGGCTGTGCGGGGGGTGGCACGGCGGCGGCTGCCGGTTCTGGGTTCGGCATCTGCGGCGCGGGACGCGGCGTTGCCTTTGCAGGCTGCTGCGACGGGTCGGTTTGCGGTGCGGGCCGATGTTGTGGAACCTGTGCTGCAGGGCGCGGCGCTGGTACGCGCGATGTCGGCGCGCTGGGCGCGGTTTCGCCATGCGGCGCTTGCGGCGGCAGTGGCGCTGGCGTGAACGGATCAATCAATCCCGGAAACATGCCCAGCCGTTGGTCGGCCGCCAAGATCGGCGATGTTGCAACGGTTGAGACCACCGCCGGGACAGAGACTGACATGCCCATCGCGGGTGCCGTCGCTTTGAAAAGGCGTTGGATATAGGTCATGATGCGCGCCGGATCTGTACCGCCCCTGCCTCACGTTCGGCGATCAGTAGCCGGGCGTAGGTCTGGCGGTCGTGTCTGGTCAGGCTGTGAATTTCGGCCAAGCTCCAATGATAGGCGCTGGCAATCAGATGCACTTCGCGTGCCAGAAATGCGCGGTCGCGCTGCATTGAGGCCTGCAGGAACCCGGCCATCGAAAACGGGGTCGCTTGGACCGTGTCGCATTCCGGGCAGGTACCCGTCAGGTCAAGTTCCAGCGCGGGGTCCGCACCCTCGAGCGCGTGTTCGGCGGCTTGTGGATCAGGGTCGGGTCCTGTCAGCACAAGACGGGCGATCAGATCGTCCGGGGCACCCGTGAAATCGCGCATCTGTGGCAGGCGCAGGCGTGTGTCGCCCAGCGTAATCGCAGCGGGATCGCCGCTGGCAGTGCCATCGGGCACACGGCCAGCTGTCAGCGCCGCGAGTGAAAAGCGAATCTCGTAGGTTGCGGCGCAGCCTGCGCACACGGCATCCGCCTGTACCACGTCGCCGTACAGCTGGCGAAACAAGGCGGCGATGGCACGGTCGCGGTCGCCGATGGTCATCTGCGCGAGTTCTTCCCCATGCACCAGACGCTCTCCGGTCAGTGCCAGTCGGCGCAACAGATGATCCGGCGCTGCCGCTGCGGCCTCGTCTGCGCCGGTCAGCGGGGCTAGCACGATTGCTTTCGCGCCGCCCACACCGAAACAAAGATCCACCCTGTCCCCCGACATGGGACTAGAACTCGGCCGTCTCGACGACCGCCTCGTCCAGTTCCCAACCCTCATTTTGCAATGTCAGGGATTGAATCGCCACGGCGTTGTCGTTGGATGACAATTCGGGCATGGCCGTATAGGCCGACGGCCAGCAGCGGTAGATTTTGTACGACCGCACCGGCACACCCTGCAGATTCATCAACGTCACCAGAATATCCTTGCGGAAATCCTTGAGGCTGACACCGCCCAGACCTTCGGGGCTGTAGACCTCGTTCGCCCAGTTGTGGAACACGGGGTCAAAGGTGACCCCCCGTTCCAGCACCATGGGTTCATGGCTGGTCAGGCCGGGGCTGTGGTATTGGTGGCTGATCGCGTTGCCGGGGCGGTGGCTGACCACCTCGGTCGAGCGTGAAAGCGCGCCGACCTTGCTGACGCCCGCAACCACGCGGCCGCCCACGACGACCTGGAATAGAAAGGTCCGATAAGGATCGTAACGCTTTGTGTTGACTGAAAATTCTGCCATTGTTCCGTCCTCCCCTTAGACCTGAACCTGTCCGGCCAACTGCCGAACGGTCAAAACCACAAACTCGGCCGGGCGCAGCGGTGCGAATGCGACTATCACATTCACCCGGCCCAGATTGATGTCGTTCTGTTTGGTGGTGCTGGCATCACAACGCACCTCATAAGCGTCTGACGCCTTGGCCCCCTGAAACGCGCCCTGCCGATACAGATTTTGCATAAAGGCGCCCGCCGCGAGCCTGATCTGGGCCCATAGCGGTTCGTCATTGGGTTCGAAAAGGGCGAACTTCAGCCCACGGTACAGGCTTTCCTCGATGAAGAGGGCGGTGCGCCGTACAGGCACGTATTTGTAATCATTTTCGCCGGAATTATCGAAGCCGGCCATTGTCCGTGCGCCCCAAACGACGGCACCGCCGGAAAACTGCCGCAAGGTATTGATGGCCTGTGGATTGGTCACGCCGTTTTCTGCGTCTGAAATCGGATGTTCTAATCCGGTGGTGCCGATGATTGACGCCTCAAGCCCTGCCGGGGCCTTCCAAACGCCGCGCCGGGTATCGGTGCGCGACATGATGCCTGCAATTGTGCCCGCCGGGTCCACGGGACTGTGTGACGATGCCACATTGATCCGCGGCCAATAAAGCCCGGCATGATCCGTAACGGCCCCCAACCGCAGGTTTGGGACGCCGGTCGATGCCGCATCCACTGTGGTCCAGTCCGCCCGTGGGTCCACGATCAGAAACGCCCGTTCGCGTTGGCAAAACGCGCTGGCGGCCCCCCACAGCAGTTGCCGGGCGTCGTCACTTTGACCTTCGCAGCGGGGCAGGGCCATCAGGTTGAACAGGTCCACCTCGCTTGCGACGGTGGCATAGACCGCGTTATAATGATCCGGCCCCGGCACACCGCCGTTATTGCCCGGCGCGCCCGGTGTCTGGTACACAACCGCGCCGCTTGATCCCAGTGAATAGGCCTGCGTATTCGCCGCCCGCGCCGCCAGCGCAGGCCCGTTCGCCCCGCCCAGATCGTAGCCGCCAGCCGACGTTAGCACAGCCGTCGCGCCGGTATTGGCATTGCCGAAATTGGGCCGCATCGTGATGCGATACCCCACGCGGCGCACGATCCACGCCTGCCCGATCCCGGCTGCCAGCGATGCCGCGAGCGTATCAAGATGTGACCTTGTGTTGCGCAGTGATCCCACCCCGGCCGCACTGGTTCCGCCGGTGATGAACGTGGTGCCGCTGCCGGCAAACGCCGGTGCCGTCGCCGAGACATACGGCGGGTTGCCGCTGCCATCGGCAAAGGTCCAACTGGTCAAATCGGCGCGCGTCGCCTCTGCAAAATCCACCAGCCGCGAGAAGTCGGCATTTTGTGTAAATGCGCCGCTGTTGCGGGTATGCAATTCCGTCGTAAAGCCCGAGGGGGCAGGGCGGAACCTTGAATAGCGCCCGATTTCAATGCCGCCAGCGCCATGGCCCAGTTGAAGTGCGGCGGCAGCATCTGACTGTGCGGCCGATGTGACGACGACACTGTCGGTTGTCCCGCCATTTGATGTGATGCGGATCGCGCGATTGGCGCCAAAGCCTTCCAGCGTAAAAAGCACGCCGCCGGGCTGGCCATTGCTGACCAGAGCGGCGTTGACCACAGCGTTTGCATCAACCAGCCAAGCGGCCAGCGTGGCCGCAGGTGACGGCAAGGTTGCCGTGACAGGCGCGCCCCCATCAACCGCAACGACCAGTCGATCACCCGCTGTCAATGCCGTGTTCAGATCGGCCAGCGCCGCAGCATCTGCAGACGGCAGCAGCATTGCGCTTTGCGAAAAACCGGCATTGGTCGGCGCTAACGCCGCACCCGGCAGCGCTGTGTTCACCAGTGCTGAGCCCTGCGTCAACATGGTCACTGCATAGCGTGGGCTGTTGGGGTTCATGCTCAGATGACTGAAAAATTCGTTCTCGGACAACTGGGTGGCACCGTTGGCATCCACTGAACTGCGGTAGAGTTCCATGTTGAAGGTCAGTTCCGGTGTCGGCGTGTCATAGTCAACAACGGCGCGAATTTGTTGCCCCAACGTGCCTTGGCCTTTTGCTGTCAGCTCCAGAATGCCGGTGCCGGCTGGATTGCGCAGCGTGACGCTTGCGGCTTCAATTCCTGCACCGGCAACGCGCGTGATAATCGCATCCGCGCCGCCATTGAGAAAAAACTGGCGAACTTGCGGGACCAGTTCGCCATAAGCGGTATCACTGCCAAACGTGTCTTCGAACTGGTCGATGCCGCGGATCGGCACCGGCCGTCCGACTGCGCCTTTGCGGGCCATCCCGACAAAAAGCGTGGTCGAGGTGGCCACCCCTGTGATCGTTCTTACACCTGATGATTGTTCTTCGACATAGACGCCTGGATAGGTAAGTCTAGCTGGCATGATAATCCCCCAAATCTGCGCGTGTTTGGGCTTGGCGGACGGTCAAAATACGTGTGCACGGAACCAAAAAAAATACCATCAAAAAGTGCCAGAAAATACGGCGACAGTCTATCAAGCTAATGGGCCGCAACGTAGCATGGAAACGATGATCTGCCTAGCGGGTTCGTTGCGGGTAGAAAAAACGCCCGTGCCTAGGGCACCTTTTTTTGATGGATAATTGCAGTATCATCTCGAAAATAAAGACAAAAACCCGCGTCGATGCTTTGCAGCTTTAGCGTGCATTTTGCCTTTGATGTTGCGCCGATATGGCGTGTTTCCGGCCGCTGCCGGAGCCACAAGAAACAGCCGTTTTCTGCGTTGATTCTCTGCCGTTTGGCGGGGCTTTTTTGGCGTGAAATTTGATGCCCAAATCGGTGTCGAATTTTGCTGCAATGTGGGCCGATCCGCCCTGAATTCCTGTCATGACGGAAATAGCAGAAACTTTAGAACCAGCCCCGTAGCCGTGATCATCATGATCCGGGCCAGCGCAATTTGCCTTGCGCCTGTGCCTGCGGGCGATCCGATTAGTGATGGAAGTCGCCACATGCTGGGGCTAGGGTCCGAACAGAAAACTCTGGAGGCTCCAATGCAGAACCACATCCGCATGGGCGTTGATATCGGTGGCACCTTCACCGACGTGGTGCTTGAAGTCGGGTCCAATCAGGTCTCGACCAAGGTGCTGACGACCTATACGGCGCCCGAAGACGCGATTATCGACGGCTTGCATCAGGTCTGCGGCAAGGCCGGGGTCAGCCCTGCGGACATTTCCCAGATCATCCATGGGACCACCCTTGCGACCAACGCATTGATCGAACGGCGCGGTGCCAAGACGGCGCTGATCACGACCGAGGGTTTCCGGGACGTGATCGAAATGCGCACCGAAAGCAGGTTTGAGCAATATGATCTGAACCTGCAGTTGCCGGAACCTTTACTGCCGCGTCAGCATCGGTTTACCCTGTCCGAAAGGGTCGATGCGCAGGGCAACGTCCTGATCGCGTTGAACGCGGCGGACATTGCCGCACTTGCCGATCACATTGCCCCCTATGGTTTCGACAGTATCGCCATTGGCTTGATCCATGCCTACCTGAACAATGCGCATGAACGGATGATCCGCGATGTTCTGGCCGAAAAGCTGCCCGGCGTCATGATTTCGCTTTCGTCCGAAGTGTCGCCGCAGATGCGTGAATACGAGCGTTTCAACACGACGGTCGCCAATGCGTATATCAAGCCGCTGATGAAGTCATACCTTGGGCGGCTCAAAGGGCGTCTGGCCGATGAAGGCAGCGCATGCCCGATCTTTCTGATGCATTCTGGCGGCGGTATCATCAGCCTTGAAAGTGCAGCTGAATTCCCGGTTCGGCTGGTCGAATCTGGCCCCGCTGGTGGTGCGGTCTTTGCGGCCGACATCGCTGCGCGTTACAAACTGGACAAGGTTTTGTCTTTTGACATGGGCGGCACGACGGCAAAGATCTGCCTGATCAAAGACCAAACCCCGAGAACCGCCCGCGTATTCGAGGTTGCGCGTACCTACCGCTTTAAAAAGGGGTCCGGCATGCCAATTTCGATCCCGGTGATCGACATGGTGGAAATTGGGGCCGGGGGTGGCAGCATCGCGCATGTGGATGCGATGCGGCAAATCCGTGTCGGCCCGGAAAGCGCCGGATCAGAGCCGGGGCCTGCATGTTACGGACGTGGCGGCGAACGACCTGCGGTCACCGACGCTGACTTGATCCTTGGCAAACTCGACCCGGATAATTTCGCTGGCGGTTCCATCCAATTGCACGCGGATGCCGCTGCCAGGGCGCTGGAGACGTTGGGTGCGCCACTTGCCATGGATGCCCAGACCGCCGCCTACGGCCTGACCGAAGTTGTCGATGAGAATATGGCGAACGCGGCACGTGTCCACGCGGTCGAGAATGGCGAAGACCTTGCCGATTACACGATGATCGCATTCGGTGGCGCGGCACCGCTTCATGCGGGCCGGCTCTGTGAAAAGCTGGGCGTGAAGCGACTGCTGGTGCCCACAGGGGCTGGCGTCGGTTCGGCCATCGGGTTCCTGCGCGCGCCGTTCAGTTTTGAGGCGACGCGCAGTGTTTATATGAAGCTGTCAAACTTTGCCCCCGATCCGGTCAAGGCACTTTTGGCAGGCCTGGAGGCCGAAGCGACAGGTTTCGTACGGACCTGCGCCGCGACCGCCGCGATCCATTCTGAATATAAGGTCTATATGCGCTACACTGGGCAGGGCTGGGAAATTCCCATTTACCTGACCGCCGCCCAAGCCGCCGATCCCGACGCAGCGCGCTTTCAACAGCTGTTCGAGGCCGATTACACAACCCTGTTCGGGCGTACCGTGGCGGGCATGGACATCGAAATTACCGTCTGGGCGGTCAACGCAACCACCGAGGCTGCCAAACCGCAAACGCTTGCCGTAACGCCGGTTGGTCCCGCCGCGACGCCGCAAGCAACCCGCCAGCTTTTTGACCCCGCATTGGGGGAAATGGCCCAAGCGGCGGTCGTCGCACGCGGCAGTTTTGATGCGGGGCAAACCGTCGATGGGCCGGCCTTGATCACCGAAGACGAAACCACGATCATTATTCCCACCAGTCGCACGGCCATCGCACGCCCGGATGGCACCATCGACATCACGCAGGTAGCACCATGAGCAATGTCGCCTATCAAGTCATGTGGAACCGCCTGATATCGGTCGTCGAAGAACAGGCGCAGGCGCTTGTGCGCACGGCCTTTTCCACCTCTGTCCGCGAGGCAGGCGACCTTTCTGCCGGGGTCTATAATGCGCAGGGTCTGATGCTGGCCCAAGCGGTCACGGGGACCCCGGGTCATGTCAATGCGATGGCCGACGCAGTACCGCATTTCATCCGGCGCATCGGCGCGGATAATATCAAGGAAGGCGACGTCTACATCACCAACGACCCATGGGAAGGCACCGGCCATCTGCACGATATCACCGTCGTCAGCCCGTCGTTTCATAACGGGAACCACGTTGGCTTTTTTGCCTGCACCGCCCATGTGGTTGATATTGGCGGGCGCGGATTTGGTGCCGATGCGGCAAGCGTCTATGAAGAAGGGCTTTATATCCCGATCATGAAATTCGCCGACCAGGGTCGGGTTGATGAAACCCTGATCCGCATTGTGCGCGGCAATGTCCGCGAACCCGATCAGGTCGTCGGGGATATCTATGCGCTGGCCACCTGCAATGACATCGGCCACCGGCGGCTGGCCGAAATGATGCGGGAATTCGGCCTTGATGACCTAGGCGGGATCGGTGACTTCATCCTCGAAAACTCGCGCCGTGCGACGCTGGAACGGATCGCAGCGCTGCCGCGCGAAACCGCGCGCGGGGGCATGACCATTGACGGCTTTGATCGGCCCATCGATCTCAGGGTTGAACTTACCATTCAGGCCGATCATATAACCTGCGATTTTACCGGCACCTCCGGTCTGGATAAAAAGGGGATCAACGTCCCGCTGGTTTATACCAAGGCCTATGCCTGTTATGCGCTGAAATGTGCGATTGCGCCGGAAATCCCCAACAATGCGGCGTCGTTGGCGCCGTTTGTGGTGACGGCCCCGGTCGATAGTATTGTCAACGCGGTTCACCCGGCGCCTGTCGCGCTGCGCCACATCATCGGGCACATGATCCCGGACACGGTTTATGACGCGCTGGATCAAATCCTGCCCGCGACGGTGCCCGCCGAAGGGGCAGGGTGTCTGTGCAACTTTCAGGTGTCGCTGCGGCCTGCCCCCGGACACAAAGGGCGCAGGTCCGAGGTGCTGACCTTTAATTCAGGCGGGGCTGGCGCGCGGCCATCGGTGGACGGGTTGAACGCGACGGCGTTTCCATCCGGCGTGATGACCATGCCGATTGAGGCGACTGAGCACACCGGCCCGGTGATCATCTGGCGCAAGGAATTGCGCCCCGACAGCGGCGGCGCTGGTCAGTATCGCGGCGGGCTGGGGCAATTCATGGAGGTCGGACCCGCACAGGGGCACGAATGTGATTTCTCTGCGATGTTCGACCGGGTCCACCACCCTGCACGCGGGCGACAAGGCGGCGATGACGGTGCGCCGACAACCATTGCGCAGGACGATGGCACGTTGATGCAGGGCAAAGGCAAGCAATTCATACCAGCCGGGCGGCGTGTCATGCTGGCACTTCCGGGGGGTGCCGGCTATGGGCCTGCGGGCCTGCGCGATCCGGGTCTGATCAAACGGGATCTCGCACGCGGCTATATTTCGGCCCAGGCGGCGATGCGCGATTACGGGCTGACGCAAGCCGACGTGGATGCCGTCGCGGCGTCGGTCGCACGTGGGGAAACCGCATGACGCAGGCACCGCAGAAAACCAGCTATGATGTGGTGATCGTCGGTGGTGCGATGTTTGGATCGTCGGTCGCGTGGTTCCTGACGGACAACCCGGATTTCAACGGCTCCATCCTTGTCGTGGAACGGGATCCGACCTACGAAAGCTGCTCTACCTCGCATACGAATTCGTGCATGCGCCAACAGTTCAGCGCCCCGATCAACGTGCGTGTCTCGCAGTTTGCCGCCGATTTCGTAAAGAACTTCCGCCAATATATGGGCGGCGACGCGCGTGTCCCGCAGCCGCGCCTGCATAGCTTTGGGTACATGTATCTGGCCGATAACGACGCCTTTGCGGCAACGCTGCTGGCCAGTCAGAAAATTCAAGCCGCCTGTGGTGCGGGTACCAAACACATGACCCGCGATGAAATCGGGGCCGCCTATCCGTTTTATTACCTTGATGATATCATCGCGGGAAATCATAATTTGGTGGACGAAGGCTATTTTGATGGCAACACCCTGTTTGATTGGTGGAAACGATCCGCTAGGGAACGCGGCGCCGAATATGTCGCCAATGAAGTGATCGCCATGAACCGCAACTCCGGCGGTACCCGCGTCGAAAGCGTGATCCTGAAATCGGGCGAGGTCATTGGCTGTGGCACAGTCGTGAACGCCTCTGGTCCGCGGGCCGTGCTGACATCCCGCATGGCAAGTATCGAAATCCCGGTCGAGCCGCGCAAGCGATATACCTTCATCTTTGCTGCGGAAAAACCTCTTGACCGTGACCTGCCGCTGACTATTGATCCGTCCGGTGTACACATGCGGACCGATGGAACCTATTACATGGCCGGGTGCCCACCCGATGACGATCACGCCGTCGACTACACTGATTTTTCGCACGATCACAGCATCTGGGAAAACAAGGTCTGGCCGATCCTTGCCACCCGCATCCCGCAGTTCGAGGCGATTAAATTGCGCAACTCCTGGGTGGGGCACTATGCCTATAATACCTTGGATCAAAACGCGATTCTGGGGCCGCACACCCATGTCGAAAACTTTGTCTTCGTCAATGGGTTCTCCGGGCACGGGTTTCAGCAATCTCCGGCGATGGGGCGCGGCACCGCCGAGTGGATCACATATGGGCAATACCGCACGCTGGATCTAACCCCATTTCATTTTGACCGGATCGCAAAGGGCGAGAAATTCGTCGAAAAGGCGGTCATATGAAAACGCCCCCCAACGCATTCCTTGCAGCGATCGGAGCGGGGCGCAAACAGATCGGGCTTTGGGTCAGTCTGGCCCATCATTATGCGGCAGAAGTCGTGGCAGGTGCCGGTTATGACTGGCTGGTCGTGGATATGGAACATGCGCCGGGCGACGTATTGACCACGCTGGGTCAATTGCAGGCAATCGCCTCCTACCCATCGACGGCCATTGTGCGCACGCCATGGAACGATCCGGTCATGGTCAAGCGTTTGCTTGATATCGGTGCGCGGGGCATCCTGTTTCCGATGGTGCAGTCGGCTGAAGAGGCGGCGCAGGCCGTGGCCGCGACCCGCTATCCGCCGCATGGGGTTAGGGGCGTTGCCGGAGCGATCCGGGGAAACCGCTTTGGCAGGATGACAGATTATTACGCCCGGGTAGACACAGAAACCTGCGTATTGATCCAGTTGGAAACCCAAAGCGCAATAGATCAGGCCGCTCATATTGCCAGCGTGAACGGTGTTGATGGCATCTTTTTCGGGCCCGCAGATATTGCCGCTGATATGGGGCTGATTGGGCAGCCGATGCATGCTGATGTCTGGGCGCGGATCATGCCCGCTGCGCGGAAACTGATGGACTTGGGCGTGCCTGTTGGTACGCTTGTCACTGATCCGGGGTTTGCCGCGAAATTGTTCAACGATGGCTTTACCTTCGTCGCTTGCGGCACCGACACGGGGCTGTTGGCCAAGGCCGCCGATACACTTCTGGCGCAGATGCGCCAAACGACAAAGGAAACATAATGAAAAAACTTGTCCTGACCGGGGCCGCTGGCCGCCTTGGATCATATCTCCGCGAACCGTTGACGCGGATGTGCGACACGCTGGTGTCTACAGACCGTGCTGCCGAGATCGGCAAACTCTATTCCGGCGAAACCTATGTGCAGGCCGATCTGACCGACCTTGCCGCGATGGAGGAGATACTCAAAGACGCTGATATGGTTGTTCATTTCGGTGCCATCGGGGACGAGGCTGCGTGGGACGACATCCTACAATCCAACATCGTCGGTGCCTATAATGTGTGGGAAGCGGCCTACCGCAACGGGGTCAAGCGGGTGGTTTATGCCAGTTCTGTGCATGCGGTTGGGATGCATCTGAAAACCGATACCATCGGCCTTGATGCGCCGCACCGGCCCGACACCTATTACGGGCTTGCAAAGTGTTTTTGCGAAGACCTTGCCAGCCTCTATTGGGACAAGCGCGGCGTGGAATCTGTGTGTATGCGGATATTTTCGTGTGCGCAGGCCAATAATGCCCGCAGTATCGGCACTTGGCTGTCGTATGATGACCTGATCCATTTGGTGGAACGTGCGATCGACAGTCCTGTCGTGGGGTTTACGGTCGTCTATGGAATCTCGGACAATGACCGGGCGGTCGTGGATAATTCCAAGGCCGGGCATCTTGGTTATCGGCCAAAGGACAACGCGGAACAATTCGCTAAAGCGGTCTTTGCGGCTACCCCGCCGCTGGACAACAAGGACCTTGCCAATCTGTGTATTGGCGGCCCTTTTGCGACGGTCGAGCTGGGCAATTCTGGCGTGGCAACGATGGGCGTGGTGGATGATCGCAAAACAACCTGATTTGCAGGTCGCCCGCGCCGGGACGTGGCAATCTGCGGTTTGAATGCATTGAAAGGTTTTCGTTTTGGTGGTGGCCTGCCGACGGTCGGTTCGGTTTTGCCGATCCGGCCTGATGCGCCCACTATTGCTGCGCGGCGGTTGCTGCGCCTCTGTTGTTATATGTCGTCATATTCTGTGCCAGTGCCGCCGCCGACATCGGCTGTGAAAAGAAGTAGCCCTGCAATTCGTCACAGCCTTTTTCGCGCAAGATTATGGCTTTTTCTTCACTGTCGACGCCTTCGGCAATGACTCTGGCATTCATCGAACGTGCCAGTTCGATGATCGACGACACCATTTGACCTGCCCGTTCACTTTTTCCCAGCGGAGAGATAATTCTTCGGTCAATTTTCAAGGAGTCCGGTTCGATGCTCAGGACGCTATTGATAGAGGCATGGCCAGAGCCGAAATCGTCGACATCCACCTTAAAGCCCATATCCTTGAGGGTATCTATCGCCATGACAAGGTGTTGGCTGGCATCTTCATACGAAATCGATTCCAGAATTTCGAAGACGTAGCCTTTCCGTTTCTCATGAGGAATCAATTTCAGATGCTGCAGGAACAGTGGATCAATGATCCGTGACGCGCTCACATTGAATGCGACACTTGGCAGGATAATCCCCGCCGTTTTCAGCACCGCGACGGCCCGTTCGGCCGCTTCAAAAATTACTGTGTCAAGTTCGGCTTCCAAGCCAAGCTGCTTTGCTATTCCCAGAAATTTGATGGGGCTCAGGACACCATCAATAGGATGCTCCCATCTGGCCAAGACTTCGACGCCCGATAGTTTCCAGGTGCGTGCATCATGTTGGGTCTGAAAATACGGAACAAATTCGCCGTCACCAAGTGCCTGCATAAACCGATCGGCAAGCGCTCTTTCTTGTTTTGCCGCTTTGCGCATATCATTCGAAAAGTTGACGATTTTCCCCCGACCGTCGGCCTTGGCTTGATAAAGCGCGGCATCGGCATTGCTGAGAAGTTCGCTGGGCGCAGTAATGCTGGGGTCGCCGATGGCGATGCCAAAACTGGCCCCAAAAATACATCGCTTTTTGCCATAGCTCACCGGATGTTTGATGGCATGAAGCAGACGCGAGGCGAGTATTGTGGCGTCCTGCAATTGGGTGCCGGGTGCGCAAAGCACGACAAATTCGTCACCGCCAACGCGGGCTGGCAAATCATCCTCGCGTGTGTGTTCGGTCAGCAGTTTTGCGACGATGCGCAGCACATGGTCACCAGCCAGCATCATGGCCAAGCACATCATTGACCTGTTTGAACCGATCCAGATCAATACGGATCAGCGATGCTGGGCCGATTTCCATCTGCGCGTGTAGCGCGACATCAAGCTGTCGCCTGTTGGCCAGCCCTGTCAACGGGTCGGTCAGCGATTGCCGTTCAACGGCGTCTTTGGCTTTCTTGAGCGTTCGCGTGTATTCACGCTGCTTTCTGGCATTGCGTACCGCGTCGGTAATGTTTGTGCGGGTAATGACCTGATCACCAAACTCCGTCTGACTGAACCGCACCAAGACATGTCGGTCGTCTGAAATTTCCAACTGTACATCATCATGGTCAGACCGCATCTGCAGCACGTGCCCCGAAACGAAATCAGCCGTGTCGAGACCGTTTGTCTGGTAAAAACCCTTGTCCGCCGCGTCATTCATGATCTCGATGGCTGTCATGCCGTCGCGGATGAACGCGGGGTTCGGATGTGACAGTTCCCGATACCGATCATTGCAGGTCAGAAGAACCCTCTCCTTGTTGAAAAGCGCAAAACCATCAGACGATGCCTGTATGGCAAGCGAAAACCGCTGCGCCATGCGCTGCATTTCGATCGTTTGGTCGGATTGCGACCGCCACGCCCGGACAAGTTTCGCCGCGACCAGACTGAATAACAGCCCTAACCCGGTGCTCGCGATTAGTGTCGATATCTTGACCAGCAGGCCCAGCTTGCCTTCGATGATGTCGACAAAAGGTTGAAATGCAAAACTGTCCTCCCGCATCCGCAGCAATCCGCGTTTGAAGTAGAAGACAAGGTAGGGGGTCGTTTGCACAATGTGCCGGGCATCATTACTTTCGATCAGCCCGTTGAGGCGCGCCAAAAGCAGTTCAGAGGTTCTGATATCATACTTGCAGATATCCAGCGCAGATCCAACGCCAAGCCAGTGAAACGCTCTGGTTTCGAGTGCCGACAGGTTTGCGACACACCAGATTGCCTGTGCCTGTGCGGCTGCAACATGCGCGCGCAGCACTTCTATTTCGGATTTCTCCAATTTGGGATGTTCTTCGAGATAGTCCATGGCGCGTTGCGTTTCGCTCAGATGGATAAAGTTGTTCTTGCGGTATTCGCTGGCAAGTTTCAAGTAGTGATAGCCAAGAAATGCGATCCCTGTTGAAAGAAGCAGGATCGCCGCAAACAGGCCGAGCATTCTTGTAAGCGCCATTTTTTGCTCTGCCATCTATGATTAAGCTAAAATTACATTACTCTCCCTATACGGTATGTATTGATGGGCGGTAAAAATATCTCAGCGGTCTTGCGGCAGGTTATGATTTGCGGCCTTGCCCTGACTTGATCCCCAACAGGATCAATGCCACGCCTGTCACCTGCGCCCACAGGTTGCCGGGTGTGCCGGTCATGATATCCAGCGCCACACCAGAAATCATCTGACCGGCAATGATCAGGATGGCGGTTTGCGCGGCCCCGAGCCGGGAAATGAGCCAGCTGCCAGCCGCGATGAAAACCATCCCGACGGGGCCGCCCAAGAAGGCCCACCATGGGGCCGCCTGCGGTTGCCCGGCAAACAGCCCGCCGAACAGCAGGGCGGCAAAGCTGAGGAACGTCAGCCCCACGACATGATTCCACAATGACGACTCCGTCGCGGATGTCGATAACGCCAGCCGACCGTTTATCTGGCGTGACAGCGACACCAGCACACCGGCAAGTATCGCAAGACCGGCAAGCCAGATCATGCGCCGCGCCCAAAGAAGATCAGGATCATGCTGCCAGCGATGATCAGGGCCAAAGATTTATACTCCTGTCGCCCCGGCAGCCGCTTGGGTAATCCAAACAGCCCGCGCATATCGGCAAACAGGCTGAATATCATCTGCCCGACAAGTCCCAGCGCGATGGTCCCTGACAGAGCCAGGGCCGTGTTCACAGTGAAAGACGTCAGCATGACGGTGAATGCCCCTGATACGCCGCCCAGATAGGTCCAGATGGGTGGGCGCGCCATCGCGGCGCGTCTTGGTCTGAGGACCGCCAGCATGATCAGGGCCGCGCACGTCCCGGTCAGGTGCGGTATCCACGATGCAAAAAGTAGTGAGCCGTAAATCGCCAAAATGCCGTTAAATTGCACCATCAGTGTTATCAGGCCGCCAGCGGCAACGGCCGCAGCAAAATGGTAGAACCGGGGTGGAGGCATGTCGGACATGACCGTTCATGTCTAGGTTTCTGGCCCCACGCGCAATCCGTGTTGGGCACGGATGCTGCCAAAATGCTGCATTTTGTGCTGTGGCCGCGATGTTTTGATCCGTCGCAGCTGGGTCACCACCGCTTTGTGATCGCCGCGCAAGTACATTGCGGCATGTCTGACAACCCATGCCGGCAGGACATCTATCGCATAGGCAAAAAGAACGATGCGCTGCTCTGCCTGTGTCAGGGCCTCGAATGGGAGGGTGCAGTTTTGTTTGCGCATCAGGTCAACCGCCAGCGGCATCAACGCCGAACCGGCAAGGTCGGTTGCACCAATCTCCGGTGCAACCGCGCTTTCTGCGATCGCCGATTGAAAAGCGGCGGTCACTCCTCGCTTGAGGCGGTTGAACTTGCGTCTCACCACATAGTCAAGCGTGAGCCACACCGCCGCCACACTGATTAACAAAATACTAACAAAAAGGGGCATCTTTGAACCTCATTAACGCCCCAAGGCCTGATATAGCCCCTCGGTGTGGTTACATTTAGACATAAACTGTGCATTACTGCGACACTTGTAAAACGCCACATGACCAGCTTTGGAATAGAGCGTTGACAGGGCGGGATTCCTGCTTATAAGCCCAACATTCATTGGTGTTGGTGGACTGCGCAAGCAGAACCCTGTCGTCCCGGCAAAATCCGGGGAAAGGACAACGCCCTTCATCACATACAGAAGGAGATCAGCGTATGACTAAACGTACCGCTGCCAAACATAAAATTGACCGTCGGATGGGTGAAAACATCTGGGGTCGGCCGAAATCCCCCGTTAATCGTCGTGAATATGGCCCCGGTCAGCACGGCCAGCGCCGCAAAGGCAAGATCTCGGACTTCGGGATACAGCTGCGTGCCAAGCAGAAGCTCAAGGGCTATTACGGCGACCTGACTGAAAAGCAATTCCGCCGCATTTATGGCGAAGCTGAACGCGTCAAGGGTGACACCGGTGAGAACCTTATTGGTCTGCTCGAGCGTCGCCTGGATGCTGTCGTATACCGCGCCAAATTCGTGCCGACTGTTTTCGCAGCCCGTCAGTTTGTGAACCACGGCCACGTGACCGTGAACGGCCAGCGTGTGAACATCCCATCCTACCGGGTCAAAGAGGGCGACGTGATCGAAGTCCGTCAGAAGTCCAAGCAGATGGAACTGGTCCTTGTGGCAAGCCAACTGCCAGAGCGCGATGTGCCTGATTACATGGATGTTGATCACTCGAAGATGATTGCGACATTCGTGCGCACACCGGGTCTGGGCGACGTGCCGTACCCAGTGACGATGGAACCAAATCTGGTTGTCGAATTCTACGCCAAGAACTAAGCCGTTCCGGGTATTGATTTGCAGAAGGCCGCGCCGTTTGGCGCGGCCTTTTTGTTTGGCGTTTCATGGGTTCGGGCCGCCGTTGCTGCTGCACAATGGCCCATGGCTCAGAAACGCACGGCGCGTTCTGGCGTGAGGCGATATACCTCTGCGGTAAGTTGACTGGCCTGCATGAACCGCGCGATCGTGCCAAACGTAGCAGTCGCCACGACGGGCCCGTGATCCACCGTTGTCAGCGCGGCGGACGCGATCGTCGCAAGCGACCGCTTCAACCCGTTCACGGGAATAGTCTGCGGTGTGAAATGGGCGCCAATATCGGCCTTGATCTGGTTTATGTCCTGCGTGCCATAAATGCTTGCCATCAGCACGTTCAGGGTATGTTCGGTGCAATTCTGGAATTGGCGCGTGGCGGGGTTTGCCAGTACCGAATAATTTGGGTTGTGCAGGGCGGCGTATGTTGGGCTCGCAATGACGGCGAGCAGCTTGCGTTGCAGTCTTGGGTCGGGAATGATGATGCCTGCATCAAGACGGTGGGCACCAGCGAAGAAATCAGCAGGGCTGTCCTGGATCAGATCGCTGCGGGTCGGCGCGTCGGCCCGTTGATACAGGTTGTAGACGCGGTAGCCTTGGCCCGTGGTGCCATCCGCCAGCGTGATCTGGGAATAGACCCAAAATCCAACATGGGTATAGGTGACGCCATCAGGCAATTGGGACGGATCGCGCCCCATCCGCGCGACGATTGCGACTTGTGCGCCGCGCGCAGCAAGGTCTTGCTGGACCCGATTGGAAAATGCGGCAACATCGGCGGACGGCAGAACTGAGTCGCCTGCCTGACTGCTCCCCGCGACCGCAAATGCGGGTGTGATGGTCAATAGGACGGCAAAAAACACAAAAATAATACGGATCATCGTGATCTCCCTTGGCTTGATCAATCAAGAGTTGGCGGGCCGTTTGGCTGCACTGCGGGCGCGTGCGTGCCATGGTCGGCTGCATGAACGCCGGCACCAAGGGTGAGAGCCCCATCACCAATGCCTTCCAACGCGGCACCTGAAATCACCAGCGTCGATCCAAATACAAGAAGCGGGACCGCGATGACCGTCGATGCGGCGGATGCGATGGATGCTGATCCTTCGCTTGCGGCTTGGCCGCTCAGGTTAACGGACTGTGACGCGTGTTGGCTGCTGGTATCGGCATGGGATGCCGTTGCTGCAAGGCCAAGTGCGAGAGTTACGATCATCGTGCGGCGCATTTTCGTGTTCCTTATTTTATGAACTATGTTCAATTGATACGCTGGCCGTGGCTCCCTGTCAATATAAATGAACGATGTTCATTTAGTAGTGGTGGCCGGTGGGTGGGCGAGGGTGCCCAGCCCGCGCTATTTCGGGCCGTGCTCTTTTCATTTGGGGACGCGGACCAGTTTTCTAGAAAATTGGTGCCTCTGGCAGGGATATTTTTGCTCGGAAGAAGCGATATTGGCGCGCACTTTCGCTTCTGTCTGGTCAGGACGCAGACTGGGCGCTAGAAGGTGGCAAACGACATCGATTGGACGTGAAAATGGCTGACGGCATTCAACCGCAACCCGGAATTATGGACATAGCGCTATATGAGGGCGGTGTGGCGCATCTGGACGGGGTGAGCAATGTGCTCAAACTCTCGTCGAATGAAAATCCATTGGGGCCTAGTGACGCGGCAAAAGACGCCTTTTCGCGCGCTGTGCATAACTTGCACCGCTATCCTTCGACAGACCACGCCGGACTGCGGCAGGCCATTGGTGATGTCTGGGGCGTCGATCCGGACCGTGTGATTTGTGGCGTCGGCTCGGATGAGATCATCCATTTTTTGAGCCAATGTTATGCCGGTCCCGGTGACGAGGTGGTACACACGGAGCATGGGTTTGCTCTTTACCGTATTTCGGCTTTGGCGGCCGGGGCCGACCCTGTCGAGGTGCGCGAGCGGGAGCGTGTCACGGATGTCGACGCAATTCTTGCCGCCTGCACGCAGCGTACAAAGCTGGTGTTTATTGCCAATCCAAATAATCCCACCGGCACCATGATTGGCGGTGCGGAAGTTGCACGGCTGGCGGACGGATTGCCGCCGCAAGCGATCCTTGTTCTGGATGGCGCTTATGCGGAATATGTTGATGGCTACGATGCGGGCCTTGCGTTGATTGAGAGCCGCGAGAACGTTGTCATGACCCGTACTTTCTCCAAGATTTATGGGCTGGGCGGTTTGCGGATCGGCTGGGGATATGGCCCGCAATCAATTATTGATGTGATGAACCGCATTCGCGGACCATTCAACATGTCGGCGGCGGCGTTGGTGACCGCAGAAGCTGCGGTTCGCGACACGGATTATACGGAAAAGTGCCGGGTCGAGAACGCGAAGTGGCGCGAGTGGATGGCCACAGCGCTGGCGGAACTGGGCGTGCCCTCTGATACATCCACCGCGAATTTTGTGCTGGCGCGGTTCGCGGATGACGCCGAAGCTGCGGCCTGTGATGCCCATCTGCGCGCCGCGGGCATCATTGTGCGACAGGTTTCTGGCTACAAATTACCCTATTGCCTGCGTATTACAGTGGGCGACGAAAGCGCCTGCCGCCGCGTTGTGCACGCCGTAGCCCAGTTCAAGGGGGCCATCTGATGGCGGTCATTTATGAGCGCGTCGCGCTGATCGGCCTGGGCCTGATTGCATCATCAATGTGTCATGCGATGCGCCGCGCGGGGTTGGCCGGTGAGATTGTCGGCTATGCAAAATCGGCTGAAACGCGCGAAATCGCCCGCGAAATAGGTCTGTGCGATCAGGTATGTGATAGCGTTGTGGCGGCTGCCAAAGACGCGGATCTGGTGGTTTTATGCGTGCCGGTCGGCGCGATGGAAGCTGTCGCGCAAGAGATAGGCCCGGTATTGAAGCCCGGCTGTACCATCAGCGATGTTGGATCGGTCAAGCGCACAGTGATTGACGTAGTGTCGCCTCATATCCCGTCGGGTGTGCATTTTGTCCCGGCGCATCCGCTGGCCGGAACGGAACATTCGGGGCCGCGGTCAGGCTTCGCCGAACTGTTTGACAATCGTTTTTGTATTCTGGTGCCAGCCCAGGACGCCGATCGTGACGCCGTTGAAAAGCTCGCAGGGCTGTGGCGCGGCATGGGCGCGCAAGTTGATGAGATGGACGCAGAGCATCATGATCTGGTGTTGGCCGTGACCAGCCACACGCCGCATTTGATTGCCTATACGATGGTCGGTGTGGCCGATGATCTGCGCCGCGTGACCGATAGCGAAGTGATCAAATACTCTGCCGCGGGTTTTCGCGATTTCACCCGGATTGCAGCGTCCGATCCGGTGATGTGGCGGGATGTGTTTTTGAACAACAAAGAGGCCACGCTGGAAATTCTGGGCCGATTTACCGAAGAACTTTTCGCCTTGCAGCGTGCCATTCGGCAAGGCGATGGCGATCACCTGCACGATTATTTTACACGCACGCGGTCGATACGTCGCTCGATCATCGAGGCGGGGCAGGATACAGATGCGCCCGATTTTGGCCGCGCCAAGGCCAAGGACGTATGATTTCCGAAAGAATGGCCACTTCTGGTTGAAATGGTGCTGCCTCCGGCGGGAGTAGTTGAAGACATAAGAAGCTGGACGCTGAGGCTTTACCCCCGTTCGTCACGGTCCTATAAGCGCGTCTATGATGAATCTGATGATCATACGAATTACGTCCCCGGCGGTTTGAGCAATCAAACATGCCGGGAAAAGGTGTCTGCGTCCGCGCACCGCTCATTTCCTTGATTTCATGACTGCTGAAGGACGCCGCAAATGTGCGCCGAGACCCCTGATTACAAATCTACCTTGAACTTGCCGCAGACGGATTTCCCGATGCGGGCCGGATTGCCCAAACGAGAGCCTGAATGGTTGGCCCGCTGGGCGCAGATTGGTGTATATGACAAGCTGCGCGCCAAGGCCGAGGGCCGGGCGCCTTTCACCCTGCATGACGGCCCGCCCTATGCGAACGGGCATCTGCATATCGGGCATGCGCTGAACAAGATCCTCAAGGATATGGTGGTGCGGTCCCAGCAGATGATGGGCCGCGATGCGCGCTATGTGCCCGGCTGGGATTGCCACGGGTTGCCGATCGAATGGAAGATCGAGGAGAAATACCGCGCCAAGGGGCAGGACAAGGATGCCGTGAATGTCGTCGATTTCCGGCAGGAGTGTCGCAAGTTCGCCGAAGGCTGGGTCGATATCCAGCGCGAGGAATTCAAGCGCCTTGGGATAACCGGCAACTGGGACGACCCCTATCTGACGATGGCGTTTCATGCGGAACGGGTCATCGCCGAGGAATTTCAGAAGTTCCTGATGAATGGCACGCTGTATCAGGGATCGAAGCCCGTGATGTGGTCGCCGGTGGAAAAGACTGCCCTGGCCGAGGCAGAGGTCGAATACCACGACCGTCAGACCGACGCGATCTGGGTCAAGTTTCCGGTGGTTGGAGGCGGGCGGCCCGAAATTGGGGAGTCTGGTGATGGGATCCTTGTATTTTCGTCTGGTGGTAAGGCTCAAAACCTGACCGAGACGTATAAAAATACGTCTGTGCTAATCTTCACAACAACACCGTGGACGATACCTCAGAACCGCGCAATCTGTTTTGGCGCGAATATCACTTATGGCCTTTATGAAGTTCTTGAAACTCCATTAGAGTGCTGGGCAAAAGTAGGGGAAAAATACCTTATCGCCGATGCACTTGCAGCAGATGTGATGGAAAAGGCGCGGCTTGAGCAAGGCATGTTCCGTCGTTTGCACACCGTGACAAGCGAGGCACTTTCGACATTCACCTGCGCCCATCCCTTGGCCAGCGCCGATCCCGAATGGGATTTCCCCGTGCCACTGCTTCCCGGCGGTCACGTCACCGACGACACCGGCACCGGGTTTGTGCATACCGCGCCCAGCCACGGTGACGACGACTATGCCATCGGGGTCAAGCATGGCTTGCCGATGACCTATAACATTCTTGATGACAGTTCATATCGCGCGGACCTTCCGTTCTTTGGCGGCGAAAGCATCCTGAAACCCAATGGCAAGCCCGGTGGGGCCAACAAGGCGGTGATCGAAAAGCTGAAAGAGGTTGGCGCGCTGATCGCGACCAAGCGCATCACGATTTCTGATGCGCATAGCTGGCGGTCCAAGGCCCCGGTGATCCGTCTGAACCGCCCGCAATGGTTTGCGGCCATCGACAAACCCGTCGGCGATGGCCAAGATACCTACGGCACGACGATCCGTGAACGCGCGCTGCGCTCTATCGACGAATTGGTCACTTGGACCCCGCAAAAGGGCCGTAACCGCCTGTACGCGATGATCGAGGCGCGCCCCGATTGGGTGCTGTCGCGCCAGCGCGCATGGGGCGTGCCGCTGACCTGTTTCACCAAGAAGGGCACCCAGCCAAGCGAACCTGATTACCTGCTCCGCAACGCCGCCGTGAACGCCCGCGTGCTCGCCGCATTCGAGGCCGAAGGCGCGGACACATGGTACAAGGAAGGCGCAAAGGAACGCCTTCTTGGGACCGACGTGAACCCCGACGACTACGATCAGGTGTTCGACATTCTGGATGTCTGGTTCGACAGCGGCTCGACCCACGCATTCGTGCTGCGTGACCGGCCTGATGGGTCTTCGGATGGCATGGCCGACCTTTATCTGGAAGGCACAGACCAGCATCGCGGGTGGTTCCATTCGTCAATGCTGCAGGCCTGCGGCACGATGGGCCACGCGCCCTATCGCGGGGTGTTGACCCACGGGTTTACGCTGGATGAAAAGGGCATGAAGATGTCCAAGTCGGTGGGCAATACGGTTGCGCCTGAAAAGGTCATTCAGCAATACGGCGCAGACATCCTGCGGCTTTGGGTGGCACAGTCAGATTATACGGCTGATCTGCGGATCGGGGATGAGATTCTCAAAGGGGTGGCTGACAGCTATCGCCGGTTGCGCAACACGATGCGCTATATGCTGGGGTCGCTCGCCGACTTTACCGAGGCTGACCGGGTGGACACCGCAGATATGCCCGAATTGGAACGCTGGGTGCTGCACCGGTTGTCCGATCTGGACCAGACCGTGCGCGAAGGCTACGCCAAATACGATTTCCAAGGCGTGTTTCAGGCGGTGTTTACCTTTGCGACGGTTGATCTGTCGGCGTTTTACTTTGATATCCGCAAGGATGCGCTGTATTGTGACGGTGATACTGAGCGCCGCCGCGCGGCCCGCACCGTGCTGGATATCCTGTTCCACCGGATCACCAAATGGTTGGCGCCAATGCTGGCCTTCACCATGGAAGAGGTCTGGCTGGAACGCTTTCCCGGTGATGACAGTTCGGTGCATCTGGAGGATTTCGCCCAAACGCCCGCCGATTGGCGCGATGCGGCGTTGGCCGAGAAATGGGCGACCGTCCGCAAGGTCCGTCGCGTTGTGACCGGCGCATTGGAGGTCGAGCGGACAGCCAAGGTCATTGGTGCCTCGCTTGAGGCGGCACCGACCGTCTACGTGACTGCGGATGCCGCCAAGCTGCTTGAGACCGTCAGCTTTAATGATCTGTGCATCACGTCGGGCATATCGGTATCAACGGACTTGGCACCTGCGGATGCGTTCCGTTTGGATGATGTTGCCGATGTGGCTGTGGTGTTTGCCCGCGCCGAGGGCGAGAAATGCCAGCGCTGCTGGAAAATCCTGCCCGATGTGGGCACCCATGCGCATGCTGGCGTGTGCGGGCGCTGTGACACGGCGCTGGCTGGTTAGGTCAGGCGGCGCTGCGCGACGCGCTGATGTCGCGCAGCGCCTCTGCGGCGATCCGGAACGACCGCAGCCGCGCGCCGTGGTCGTGGATCATCCCGGTCAGGATCAGCTCGTCGGGTCTTGTCAGACAAAACCAGCTTGAGGCGGGCTGATCCGTTTCGTAGCGTAATC
>NZ_JAFMHJ010000021.1 GCF_017854565.1 Yoonia sp.
ATCTGCGCCAACGGTGACCTTTTGCCAATCGGCATGAACCTGGCGTGTCGGAGGAAGCGGGATCAGGGCGAGTTTGTCAAACTGCTCGAAGAGCTGCTGGCGGGAGGCGCCAAGGTGACGGCTGACGCGGGCATTCAGCCGTGTCAGCTCTTCGCGAATGGCCGCGTTCAACTCCTCCAGTGAGAAAAAACCCGATTGCGCAGCCGCGCGACAATCCAGCGCTGAACCAACAGCACCGCGCCTTCTGCCTTCGGTTTGTAAGGACGCGCCGGGAGGATGGCCGTTTGATAATGGCGTGCCAGGTCGGTGTAGCTGCGGTTGACGCCTGGCTCATGGAAACATGCGCGCACGACGGCGGATTTTAGATTGTCCGAGACGATCAAGGCCGGTGCGCCTCCGAAGAATTCGAATGCGCGAACATGGGCACCGATCCAGTCCGGCAGCGTCTGGCGCCAACTGGCTTCGGCATAGGTGTAATTCGACGCGCCCAACACCGCAACGAACAGCTCAACGGGTCGACGCGTGCCAGTGGCGGGATCCGCCACCTCCATGCGCACCCCGGAATAATCGACGAACACCATCTCGCCCGCAACATGGCGCTGGCGCGTGGGCGGTGACAACCGCTTCACCCACGCGCGGTAATGCTGGCAATAGGCGGAATACCCATACCCGTCATCAGGGTGACACGCGCGATATTCTTCCCAAAGAAGGCGCAGGGTCACGCCAGAGCGCTTCAACTCCCGGTAGATTTCCGACCAGTCCGGTTCCCCGAACGGATCAGCCTGCGCGCCCGCCACTTGGTGGAAAAGCTTCCGTTCAAGAGCACCCTCATCAAGGTTCTGAACATCTGGCCATGAGAGGCCCGCCTGGGCAGCACGCTGAATATAATTCCGCGCAGAACTCCGACCCAACCCCAGACTCTGTGCAGTCTTACGCGTCGAATACCCCGACGCGCGTAGTCGTAAAACATCCTTGATCTTGCGCATTGGCAATCTTTCCATCTCGCTCTCCTGCATCCTGAAAAGGACGCAGAATACGCAGGGTTAGATCGCCTCGCAGGTTCTGCTCAAAAGGGTGGCCACATGCCGTGGAATATTCAACTTAGGCGCGTTTTCATTGGGAAATTTCCGAGGGCTTGGCATGTGCAAAACGCAGTCTTGCCCATCTGGAAGGCACCGTTGTTGACCTTTCTCAATCAAAAGCGTTTCGCGCCTGAATGGCCGCAGGATGGATACCTTGGGCCAAATCGCGGCTGATCAGCCAAAAATACGCGCATTGCGCATTCCCCAATCGGCGTAGAGATCGGCCATGATCGTGCAAAAATACTGTTCGGTCGCAGTGAGCGACGCTTTGGTGTCTGCAATGCCACCGAACACGGTGGCCTCGTCCCCGATCTGGATGCCGTCAACATCGGTAACGTCGACCGTCAGCGTGTTCATGGAGACCTTGCCCAAGACCGGAGCAAGACAGCCGCCAAGCACGACGGCAGCATCAGGGTCAGCGCCCCGTCGAAACCCGTTTGCATAGCCAATCGAAAGGCACGCCAGCTTCCGGTCCTTGTCCAGACGGCACGCCCGGTCATAGCCGACCGATGCACCCTTTGGATAATCCCCAACGCTGACCACGCGCGCCTTCAAACTCATCGTGGTCTGAAACCCCAGTTCGGGCTTCAGGATACCATAAAAGATCGCACCGCACCGATACATATCGGTCTCAATCGGTTCGTCTGACACCAACGTCAGTGAACTGCCCGCATGAACCAGAATATCTGACCGTTCCAGCGCACTGTTTTCGATGATCCAAGATACCTGTTCCTGAAACAGGTGTGCGCTGGAACGCAGGTTTTCAGGGGTATTGCATGGGAAGTGGGTGCAGATGCCCACGATATCATTGGCCAGCAAATTCAAGATAGATCGGCAGGTCGACTGCCCGTTATCTGTCGAAATCTCGAGCCCGTCGCGCGACATGCCAAAGGCATTCAAGGCCAGATGGGCACGCACGGTATGGCCCGCAGCTTTGAGCGCCTTCAATTTTTCGGCTATGACTAGCGAGCTGACTTGTTCTTCTACCTGTGCTTCCAATGCGTTTTCGATTTCGTCCGGCGTGGCAGCGCGTACGCGAATCAAGCTGCCGTCAAACCCCGCATCGCGCACTGCACAAGCCTCTGCATTCGAGGTGATGCCGATACAAGTGACGCCCTGTGCCTGCATCAAGGGCACGACCTGCGCAATCCCGTGGCCGTAGGCATCGGCCTTGAGCACCGCGCAGAGCCTGCGCCCCGGGGGGACAAGTCCCAGCGCCAACGTCAGGTTTCGGGAAATCCGATCAAGATGAATTTCACACCAGGAGCCGGGGTAGCTGTCTGGGGTCATGATCCGAGCGGGCCCAACAGGCTTTCGACGATTCCACAGAATTGGTCGATCACGATGGGCAGCAGTGCATCGGGGAAATCATAGTCGGGATTGTGCAGCTGGGGCTGAGTTTCACCGGACCCGATGTAAAGCATGGTGGCTTTGGTCCCGTCATCTCCGATGCGCCCGAAATCCTCGGACCAGCGCATCGGCAGCGGCATTTCGTTGATTGCATGCCCCAGTTTCCGTGCGACGTCCCGTGCGATGGCCGTTGCATCAGCATCGTTGACCACGGACGGGAATATGTCGTGCCACTGGACGCCCACCCTAAGCGCGCCCTTGCTGCGTTCCACCTCGGCCAGTGCATCAGCGATCAAGGAGTCCATGCGCGCGTTCGACATGGTCCGCAGGGTCACCCGCAGCTCACCGTCTGCCGGCGCGATACCAAAGGTGGGTTCGCCCAGATTGGCATGGGTCAGCGTGGATAGTGCAAAGGCATCGTCTCCAATCTTGCCGCCGCCCAAGCCCGGCAGAGAGGTCATCAGCTTGGCCATCACAGGCGCGGGCGACAATCCGTCCTCTGGTGCGGCAGCGTGCGAGCTTTTACCCTCGAACAGGATCTGCATGCCGCGCGACGCACAATTGCCGGGCCCGGACCGCAGGCCAATTTCCCCCAAGGGCCGACCGGGCACATTGTGGTAGGCGAACGCGTAGTCCGGGCGGATTTCCGGCCATCTGCCATCTTCGACAACCGCCTTTGCCCCGGCGCCGGTTTCCTCGGCGGGTTGGAACAACAGGATCACGCGGCCTGTTGCTGGCCGCATCTTCAGCCGCATTCCGACGCCCAGCATCGACACCATATGGCCGTCATGGCCGCAAAGGTGCCCCTTGCCTTCGATCAGGGATTTATACGGCAGGTCGGACAGTTCGCGGATTGGCAGCCCGTCAAGCTCACACCGCAGCAATATGGTTGGACCGGGGGCGGCACCCGTGAATTCAGCCGCAACGCCGTGCCCACCCAACCCTTGCCAGATCCGGTCGGTGCCAAGCGCCTCCAGCTCGGCGCTGATACGCTGGGCTGTTGCGATTTCTTCGCCAGAGGCTTCGGGATAGCGGTGCAGGTCATGACGCAGCGCCGTCAATTGCGCAAGTTGGTCGGGGGCGAGGGTTTGCATGGTCATACCTTCAGAACACTTCGAACAATCCGGCGGCACCTTGGCCGCCACCAACGCACATGGAAACGACGCCCCATTTCGCGCCTCGGCGGCGTCCTTCCAGCAGGATATGCCCGGCCATGCGCGCACCGGACATGCCATAGGGGTGGCCAATGGAAATGGCGCCGCCGTTCACGTTCAAGCGCGCATCAGGGATCGACAATTTATCGCGGCAACAGAGAAGCTGGGCCGCGAACGCCTCGTTGATTTCCCACAGGTCGATGTCGTTCACGGACAGGCCAGCACGGGCCAGCAGACGTGGGATGGCCCGCACCGGGCCAATGCCCATTTCTGCGGGTGCGACCCCGGCCACGGCAAAGCCACGTAACGCCCCAAGCGGCGCAAGCCCGCGACGCTCCGCCTCTGCGGCTTCCATGATGATCAGGGCAGCGGCACCGTCGGACAACTGACTGGCATTGCCTGCCGTGACGGTCATGCCTTCGCCTTTCACCGCGGCAAGGCCTGACAGCGCGTCGGCGGTCGTGCCGGGGCGGTTGCATTCGTCCCGTTCAAGGCGCACCGCTTCCTCAAAGGTTTCACCGGTGGCCTTGTCGGTCACCAGCTTGATCGCCTCAACCGGGACGATTTCATCCGCGAACAGCCCGGCTTCCTGCGCTTTGGCTGTGCGCATCTGACTTTGCAGGGCATAGGCATCCTGGGCTGCGCGGGTGACGCCGTACCGCTGCGCGACCACCTCGGCGGTGTCGAGCATGGCGAGGTAATATTCGTCGCGCACAGATGGGTCATGGTAGCGGTAGCTGTTCCAATGCGCGTTCTGCACCAGCGAAATGCTGTCCACACCCCCGGCCAAAGTGACATCGACACCTTCACAGCGCACCATGTGCGATGCGATGGCAATCGCGTTAAGGCCCGACGCACACTGACGATCGACTGTCGCGCCTGCCACACTGTCGGGCAGGCCCGCAGCCTGAACGATATGCCGGGCCACGTTGATACCAGCGGACCCTTGGGTCAGGGCCGAGCCGAAAACGGCTTCTTCCACCTCGCCGCCGCTTAGCCCGGCGCGCGCCAGTGCCGCGTTTACCGCATGGGCTGCAAGGCTGGAAACCTCCAGGTTGTTGAACGCCCCGCGGTAGGCTTTGCCGATCGGTGTGCGGGCGGTTGAAACTATGACGGCATCGCGCATGACTTATACCTCTTCTGTGCCGCACCAATCGGCGATGAACAGTGCAGTTGCCTTGGTAATGCGACGCATGCTTTCCAGATCGACACGTTCGTTGAACCCGTGAATCGCTTGGGCGCGCGGACCATAGACCAGTGCCGGTGTGTCCGCATAAAGCCCGAAAAAGCGCGCATCGGTGGTGGCTGTTATCGCCTCGCGCTGCAAGGCCGTTCCACTGACGCTTTGGTGCGCCATATCCAGCGCCGCAATGGCCGAAGCCGCGTTCGCGGAACTGTCGCGGGACAGTGCGTATCCTTCTGCGTGAAAACCATGATAGACGACCTCGGGCAGTGAATTGCGCAGGAACGCGTTTTCGCGCGCCGCATCCATGATCACCTGTTCGATTTCGGCCTTGGCGGCGTCAATCGACTGACCCGGGAAGATCGCCATGCGGACGTCGAACACGCTCCATGCAGGGACGGAACTGGTCCAGTCGCCCCCCTCGATCTTGCCGATGTTGAGGTTCAGCGCGTGGTCCATGTGCCCGTATTCGTCGGGGCGGTTTTCCGACGCGTTCCAGCGATGCTCCATCTTATGCAAGGCGTGGATCAGCGGAAAGGCCGCCTCGATCGCGTTTGCCCCGGTCCCGGCATAGGCAACGTGGGTCGGCAGCCCCGTGAGGTGAACCTGAAACCAGATGACACCCAATTGGGCGGTGACAAGGTGTTCGGAAAACGGCTCTGGGATCAGCGCGGCGTCGGCGGTGTAGCCGCGCGCCAGACAGGCAAGCGCGCCATTGCCGGTACATTCTTCCTCGACCACGGATTGGAAATAGACATCGCCACCCGGAGCAAGCCCGCAAGTGGTGAGCGCATCAAGTGCAAAGAGGTTCGATGCCAGACCGGCCTTCATATCCCCGCCGCCGCGCCCATAAAGCCAGCCATCTGCGACCCGCGGTTCAAACGGCGGGCTGTCCCACATGTCCAGCGGCCCGGCGGGAACGACGTCGATATGCCCGTTCAGGATCAGCGATCGACCATTTTGCGTGCGGGACCGATGGATGCCGACGACATTCACCGCGTCGTCATAAGGACCCAGCACTGGCGAAAAACCCGGCAAATGCTGGATTTCGGCAATATCTATCTGCCAGCGGTCAAGCTCGTATCCCCGCGCGCCCAGTTCATCAGCCATGAACCCTTGTGCCGATTGCTCGTTTCCACGGGTCGACGGGTGTGCTGTAAGCGCGGACAGAAAAGCGACCTGCCGTTCAAACTTTTGATCGACAGCGTCACACAGGCGGTTTTTCAGGTCTTCATGCATCAGAATTCTCAGAATGTAGGCAGGGGCATATCAGGCACCACCAGCGGCGCGTCGGTTGCTGCAACCACGTCGGCGGCGCTGACGCCTTCTGCGATTTCAACAAGGACAAACCCGACCGCGGTGATGTCGATCACGGCCATGTCGGTGAATATCCGCGACACGCAAGCGCGGGCTGTCAGCGGCAGGGAACATTCCTGCTTCAGCTTGGCGTTTCCTGCACGGTCCGTATGGGTGGTAAGAACAACGACCCGCCGCGCCTTTTGCGCAAGCTCGATTCCACCGCCGACGCCGGGGCTGAATTTTCCGGGGATTCTCCAATTGGCCAGATCGCCTGCGGCACTGACCTCGAAAGCCCCAAGCATCGTCAGGTCAAGCCGACCGGAGCGGACGATGGCAAAACTGGTGGCGCTATCAAAAAAGGCCGACCCCGGAATTGTGGAGACATAAGCGCCACCGGCATCAATCAGGTTCCGGTCAGCCTTTTCCGGGGGCAAGGTCGGGCCGATACCCGTCAGGCCGTTCTCTGTATGCAAGCACACGGGGAAATCCGCAGGCAGGTGGTTGACCACCTTTGTCGGCAGGCCAATTCCCAAATTGACCACCATACCCGGTGCAATTTCCCGTGCGGCACGGGCGACCATGCGATCCCTAACGTCGGACAACGGCATACTCCTTTGACAGTTCACCCAGCTCGGTTAGGTGGTCGACAAATACACCGGGAGTGTGGACATCATCCGCACGGAGCTGCCCAAGCGGCAGAACCCGCTCGGCTTCGGCAATGACGCAATCGGCGGCCGTTGCCATCAAGGGGTTAAAGTTTCGCGCGGTCGCAACATAGGCCAGATTGCCAAAACTGTCGGCGCGATCAGCATGGATCAGGGCCACATCGGCGCGCAAGGCCGGCTCGACCACGTAGACTTTGCCTTGCATTTCAACAACCTGTTTGCCATCGGCCAGTTCCGTTCCGATCCCGATGTCGCTGAGAATCGCACCGATACCAGCGCCACCGGCCCGGATGCGTTCGGCAAGAATACCCTGCGCATTGAATTCCACCGCAAGCTTGCCTGAATTCATCAAAGCAATCGCATTGCAGTTCAGACCAAGGTGCGTGGTAATCAGGCGTGCGACCTGTCCGCTTTGCAAAAGATGATCAATGCCCATGCCGGGCTCGTTCGCATCGTTCTTGATCAGGGTCAGGTTGCGGGCACCATGGTCCACCAGAGCATGGATAAGCGTCATGGGCGTGCCCGGCACCCCGAACCCACCAATCATGACGGTATCGCCATCCTTGATTTCGGCAATCGCATCGTGAATGGCGCGTCGTTTGTCAGGCAGTTTCATACCGCAGGCCCAACCGGCAATCCAACTTCATCGGCAAAGGCATCCAGAGCGTCACGCAGGATCACCATCATATCTTTGATCTGCACTTCGGTGATGATCAGCGGCGGCGCGACAAGGAAATGGTCACCTGCCGTCCCACCCCGCGTGCGACGCGAATAGATGATCAAGCCGCGCGTATACGCCAGTTCGACAAGCCGATCGTAGGCGTTCAGCTTGGGATCGAGCGGTGCCATTGTGGCGCGGTCGGCGACAAACTCGAACGCCGTCAAAAGGCCCTTGCCACGGACATCACCTATGAAAGGGTATCGGTCCATCAATGCGCGCAATTCGGCCATCAACACCTCGCCCATGCGCGCGGCATTTTCGATCAGGCCCTGATCTTCCATTTCCTCCAGCACGGCCAGTCCGGCAGAACAGGCCAGAGGATTGCCCGCATAAGTAAAGCCATGCAGAAACCCGCCCGCATCCAGAACCGGCTCTACCAAGCGCGCGCTGGCGACGATGGCGCCCAAAGGCGCGTAACCCGCGCCAAAGCCCTTGGACATGGCCACGATATCGGGCGTGATGCCCCAGTGTTCAGCGGCAAGAAATTTGCCCGTGCGGCCCGCACCGGTCATGACCTCGTCGTAGATCAACAGCACACCGTATGCGTCGCAGATTTCGCGCACACGACCATAGTAACTGTCCGGCGCGACCAATGCCCCGGTGGAGGCGCCGCCGACAGGCTCCATGATGAAGGCCAATACGGTTTCCGGCCCCAACTCCTCTATCTTGTCGCGCAAGAGCTCTGCATATTTCAGCCCGCGCTCTTCCTCGGTCAGGTTGTCCCGATCCAGATAGGTCGCAGGCGCGGCAATCTTGGGCATCCCCTGCATCATCGGGGCAAATGGTTCGTGCAATGGGGCGTAGCCGGTCAGGTCCAGCGCGCCCAAAGTGCAGCCATGATAGGATGGAAAGCGGGAAATGACCTTGTAACGTGAAGCCTGACCCTGTGTCAGGGCATATTGCCGTGCAAGCTTTATGGCACTTTCCACCGCCTCGGACCCACCCGAGACAAAGAACACGCGGTCCAACCCTTCGGGTGTCATCGCCACGGTCTTGGCGGCCAGATCTTCGGACGGATGGGTGCGGAAATGCAGGCGGTAGCCGAATGTGGCCTTGTCCATCTGGGCCTTGATCTTGGCGAGAACGCGCGGATTGGAATGGCCGATATTCGACACCATCGCCCCGGAAGACCCATCAATGTAGCGTTTGCCGCTCTCGTCGAACAGGTAGATGCCCTCTCCGCGGTCAAGGAATGGGCGCGGATTTCGGGACTGATAGAACAGATAGGAGGGTTGGTCTGTCACTTGGCACCTGCAAGATGTTTACGTAAGAATTCCTTGGTCCGGTCCTTGGTCGGGTTCCTGAACACCACCTCGGGCGGACCTTCTTCGACAACCACGCCCTGATCCATGAACAGGACCCGGTCACAGACCGCTGCGGCAAAGTCCATTTCATGGGTGACGATGATCATGGTCATGTGCTCTTCGGCCAGCTTTTTCATGACCATGTTGACCTCGTCCACAAGTTCCGGGTCCAGCGCCGAAGTCGCCTCGTCGAACAGCATCAGCTTGGGCTTCATCGCCAGCGCCCGAGCAATCGCCACGCGCTGTTTCTGGCCGCCGGACAGCCGCGAAGGGTAATAGTCGATCCGGTCGAGCATGCCGACCTTCTCCAGCTGTTCCTCGGCCAGCGCATCGGCCTGTTCTTTGGACAGACCTTTGAGCATCTTCGGCGCCATGGTGACATTTTCGCGGGCGGTCATGTGCGGGAACAGGTTGAAGTGCTGGAACACCATGCCGATCTGCTGGCGCATCTCGTTGATATGCTTTTCATATTGCCTGTGCGGCAGCGTCTTGTTCACCTGCACCCCGTCCAGAAAGATTTCGCCCCCCGTCAAGGGATCAAGATCGTTGATCGCGCGTAGCAGGGTTGATTTACCGGATCCGGAAGGACCAATGATCGCGACAATCTGCCCGCGCTCTACAGTCAGACTGATATCCTTGAGAACCTCGAGTGATCCGTAGGATTTCTGAGCATGACGAATTTCGACAAAGTTTTTCTGATCGTTCATATTTGGCCCCTTAAGATCAGCGCGAGATTGAGATGCGGCGTTCTATTCTCCACACGACCCATTCCATGCCGAGGTTGATAACGTAGTAGAAAGCGGCGGCCATGAGGTAGAACTCGAACGGCCTATAGGTCGCGCCTATTGCCCGCTGTGCCGAGAGGGTCAGCTCACTTACTCCGATCACCGAGACCAGCGCGCTGTCTTTGAGAAGAGCAATCATATTATTACCGATGGGCGGGATCACGGCACGCACCGCCTGCGGGATCACCACCTTGCGCAGCGCCTGACCACGCGACAGGCCGACGGTCCGGGCGGCCTCCATCTGGCCCTTGTCCACCGACAGGATCGCCGTCTGGATCAGTTCCGAGTTATAGACTGCGAAATGCAGCCCCAACCCAATGATCCCGGCTACGAAAGCCGGCAGGTCGATCCCGATCTGGACGAGGCCGAAATAGATCAAGAATAGCTGCAACAGCAGCGGCGTGCCCATGAACACCCATGCGATCAGGCGAAACGGCAGCCGAATGATCCACGGCCCGTAAAGTGCCGCCACAGCGAACATGATACCACCGAAAAAGCTGAGCACCGCCGCAGCAAGAGTGATGCCTATCGTCCATGCACAGCCCAGCAGGAGGATATCAAGGTATTGGGGAACAACCGAAAAATCGAGGCCCATTGTGTTAGTCCTTCCGGTTCAGTTGATCTGCACTTTGCGGTCCAGCCAGGCGACGCCCCGGCCGGTCACGTAGATGATGATCATGTAAAGAATCCCCGCCAGCAGGAACATTTCGAACGGCTTGTAGGTCGAGCCGATATAGCGCTGCGCCGTATAGGTCAGTTCAATGACCGAAATCGCGGCCACCAATGCGGTCGCCTTGATCAGCATATTCAGGTTCACACCAAGTGGGCGCACCATGAGCCGCGCCGCCTGCGGCAATATGATCCTGTACACCGCTTGCCACGCGCTCAGCCCCAGTGTGCGGGCAGCTTCACGCTGGCCCTTGTCGATCGAGATGATCGCGCCGCGGATTGTTTCGGTCATGTAGGCCCCGGCGTTGATCCCCAGGCCGATGACGCCCGCCTCGAACGCGTCCAGTTGGATGCCAATCTGTGGCCCGCCGAAGTAAAGAATGAACAACTGGATCAGCGCCGGGGTGCCGCGAAACAAGCTGACATAGGCTGCACCCACGAAGCGCAGCAACGCAAAGCGCGACAACCGCGCCGCCGCCCCGAGCGCCCCGCAGGTGAGCCCAATCAGCGCCGTCAGAACCGACAGCAAGATCGTCACCCAGGCCGCCTCGAGAAAGAACGGATAGACCTTGAGCATCAGGTCAATGTCCATGTCACGCCCCTTTTTGCTGATCGCGCGAAAACGGGCGCATCGCCCAAGCCTGTCGGCGGCCTCTTTACACGTCAGAGGTTTTCAATAGGCCGCATCAAGAACAGATACCCCCACCACGAAATGTGGCGGAGGCAAGTTTGGATTTAACGGATATCCGCGCCAACCCACTCTTCAGCAAGTTGCAGGTAGGTGCCATCATCCATCATGGAATCAAGTGCCGCCTGCATTTCCGCGGCCAGTTCGGGATTGCCTTCGCGAATCGCGATTCCCGCGCCGAATGGTTCAGTCGTCGGATCAGCGAACATCTCGAATTCCTGTCCCTTTGCGGTCATCGCCAGAATAGCGGCGATTGAATCGTTCACGATGGCGTCGACACGGCCATTTTCCAGCTCTAGCAGAAGTTCGGGCAGGCCTTTGTAGGTATTGATGTCGTAGCCCCGCGCACGCGCCCAATCCTCGTGGGTTTCGCCCAGGGTCAAGCCCACGCGCTTACCTTCCAGATCCTCAAGGCTGCTGATGCCCGAGCCTGGTTTGGTAAAGATGGCGCGCTTGTCCGAATAGTAGGGGCCGACAAAATCGACGACTTCGTCACGTTCGGCCGTGATGGTCATCGAGCCAACGATCGCGTCGAATTTGTTGGCCAACAGGCCACCGATGATCCCATCCCACGCAGTGGTGACGATCTCTGCTTCGAGGCCCATGCGGCGGGCGATTTCAGCGCCAACGGCAGCGTCGAACCCGACAACTTCGTTCTGATCGTTCACAAAGTTGAAGGGCGGGTAGGCACCCGACATCGCAATGCGGATCACGCCCTTTTCCTTGAGGGTTTCCAGTTCATCTGCTGCGGCGGCGTTCAGCCCGGCGACCGCGAGGCCCGCAGCAACAATGACCGACTTCAGGATCGTACGGCGTAATGTCATGTTCATCTCCATGTTGGTTCATTCGATGCAGGTATTGCACCTTGGAAAATCGGCGGATTGCGCCCGCTCTGAACAAAACACTTGCATGACATCCGTCATTGAGCAAATAGATATCACACATCATCAATATAGATAAGATCTATGACCCTGCCGCACCGCAACCGTTTTCCCTGGAATCTAGACTGGAATTTGCTTCGCACCTTCATGGTCGTCGTCGAACAGCACGGCATATCAAAGGCAGCCGCCTTTCTCGGCCTGAAACAGCCGACGATTTCGTCTGCCCTGAAACGTCTGGAACAGACGGTCGGCAAGACGCTTATCATCCGCAAACCGAACGAATTTACCGTCACCCGCGCCGGTCAAGTCCTTTACACGGAATGCGCCACGATCTTCGGGTGTGTGTCCCAACTTCCGGCCATCCTGCACGAAGACAACGCCGAACTGCGCGGCCATCTTTCGATTGCGATCACCAGCTCGGTCATTTCCGAACACTTCGACGATTTCCTGCATCGTTTTTCAACCGCGCATCCGAGCGTCACGTATTCCTTTTCAGTTCACGAGAGCGACGAGGTCGAAAAGTTGGTTGTACTGAACCGGTCCAGTTTCGGGATTTGCCTGCTGTCGCGACTGCCCGAGACGCTCGAAACCATGGTGCTCTACAAGGAATACTTCGGGCTGTTCTGCGGGGCGCGACACCGCTTGTTCACCGCGGAAAACATCACGCAAGAGGACTTGGAAGGCGAGCCGTTCGTCGCCTTCCAGACCGAAGCCGAAGGCGGGCCGCTCGAGGCGATTTCGATATTGCGGTCCCGGTTGAACTTTTCGCGCAACTGGCGCGGGGTCTCCTCAAGTCTGAACGAAATCCGGCGTTTGATCATGTCGAACATCGGGATCGGAGCCTTGCCGCTGCATGTGGCCGAACAAGACGTCGCCGCAGGACGTATCCGACAGCTGCCGCCCTATGAAGACCTTCCGCAGGTCAGCATCTACCTGATAAGCAACTCCGCGCGGCGGTATTCCGAGGCCGAGGCCGCTTTTCTGCTGGCGATCAAAACTGACATGTCATCCTTCGGCATCGCAGAACGAACGTATGGAAATCAGCCGTTTCGAAATCGCCATATCTAGATTTCTGCGACAAAATGGGCTCTTGGAACAAGCGAACACAGACATCTGGGAGAGGGTGCTTGACCAAGCTGCGGGCCAAGGTTTCATTGGGATTTACTATGACGATTGTCCCCACGTCTTTGCGGAAGGAGCAAAGTCGAACAATATCCCCTCATGCACGATGCCGAGAAAATTCTACTTATCCGCTCGCTCACTTTCGGGGGATTGCCCGACCTCGGATGCCGTTGCTGTCGTACCATTGATCGTAAAGGTGCCATCATTGTGGCCATGAACACTCAGCGTTTGCACATGATCACCTAGCTGTAGCTTTTCACAAGGCTGGAGGCGATCAGCCCCCATCCATCGGCCACAACAAAGAACGCCAGTTTGAAGGGCAGCGACACGATGGCTGGCGGCACCATCATCATACCCATCGACATCAGGACGGCAGCGACGACAAGATCAATGATCAGGAACGGAAGAAAGATCAAGAAACCCACCTGAAACGCGCGCTCCATCTCACTGAGCAGAAAGGACGGAACGAGTACGGAAAGCGGGGCGTCAATTAACGGAGTTTGCGGGTCGAGGTCTGGGCGCAATTCGGCCAGCGCTGCAAATGTATCGTCTTGGATACGGGCCGCCATAAAGGTGCGCAAGGGGTCCATCGTGCGCATAAAAGCCTCTTCCAGCTCCATCGTGCCGTTCATGAGCGGGTCGATGCCGCCATTCCATGCTTCGATAAAAACTGGTTCCATCACGAAATAGGTCAGAAACAACGCCAAGCTGACGATCAGCATATTGGGCGGAGATTGCTGTAATCCGATGGCCTGCCGCAGAATTGCGAAAACGGTCACAATGAAGGGAAAACAGGTCACCATGATTGCGATGCCCGGCACAAGGCTGAGCACGGTGATCAGAACGAGTAATTGGACCGACCGTGTGGCAAGCGAACCATCATCGCCAAGGGTGATCGCGACATCTTGCGCCATGGCTGGCCCCGCCACGAGCAGCAGGGCCAGAGTGGCAATGCACCAAAACCTGGGCATCTTAGGTCAGATCGCCCGTGTCGGACGCCACCTCTGTCAGGCGCACAGCGAGCTGGCCCGGCTCACCCCCTTCCAATTCCTGAAGTTCGCCACGCGCGATCAGGCGGTCACCCACGTAAAGTTCGACCGGGTCTTCGATCCGTTTATCGAGGGGGAGGACCGCATTTTCGCCAAGGCTAAGCAGGTCACGCACCAAGGGACGTGCTTTGCCGACGCAAACCGATATTTCGATTGGAATCCGGTGCAGCGGGTGGCCATCGCCAGCAGTGTCGCGGTTTGCGGAGGTGTCATCCATGAGCGTTTGTCCTGTGTTCTGTGTTGGAAATAGCGGCCAGAGCGGCGTTGATGTGGGATAACAGGCTGTCGGCATCCAGAAGCGTTTCATTGGTGCCTTGCTGAATCCAAGCCGCGTGAAGCGTGAGTGCCGGGTCGGTCAGCACGCGCAACTGCGTGGGCAGAGTTTTCGTCGCCGCCTCAACCGCGTTTCTTTGATCAGGGTGGACGTGAATTTTGATTGGCCCAGCAGCATCAGCCGCAGCGGCATGCAGCAATTGATCAGCAAGCTGGCCTGCGAAGCCGGTTGCGACGCAATGCGGCAGGATTTTTTTGCACAAGGTCTGAAACAGCGGGCCAAGCGATTGGAGCAGCTGACTGCGTGCCTCGGCATAGGTAAAATCAATGTCGGCGATGGATTGCACAAAGGCTTCGGTCAACGCCACAGCATCAGCTTGGGCGGCGGCCCGACCGGCAGCGATGCCTTCTGCGTAGCCGTCATTGAAATCAGCGCTGGGGCCGCTGCGATCAGACACTATTTCTTCGAAGGACTCGAGTGAAAGGCTGTGGGACATTTATGCGCGCTCCTGTGGTGCCGGATCCTCGATCCAGTCTTGGAGAATTTGAATCGTTTCCGTTTCGCGATCCGCAATCATGCGACGCAGGCGCGAGACGGCATCATCGCCGCGGCCCCCCATGCCCAGCATTCCCATGTCGCCGGACATAAAATCATTCATACTGTTGTCATTGATCGCCATCGTCATCGGCGGAACAACGACACCATAGTCGGGCAACGCCTCGACGGTTTGCGGTGCGGCAAGAAGCCGGATCGGTGCCAGAATTGGACGCACCACAAACAATCCCAGGATCAGGGATACAACCGCCAGAACCGCAATCTGGATTAATTGCATCGTGTCCAGCGGCAGGCTTGCTGCGGGGCTGCTGACCTCTGTGCCAAGCGACGCTATCGGCTCAAACGCCATCGATCTGAGGGTGATCACATCGCCGCGCGCCTGATCAATACCAACGGCGGATGAAACCAGTTCTTGCAGGCTCGCCAGCTCTTCGTCGCTACGCGGTGCTGTTGTGACGGTGCCGTCGGCGGCTACGGTCGTCACGTCGTTAACCAAAACGGCAACGGTCAACCGACGCACGGCACCGGGCGCGCGCAGCAACTGACGCTCGGTCTCGGAAACTTCGTAATTGGTCAGGGACCGGCTTTCGGTATTTTCATTACTGGATGCACCACCCGCGCCGCCCGCATCCCCACTGGGCAGGTTTGATGCGACGGTGACATCGCCCCCCCCGCTGTCCGACGACGTGCCTGCGGTTTCGGTAACATCAGTGCTGATCGCGACCCTGCTGCCGGGGTCCACCCGTCGTTCGGTGATGGATTCGGTTTCGGTGACGGTATCAACAGAGATTTCGACAACCGCATTTCCGGCCCCGACGCGGGCGGCCAAAAGACGTTCTGCCCGTTGGCGGAGCGCATCTGCCCGTTCTTCACCGCCGGGCATATTGGCGTTGCCGTCCGCGTCAGACATCAGCCCGCCATCACCGTCTATCACTGCGACCAAATCTGGTGACAGCCCAGCCACAGCGGAGCCGACAAGATATTGCAGCGCCTTGACGTGTGGCCCGGACAGGGCGCCGCCCGCCGTGATCACCGTGACAGCCGCCGTCTGGACCTGATTGCGCTGAAACGGGCGCGTCGACGGCGTTGAGATATGTACCCGCGCCGAGCGGATGTGCGGGCTGGCCAAAATAGTGCGCGCTAATTCCCCTTCTTTTGCGCGCCAATAGGCCGCGTCAAACATCTGTGAGGTTGTGCTGAATCCAGAGAGTGAATCCAGCAGTTCGTAGCCTTGGCTTCCCATAGCGGGCAGCCCCTCGCTTGCCAAAGTCATACGCAGATTGTCGCGTTGCGTGGTCGGCACATAAATCGCGGTGCCGCGCACTTCGTAAGGCACACCGCGCTGATCCAGTGTCGTGAGCACATCACCAGCGGCGCGGGCCTCCAATCCGCCGAAAAGCAACGACATGTCTTTTGTCCCTGCGCCCCGGGCAAGGCTTAGCACAGCGGCAAAAACAGCCACCGCTGCCACGATGACGATTATTCGACGCCGGGCGTCAAGTGCAGACCACACGGTGCTGAGGCTTTGCAAACTGGTTCTCCATCACATTGGCGTTCTGCCTAATGAAGCCTGTCTGCACGATGAGCCTTAACAATCGGTTAGGGCTTGTCGGCTTATGAAGTGTTCCAAAGAAGTTCTGACAGGATACTGGATGACTGCCGAAGCAGACGCGCCCGACAATACCCCAAAGAAGGGGTCGAAGATGCCGCTGATCATTGGTCTGGTGCTGGCGCTTGTCGGCGGCGGCGGCGGGTTTTTTGCTGTGCAGACGGGGTTATTGGGCGGATCTGACGCGCATCGCAAAGGCGCTGATCATGCCGAGAATTCAGCCATACCGCAGGAGCTGACGGTCGCATTCGTCGCTATTGACCCTTTGATTGTCTCACTGCCCGGCAGAGCGGGACGTGACCATTTGCGATTCGCAGCACAACTTGAAGTCCCGCTCGCTTTTGTGGCGGAAGTTGAGGCGATAAAGCCACGTATCGTTGATGTGCTGAACGGCTATTTGCGCGCGGTAAACCTTGCGGAGTTGGAAGATCCGACGGCGCTCGTGCGGCTACGAGGTCAGATGCTGCGCCGGGTTCAAGTCGTCGCGGGCGAGGGCCGGATCAGAGACATTCTGATCATGGAATTCGTGCTAAGTTGAGGGAAAGATAGATGGCTATGATTGCGGATATTTTGCTTGTGGCAGGGGCGCTGGGTGCAGGGCTTTATTGTCATGTGTTATCGCGCCGACTGCGTCGTTTTACCGATCTTGAAAAGGGTGTGGGTGGTGCGGTGGCTGTTTTGTCTGCACAGGTCGACGATTTGACCAAGACACTGACGCGGGCACAGACGACCGCGAAGTCTTCGGTTGATTCTCTGGACGACGTCAGCGCACGGGCAGAAGCCGCCGCGCGACGGTTGGAGTTGCTGGTGGCGTCTTTGCACGATTTGCCAGATCCGGCGATACCGAAACCAAGCGAAAATCCGTTCTTTGTGCGCAGGCCAAACGGCCCGGAGGGCCACCAATGACAGCAAAGATCAGACGGCGTGCCGGCCGCGGCACGCTGCATGTCATCGGCGGGCTTCTGATTGCTTCGGCCATTGTCCGCGTCAGCGCGCATGCGGGTCCCGCGCTTGCCAATGGCAGGCAAGAAGAAACAATGGCCGTCACCGCCACGCCTGTAGTCGAAACAGAGACCAATGCGCTTTTGGCCGCATTTCAGGCGCGCGAAGCCCGCTTGGCCGAGCGCGAAGCGCAAGTGCGTGACCGAATGCAAGCCATGCATGTTGCCGAGGTTGAAATAACCGAAAAATTGGAAGCACTGCGCGCGGCTGAGACATCGCTCCGCGCGACGATCGCGCTGGCAGATACTGCGGCCGCGACAGATCTGGGGCAGTTGACTGCGGTCTATGAAAACATGAAACCAAAAGAAGCCGCCGCGCTTTTTGAAGAGATGCCGCCACAATTTGCTGCCGGGTTTTTGGGCATGATGCGCCCCGATTCAGTTGCTTTGATCATGACGGAATTAGAGCCGGCAACGGCATATTCGTTCAGTGTCGTTCTGGCGGGACGCAACGCAAACACACCAACACAGTAGCCGCTGAGACATCATTAATACCTTCAGTGTAATGATCACGGTGGAAGCCCCAGACCAGGCTTCGGTTGAATAAGGAACATCACTGAATGGTTGGTATTATTGGTATCGTGATCATCTTTGTGATGGTTTTCGGCGGCTACTTGGCGGCTGGCGGCAAAATGGGGATTATCCTGAAGTCCTTGCCGTTTGAGATGATCATGATCGGGGGTGCCGCGGTTGGTGCGTTTGTGATCAGCAATGACATGCCTGCGATCAAGCACACCGTCAAAGATGTCGGCAAGGTGTTCAAGGGGCCGAAATGGCAAGCACAGGACTATCGGGATCTCTTGTGTATGCTGTTTGAATTGATCCGTATCGCGCGCACGAATCCCGTCGCGCTGGAAAGCCATATTGAGGCACCCGATACATCAACGATTTTCGGCAAATATCCCAAAATTCTCGGCGACGGTGAAGCGATTGCCCTGATCTGCGATACGCTACGGTCCGCCTCCATGAACTATGACGACCCGCATCAGGTCGAAGAGATTCTAGAAAAGCGGATTGAGGCAACGCTGCATCACAAAATGCATTCGACTCACGCGCTGCAAAGCATTGCAGATGGCTTGCCCGCATTGGGAATTGTTGCGGCGGTCTTGGGGGTGATCAAGACGATGGCTTCGATCGACCAGCCGCCCGAGGTATTGGGAAAACTGATTGGCGGCGCCTTGGTTGGGACGTTCCTTGGCGTATTTTTGGCCTATGGTCTGGTCGGCCCGTTTTCGGTCAAGGTAAAAGCGGTCATAGAAGAAGATGCGCATTTTCATCAATTGATCCGCGAGGTCCTTGTCGCCAATCTACACGCACATGCGCCCAATATCTGTATTGAGGTCGGGCGCCAGAACATGCCCGGCCACTACCGCCCGAGCTTTTCCCAGATGGAAGATGCGCTGAAGGCAACCAAACAGGATGCGGCATGAGAGCAATCGCATGTCTGTTTGCCTATCTGTGGTCAGCGGGGGCTCTATGGGCTGAACCTGTGCAAATCCGCACGGGAGAACATGCGCAGTTCACCCGTGTTGTTCTGACCATTCCTGTGGGTGCGGACTGGCAACTTGCGCGCGGTGAAGACGGGTATCTGCTGCGTCTGCCAGTCGAAGACGGATACGATACCCGCCGTTTTTTTAACATCATTCCACGTGATCGGATTACGAATGTCTCGCAGAGTATTGATTCGGGCGAGCTGAGCTTGGCCGTCAGTTGCGAATGTAGTGCTGATGCTTTTCTCTATCGTCCGGACACTTTGGTCGTCGATATTCGCGATGGAGCGCCGGATGCAGGTTCGCCGTTTGAAATTCTGGCTGGCCCGCGAATTGAACCGGCTCGTTCTGCCAAGCTCGCTAAGGAAAACACCTATGTGGTCCCCCGCAATCAACTCTTGCCGCTTATTCTGCCAGACTCTGGAATTATTCCCACTGCGGCGCCTGGGGCAGGCGATATTGCTACGACACCAATGGTGGCAAAAACCGAGCCCGAAGCGTCTACACCACTGAGTTTGGACGAGGACTTGAATGCGCTGGAGCGAGCTGTAACAGAAAGTATGGCCCGTGGACTGAGCCAGGGCTTACTGGAGACAGATCTGCCTCTCGGTGATGCCGTGGTGCCGTTGGATGACGCCTTGCGCGATGCTCTTGGTGTTGACGGCGCGCTCGCGCCGGGGGTCCGGGCCTCAACTAGTGTTGACCGCGCGGCCATTCCCGATGACCCGGCCATTAACGTGACACAAGAAGGTGCCACCTGTTTGCCCAGCGCATATTTTGACGTTGGCAGTTGGGGTGACGAGCAACCGTTTGCGGCGCAACTCAGTGCTGCGCGAGCCCGTTTGACCGGCGAATTCGATCATACGGAGGAGGCCGCCGTGACCAACCTCGCCCGTACATTCGTGTTTTTTGGGTTCGGGCGAGAGGCGCTGCAAGTGCTAAAGCTTGACGGAATCAACTCGCAGGAGCGGCGCTATCTTGCCGCAATAGGGCAGATTGTGGATGGGGACCCCTGGGAATCTGGATTATTTGCACAACAGGTCAGCTGCGCCACGCCTGCTGCATTGTGGGCTATCCTTGCATCAGGCGATGGGGCACTGGACGCACAGATGGACCGATCTGCCGTACTTAATGCATTCAAGGCGTTGCCGTTCGGTTTACAGTCTCATCTGGGGCCACGGCTGGCCGAAAAGTTCATCGCTATTGGCGACAATGATGGCGCGTCGCAAGCGCTGGCAGCCGTAGGGGGGGCGACCCCCCCCCCGATTGACGCCGAACTTGCGGAAACCGCATTGACGCGGGCGCTGGGTGAGCCGGAGATTGCCATGGCGGATTTGGCCGAAATCGCGAGTACCGATGCACGCATTACGCCCGAAGCCATGACAGAGCTTTTCGTCGAAGCCGTGAAGAGCGGCCTGCTGATCCGCGATGAAGATTTTCTACTTGCCGATGCCCTTCGATTTGAGAACGGGCAACTGCCCGTTGCAGTTGATCTCGCTATGGCCCAAATACGCGGCTATCTTGCCGGGGATCGGTTTACGGCGGCCAGTGCGCTATTGCATGAGGAAGCAGGCGCAATAGGGGCAGAACGGCATCTGGCCCTATCGACTGAACTTGCACATGCAGCGGTCGCGAGAATGCAGAATGCACCATTTCTAGAGTTTGCGTTTAGCGCGCTGCCAGACCAGATGGCACCAGAGACTGAAAACGCACTGGCGCGGCGGCTGTTGGACCTGGGGTTCCCGGATCGGGCGGGTATTGTGATCGCTGACAGCGTAGCTGGAGATGCGGCAACAGAACGATCATACTTGCGCGCGGAAATTGCACTGTCGATCGGTGCACCTGATCTTGTCAGAGCAGCACTTGTGGCAATTGACAGCGACCGCGCCACGGCACTGCGCCGAATTGCCAATGATGCGCTATCTGGCGACGCGGTCGTTGCCGATACATCCGCTGGGGTCGACACGGAGCAGAGCCTTTGGCGGCGCGGCGTCTGGCGCAACTTAGCGGAATCCGAAGATCAACTTTTGCAGGCGGCCTCGTCTGTCGTGCTTGGTCAAGAGGTCGCCCAATTGGACCCTGAAACGCCATTGGCGAACGGTCGGGCCCTTTTGGATCAATCGGCCGAATCGCGTGCGGTTCTGGATGACTTGCTGACGCGGTTCGGCGCGCCGGAACAATTTTGATGTATCGGGTGAAAACTTACGAATTCTCAACCTGTCGAACATAGCGTCTGGAAGCAGGACAGCAAAAAGGTGCGCGATTTCATGCATGGCAGAATGCCAATGTGGCCTAGCTCTCATGCCGGAATTGGTGTGGCTATTTTCGTGTTGTCCGTCATTTTGGCTGGCCAGGCTCGCGCACGCGCATCAGAGCAATGCTTGGCGGCGGCACAGCACGCTGCGACTGAAACTGGCGTACCCTACCCGGTGCTTTTGGCAATCTCGCAAACGGAAAGCGGCCGCAGGATCGGCGATACGGTACAGCCGTGGCCGTGGACGCTGAATATCCGTGGCGATGGGCAATGGCTGGAAACGCGAAGCGCTGCATTAACCTTGGCTCAGGCCAGCGTGGCCAGGGGCGTGACCCTTTTTGATGTTGGGTGCTTTCAGATCAACTATCGCTGGCATGGCCAACATTTTGCATCGCTTGATCAGATGTTGGACCCAGACGCCGGTGCCGTATATGCAGCCCAGTTTTTGCAGAAACTATATGCGCAAACTGGCGATTGGTCTGCAGCGGCTGGTGCCTATCATTCGCGCACTCCGGTTTATGCCGCGCGCTATCGGGAACGCTTTGATCGTTTCTACGTCGCAGCGCAAAACGGGTCACCCCCCGTGATGGCGGCTGCGACCCGAATCAACACATTCCCACTGCTCCGTTCTGGCGCAGGGCAGACTACCTTGGGGTCGCTTGTCCCCTTTTTTGAGGGAGGCTAAGACATGATCGGATTGTCACTACGCGACATATTCCAGCCCACGATCCTGCTCGCCCTGGCTCTCATGGCGGTGATTGTCATGATGATTCTGCCGATGCCCGCCTGGGTGCTGGACATCGGTTTGGCCGCTTCATTCGCCCTTGCTATCTTGATGTTTACGGTCACGTTGTTCATCGACCGTCCACTTGATTTTTCGGCGTTTCCAACAGTGCTGCTGGCGTCACTGATGTTGCGGTTATCGCTGAACGTATCGTCGACAAAACTGATCATTGGCGAAGGACATACCGGCACCGACGCCGCAGGGGAAGTTATCGCCGGATTCGCAATGTTTGTGATGGGCGGCAATGTGTTGCTTGGGGTGGTCGTCTTCTGCGTCCTGCTGATTGTGAACTTTGTCGTCATCAACAAGGGCGCCACGCGGATGGCTGAAGTGGGTGCGCGGTTCGCATTGGATGCGATGCCCGGCAAACAGTTGGCAATCGACAGCGACATGTCGGCCGGCGCTATCGACCACAAAGAGGCCAAGGCGAGGCGCGAACGCGAACAAGCCGAGACAACATTTTTTGGCTCGTTGGACGGTGCGTCGAAGTTCGTAAAGGGCGATGCCGTCGCGGGTTTGCTGATCACGGCCCTGAACCTGATCATGGGGCTGATCATCGGGATCACGATGCATGGAATGCAGGTCGGCCAAGCATTTGAAACTTATGCAATTTTGACCGTTGGTGATGGGCTGGTGTCGCAGATCCCCGCGGTCGTCATTTCTATTGCATCTGCCCTTTTACTGGCGCGTGGCGGGGCCACCGGGGCCACCGACTTGGCGCTTGTCGCACAGTTGGGCCGTCATCCTGCGGCGCTGGCCACAGTTGGCATTCTGATGGGTCTCTTCGCGCTCGTGCCCGGGCTGCCATTTTTGCCGTTCATGGTCGGCGCCGTCACCCTTGGCGGATGCGCGTACGCCGTTGCATCCTCGGCGCAAAAGGCAGCCCGGATCGCAGCAGCCGCGCCACAACCAAAAGATGACGGTCCGCGGAAATCATCAATGGGAGACATGCTGGACCTTGATGACATTCATGTCGAATTTGCGCCCGATCTTGTTGAAATGGTGCTTGATCCGGGAACAGGGCTGGACGCGCGGATCGCAAATATGCGCAACCATGTCGCCACCTCGTTTGGAGTAGTGTTGCCCGAAATTCGGCTTACCGATAACGCGGCACTGCCGCGGGGCTTCTATGTTGTGCATGTCCAAGGCGTCGAGCAGGTACGCGACAAGCTAAACGCGCATAAAGTACTGGCCCTGATGAATGATGGCGAGTCGACAGATATCCCCGGCGAGATGGTAAAAGAACCGGTCTACGGCGCGCCCGCCCGCTGGATCGACGCAAAAAATCAAGAGGCCGCAGCGTTGGCAGGGCTGACAACTGTGCAGCCAACAGAAGTGCTGGCCACGCATCTGCTCGAGATTGTGAAACGCAATTTTTCCCGGCTCCTGACGCTCAAGGCGCTGCGCCGCCGGCTGGATGAAATGGTCAACCTCAGCGATCCGGCCCGGGCCGAGGCAAACCGCAAGATGCTGGACGAGCTGATGCCTGACAAGGTGCCGGTCGATGTTTTGCTATCCGTTTTACGGCTGTTGTTGGAAGAGCGCGTTTCGATCCGCAATCTGCCCTTGATCCTTGAGGCGACGGCGGAGGGACGGCAACTGTTTCAGACGGTCGATGGGATCACCGAACATGTGCGGCAACGGCTGGGGTTTCAACTGGTCGCACAGATGCGCCGACCAGACGGGACAATCCCACTGGTGCAGTTAGCGCCAGAGTGGGAAGACACATTCACAACCTATGAAATCCGGACGGACCGTGGCGGCGGGGACGTGGCGCTGCCACCGGAAAGCTTTAACCAACTGGCTGACGGGATCGCCGAAAAACTGGGGCAGGCCGCAGCGTCGGGAGCCTATGCGGCGGTCGTCACGTCGATGAGGCGGCGCAGGTTTTTGCGGACGGTCATGGCAGCCAAGGGCATCATGAACCCCGTCTTATCGTTTGAGGAAATCGGAATTGATGCGCGCCCCGCTCTTGTCGGTTTGGTTCCGGCATGATTGCTGACCTACTGCCGCTTTTGCCGCTGTCGCAATCTGTTCTTTGGACGGGCTTTGCGGTTTTCGTGCGGATCAGCGCGATGATGGCCGTCCTGCCTGCATTCGGGGATCAGGTCGTGCCAATCCGGGTGCGGCTGGCGCTGTCGGTCATGTTTACGCTGGTTGTCGCGCCGACCGTAACGTCAGAAATCGGCCCGCTACCCGACGCGCCGTTGCAGGCAATGGCCCTGCTGGCCCCCGAGGTTCTGGCCGGTCTTTTCTTTGGAATTTTTCTGCGTTTCTTTGTCTTGGCCCTGCAAATCGCAGGCTCGATCGCGGCACAGTCGACATCGCTGTCGCAGATATTTGGTGGCTCGGCAGGCGTTGATGCACAACCAGCCATCGGGCATCTTCTGGTAGTTGCAGGAACGGCATTGGCGGCCATTTCGGGACTACATATCAAGGCCGCCGCCTATATGATTCAAAGCTACGTGATGGTGCCATTTGGGGTCGCGATGCGGCCGGAAGTCATGGCAAGCGCGGGTATGGCCGAAGTCGGGCGCATCTTTGGATTGGGTTTTACGCTGGCCGCGCCTTTCTTGATTGCATCGCTGATCTATAACGTGGTCCTAGGCGTCATAAATCGCGCAATGCCACAGTTGATGGTGTCGTTTGTCGGCGCCCCCGCGATCACGGCAGGTGGCCTTTTTCTGTTGCTGCTGACCGCCCCCATCATGCTGGGGATTTGGCTGGCCGCGTTTGGCGATTTCATGGCCGCACCGTTCGGGATATCACCGTGAGCGACGACGATGAGGGCGAAAAACAGTTTGAGCCGAGTCAGAAAAAGCTGGATGACGCCCGCGCCAAAGGCGAGATTGCAAGGTCCGCCGACCTGACGACGGCGGCGGCATATGGCGGCTTTCTTTTGGTTGGGCTGACGATGGGACCCGCCGCACTCATCGGCCTTGGCACAGCGTTGAGCGTATTGTTGGGCCAATCCGACGCGTTGGCACGGCTGACATTTGCAGGATCTGGAATGCCTCTGTCGGCGGGAGTTTTGCAGCACGTTTTCTTTGGTGTGGCGCCGTGGTTTGGGTTGCCTGCCATTCTTGCTATTCTGTGTATCGTTGCCCAACAGGCGTTCATTGTCGCGCCCAGCAAATTAGAGCCAAAACTGGACCGCATATCGCCACTGTCGGGACTGAAGAACAAATTTGGGCGCCAAGGCCTGTTCGAGTTTGGCAAAAGTCTGACCAAATTGATTATTTATTGCGTGATAATGGGGTTTTTTCTGGTCGCACAGATGGGCCGCATTGTCGGGTCCATGTATCTGGAACCAGCCTTGATCGTGGCTGAACTGGGGCACATGGTGATGGCGCTGATGATGCTGGTGTTTCTGGTCGCTGTCGTCTTGGGCGGTATTGATTACCTGTGGCAGCGAGCGGAACATATTCGCAAGAACAGGATGACCCGCAAAGAGTTGATGGATGAGATGAAGCAGGCCGAGGGCGACCCTATCATGAAGCAACAGCGACGCCAAAAAGGGGTCGCCCTTGCAATGAACAAAATGCTGGCCGATGTGCCAACGGCGGACGTGGTGATCGTGAATCCAACGCATTTTGCCGTCGCACTGAAGTGGGATCGTATGGCGGGTGCCGCGCCGATCTGTGTCGCCAAGGGCGTGGATGAAACCGCCGCCATGATCCGCGAACTGGCTTATGAACATGGTGTTCCCGTGCATTCCGACCCGCCTACGGCACGCGCCTTGCATGCCGGTGTTGAAATCGGTGGCGAAATTTCGCCAGATCATTACCGGGCCGTGGCTGCGGCGATCCGCTTTGCCGAAAGTATCCGGCAGAAGGCGCGCCAGCGATGACCGGCAGGAAAGACTTTGATGGTCTGGCCGAGCTGGCCGCGCTGCATTTTCGCGCCGCCCAAGCGGAGATGGCCGGTATTCTGGCGCGCGAGACTCGGCTGCGTCAGAATCTGGCACAGTTGATCGAGAGCAAGCAGAACCAAGCGCAAGCGCCGCGCCAATCCGGCGATACTGCGCTGGTCGCTGGGGCCGACATCCGGTGGAATCAATGGGTGGATCAACGCCGCGCCATCATCAACGCCGAGCTGGCACAGGTACTTGCCCTGAAGGAAGGCAGCCGCGCGAAACTGAAAAAGGCATTTGGGCGGGATCGGGTCACACAAGCACTGCAAGCCAACGCGATTGCCAAACAGATGCGGGGTCGCAGGCGGCGCGAAGCCTACGAATCCTGACGCACGATATCGACGATCAACACATCGGTGACCTGTACGCCTGCGATACGGCGTGCATTGCGCAACAGCTCGTTTCGCAGCGCGCGCATTGTTGTTCCGTTCGTAAAGTTCCCCGAAAACCCCCCAATATTGGCATGATCGAACATGACCTGCAAAAAGGCGTCACGCAGTTTGGGCTCTACGGCGAAGACCGCCGCCTGGCTGCCAATTGTGACCTCTAGATTAAGCGACATGACCACCAAGGCTTCCACGGCGCCATCTTTGACGACCGGAATGACGAATTGATTATTGAGCTTCACATATTCGCGTTCTTGTGTGATTTCGACCGCCTCTGCATCCGTGACATGGCCGTCCGTAGCAATGGGATCGCCGCAGGGATCGCCCTCGGCCAACATGTCTTCGTTTGGCCCAGGCTTGAGAAAAAGCCCCGCGCCCACCCCGGACCCGATGCCAATCAACAACAGCAAAAGCGGCAGCAACAGACGTTTCATAAGTAGCCCTCCTTGGGGTGATCAGAACGGCAGAATGGTTTCGAGCAATTGCTGGCCTGCGCGGGGCTGCTGCATGTCAGTAATCTGACCGCGGCCACCATAGGAAATCCGGGCCGATGCGATTTTGTCATAGGTAATTTCATTCTGGCGGGTAATATCCTCGGGCCGCACATAACCAGTGACGATCAATTCGCGCAGTTCGAAATTCACCCGCACCTCTTGCTGGCCAAGAATGGCAAGCACGCCGTTGGGCAGGACATCAGTGATCGTCACCGCGACGCGCAGCGTCAGCTTTTCATTGCGCCGCACCGACCCATCACCCGAAGACGAGCTTTGCGAGTTCAGGTCGACAAGAGCGGACGTGCTTGCCCCTTCGGGTAGCCGCGGATCAATCCGTTGCGGCAGACCAATCAGTTGGGGAGCACCTGCCTGTTGTGATGCGGAACGGGATCTGTCCGAAGAGTTTGATATCTCGGCACTATCATCAATTTCGATCACGACCGTCATGATATCACCCCGCAGCAGGGCACGCCGGTCACCAAGCAGCGAGCTGCGCGCGCCGGTCCAAAGTGACGCCCGGGACGATGGGCCAAGGGCTGTCGTCTCAATCGGGGCCACAATGCCCGGGTTAATCATGGCCGCACGTTCCATGGTGCGTTCAAGGGGCGTAAATGGCGGCGGTTGCCCAATCGGTGTGCTGGTGCATCCGGCTACGACAATCATCAGGGGAAGAAGTTTATGCATCATGCGTTCCTATTGCGACACGTAGGCGGCACCATCGGCACCGATACGCGCGGTCACCGTGCTGCGCGAGGCAGAGTTCATGACGCGGATCATATCGCCCGGCCCGGCCCGGCCCAATGCGCGTCCCTCGGTCGAGATGACCAATCCATTGCTTTGATAATACAGAGGGATAATTTGATTGCGCTCCACAATCGCCGGAAAACCGACGTCACCGGGCCGGATCGGCCTGCCCGCATAAAGCGCGACGCGCGCCTCCATGCCGACGATTTCGGCGGGGTCTTCGACGCTGCCGGGGACGCTGCGGTCGTGGATCATCACATCCTCGAGCATGATCATGGTTTGCGCCGGGATCGTGCGTGCGGCGACCACCGTGTCGGCCATCGCGCCGGGTCCCACTGCACATAGCATGACGGCAAGGCGGATCATCGCAGTTGCACCATCGCGCTGAGCATCTGATCAGCAGCGGTGATCACCTTGGAATTCAGTTCGTATCCGCGCTGCGCCTCGATCAAATCGGTGACCTCGCGCACGGGATCGACCGAACTGTCCTCCAGGTAGCCCTGGCGCAGCACGCCCAACCCATCTTCGCCCGGTGTGGTCACGACGGATGGGCCGGAGGCTGGTGTTTCCACAAAAAGATTGGACCCAATCGCCTCCAACCCTTTGGCGTTGGTGAAACCCGCCAGCGTGAACTGACCTAATAGCTGGGCGTCGACCTGATCACTGAAGTATCCGTAAATCTCTCCCTCTGCATTGATAGAGATCGAGCGGGTGTCGCGTGGAATCGTGATATCGGGCACGACCGGGTAGCCGTCCGAGGTGACGATTTGCCCATCGCCTGTCAGTTTTAACCCGCCATCGCGCGTATAGGCCGAAAGGCCAGAAGGCAGCGTGACCTCAAGGTATCCGTCGCCCTCGATCGCAACGTCAAGGTCACCGCCGGTTTGGGCCAGTGACCCCTGGCTCAGCATGACCGAAATCGCGCTCGCCCGAACGCCAAGCCCAAGCTGCACACCCGTGGGAAGCACCGTGCCGTCAGATGCATTGATGGTGCCCGGGCGCGACAACTGCTGATAATGCAGGTCGGCAAATTCAGCCCGACGGGCATTGTAGCCCGTGGTGTTCATATTGGCGAGGTTGTTGGAAATCACCTCGACCCGCATTTGTTGGGCGGACATGCCTGCCGCCGCGATCCTGAGTGCACGCATTATTGTTCTCCTTTATCGCCCGATGGATTGAATGACGCCACGAATGCGTTCATGTTCGTTATCAAGAAAGCTTTGGCCCAGCTCATAGGCGCGCTGCACCTCGATCATGCGGCTGACCTCAAGGATGGGATTCACGTTGGAGTCTTCCAGAAAGCCCTGCATCATGCGCGGGTCTGGCACCGGTTCAAACCCTCCGCGAGAATCGAACATAACACCGCTTTCACGGATCATCTGATTGGCGTCGCTGGGGATCACCAGACCGATCTGGCCAATCGGCTGGCCGCCTGCACTGATTGTGCCATCGGGGCTGATCCCAATCTGGCCAACGCCCTGCGGCACGAAAACCGGGGCGCCGCCCGCGTCAAGCACCTGATAGCCGTCAGCGGTAACAAGATCGCCGTTTTCATTGGGCCGGAACGCACCGGCCCGCGTCAGCCGCTGACCACCGGGGGTTTCAATCAAAAAGAATCCGTCCCCCTCAATCGCCAGATCAAAGGCGCCACCCGTTTGCGACAGGCCGCCCTGTGTCATGACCGTGTCACGCACGGCCGCATTCGCCATCGACAGCGATTCCGTGCCGGGGCCAAGCGCCTTGACGTGTTCGGAAAACATCACCCCTTCGGCCCGGAACCCGGTCGTCGATGCGTTGGCGATATTGTTGGCCACAGCGCGCATTTCCTGCATCAGCCCGGATTGGCGGCTGAGCGCGGTATATGATGCGTTATCCATGTTTATCCTCCGGCGATGATCGGAACTAAGGTGTTCTGGAACAAACCGACGAGCGTTTCAGACATATAGGCCATGGTCACCCAGAAGATGCCGATGATCGCGGCAAGTTTGGGCACGAACGTCAGGGTCATTTCCTGAATTGACGTCAGTGCCTGAAACAAGCCGACGGTCAAACCAGCTGCCAGTGCCACTGTCAGGATCGGAATCGAAATCACAAATGCGGTCCAAAGACCCTGGCGCAAAACGTCGTAAAACAGCGTTTCATCCATCAGACAGGCATTCGCAGGATTTCTTGGTAGGCCTCGACCACCTTGTTGCGCACGGTGACGGCGGTCTGTACGGCCAATTCTGTTTGCGCCAGCGCCTGCACCAATGCATGCGGATCTGCGCCCGCCGTCATCGCGGACATTGCGGTGCTTTCGCTGGCTCGCAAGGTTGACATGAAATCCTGTGCGACCCCCGCAAACGCACTGCCACCGCTACCTTCGGGGGCCATCGCCGTTTTGCTGGCTGCATAATTTTGGGCGACGAGTTTACTGATATCCATGATTGCGATCCTTAGTTGCGAAGAAGTTCCAAAAGCGCAGAGGACATCTGCCGCACCTGATCAAACATTTTGAGATTGGCCTCATAGCTGCGCTGCGCCTCGCGGGCGTCTGCGATCTCGACCAGAAGGTTCACGTTCGAACCATCATAGTGTCCGGTATCATCGGCGAGCGGATTGGCGGGATCATAAATCCGATCAAGCGCCGTACGATCCAAGCGCATCGGCCCGGTTGCGACGGCACCACTGCGGCTGCCGTTGGTGACCATTTCCTCGAACGATACGACCTTGCGGTGATAGCCCGGTGTATCGGTATTGGCGATGTTTTCGGAGACATGGCGCAGGCGGCTGGCCTGGGCTTTCATGCCGCTGGCGGCAACGGACATGGCTTCACTGAAATCGGTCATGGGGCCTCCTGTTATTTGCCAAGGCTGGTGCGCAGCACCGTCAATGTGTGGCGGTAAATGGCGAGCGCTTGATTGTGTTCACGGCTGACCGCGACGGAATTCAGCAACTCTTCCTCGAGCGATACGGTGTTGCCGTTGGGCGATGGTTCACCCGAAGACGCGGTGGCCCGGGCGGTCGCCATCCCGGATTCGGCGCCCGTCATATGGCCGGCACGCGTCGCCCGCTGCGACGACCGAGAGCTGCCGGTGTAGGCGCCTTCAAACGAGTTGACGTGTTGGGCTCGAAACCCCGGGGTGTCGGCATTCGCGATATTGCGGGCGACAACGGCCTGACCAGCCCCGGCGTGCCGGGCCATGGCGATGGCGGTCTGGAACAGCTCCAGTGATTTGTACATCGGGGATTCTCCCTCGTCTGGTTTCAACGAATGATTAAGCCTGATTCCTTAAGAAGAGGTTGTGGTTAACCAACAGGGACAGAAGATGACTCAAAATGTGTTCGACAAAATGACGGCTGCCGTTCAGGATTTACGCCTTATTCACAAAGTTGGTCGTGTCCTTGGCGTGTCGGCCGGCATGGTCCAGGTCGGTGGCCTTGCAGAGGCAGCACGCGTTGGTGATAGGGCGCAGATCTGCATCGGGGCGCACCAGATCGAGGGTGAAGTGGTCAAGTTGGATGTCGCCGGGGCACATTTGCTTGTCGACGGAACGCTGGATGGGGTGTCAATAGGGGACCGGGTAAGGCTGGATCCACCACCGAAATTTGCACCAGATAACGGCTGGATCGGGCGGGTGATTGACCCCGACGGGCGCCCCATTGACGGTCGTCCATTACTGCCCGGTACGGTGGCGCGGCATCTGCGCGCGGCACCGCCACCGCCACATGAACGCCGCGCGATGGGTGCCCGGCTAGAAACGGGGCTGGCTGTTTTCAACACGCTTTTGCCTATTGTGCAGGGGCAACGCATCGGCCTGTTTGCCGGGTCTGGCGTCGGTAAATCAACCCTGCTTGCCGATCTGGCGCGGGGTATGACGGCTGACGTGATTGTGATCGCACTGGTCGGTGAACGTGGCCGCGAGGTACGCCATTTTGTGCAAGAGATACTGGGAGTCAAAGGCATGCAGCGATCGGTTGTCGTGGCGGCGACGTCGGATCGCGCGCCACAGGTACGGCGCCGCTGCGCGTGGGCGGCAATGGCGGTGGCAGAACATTTTCGCGATGCCGGCCAGCAGGTACTATTGATCGTCGATTCCGTCACGCGGTTTTGCGAAGCCCACCGAGAAGTCGCAGTCGCCGGCGGCGAAAGCGCGAACTTGCGGGGCTATCCCGCCTCCACCGGTCCGGCGATCGCTGGTTTGTGCGAGCGGGCAGGGCCAGGTGTTGGTCATATGGGGGATATCACGGCTGTTTTTTCCGTACTCGTCGCCGGATCCGACATGGATGAGCCGGTCGCCGATATGTTGCGGGGGGTCTTGGACGGCCACGTTGTGCTTGATCGTGACATCGCCGAAAGAGGGCGATTTCCGGCCGTAGACCTGCTGCGTTCGGTGTCGCGATCCCTGCCAGATGCGGCAAGTAACCAAGAAAATAAGATGATTGCGCAGGCACGGGCACATATGGGCACATATGACCGGGCCGCGCTGATGATCCAATCGGGGCTTTACACATCAGGGTCTGATCGCAATATTGATTCCGCCGTTGCCTGTCAGCCGTTGCTTGAAGAGTTTCTGACCATCAAAGATAGCCGGGGCCACTTGGCCCATTTTGCCAAGTTGCGGCAAACGCTTGCGGGTTCCGGTAGCCGTATGAAGACAGAAAGCCGCGCTGGCCCGATAGCTATCTAGCGAGCAAACCTGCTGGAGGCTGATTGCAGAAGGGTCAACGCCGTGGAGGCACCCGAGCTGACGCTGATGGCGGCCGCTTCGGAACGGATCAAGAACAGGCGAACCAACTTTTCCTGTTGGTCTGGATCGGTAAAATCCCCAACGCTTTCGGTGCCAAAAATGGACTTTGACCGCTCTTTGAAAATGCCCAGCTGTTGGTCAAGGTCGATACTGGCCAAACCGCTGGGAAGGCCCAAAGCGGTCTGAAAGACGTTGCGCAAAGGCGCATTGCCCATCATGGAAAACCACTGCGCATTCTGACTGCTGGTACTTTCAACAATGTCTGACACGCCGCTTGCGACATTCAACGCAAGCCGAAGATCATTGTTTTGTTCACCAACGGCGCGTTCAAATTGGCGTGCTTCGAACCGGCTGACGATTTCATCAGGAAACGCAACCAAACCAGTCCGTGGCGCCCCGTCACCGCCAAAGCCAAAAGTGCGGCTGAAATCCAAGTAGCGTTTATCCGCCAAGCGGTTCGCCAAGGCATCATCCGCAGTTGTCCCATCCGCGAGGATTTTGCGAATGAAGAATTGACTGTTGATATCATCATCAAGACCAAACGCACCCAGCGCCACAGAAAGCAGATGACGATCATTTACGAGATCGTCAACAGTGCGCACATTACCGATCTTTTCCCGAAAGTAGTCGGTCGCGCGCGCTATCGGCTGGCTTTCCGCAAAAGCGGTTTGCTGTTTTTCCAGCGTTCTCTCAAGAAACCGCCAGCCGACATAGCCAGTAACAGGAAGGACGGGCTGAAACGCCATCAGCCATGTCCTGCCAGAAGACGAGCCTCGCGCGGTAGCAGACCGCGCAACGCTTTGAGGGCCCTGTAAAAATCGTTTTGCCCAGCAGCCTCGGTTGCTGCATCCAGATGAATGCGACTGTCGTCATCGCGCAGCGCTTGGCTGAGTTGTTCGATACCACGCAGAATCTGCAACTTTGCATCTTCTTCCGCAACGTCACCGGACAAAACGAGCTGGGCAATATAGCACACCCGCCGGACAGGAGTGTTCACTTCATCGGGTCGTATTGCATCACGCAAACGCAAAATATTCGCGTTGGGCGTGAGAATCGACAGGCGACTGCGCCTATCGCCATTTTCGATCACGGCACCATTGACCAACACGCGCTCCTTTGGATTCAACTTGAGGACAAGACCAGACATCATGCAGCCCTTTTACCATTTAAGCCGCGCATAACAGCCGTGTTGATGTCGATAAGTGCGGTTGCGTCCGCCTCGCCGCGCAATACCTTGCGACTGTGATTTTCGGCGAATTCGGCAAGATAGAACAACTGTGCACGCAGCGGACTGGGCAGCGCATTCTCGCTAGAGGCAACGTCGGCAGCCAAAGTTGTCCACATCAGCCGATTGTCGTGCAATGCAGCTACCAACGATGAGAAGTTAGCGGGGCGTGCCGTCGCCGCCTGATGCAGGCGCGCCGTTATCTGGCTCATCAATTGCGCCTCCACTGAGCGTTCCGTGCGGATAGAAACTTGGGTCGGGGCATAGGCTTGCCGGGCTTGTTCGATGACGTTCACGTGAGGTCCTTCCGGGACAATGTTGAACGAAGGCGCGGTTTTACCGCAGCGATTGGATCAGTGGCGCCGCATGCCCGGCGCCACTGGTAAAAATTTACCGGAACAGCGACAGGATTGTCTGCGGTGCCTGATTCGCGATCGAAAGCGACTGCACACCTAGCTGTTGTTGTACCTGAAGAGCCTGCAGACGCGCAGAAGCTTCCTCCATGTCGGCGTCAACCATTGCGCCGATGCCAGACTTCAGTGCATCGGACAGTTTTCCGACGAAAGTGTTCTGGTCATTCACCCGCTTTCCAGAAGCGCCAAGCGCGGCCGCACCGTCAATGGCGGTCGTGAGGAAGGCCTCGAGTTCGCCCAAGGCTGTCGCAGCTGTCGTCGTATCGGTAATGGCCGTCAAATTTGTGGCAAGATCAACGTTCGCCTCGAAATCGACGGAACCGACACTGATCAGCGTTGGTGTCGGCGCAGCGGTACCTACGCGGTCAAGAGAAGACAGGATGTTCAAAGAAGTCCCGCCATTGCCGTCTACGTCAGTGGCCAGAAGGTTCGCACCATTAAACTGAGATGCACCGATGATCGAGGCAACCTGTGCGGCTTTTTCATCCAAATCGGCCTGAATTTTAGTGAAATCGACGTTCTCGGATTGTGCCGAAATCGCCAACTGCTTCATCTCTTTGAGCGTTTCAACGATCTGTTCCGCACCCGCAGATGCGACCGCAATAGTAGATTCTCCTAGCGACAGACTGTCAGAAATCGCTTTGAAGCCCGCGACATCCGATTCCATCACCTTCGAGATGGCCCAAAGGGCAGAGTTATCTTTGGCTGATGATATTTCTTTGCCAGTCGAAATCATCGACTGGGTCTTGGAAAGGTCACCGTTGATGGACTTGAGGGTCTGGAGCGCAACCATTGCACTATTGTTTGTCAGAATGCTGGACATGATTCAGGGTCCTTAAAAAGGCGCTTTGCGCCGGGTTGATTCAGGAAGCCAAGTTTTCACTTGAGTTGAAACGTCATTCTGACGGTGATCACCAGCATCACTGTGAGACTGGTTAGCCGTTATGGCTGTGGGCCGACATTGGCCCGTTCTCACTGAACATTAAGTTAACCCTAGACTACAAATTAGGGGCAATTTTATCCAGTTTTATGCTTTTTTTTCCAGACCAGGAAGGCCCGTTACAACTTTGGCAATATGTCCGGACTGGTCATAGACATTGAGGTGTTCCCGCACGTTTTGCAGCGCGGTCAACCGGTCGCGCGCGGCGCCGACGCCCGCGATTGCCGCCGATAACAGCACTTGGTTTTCAGTCACCTTCTTTTGAATGGCGGCCAAATTCTCTGGGCTGATCGGCGTGCGGCCCAGCGCGTCAAACAGGCGTGCCTTGGGGTCAGTCAGCGCTGTGAGCGTGTCAAAGGCGGCCGTACGAATCGCAGATCTTTCGTCGGAAAGGAGCGTCAGAAATTGCTTGGTAACTGTATCAGACATCCATCCGCACCTTCATCGCTTCGAACAGCGATTGCGCCAAACCGATGCCCCCAGCCTTAACCATTTCGCGCGCCTGTTCTTCCCGCAAGAAAGAAGCAAATTGTTCCTCGCCCGCACCGCCGCCAAAGGTTTGGCGTGGCGCACCAACACCCGCTGATTTCAGCATTTCCGCAAGAAACGTCGCTTCCAACTTCTGCGCGGCATCGCGCAAGCGATCATCGGATTGGATATAGTCAGGCACGCGTGGTATGCTGCGCGGCGCAGGCAGGGCTGGGATCGTTGTCATCGGATTCTCCGTCGTGATCATTTTTCCTTTTTGACGGTGAGCTGTAAAGAATCAGTAAGTTTTCCGGGTCATAACAAACGATATCCAGATTCTATCGGAGAACCGATGATACCGTTACTTATGACAGAGGCCGCATTGGCGCCCAAAACCGCAGCAGCGGTGCCCGGTGAAACGCTGCTTGCTTCCGGTCAGGCCGCATTCACTGCGGTATTTGACCTACTTCAGGAAACCAGCGTGAATGATGCGGCTGCGCGCACGCCAGCGGAAGATGATGCGCCGGACATCTTGCCCATGGCTTCAACTGACGAGGGTGAAGACGGCGAGGAAATGATCGCTTTTGTCGCGACCGACGCCACGACAATCGAAAAGCAGACTGTGAATGGCCGGGATTGGCGCGTGCAAGGCCCACCGGACAAAGCGAAGGAAGCCGTGGTCGTCCCGCCAGAAACGGTGCTTGAAAAGACAAAAGCGGTGACCGCAGCGCCAGACGCGCCTGCGCAGCAGACGTCACGGCAGACGACATTTGCGCAAATGGTTGTGGAAGGGCGGTTTCCGACAGCAGCATCGCCCGCGCAAGTGGTAGCCGCAAAGGCTGTCGTGGTTCCGGCACCGTTACCGCACACCGATATCGCAATGGCCATGGCCATGGCCATGGCGGTGGAGGTCGCCGATGCACCAAGGTTACGACAAGATAACGCAATCGGGCGGGTAAAGACCGTGAACCCACCAGTGGCGGCTGAGTTATCCTTTCAGACCCTGACAAGCGGCAAAAAATCACCCTCCGACACACCGCTGCCCGAGCCACGACTGGCTTTGGCAACCTCAACGCCAGCAACCACGGTAATGGTGCCACAGACCGCTGTGGCCGTGGCGCCTGTCTTGTCCGCCAAGCCCGAAACAGATGGAAAAATGCATGGGCCAGTCGATCCGGTGTCCGACATCGAGCCGGCGCTGGCTGGTAGCGAACGGGCCACGCATACGCCGCCTATCGCCACGGTCACGGCGACCCCTGTGACCGCAGCCGCCGAAACCGCGCGGCACGTGGCCGGGCAGCTTGCTGTGGCAATCACGGGGAACGCGGGGCAGTCGACCGAAATCGCGTTGAATCCAGAAGAATTGGGGCGGGTCCGTCTTAGTATAACGGCTATTGATGCGTCAATTACCCTGCATGTGCAGGCGGACAGGCCGGAGACGAACGACCTGCTGCGCCGTCACATCGAGACGTTGGCGCAAGAATTTCGCGCGCTTGGCTATCAAAATATTTCGTTCTCATTCAGCGGCGGCAGTCAGGCCAATGACCAATCGGATCAGGAACCGCAGCTTGACGGCGGAACACCGGAAGCCGACCCCACCGAAACACAACAACTCACATCGCAACGGCAACCCAGCAGCGGGCTGGATCTGCGGCTATAAGGAAGCGACATGGAAATTGGACAAAGCCCTTCAGTTGGGCCGACTTCGGTGGCACCACCCACCCAAACCACGAGCAAGATCAGTTCGGATTTTGAGACTTTCTTGCGGATGCTGACGGTACAGATGCAAAATCAGGACCCATTGAACCCAGTCGATTCGTCAGATTATGCGGTGCAATTGGCCACGTTTTCGGGCGTCGAACAGGCCGTACGGACGAATGATCTGCTCACGGCGCTCACGGCGCAGATGAATTCCAGCGGGCTGGCGGAAATGGCCGCCTGGGTTGGCAAGGAGGCGCGTGCCGTGGCCCCCGCATATTTTGATGGAACGCCGATCACGCTGTCACCCAACCCCGCTCTGATTGCTGATCGAGCCGAGGTGGTTGTCCGCGATAGAAGCGGTGCCGAAGTACAGCGGTTCGATGTGCCAGTCAGCGCAGAGCCCGTTGAATGGGCCGGGGTCGGGCCGGGCGGATATCCATTTTCCAACGGGATGTATTCGTTTGAAGTGATCAGCTCATCCAATGGTGAAGTGATCATGCAGGACGCAGTTGAAGTGTACAGCACCGTCACAGAGGTCCGCGCGCAGGGCGGTCAAACCATGCTGATCCTCAGGGGCGGGGCGGCTGTTGCCAGTAGCCAGGTGTCGGCGCTGCGCGATCCGGCAGCTTAAATCAGGTTGCTGATCCAGACGCCGCCGCCCACCAATGCCCCGCCCAACGCCATCCATGACAAACGCGCAATGCGGCGTTGACTTTTGGGTTCAGGGGCGGGGTTATTCAGCCGAATCAATGCAGCCTCGGTCAGCCGCGGCAGTTGCGGGCCGAACCGGGCCAGCACCCGCGCAGTTTTGGCCAGATCGCGCAACAGTGCCTTTGGCCCGATGCTTTGCTTGATGTAGTCTTCGACGACCGGCTGGGCGACCTGCCAGATGTTCATATGTGGATCAAGCGAGCGTGCGACGCCTTCGACGACGACCATCGTGCGCTGCAGCAGGATTAGTTCGGTGCGGGTTTCCATGCCAAAGCGTTCGGTGACCTCAAACAGATAGCTGAGCAAGCGGGCCATCGAAATGCGGCTGGCATCCATGCCGAAAATCGGCTCACCGACCGCGCGCAACGCACGGGCAAATTCATCGACATCACGGTCTGCGGGGACATAACCCGCCTCAAAATGCACCTCGGCGACGCGATAATAATCCTTGCGTATAAAGCCAAACAGGATTTCGGCGTAAACACGGCGGGTGTATTCATCAATGCGCCCCATGATCCCAAAATCATAGGCGATGATATCGCCATTGGCAGCCACCTTCAGGTTGCCCTGATGCATATCGCCGTGGAAATACCCGTCGCGCAGGGCATGATTAAGGAACAGTTCCAATACCCGTGTTGCCAGTGCGCGCCGGTCGTGGCCGGCTATGTCCAGCGCGTCATTCAGCCCAATATTGGTGCCTTCGGCCCAATCGAGGGTCATCACCCTGCGGCTTGACAGATGCCAACGTATCTTTGGCACCTGAAACCCTTCGTCGGTTTCTGTATTGGCGGCAAATTCAGCCGCGGCAGAGCTTTCAAGTCGCAGGTCCAGTTCGCCCATGACCACACCTTCGAAATGGGTGATCACCTCCATCGGGCGCAGACGACGCGACGCGGGTGACAGAAGTTCAATCGCACGGGCGGCGAAATAGAAGGCGTCGATGTCTTTGCGGAACGCTTTTTCGATACCTGGACGCAGAATTTTGACTGCGACGGCTTCGCCGGTATCGGCCAGATGCGCCTTGTGAACCTGCGCGATTGAGGCGGCAGCGACCGGTTCGGAAAAGGAACTGAAAAGATGATCGAAAGGGAAGCCCAGCTCGCGCTGGATCTCGGCCTTCGCCTCGCGCATCGAAAATGGCGGCAGTTTGTCTTGGAGCACGCGCAGCTGCACGGCAAGCTCATCCCCCACGACATCAGGGCGGGTCGACAGTATTTGCCCGAATTTGATGTAAGCCGGCCCAAGCGCGGTCAGTGCGCGGGGTGCGGGCGGCACATTGACATCGCCCTTGTAGCCCAACCATTGAAACGGCCAGACTAGGGTCCGGAAAGTGATCCGCAACAGTGGCCCTGCGTCAAATGCGTCCAGCACGACTTTCATCGCACCTGTGCGTTCCAGTGTCGCGCCTGTCCGGATCAGGCGGATGATATTATGAGGACCGCGCAACTTACAGTTTCCAACCAGAATGCAGGGCGGCGACGCCCATCGTCAGATTACGATATTTGGCGTTTCCGAAACCGGCGGCCTGTACCATGCCCAAGAATGTATCCTGATCGGGGAAATTGCGGATCGATTCGACCAGATATTGATAGCTGTCCCTGTCGCCCGCGATCAATTGCCCCATGCGCGGAATAACGTTGAATGAATACGTGTCATAGGCTGCCTGCATCATCGGATTTGGCAGCTGGCTGAATTCCAGCACCATCAAACGACCACCGGGTTTGAGCACACGGTAGGCTTCGTTCAGGGCCTCTTGCGGGCGGGTGACGTTCCGGATGCCGAACGAAATTGTGTAGCCGTCAAATGTATTCGCCTCGAACGGCAAGGCCATCGCATCGCCCACCACCCAATTCAGGCTGTCGGACATCCGTTCGGCCTCGGCCCGTTTGCGGCCTTCGATCAGCATCGGCTCGGTCAGGTCCAGCACGGTGGCATGACCATGGCCCGCACGTTTGAGAAACCGGAACGAAACATCACCGGTGCCACCCGCCACATCCAACAGCCGCTGACCGGGGCGCGGGGCCAGCCAATCCATCATCGCGTCTTTCCAAACGCGGTGAATGCCCATCGACATCACGTCGTTCATGATGTCGTATTTGCTGGCAACGGATGAAAAGACGCCCTGCACGCGGCCTGCCTTTTCGTCCTCGCGGACGGTTTCAAACCCGAAATGGGTGGTCTTGTCTGTTTGGTTCGTCATCGGGGCTTGTCGTCCTTTGCATTGGTGCCAACTATAGGGCGCCAGCGTCGGCATACAACGCCGCCCGGATGATAGAAAGTCTGCCATGCCCGAATTACCCGAAGTTGAGACAGTTCGCAGCGGCCTTGCCCCCGTGATGGAGGGCCAGGTGATTGCCCGCGCCGACGTGAACCGCCCTGATTTACGCTGGCCGTTTCCCGAACGCATGACGGCGCGTCTGACCGGCAAACGGGTCTTGGGTCTGCGGCGACGGTCGAAATACATCCTTGCCGATCTCGATAGTGGTGAAACGCTGCTGATCCATCTGGGCATGTCGGGCCGTATGCTGATTTCCGGACATACCGTCGGCGATTTCCATCATGACCACCCTGCCCCCGCCAAACATGACCATGTCGTATTTCACATGCAAAACGGGGTGCGCATCACGTTCAACGATGCACGCCGTTTCGGCGCCATGGATCTGATGGCCACCGCGACACAAGCCGACCACTGGCTGATTCGCGATTTGGGCCCTGAACCGCTTGGGAATGGGTTTCACGAAGAGTACCTGATCGGTCGCCTAAAGGACCGGAATACGCCGATCAAATCAGCGCTTCTTGATCAGCGGATTGTTTCGGGGCTGGGCAATATTTACGTCTGCGAAGTTCTGTACCGGGCGCGCATCAATCCCCAGCGCAAGGCCGGTCAGATCAGCGCGAAACGGATCGCCACACTGGTGCCGCTTGTCCGCGATGTACTGTCTCAGGCCATCGCTGCAGGTGGGTCGTCACTGCGTGACTATCGGCAGGCCGATGGCGAGCTGGGCTATTTTCAGCATGTTTTCCAAGTCTATGATCGCGACGGTGCGCAGTGCCTAACCCCTTACTGTGAAAAGACGATTCAGCGAATCGTACAATCGGGACGCTCATCTTTCTTTTGCCCGCAATGCCAAAGATAGCTTGATCCGGCGGCGCGCTTTGTTAATCACTGGGGTCTGACCGACGGCAACAGGGACAGCAGCATGGCTTTTGAGACAATTATCGTAGACATCACCGATGATGTGGCGACCATCACCCTGAACCGGCCAGATGCGCTCAATGCGCTCAATGGTGTGATGTTGGGCGAGCTTTGCAAAGCGCTGGAGGAAGCCGATGCAAGCGACAAGGTGCGGTGTATCATCATCACCGGGTCAGAGAAGGCATTTGCCGCTGGCGCTGATATCAGCGGCATGGCCGACAAAAGTTTTGCCGAGATGTATACAAAACGGTATTTTGAGAATGAAACCGACCGTTTTAACCGCATCCGCAAGCCGATCATTGCCGCCGTCGCAGGTTATGCCTTGGGTGGCGGTTGCGAGCTGGCGATGATGTGCGATTTCATCATTGCGGCCGATAGTGCCAAATTTGGCCAACCCGAGATTAATCTCGGCGTGATCGCAGGCCTGGGTGGCACACAGCGGCTTTCGCGCTTTGTCGGCAAATCCAAATCTATGGATATGCACCTAACCGGTCGCTTCATGGATGCCGAAGAGGCGGAGCGCAGCGGACTTGTCAGCCGTGTTGTGCCCGCCAAAAAACTTATGGCCGAAGCACGGTCGGCGGCCGAAAAAATCGCGCAGAAATCACAGATCGCCACGATGGCCGCGAAAGACGCTGTTGATCGCGCGTTCGAAACTACGTTGGCCGAGGGTCTGAATTACGAACGGCGGTTGTTCCAGTCGCTTTTTGCGACCGACGATCAGGCAGAAGGCATGGCAGCGTTCATTGAAAAACGCGAGGCCCAGTTCCGGGACCGCTAAGTTGCGCGCTTTTTGGGTTTCTTTTCGTCACAAACTGCCCTAAGAGCGCAATCATACATGCGCGTGAGGCCCGCTAGGCCAGAATCACCGGTTCAAAACCCGGTCGGGCTTATTGCGCTATTGAATTACAATTGACCCGACAAAGGGAAAGAACACATGGCTAATACACCACAGTCCAATAAGCGCGCCCGCCAGAACGAAGCCCGCTTTCAAGTTAACAAGATGCGCCGTTCGCGGATTCGCACATTCCTGCGTGGCGTCGAGGAAGCAATCGCGTCCGGCGACCAGGCTGCTGCAACGGCAGCCCTGCGCGCAGCCCAGCCAGAGCTGATGCGCGGCGTGACCAAAGGCGTCGTTCACAAGAACACAGCTTCACGCAAAATGTCCCGTCTGGCATCGCGCGTCAAAGCGCTCGGCTAAACTGATCATTCCGGCCTGCCTTGGTTGGTTGCATACGTTGATAAGACGCGTCCCATGTGGGCGCGTTTTTTTTTGGAGTGATGGGTTTTTGCATCAATTCCGCGGCTCCACAGATTCTTTTTGACCAATCATTGAGTCAAGCGCGATGTTGTATTGATGAGGTCCCAAACCCCTTGCTAGTTTGCCCAAGCGATTCACATCGTTCCGGGGGGACATGGAGAGGATCGACATCTGTTGATGAATACCGCAGCGCAATTTTCTGCCGTTTTCAGGTTCACGATAGGTGTTGGGCTTCATGCAAATGTGGCTTGGGGCATATAGCATAGCTATGGTGCCAAGTTGTTTTGTGTCTGCGCTTGTGTCTGGGGGCTGCCCCCCTGTGCATGTGCTGCTGTTTGTGTTCTCATATTCTGCCGCAAGGTGCCGTTGTGTGCATCCTATTTGGATTAACACGCATGCATCAGGCCCAAGGATTTCGTGAAAGGCATACCGCCCGGGTGGGGACACCCCGGACGACCCGATGCCTTTTGTCCGATGTGATCGGCTGTTGTGTGACGAGCGTAGGCTCGGTTGTGTAAAAAATATTTTTAGGCGGGGCAAAGGGACAAGATGACCAACGATATCTGGGCAAGGGTTCTGACAGCGCTGAAAAGCGCCTTGGGGGCAAATAATTTCTCGAACTGGATCGAACCACTTGAGTTTTCGCAACTAACAGGTGGTGTCGCGACATTTAATGTACCGACCAACTTTATTGGCAACTACGTATCCCAGAATTTTGGGGATCAGATTATTTACCACCTCAACAAACACGGTGAAGATGTGCAGCGACTGCAGTTCGCAGTGCCGTCGTTGACCCGCCCGGCCGTCAAAGTTGCAGCGCGCCCTGCGCCCAGAGCTACCGCAGCGGATGATATTTCCGGGTCGCCGATTGATGCACGGTTTACGTTTGATACCTTCGTCGTCGGCAAACCCAATGAACTGGCCCATGCTGCGGCTCGCCGGGTTGCTGATGGTGGCCCGGTGACCTTTAATCCACTGTTTCTTTATGGCGGCGTCGGCCTTGGGAAAACCCATCTGATGCATGCCATTGCCCATGAACTCCAGCGCAGATCGCCAGAATTGAATGTGCTGTATCTGTCTGCTGAACAGTTCATGTATCGCTTCATTACCGCCCTGCGCGAACGCAAAATGATGGATTTCAAACAACTGTTCCGTTCGGTCGACGTGTTGATGGTCGACGATGTGCAATTCATCGGCGGCAAGGACAGCACCCAAGAAGAGTTCTTTCACACGTTCAACGCCCTCATTGACGGTCAAAAACAGATCATCATTTCGGCTGACCGCGCGCCAGGCGAAATCAAAGATCTCGAAGAACGGATAAAGTCGCGTTTGCAGTGTGGCCTTGTGGTCGACCTGCACCCAACCGACTACGAACTTCGTCTTGGCATTCTGCAGTGCAAGGTCGAAGTATATGCCGCCCAATACCCGGACGTGGAGATCGTGCCCGGCGTGCTAGAATTTCTGGCGCACCGGATATCGACGAACGTCCGCGTATTGGAAGGTGCCCTGACCCGTCTGTTCGCGTTTGCTTCGCTTGTCGGGCGCGAAATCACACTGGAGCTGACCCAGGATTGTCTGTCTGACGTCCTCAAGGCATCGGACCGCAAGGTTACGGTCGAGGAAATCCAGCGCAAGGTGTCGGAGCATTACAACATTCGCTTGTCCGACATGATCGGCCCAAAGCGCGTGCGCAATTACGCCCGTCCGCGTCAAATGGCGATGTATCTGGCAAAGCATATGACCAGCAGATCCCTGCCCGAAATTGGCCGGCGTTTTGGCGGACGGGATCATACGACCGTCATGCACGGCGTACGCCGCATTGAAGAGCTAAAGGTGATCGACAGCCAGATCGCGGATGATCTGGAATTGCTGCGGCGCGCGCTTGAGGAATAAGCGGTGCTTGACGCGGCCCACCCCATCGTCAACAGTCCAACAAAAGGCTTGAGCCCGGCGCAGAATGCGATACATTTTGCGTCCCGGCGGCCTCAGCCACCAAGATATGCGGAGCATGCGACATGAAATTCAGCATCGAACGCGCGAGCCTTCTCAAGGCGGTCGCGCAGGCGCAATCGGTCGTCGAACGGCGCAACACAATCCCGATCCTCGCCAATGTGCTGATCGAGGCCGAGGGCGACAGCGTCCAGTTTCGGGCGACCGATCTTGACATCGAGGTCGTGGATCGCGCCCCGGCAAAAGTTGAACGCGCGGGCGCCACGACAGTGTCGGCTGTCACCCTCAACGAAATTGTGCGCAAACTGCCCGACGGCGCCTTGGTCACATTGACAGAAGACGGCGCAACGGGCCGCCTGACGATCGAGGCAGGGCGTTCAAACTTCTCTCTTGCGACGCTGCCGAAAGAAGATTTTCCTGTCATGGCTACGTCGGACTATGCAACGAATTTCTCGGCGCCCGCGCCGTTGCTGCGCCGGTTGTTCGACAAGTCGAAATTTGCGATTTCAACTGAAGAAACGCGGTATTATCTGAACGGCGTCTATATGCATGTCGCCGAAAGCGAGGGTGCCAAGGTTCTGCGCTGTGTCGCGACCGATGGTCACCGGCTGGCCCGTATCGACGCCCCGCTGCCCGCAGGCGCCGAAGATATGGCCGGTGTAATTGTGCCGCGCAAAACCGTGGGCGAGATGCGCAAGCTGCTGGACGATGATGATATGCAAATCGCCGTATCTGTGTCGGAAACCAAGGTCCGCTTTGCGACACCCGATATCACGCTGACCTCCAAGGTGATTGACGGCACATTCCCCGACTACACCCGTGTGATCCCACAGGGAAACACCCGTCGCATGGAGGTGGACGCCTCGGAATTCGCCAAAGCCGTCGATCGCGTGGCAACGGTTTCGTCCGAGCGGTCGCGCGCGGTGAAATTGTCCCTAGACGAAGACCGCCTCGTGCTGTCCGTGAATGCGCCCGACAGCGGTGCCGCCGAAGAAGAGCTTGCCGTAGCCTATAGTGATGAGCGACTGGAGATTGGGTTTAACGCAAAGTACCTGCTGGAAATAGCAAGCCAGGTCGACCGCGAAAACGCTGTGTTCATGTTCAACTCATCCGGGGACCCAACCCTGATGCGCGAAGGCAATGACATGTCGGCGGTCTATGTCGTCATGCCGATGCGCGTGTGACGGGCCGCAAAGTTTTTCACGCACCGGGCAAATAGGGCACGCGTGAATGTCCCGTCTTGCCCTGTCAACGTTGACCCTGTCGCATTTCCGGTCTCACAAACGCGCGGTTCTTGACCTTGATCCGCGTCCGATGGCCATATTCGGCCCCAACGGCGCAGGAAAAACGAACCTGCTCGAGGCTGTGTCGCTTCTGTCACCCGGTCGCGGGTTGCGGCGTGCCGCAGCAGATGACCTGACCCGCAGGCCCGAGGCACTGGGATGGAAGATCACCGCCGTTCTGCAATCTTTGCACCAAACCCACGAGCTGGAAACCTGGGCCGACGCCGGCAGCCCGCGCCAGTTGCGCATTGATGGCAAGGCCGCACCGCAAGTGGCGCTTGGCCGGATCGCCCGGATCTTGTGGCTGGTTCCCGCGATGGACCGTCTTTGGATCGAAGGGGCCGAGGGGCGCCGCCGCTTTCTTGACCGCGCCACGCTCAGCTTTGAGCCATCCCATGCTGATGCCGTACTCACCTACGAAAAGGCCATGCGCGAACGCAATCGCCTACTCAAGGACATGGTGCGTGACCCGCATTGGTATACCGCGCTCGAGGCGCAGATGGCTGATGCTGGCGCGCAGATCCATGCAAACAGAACCCACGCCATCGCCGAACTTACCGCCGCGCAAGACGCCGCAACGACGGCGTTTCCGACAGCGATCCTTGCCCTGACAGCGTCAGAGCCCATGCCCGACGATCTGCGCGCTGCCCTTGCGACCAACCGCGCGCGCGATATGTCTGCGGGGCGCACGTTGATCGGACCCCATCGGGCCGATCTGGACGCCATTTTCGCCGACAAAGGCGTCGCTGCCAAAGACTGTTCCACGGGCGAGCAAAAGGCGCTGTTGATCAGCCTGATCCTGGCAAATGCGCGCGCGCTCGCGCGTGATTTCGGCGCCCCGCCGATCTTGCTGCTGGACGAGGTCGCAGCCCACCTTGACGCCACCCGCCGCGCCGCGCTCTATGATGAAATCTGCAGCCTTGGCGCGCAGGCTTTCATGACCGGAACCGGACCAGAGCTTTTTGGTGAACTTGGCGACCGCGCCCAATTTGCCGAAGTCACCGACGTCGCAGGCGCGTCCACAGTAACGCGAAAGGAAAAACCATGACCCCACAACGTGTGACCCTGATTACCCTTGGCGTCGCTGATCTGGACCGGGCCAAGGCATTTTATGCAGCACTTGGCTGGGTGCCGACCTGTGAAATGAACGGCGAGGTCGTGTTTTATCAAGTAAACGGCATGGCACTTGGGTTGTTCGGGCGCGCTGCGCTGGCCAAGGACCAAGGGCGCCCGGATGCAGCCCTAGGCACGGGGTCAATGACGCTGGCGCAGAATTTCAGCACCGAAGCGGATGTTGATCAGGCCTATACCAGCGCGACGGCTGCGGGGGCGACGCCACTCAAGATGCCGGAAAGGGTGTTTTGGGGTGGTTATTCGGGATATTATGCGGACCCCGATGGTCATGTCTGGGAACTGGCGTATAACCCGTTCTGGCCCCTGAACGATGATGGCAGCCTGACCCTTCCGACGGATTGACCAATTATGACAATCACCCCCTACGACCTGCTGCTGTATGCTGGCGCATTGATCATCTTGTTCATGACGCCCGGCCCGGTTTGGGTGGCACTATTGGCGCGGTCGCTTTCGGGCGGGTTTCAGGCGGCATGGCCGCTGGCCATGGGCGTCGTGATCGGCGATGTGCTTTGGCCGCTGGTTGCGGTGCTGGGGGTCACATGGCTGGTGTCGGAATTTTCGGGGTTCATGGATGCGCTGCAGTGGGTCGCGGTTGTCGTCTTTGTCGTCATGGGTGCCCTGTTGATCCGCAACGCGGGTCAGGCACTTGGGACCAACAGTAGGTTGACCCGACCGGGTATTTGGGCGGGCTTTGTTGCAGGGGTGGCGGTCATTCTTGGCAACCCCAAAGCCATCCTGTTCTACATGGGCGTGCTACCGGGTTTCTTTGATCTGACCAAGGTGACGGGTCTTGATATCGCTGCGATCTGCTTTCTTAGTTTTCTGATCCCGCTGCTGGGCAACCTTATATTGGCCGCATCGGTCGACCGGGTCCGCAGTGTTCTGAAGACACCGGGCGCTGTCCGGCGGATGAATGTGACCGCCGGTTGGTTGCTGATTGGGGTCGGTGTTGTGATCGGGTTCACCTAGGCATTTGCGGCCCGGCGCGGAGGGTTAAAACCCACCCTACGCGAATGTATCGTCAAACCACAAAATATTGTGCCATTCGCGTGACAAACCGGCCTGAAAAGCATATATTTTGCGAGTAGAGACACGGGAAAAATTACATGGCCGACGACGAGACACCGCACGAAGAATACGGCGCAGATTCTATCAAAGTTCTCAAAGGGTTAGAGGCGGTTCGCAAGCGTCCCGGCATGTATATCGGGGACACGGATGACGGCTCTGGTCTGCACCACATGGTGTACGAGGTCGTGGACAACGGAATTGACGAGGCGTTGGCCGGTCACGCCGACCATGTTTACGTAAAAATCAACGCCGATGACTCGGTCACTGTGGGCGACAACGGGCGCGGAATTCCGGTTGGTATCCACGAGGGCGAAGGAGTTTCAGCCGCTGAGGTCATTATGACCCAGCTGCACGCTGGCGGAAAATTCGACAGCAACTCTTACAAGATCTCGGGTGGTTTGCACGGCGTCGGCGTGTCTGTTGTAAACGCGCTTTCCGATTTTCTGGAACTGCGCATCTGGCGCAACGGCAAGGAACATTTTGCCCGGTTCGAAGGCGGCTTTACCACCGAACACCTGCGCGTTGTGGGCGACGCAAATGGCCGCAAAGGTACCGAAGTCCGTTTTCTGGCCAGCCTCGACACCTTTAGCAACCGTGATTTTGATTTTCACACGTTGGAAAAGCGTCTGCGCGAACTCGCCTTCCTGAACTCTGGCGTCCGGATCATTCTGGAAGACGCACGGCCCGCCGAGCCACTGCGCGCGGAATTATTCTATGAAGGCGGAGTCAAGGAATTCGTCAAATATCTTGATCGGTCGAAATCCTCTATCCTGCCTGAACCGATTTACATCAGGGGCGAACGTGACGACATCGGGGTTGAGGTCGCGATGTGGTGGAACGACAGCTACAATGAAATGGTGCTGCCCTTTACCAACAACATCCCGCAACGCGATGGCGGCACCCACATGGCGGGATTTCGCGGCGCGCTTACCCGGACGATCAACAACTACGCACAATCCTCTGGCATCGCCAAAAAGGAAAAGATCAGCTTTACCGGCGACGACGCCCGCGAGGGTCTGACCTGCGTGTTGTCGGTCAAAGTGCCGGACCCAAAATTCTCCTCGCAAACCAAGGATAAGCTCGTCAGTTCCGAAGTGCGTCCGGCGGTCGAAAACCTTGTCGGTGAAAAACTGGCCGAATGGTTCGAGGAAAACCCCCAAATCGCCAAGATCGTCGTTGGCAAGATCGTCGAAGCCGCGCAGGCCCGCGAGGCGGCGCGCAAAGCCCGCGATCTGACACGCCGCAAGACGGCGATGGACGTGAATTTTCTGGCGGGCAAACTCAAGGACTGCTCGGAAAAAGACCCGTCAAAAACCGAAGTCTTCCTGGTCGAGGGTGACTCTGCAGGTGGTTCCGCCCAGACCGGGCGTGATCGTGGCACGCAGGCTATACTGCCGCTGAAGGGCAAGATCCTGAACGTGGAACGCGCGCGTTTCGACCGGATGCTTGGCTCTCAGGAGATCGGCAATCTTGTTATGGCGCTGGGTACGGGCATTGGCCGCGATGAATTCAACATCAAAAAACTGCGCTATCACAAGGTCATCATCATGACCGATGCTGACGTTGACGGTGCGCACATCCGCACGCTGCTGCTGACCTTTTTCTTCCGGCAGATGCCCCAGTTGATCGAAGGCGGCTATCTGTATATCGCACAACCCCCGCTTTACAAAGTTGCGCGTGGCAAATCCGAGGTTTACCTCAAGGACCAGGCGGCGATGGACGAATACCTGATCGAACAAGGTATCGACGGCGCGATGCTGCGCCAAGGTAACGGTGAAGAAATCAGTGGTGCCGATCTGCGCCGCATCGTCGATGAGGCACGCCAGCTCAAGCGAGTGCTCGATGCTTTCCCGACGCATTACCCCCGCCACATTCTTGAACAGGCCGCGATTGCCGGGGCCTTTGTGCCGGGCGTCGTGGACGCTGATCTGCAGGGTGTTGCTGACAAAGTTGCCAAGCGACTTGATCTGATCGCGCTGGAATGGGAACGGGGCTGGCAGGGCCGAATCACGCAGGACAAAGGCATGAAGCTTGCCCGCATCCTGCGCGGCGTCGAAGAAGTGCGGACACTCGACGGGTCCATCCTGCGATCTGGCGAAGCACGGCGGGCAGGGACATTCACGCAAAGCCTGCAAGATGTCTATGACCAGCCGGCGACATTGGTGCGCAAGGACCGCAGCCAAGTGATCCACGGGCCGCTGGGCCTGCTGGAGGCTATATTGCAGGAAGGCGAAAAAGGCCTTTCACTGCAACGTTACAAAGGCCTGGGCGAAATGAACCCGGATCAACTGTGGGAAACCACGTTGGACCCGGACGCGCGGACGCTACTGCAAGTCCGTGTCGAAGACCTTGCAGAAGCAGATGATCTGTTCACCAAACTGATGGGCGACGTCGTTGAGCCACGCCGGGAATTCATACAGAACAACGCATTGAATGTCGAAAACCTGGATTTCTGATCGCGTGGAGGAAAGAGTGGAAGCGGGCCCTTTGTTTTAATTTTCAATGGCAAACCGAAGGCGCCCGAAATCTGAAGCCGCATTGGCTTTGCGATACTATATTTTCGGACGACTATTTTTGTGCATCAGGTTGGAACGGTGTCTGCGAAGCACCTAGGACCCGCTGCCATCCTCATAAACCTCAAGCTCGCGGCGCATGACATCATCCAACGTCCCGCGCCGTTCGATCAGGCGCGGCGTGCCGTCTGCCTGGATCAGGACGGATGCGGGCAGGTTCATCGAGTTGTATTCGCTTTTGAGTGAGTGCGAATAGGCGCCGACACCCGCCATGACCATGATATCGCCAACCTTGATTTCATGCATCACGCGCGGGCACAGTGTGCCGTTTGCATCCACAGTGAACAGGTCTCCGGATTCGCACAGATACCCGGCGATGACATAGTCGCGCATGGTGTCGCGGTCTTTGCCGTCAGGTGTGACAAAGCGGATCGGGTGATAGCTGCCATAAAGTGCGGGGCGAATGTTATGGTTCAGACCGGTGTTCACGATCACAAAGTTATACTGCACCGACCCGTCAGCCGCGGTCGTTGTCTTGACGGCCTGCGCCTCGGCCAGCAGCACGCCCGCGCCGGCAACCAGAAAGCGGCCGGGTTCCAATTGCAGTTCAATGTCGCGCCCCATCTCGGCTGAAAACTCCTCCATGGACTGTGTCAGCGCGGCACCCCATTCGCGCAGTGGCATCGGCATGTCATTGGTTTTATTGTAAACTACGGGCAAACCACCACCCAGATTGATCGTGTCGATCCCGTCAAAGCCGCGTGCAAAATCCAGCGTCTTATCCTTGATCCGCAGCCAATGCCCCAGATCAGTGCCCGACCCGATGTGCGAATGAATAGCGGTGATCTTGATGCCATATTGTGCTGCGGCGGCCTTTGCCGCGTCCAACTGATCAAAATAGATCCCATGCTTGCTGCTTGGCCCGCCTGTATTGGTCTGTGTGTTGGCACCGTGACCTTCACCGGGGTTGATTCGGATCGAACAGCGGGTCCCTTTGGCCTGACCCAGCAGGTGAATCTGATCAATCGACGTGCAATTGACCAGCACATCGCGCACAACAAGGTCCTGATAAACGCTCAGCGCGGCACCTTCGCCGGTATAGTAAATTTCATGCGGTTGGAACCCGGCCAGCAGTGCGCGGTGCACCTCGTTGATCGACGACGCATCAATCCACATACCTTCGTCGTGGATGATCTTCAGCACGGCCTGGAGCGACAGCGCCTTGCACGCATAGCGAATGTGCAGGTGGGCATAGGGCACTGCGGCTTTGATTTCGCGGCAGTTTTCACGGATGGTATTTTCATCAAATACGTAAAGCGGGCTGTGATATTTCGCCACAAGCCCACGGATCAGGTCTTCGTTTTGATAGATCGCGCTGTCTTCGACCGAGTTTACATTAGACATAGGGTGGTCCCGTTGCTGGCGGTGTCATAAATATTGCCGCTACGTCTAGGGTGCAAGCGACGCCACGACAAGGCCCTAGCGTGGCATCCATCGCAACACGAAAGGCGCGGCGCCAATCACCAAAGTGATCCGGATCACATGCATGACCGACACATAAGCCACGTCTTGACCCAGCGCGAGCGTCAGCAAAGACATCTCCGTCAGGCCGCCGGGCGAATAGGCCAGAAACGCCTGGCTCAGCGGTACACCACTGCCCTGCGCGATGATTTCGGCAAAGCAGACCGCGACAGCCAACATGCCCAGCGTCGCAAGTGTCGCCAGCGACAGGTCACGCCGGATTTCAGCCACGGTTGCTCCGGCAAAACGGGTCCCGATGATTGTCCCGATGCTGATCTGCGCGGCAATCACAAACAACGTCGGTGGCGGCACCGTGACCCAGCCGGTCACATGGGCGATCCCGCTTAGGATCATCGGGCCAAAGACCGGGGCGGCTGGCAGTCGGGCAGCCTTGCCAATCCATGCGCCCAATGCGGCACAGATCCCCAAGATCAGGTAGTCCGTCAGCCCCAGCGCGCCCAAATCGGTCCAATGCGCACTTGCACCCCGGCCCGTGGACACCCCTAGGAACAAGCCAAAGAACAACGCGACAAAGCTGATAACGATCAAGATACGCGCGGCGTGGGCCAGCGCGATGCGCCTCTCGTCCCCGCCCGCCTCGGCCCCCAGGATCAGCATATCGTTCAACCCGCCAGGCATTGCCGCATAAAATGCAGTGACCCGATCATACCCGCCAACCCGGCGATACACGGCATATGACGCCGCCGCGGCACAGACCAGAAACAGCGGCAAAACCAAAAGCGTGGCAATCCAGGACCCCAACAGGCCAAACACCTGCGCCGACACAGCGGACCCCAGCAAAACGCCAATCACCGGCATCACAATCGGTCGCAATTTCATCGGCGCCTGCACCGGCGCGTGCAGCATCGCGGCAATCGTGTTGCCAATCATCGGCCCAAGCATCCACGGTAACGGCAACCCCACCCTATAGGCAGCAATCCCGCAAATCACCCCAATCGCCAAGGCAAACCCCTGCGATTGCCAGCCGTTCACCTAAAGCCTGCCAATATGATGCGTACCCCGTTTACGGGCCAGCGCGATCTGCTTTTGGCGCTCGCGGAACCGGCCCTTGTCGTCGTCGGTCGTCTCGTCGGCACATTGGTGACACGCGACGCCTTCCTCATAGGATGCATGCGCACGGTCTTCGGGGCGCAGCGGGCGGCGGCAGGCATGGCACAAAATATGCGGCCCCTCGGCCAACCCATGCCCCACGCTGACGCGCGCATCGAAGACGAAACAATCGCCGTCCCATTTGCTGGTCTCTTGCGGCACTTCCTCAAGGTATTTCAGGATGCCACCCTTAAGGTGATACACATCCTCGACCCCTTGCCCCATCAGGTAGTTCGTTGATTTCTCGCACCTGATCCCCCCGGTGCAGAACATCGCAATCCGCTTGTTATGGAACCGGTGCTTGTTGGCTTCCCACCATGCAGGAAATTCACCAAAGCTTTTGGTCTGCGGATCAATCGCCCCGTCAAAAGTACCAATGGCAACTTCGTAATCATTGCGCGTGTCGATCACGGCCACATCCGGCCCCCTGATCAGATCGTTCCAATCTGCGGCATCGACATAATGCCCCGTGCGCGCGACCGGGTCCACATCGGGCTGGCCCATCGTCACGATTTCGCGCTTAAGACGGACCTTCATGCGGTGGAACGGTGGCGTGGCGGCGGTGCTTTGTTTCCACTCCAAATCCGTGCAGCCGGGCAAGGCCCGGATATGCGCGATCACGGCATCAATCCCACCGCGATCCCCGGCAATCGTGCCGTTGATCCCTTCGCGCGCCAACAGCAACGTCCCGCTTATTCCCCGCACCTTGCACAGCGTCAGCAGCGGCCCCTGCAATGCGGCAGGGTCATCGAACCGGGTAAAGTGATAAAGAGCTGCAACAGTAAACATGCGCCCGAAATAAGCCTCTCTGACCAAAGGAGCAAGGGCCTGTCAGACGCTTCCGGCCGCAATCGCCAAACCATCCGCAACGGCGGTAAATGCCTCGCCACGTTCAAGCGCGGCATCCGGGAACATCGCGACCATCGCATCCTCGACCACATGCATCAGGCTGGACCCACCCACAAAAACAATCTTTCCGATCCGCTCGGGGGTGACATGCGCCATTTTCAGGGTCTCTGCTGCACACGCACTGATCTGTGCGGCGTGGTCGGCCAATGCGTCAGCCAACGCGGGTTTGGTGAAACGCGGCCAAAGCGCCTTGTCGATCACCCGCAAATCAATGCCCGCATCCTGCACGCCGGGTCTGTTGATCTGGATCTTCCCGGCCTCGACCGCAAAGGCAATGTCATGCCCCAATCCCATGTCAAGCACGGTCTTCAGGCGGCCAAACAATTGCGGATCAACACCCTTCTTGGCAAAATCCGCAACCATCCTGCGGTTTTCAGGCGTGTAGACGAAAGCAATCTTTTGCCAGGTCGCCAGATCATTAAAGACCGCATTGGGTGCCAGATGCGTGCCGGGGCCCATTGCATTACGCACCTCGGCGCCCCGCCCCAGCAGGGGCATGACATGGGCAAGACTAATCGCGCGGTCAAAGTCGGTGCCGCCGACGCGCACGCCATGGCTGGCAATCACCGCCGTCGCCTCGCCATCACGCTCAAACACGGAAAAATCTGATGTACCACCGCCGATATCCACGATCAGCCCCAGCGTGCCTTTAGCCAACGGCCCACTGGCCAGCGCTGCGGCTTCTGGCTCGTACATAAATGTCACGTCCTTGAAGCCCGCCATCACATAGGCTTCGCGCAGGTCCACTTCGGCCTGCGCATTGCGCACGGCGTCAGCGGAATGGAACTGCACCGGGCGCCCCGAAAGCGCATGATCATAGGCCACGCCTGTCGCCGCTTCTGCCCGTTCGCGGATCATCCGCAAAAACCGGGCCACCACCTCTAGCAGTGTCATCCGCTCATACGCTATCTGGCGCCGTTCGCGCATCAATGGCGTGCCCAGAACCGATTTCAGCGCCCGCATGAACCGCCCTTCGCGCCCGTCGATCAGCGCGGCGTTGGCTATGGACCCATAGGTCGTCTGCTTGCGGTCATAGTCCAGGAAAACCGAGGTCGGCAGCGTCGTGCGCCCCGGCTCCACTTCGATCAAGAATGGGCGGCCCGCGACCATCACCCCAGCGGCTGTGTTCGATGTGCCGAAATCAATGCCAAGCGTGTTCATAATGGGATGCGTCCAAAGGGGAAAGGCGGGCATCTAGGCGATAATGCGCAACGCAGCAACCCCAACAAACACCGGTGCAGCCCAGCGCAATTCTTGCTAACCTGTCCAAAACCAATGGGAGACAGCCATGACCCACGCCCTTCTTGTCATCGACATGCAAATCGATTTCTGCCCCGGCGGCGCGCTTGCCGTAGCGGGTGGCGACGACATCGTGCCGGGGATCAACGCCGCGATGCAATACTTTGACGCGGTGATCCTGACGCAGGACTGGCACCCGGCGGGGCACTCGTCCTTTGCGTCCAGCCATGATGCGGCACCGATGAGCATGATGGACATGCCCTATGGCCCGCAGGTCCTTTGGCCCGATCACTGCATTCAGGGGTCTATTGGGGCGCAATTCCACCCTGATCTGGCCACCGACCGGGCCGATCTGATCATCCGCAAAGGGTATAACCCGGCCATCGACAGCTACTCTGCGTTCTTTGAAAATGACCGCGGAACGCCCACCGGGCTTGACGGCTATCTGCGAACCCGCGGTATCGACCGGCTCACGCTTGTAGGGTTGGCGACGGATTATTGCGTCAACTACTCTGCTGTGGACGCCGCGAAACTGGGGTTCCGCGTGACTGTCGATGTCGCACTGTGCCGCGCGATTGATTTTGATGGCTCACTACGGGCGGCGACCGACGGCATGGCCGCCGCTGGCGTGCAGATCGCCTAGCGCTCGCGCCCGGCAAACCACACCGACGATGCGCCAGCTGCCATGATCACGCCCAGTCCCAGCAGGCTGATCCCATCGGGCCATTGGCCAAAGATAACCCAGCCAAACACCATCGCCGCCAACAGCTGGCTATAAATCAGCGGTGCAACCACGCCTGCCGGTGTGGTGCGATTGACCAGTACCAGTAACATATTTCCCGCCGCCGACCCCAGCGCCGATATCGTGATCAGGCCTGCGATGGGCGCGGTAACGGTGGGCAGCGGGCCAATGGCAAACGGCGCCAGCAATACCGCTCCGATCACCAGTTGCGACAGCAATAAAAAGCGCGGCCGGTACGCCCCTGCCAACCACCGCGTTGCGACCAGATATGACCCGTGGAAACACCCCGCCAAAATCGCAAAGCCCATGCCAATGGACATGCCATAACCAAGCCGAACGACCAATACCACGCCAACAAAGCTGACCAGCAGCAACACCGTGCGCGGCACCGAAATACGTTCCTTCAGCAGCAGCGCCGATAGAAAATACGACACTACCGGCCCAATAAAGAACCCGCCAAATACATTTGCCATCGGTTCGGTCTTTAATGCGGTCAGGATACACACAATCCCACCGACAATCAGCGTCGCGCGCACCCCCTGTGTCAGGGAAGTTGTCCGCTGCTCTATTTTTGTCTAATTTTCAGGAGGGCGGGATAGGACGATGATTTGGGATATTCACTGGAACGAAAATCGGCAGTGCTGAAGCGGATGTTACCGCCGAACAACATGGCCATTCGGCAGTTGTCGCAAGAGGAAGGGATTTCCGAGGCGACACTGCACAAGTGGCGGGCCGAGGCGCGTGGCAAGGGGCAGCTTTTGCCCGACGCTGATGCTGGCCCCGAGGGCTGGTCGTCACGCG
>NZ_JAFMHJ010000059.1 GCF_017854565.1 Yoonia sp.
GCGCTCGGCATACCCGTCACAGAGACCGTGGGATAAGTCTGTCCAGGGAAAGGGGTACCTCGGCCATCAGCCGATTTGTGCAACAGAGTCCTTCGTGGGGATAATCTCAACGAATACTGACCGAAGGCGCTGGCACGACACGCATGTTAGCGGGTTCGTGCCGCGCCAGCGCCATTATCCCCAAGAATAGTTGAAGCTCACCGAAACCCGGTCATCCTCGGCCATGTTCATCGGCACCTCGTGGCGCAACCAGCTTTCCCACAGCAGCACATCGCCCACGGCGGGTTGCATGTAGATGAACTGGCGTAGTTCGTCGCGCGCCTTGGTCTTGCGTCCGGGCGCTGCCATCATCATTGCCAGACGTGGATCTTCGAATTTGATTGCGCTGGTGCCCGACGGCATCGCCACATAGGTCGTCCCGCTGATCACGCTATGGGGGTGGATATGCGCGGTGTGGATGCCGCCCTCGGGCAGGACATTGATCCACAGGCTGTCCAGCTTGATCTTCTTGCCGTCCAGATCAAACTCCAAATCCTTCGCAAAGGCCGCAACGTGTTTGTCCAGCACCTTGACCAGATCCTTGAAGATCGGAAACCGCCACGGCAGATCGGTCAGTGACGCATAAGACGTGTAGCCGGCATAGCCGTTCTTCTCACACCATTTCTGCCCGGCCTCATCATCATCGGCGATGACCAGACAAGAGTTTTCCAGTTCAGCCGCGTCAATCGGCTTGCCCAGCTCGGACAAGGCAGCGTGATACAGGCGGGTGACGAATAGCGATTTTATATCTGACATGCGCCCTTCATAACCGTACCCGTGACCAAGGGCGAGGGGGTTTTGTGCACGCGCGCATACTCCGCCGCCGTTCCGGGCAGAACCTTGGCTATCAGGGGTTGCTTTATAGGGCCATGGGGTCTAAACGGCGCACTTCTACCCCCACTCCATCGGGAATCGGGTGACGCTTTGCGCGGCCCACCGGTGATGTTGAAAAAGGAAAATGGCATGAACGCCAACGAACTGCGTGACAAGACGCCCGATGAGCTTCGGGCAGAACTCACAAACTTGAAAAAAGAGTCCTTCAACCTGCGCTTTCAACAGGCGACAGGGCAACTTGAAAACACTGCAGGCATCCGTAACGCACGTCGTAACGCCGCCAAAGTGAAAACAATTCTGAACGAAAAAGCAGCATCCGCTGCTTCGGAGGCTTAATCACATGCCTAAGCGTATCCTTGCCGGGGTTGTCACAAGCAACCAGAACGAACAGACGATCACCGTTTCGGTTGAACGTCGTTTCAAGCACCCGCTGCTTCAGAAAACCGTCCGTAAGTCCAAGAAATACCGGGCCCACGACGAAAACAACGCCTTCAACGTCGGTGACCAAGTCCGCATTCAGGAATGTGCACCGAAGTCGAAAACGAAACGCTGGGAGGTTATTGCTTCTTAAGCAGTAACATCTCGGTTTAACGAAACCCTGGGGCGCCGGTCGGAAATCGGCAAAAGGCCCCAAAGGTCGGGAGAAACCAAATGATCCAGATGCAGACCAATCTGAATGTTGCTGACAACAGCGGCGCACGCCGTGTTCAGTGCATTAAGGTTCTGGGTGGTTCTCATCGTCGTTACGCAAGTGTCGGTGACATTATCGTCGTATCGGTGAAAGAAGCCATTCCACGCGGTCGCGTAAAAAAGGGTGACGTCCGTAAGGCCGTCGTCGTACGCACCGCCAAAGAAGTCCGTCGTGAAGATGGCACTGCGATCCGTTTTGATAGCAATGCCGCCGTTATTCTCAACAACAACAATGAACCCATTGGTACACGTATCTTTGGCCCGGTTGTTCGCGAGCTGCGCGCAAAGAACTTCATGAAAATCATCTCACTCGCTCCGGAGGTGCTGTAACAATGGCCGCTAAACTCCGCAAAGGTGACGACGTCGTCGTTCTGGCCGGCAAGGACAAGGGCATGAAGGGCACGATTACGTCCATCGACCCCAAAGCCGGCAAAGCTATCGTTGATGGCGTGAACATGGCGATCCGCCACACAAAGCAATCCCAGACAACACAGGGTGGCCGCACGCCAAAGGCGATGCCAATCCAACTGTCGAACCTGGCGATCGTAGACACAAACGGCAAGGCAACCCGCGTCGGCTTCCGCATGGATGGCGACAACAAGGTGCGTTTTGCGAAAACAACAGGGGATGCGATCTAATGCTTGATACCGCAAACTACACCCCGCGCCTGAAGGCCGTTTACAACGACAGCATCCGCGCTGCGTTGAAAGAAGAATTCGGCTATAAAAACGACATGCAACTGCCACGTCTGGACAAGATCGTCCTGAACATCGGTTGCGGTGCTGAAGCTGTCCGTGACAGCAAGAAAGCAAAGTCGGCTCAGGAGGATCTTTCCACAATCGCCGGTCAAAAGGCCATCACGACGAAAGCCAAGAAATCCATCGCTGGTTTCCGCGTTCGTGAAGACATGCCCTTGGGTGCCAAGGTGACCCTGCGCGGCGACCGGATGTACGAATTCCTCGACCGTCTGATCACCGTTGCAATGCCTCGTATCCGCGACTTCCGCGGCGTATCTGGTAAATCCTTTGACGGCCGTGGCAACTATGCGACCGGCATCAAAGAGCATCTGGTGTTCCCCGAGATCAACTTCGACAAGATCGATGAGAACTGGGGCATGGACATCGTCATCTGCACCACAGCGAAAACCGACGCTGAAGCAAAGGCACTGTTGAAAGCTTTCAACATGCCTTTCAACAGCTAAGCGTCAGGGAGAAATAGATATGGCTAAGAAATCCATGATCGAGCGTGAAAAGAAGCGCGAAAAGCTGGTGGCGCAGTATGCTCAAAAGCGTGCCGCACTAAAAGCGATCATCAACGACCAAGAGAAGCCCGTCGAAGAGCGGTTCAAGGCGACTTTGCAGCTTGCAAAACTGCCCCGCAACTCTTCGGCTGTGCGTCTGCACAACCGTTGCCAGCTCACCGGGCGTCCACACGCCTATTACCGTAAACTCAAGATCAGCCGGATCGCGCTGCGGAACCTTGGTTCCAATGGCGAAATTCCCGGCATGGTCAAGTCAAGCTGGTAAGGAGCATATGATATGAACGATCCTATCGGTGATATGCTGACACGTATCCGTAACGGCCAAATGCGCGGCAAAGCTGCGGTGGAAACACCGGCATCTAAACTGCGTGCTTGGGTTCTGGACGTGCTGGCTGACGAAGGTTATATTCGCGGTTACGAAAAAAAGGACGGCAAAGACGGCCATCCCGCTTTCAATATCGAGCTGAAGTATTACGAGGGCACTCCTGTTATTCGCGAAGTGAAGCGGGTCTCTAAACCCGGTCGTCGCGTGTACCTTGGTGCACATGATATCCCACAGGTCCGTCAGGGCTTGGGTGTGTCGATTGTCTCCACCTCCAAAGGTGTGATGTCGGATGCAAACGCACGGGCGGCCAACATTGGCGGCGAAGTGCTCTGCACTGTATTCTAAGGAGAAATCATGTCTCGTATTGGTAAAAAACCGGTTTCGCTGCCCGCAGGTGTTTCGGCATCCGTGTCCGGCCAGACCGTTGAAGTAAAAGGCCCCAAAGGGACCCGTAGCTTCAAGGCCACTGACGATGTGACCATCACAGTTGATGGAAGCATGGTTTCGGTGACACCTCGTGGCAAATCAAAGCGCGCGCGCCAGCAGTGGGGCATGAGCCGCACAATGGTCGCGAACTTGGCCACCGGTGTGTCCGAAGGCTTCAAGAAAGAGCTGGAGATCCAGGGTGTGGGTTACCGCGCCACGATGCAGGGTAACACCCTCAAACTGGCCCTCGGCTATAGTCACGATGTCAACTTTGAAGTGCCGGAGGGCATCACAGTGACCGCCCCCAAGCAGACCGAAGTGATTGTGGAAGGTATCGACCAGCAGCTGGTAGGCCAGGTCGCGGCAAACATCCGCGAATGGCGCAAGCCCGAGCCCTATAAGGGCAAGGGTATCCGCTACAAGGGCGAATACGTCTTCCGCAAAGAAGGCAAGAAGAAGTAAGGAACGCACAAATGGCAAACAGCAAAAGAACTCTGTTTCTGAAGCGCCGCATGCGCGTTCGGAACAAACTGCGGGCAGTAAATGCAGGTCGTCCACGGCTTTCCGTGCACCGCAGCAACAAAAACATCAGCGTCCAGCTGATCGACGACGTGAACGGGGTCACTCTGGCCGCGGCATCTTCGCTCGAAAAGGATCTGGGCGTGGTTGGCAAGAACAACATCGAGGCCGCAATGAAGGTGGGTGCTGCAATCGCAGAACGCGCCAAGAAGGCTGGTATCGAAGCTGCTTATTTCGACCGTGGTGGTTTTCTGTTTCACGGCAAGGTCAAGGCTCTGGCCGAAGCTGCCCGCGAAGCAGGTTTGAAGATATAATAACAAGGGTGCGCAATCACTGCGCACCCTTACACAAACGTCTGTAGGGTGGGCTTCAATGCGCACCTTCGATGATCCGGGGGCTTTGCTCACCGCGATTGGATAACGGCCCAACGGCCACACTAAAAAGGACGCCACATATGGCAGAACGTGACAACCGCGGACCTCGTCGGGCCCGTGAAGAACAGACCCCCGAATTCAGTGACCGTCTGGTTGCGATCAACCGGGTCTCGAAAACTGTAAAAGGCGGTAAGCGCTTTGGTTTCGCCGCACTTGTTGTTGTTGGCGACCAAAAAGGCCGCGTCGGTTTCGGCAAAGGTAAAGCCAAAGAAGTCCCCGAGGCGATCCGCAAAGCCACCGAGCAAGCCAAGCGTCAGATGATCCGCGTTGCCCTGCGTGACGGTCGGACCCTGCACCACGACATCGAGGGGCGCCATGGTGCCGGTCGCGTTGTGATGCGCACGGCAACCGCTGGTACTGGGATCATCGCCGGTGGTCCAATGCGTGCGGTATTCGAAATGCTGGGCGTTCAGGACGTCGTGTCGAAATCTATCGGCTCGTCCAACCCATATAACATGATCCGTGCTACAATTAATGGGCTGACCAAAGAACAGTCGCCTCGCAATGTAGCCCAGCGTCGTGGCAAAAAAGTTGCGGACATCCTGCCCAAGCGGGACGACGCACCAGTGGCCGAAGCCGCTGTTGAAACCGCAGACGCGTAAGGAGCCCGACAGATGGCAAAAACAATCGTCGTCAAGCAGATCGGTTCTCCGATCCGCCGCCCCGCCAAACAGCGTGCAACGCTGGTCGGCTTGGGCTTGAACAAAATGCAAAAAACCCGCGAACTGGAAGACACGCCTTCCGTGCGCGGCATGGTCAACAAGATATCCCACCTCGTCAAGATCATCGAAGAAAAGGGCTAACGCCCAAAGCTGCGATAGCTCCGGACCTGTTCCGGGGAGTTGACGAGATCGGGCAGGGCAGGGGTGACCCCGTAACCGCACCAACCAAAACGCCTTCGGGAAACCGAGGGCGTTTTGCTATTTGTGCGCTGCCGCTTACGGACCGCCCTGTCGACTGCCACGCCTGCAGCGTCATTGCACCCGGTCTGATCGCGCCCGGGGCCCGTGACAGGGCTCAGGCGGCCCAGACAGCACCGATTGCATGGGCGGCCCCCCTCAATAGCAGGCACTGCCACACCAATAAAAGAGATCAGAAACGAACAAGGGCTCAGCGATATCCCGCCAAGCCCCTAAATTCTTTGGTGGACTGGGGAGGATTCGAACCCCCGACCCCTTGATTCGTAGTCAAGTACTCTATCCAACTGAGCTACCAATCCACTTGTTGGGGGATTTAGCCTCGGTTGCCGGATGATGCAAGGGGCAATCCGTATTCTTTGTCTATTCTGCGGCCGGCGCGAGCGCGAGGTCAGCCTTGGGCAGATGAATGACGAAAGTCGTGCCCGTCGCATCGGTCCGTTGCAGATCAAGGCGCCCGCCATGGCCACGGATCAGGTCAGCCGCGATGACAAGCCCAAGGCCAGAGCCGCCCTTGCGCACGCCGCCTTGAAATGGCTTGAACAGATGCTCTTGCGCCTTCTTGGGCAACCCAGGCCCGGTGTCCGTGACCGTCAGGCGCCACACATGATCGTCTTCTTCGGCGCGCAGGCAAATCTCTCCCGGTTCGCCGGTTGCCATGATCGCCTGCCGGGCATTACGCACCAGATTGAAGATAGCGCGAAATAACTGCTCACCGTCGGCCCGCAGGGTCATTGTGGCCGGAATGTCTTCGGCGAACGACAGCGGATAGTCGCCCGCAGCCAGCCGTTCGCTATCAATGACATCGGCGACGATCTGCGACAGGTTGACCCGCGAAAGCGCTGGCGCTGGTTCATCGACCCGCCCAAAGGCCAGCGTCGTTTCACACAGGTTGACCGCGCGGGTGATCGAATTCACCAGCTTGGGTGCCATCCGTTTGACCAGCGGATCGTCAGACCCTTCGATCCGATCCGTGAACAGTTGCGCCGACGTCAGGATATTGCGCAAGTCGTGGCTGACCTTGGCAACGGCGCCGCCCAATTGGGCCAACCGCTCCTTTTGCTTCAGCGCGGTGGTCAGTTGCACCTGCATCATCTGCAGCGCCTCTTCAGCATCGCGCAGCTCTTTCACGCCAGAGGTGGGGGTGATGATCTGGCGGGCATCCTCGGGCGATTTGGCGTAGCTTTGCATGTGGTCCACGACGCTTTTGATCGGGCGCACCATTAAAATCTGCACCGCGACAAACAACAGCACCGCCGTGATGGCCGAAATGAACGCCGACAGAAACAGCACGTTGCGCCCATATTCCAGCATGGCGGCGCGCAACGGCATTTCATCCATCGTGACTTCGATCAGCAAACCACCGCCGCGCACCGGATTGCCAATCACCCGGATAATCCGTTCGCGGGTATCAAGCAGCGTCCGGATCGCATCGGCGATCAGTTCCGTACTTTTGGGGTCGCGCAAGTCGTAGGTCGTGGAAATCGGGGACGGGATCGGCGAAGACAAGGCCAATTGCCGGATCTCGTCGCGGCGCAGGACGACGTTGTAAACCTCTGCATTTTTCAGCAGCTCCGCTTCCAGCGCGGGGGTCAGCATATCGTCCGCCTCAAGCGCGAGCGACGCGATCTGCGCGCGTTCAAGGCGCGCGATCAGATAATCCTGGCGAAAACGCGCGACTGATGGCACGAAGATGAACACTTCGGCCAGCATCACAAATATGATCGTCAGGATCAGGAAACGACCTGAAAGGGTATGAAGCATGGTCCTCGCCTAATGCGATCAGGGCAGCCAGCGTTGGACCAGTCCAACGACTTTCTTGACCGTATCGCTGTGAAACAATCTGGGACTAAAATAGGCACCCGCAACACGTTTGTTAACCTCACTGACGGTGGGGTAGGGTAAAACAGTGTTGGCGATGGCCGACATCTTCATGTTATTCGCAATCGCCATCGCCCACATGCCGATCAACTCACCGGCCAGATGGCCCGCAATCGACACGCCGACAGGGCGGCCTTTGACGACCATGACCTTGATCAGCCCCTTTGTCTTGCGCTCGGCGATCAGCCGATCATTGTGATGAAATTCGAACCGCACCACCTCCAGCCGGGCACCAAATTTCGTCTGTGCCTGCGCTTCGGTCAGCCCGACTTGTGCCAGTTCGGGGTCGGTATAGGTGGCCCAGGGTATGTGATCTGTGCGCTGCCGCGATGGCAGCCCGAACAGCATCGACCGGATCAGCACACCGGCGTGATAGCCCGCCACATGGGTGAACTGCAGCCCACCAGCCACGTCGCCCGCCGCATAGACCTTTTTGTTGGTGATGGACCGCAGGTTCGCCCCGACTTTCAGGCCGCTGCGGTCATGCGCAATGCCGCCCGCATCCAGATCCAGCTTTTCGGTGTTTACCTTGCGTCCAACGGCCATCAACAAATGCGATCCGGTGAAATCACCCTTGGCCGTGTGGACCGTGATCAGCGCGTCCTTGCCGCTGATCTTTTCGGCCTGCGCCTCTTCGACGATGTTGATACCCTCGGCGCGCAGGTTTTCCAGCACGATTCCGGCCATCTCAGGATCATCTTTGCCGAATGCCTTCATGCCCTCGATCACGGTCACATTACAGCCCAGCCGCTGATGCGCCTGCGCCATTTCCATGCCAATAGGGCCGCCGCCGATAACAATCAGATGCTTGGGCTTTTCGCGCAAATCAAAGATATCTTCATTGGTATAGTATTTGACGCCATCCAGACCGGGGATCGGCGGCACAAACGGGCCAGAGCCGGTGGCGACCACAAACCGTCGCGCTTCGATAATCGTATCGCCGGCCTGCACCTCGGTCGGGGAAATAAAGCGACCGAATTCCTCGATGACATGCACCCCCAGCCCTTCGAAACGCGCCACGCTATCCAGCGGGGCAATCGTGGCGATCACATCGGCAACGTGATCCTTGGCGGCGGCATAATCGACCTTTGGCGTTACCTCGGCCACGCCCAATTGCGCGCCATGCGACATCGCATAGGCCTGTTTGGCCGACGCAATCAGCGCCTTGGACGGGACACACCCATAGTTCAGGCAGTCACCGCCCATTTTATGCCCTTCGATCAGCACAACCTTTGCGCCCATCTGAACCGCACCCGCCGCGATGGATAAACCACCTGAACCGCCGCCAATGATGCAAATATCCGTCTTGATCCGGTTCATGTCTTATAGACCTTTCTTGCCGCGAACGGCCTTGATGACGATAGGCAGGGCCGCCAACGCGCACAGGCCCAGAATTGGCAGCAGAATCGCCGGTTCAAAGATGATACCCAGATTTGGCGTTTCCCCGCGGGCAAACACCTCGCCCAGACCCGCGCCGACGGATGTATAAACAACTGCACCGGGAATAATACCCAGGAATGTCGAGATCGCGAATCGCGACAGCGGCACCCCAACAAGCGCAGGAACAAGATTGGCCACAAAGAACGGCACCGCAGGCACCAGCCGGATCAGAAACAGCATTTCCCACTGGTTGTTGTCGATACCCTCCTTGATCTTTTTGACCGAGCCTTGGGAAGATTCCATCTTCGCGGCCAGCTTCTCACCCAGCCCCCACCGCGCGGCGAGGAAAATCGCAATCGCACCCAGCGTGGCACCGGTGATATTGAACAGGGCACCGGGGAACGTGGCGAACAAAAAACCGCCGGTCAGCGTGGCGATAGTCGCGCCGGGCAACGAAAAGGCGACAATCACAATGTAGGCGGCGATAAACACCAGCACCGTCAGGACGTAATTATCATCGCGAAACGCCAGCAGCGCCTCGCGATTTTCGCGCAGCGCGTCAAACGTCAGGTAATCGCGCAGATAAATCGTCCCCAACACCGCAACGATGATGATCGTGATCAGCGGCAGATTGCGCAACAGCGGGTGGGCAGGTTTCTGGGTCATTTCGGTCATCTTTCAGTCCCTTGGAATGTCGTGCGTTGACCGATAGATGGACGGAACCGTGACATGGCGATACCCGTATCACGGCGCATTGATGATCCGCGCCCACTTGTTTCAGTTTTAGATGCTTTGGCTATGACCACTGAAACATTTACCGGACCCGATTTATGGGAAATGTTGCAGTTTCCCGGCCCGATGCGCGTTGACATGGCGGCAGGGTCGCTCTAAAGGACGGGTCTGAATTGTTGATCGGCTTCGAATCCATACCGGATTTGGCCACGAACCGGAGGACACGCGATGAAGCGTACGTTCCAACCATCTAACCGGGTTCGCAAGAACCGTCACGGCTTTCGCGCACGCATGGCAACTCCGTCCGGGCGTCGCATTATCAATAACCGTCGCGCCAAAGGTCGCGCAAAGCTGAGCGCGTAAGCGCGCAAGCTGTCTTGAGCGATTTGAAACCGTCAGCTGCGCCTGAAACGGGCCCACTGGCGGTTCCCGTTTGTCTGCAAGTGCTGACAAAGCGCGCTGATTTCGTGCGCGCCTCAAACGCCCGCCGGCAGGGCACTCCCGGTATACATCTGCAAGCCCGCAAGCGGGCCGAGGTTGAAGCCCATGGGATTCGCGTCGGGTTCACCTGTTCAAAGAAAGTCGGCAATGCCGTCGCCCGCAACCGTGCCAAACGCCGCCTGCGAGAGGTCGCGCGCACTGTCCTGCCCGAACTTGGCCGCGATGGCTGGGATTATGTGCTGGTCGGCCGCAAGGATCTGACAGCCACGTTGCCCTTTGACAGGCTATGCGCCGATCTGCGGCGTGCGCTGCAAAAGGTGCATACGTGACCCCGCTTGCCTATATCGTCTCCCTGCCGGTGCGCGCCTACCGTGTCGTGCTGTCGCCGTGGGTGGGGCACGGTTGCCGCTTCCAGCCCACATGTTCCGCCTATGCGCTCGAAGCGTTGGAAAAGCATGGCGCGATCAAAGGCAGCTGGCTGGCCGCCCGCCGCATTGGCCGGTGCCACCCTTGGGGAGGGTCAGGGATCGACAACGTCCCCTGACCATACTTATCATGCCGGCTCGGTGACCTTGGCGTCTGGAAATATCGCCCGAACACGCGGATCATGGTCCAGCTTGTCATATACCCGCTTGCACATGTCGATCACGTTGCGGCTGTCCTTCTTATAGAAACTCGACGTGCAGGGCGAACAGGTGTCACGATATTTGCAGACATTGCAGGGCTCGAATATTTGATTCTTCGCCCGTTTATCGCGTGCCGTATTGAATGCCCGAAACACGGAGGTTTCCTCGATCGTCGCGATGTCATGCTCAAGGATGTTCAGGTTATCGTGGCGCTTGTTCATCGTGTCATTGCGCCCCTCTTCGAACGACAGGCCGGGGCAGGGCAGTAAATTACCCTTCAGATCGACATAGGTATACACCTCGGTGCCGCCGCATGCGGCATCATTCACAAACGATTCTGTCAGCGCGCCGTATTCCATCGCGATATAATCGGCCACTGCGGGGGGCAGCGGAATGGACAATTGCACCCTTGGGCGTTCAATCTGAAAATAGACGATCATTTTGGCAATCGCGGCCAGATAATCATCGCCCCCGCGCAATTTGCCACGGAACTTCTCGCCTCTGCCGACGGGGTTGATCAGGTTGATGTTCAATTTATCAATCTGATTATTTACGGCAAAATCAATAATTGTCATTGCGTCGGCTTTGTTCAGATCGGTCAGCACAAACGTCAGGTCAACGGTCAAATCTGGCCGCCGTTCATTGCGCAATTTCACCAGCGCCTCGAGATTGGTCAGCGTCCGCTCAAAACTGCCCTTGCCGCGCATCGCATCATGCGACGTTTGGGTTGCGCCATCCAGACTGACCACGATATTGCCAAGCCCGGTTTCTGCCAAAAGCGGCGTGATCTTATCAAGGAAGAACAGATTGGTATTAATCGACAGCTTCACCCCAACCTCCCCGGCCTTGCGGGCAAACGCCACCAGATCATGATTGGTATAGGTTGGTTCCCCGCCAAGCAGTGTCACATACGACACGCCCCGCGCGGCAGCTTTTTCGAGCACATGCAAAATGTCGGCGTCGGTCAGCGTTTCGCGTGGCCGATACTGATCAAGACCTACGCTGCAATGTTTGCAGCGTAGGTTGCATGCGCCGGTCAGATAGACGGCGATGCTTTTCATGGGACTATCCGTGATCAGCGACGGGCAGTGAGGTCACGAATGCCCACGGATTTAGAATTGCAGCACCCGCCGCCAATACCCCAATTCGCAGTGGCGACTTCCACGCCGATCAGACGTGCGTTTGCGCGCAGCTGGTCTTGGGTCAGCCGAACGACAGATTCCAACGCACGCACATCGTCCGCATCAAGATCGTCCGCTTCGATGCCATATTCGGCCAGGGTCTCTTTTGGCTGCACGATGAACTGTGCCGTGAACTTTGTATCGGACTGCAGAAGTTTCGTAATTGTCTTGGTCGTCATCTCGATCTCCTAAAAGGTTTTTGTCTGAAAACGTCAGGCCCCGGCTATGAAATTACATTCGGGATTATTCTGACAGAGCCATCGTGCAACCTATCAAATACAAAGACCAGTCAGGCAAACCTGACTTTTCGTGGCGGCGAAACCGTCGTATCGGTGGCGGTCCTAGCGCAATTTCTCAAAGGAAATCGCGATATCGCCGATATCAACGCCATAGCGTTTGACGTAGGCGCGGTTAAACAACCGATCATCCGATAACAGCCACATCCAGCCGTCAAAGGTCACGCGCAGCGTGTCGGACGTGCCGTCAGCGGCCGGAATGGGCAGATCAATTTCGTATTTCCAGTTGAACCGATTGTCCTGTTCCTGCCCGACGGCCTGCCCAATCACACCCGGCGCTGTCCCGGTCCAGCTGTCAGGTCCGGTTTTGGTCAGGGTCCAGACCCGCTGTTCGGTTGATCCGTCCTCACAGACGAAATCCTCTTGCAGCCGCAGTCGCGTGCCATCCCAATCGCCATGGATGTTGACGACGAAACTGCGCCGGACCGTGCCGAGGATGTCTTGAAACTGGCCGTAGGCCACCAGATCCCCGTCAAAAAACGGTTCCAAATTCAGTCGGCGGTCGCTCAGGCTTGGGTCATCGAATGACGGCTATCCTGAAGGTTTTCCGATGCGGGTCGGCGCGGAACGCTGCTCACTTGCGCGACCATGG
>NZ_JAFMHJ010000022.1 GCF_017854565.1 Yoonia sp.
CGGCGCAGATATCTTCGCCGCACTTGCCGCTGAGTCGCTCGAAAACAACTGATCCACCAGTGCGACTTCGTGGGCTGCCCCGTCACGGGGGCCCACGCCAATACCAGCCAGCCCCTTCCGGATCAAACCGGGAGGGGCTTTGCGTTGGCGGGGTCGCATAATTGTGTGGGGTTTCGATACGATGGACTGTTGACCCTTGGGCTGTGCCGTTTACTCACGATGAAAGACTTTTCTCCCAAACGCCGGATCGCCATGAACGCGCCAGATGCTGCCCCCCTCGTCAAGGAACTGGTGCTTGTAGGCGGCGGACATACACACGCGCTTGTTTTACGAAAATGGGGGATGCGGCCGGTTCCCGGCGCACGGCTGACCCTGATCAACCCCGGTCCCGTCGCGCCCTATTCCGGGATGCTGCCGGGTTTCATCGCGGGGCATTATAGCCGCGATGCGCTTGAAATCGACCTTGTGCGTCTTGCCCGCTTTGCCGGTGCGCGTCTGATCCTCGACCATGCAACGGCCGTCGATCCGGCCGCAGGGCTGGTTCATCTGGCCGGACGCGGTTCCGTTGCCTACGACCTGCTTTCTGTCGATATCGGCGTCACATCCGACATGGCCCAGCTTCCGGGTTTTGCAGACCACGCGGTCGCGGCCAAACCGCTGGCCGGGCTGGCCGACCGCTGGGACAGCTTTTGCCAACAGGCTGGACCTGCGAAAGTGGCCATCATAGGCGGCGGCGTTGCCGGCGCCGAGATTGCGATGGCTGTTGCTCACCGACTGGCCACGCTTGGCCGCCCGGCACATATTTCGGTCATCGACAGGGGGAAGGTGCTGTCTGGCGCAACACCGTCCGCCCGTCGCAAGTTGTTGGCGGCCATGGATGCCTTGGGCATAAGCCGGGTTCAGGGGGCCGCCCCTGTCGCGGTGCTGCCTGACGCGGTGGAACTGGAAGGTGGGCGGATGGTGCCCGCAGATCTGACGATCGGTGCCGCCGGTGCCGTTCCGCAGGCTTGGCTGGCGGACAGCGGTCTGCCGTGCGTCGATGGCTATCTTGCGGTCGATGCGCAACTGCGATCGCTTGGCGATCCTCGGATCTATGCCGCCGGGGATTGTGCCCACCTGACGCACGCACCGCGCCCCAAGGCCGGAGTTTTTGCGGTGCGCGCCGCGCCCGTTCTGGCATGGAACCTTCGCGCTGATCTGGTGGGCCTGCAACGCCGCAGTTTTCATCCACAGCGTGATTTCCTGAAACTGGTGTCTCTTGGTGGCAAGGTGGCGCTGGCGGAAAAACTGGGTGTGGCGGTGACAGGCGCTGGCTTGTGGGGGTGGAAAGACCGGATTGACCGCGACTTCATGGATCAGTTCGGCCACTTGCCGGTGATGTCCACACCGCCTGCGCCCAAGGGCGCGGCGCGGGGGGTTGCGGCGGAACTGGCGGGCCCCGCACCGTGCGGCGGCTGCGGTGCCAAGCTGGGCCAAGGCGCATTGAGCGATGCCTTGGCGCGGTTGCCCGACAGCCAGCGGGATGATGTGATGACGGGGCCGGGCGATGACGCGGCGGTGATCCGCGTTGGCGGCGCGCTGCAGGTGCTGACGACAGACCACCTGCGCGCCTTCGCCCTTGACCCTGCCTTGGTCGCACGTGTGACTGCAACCCATGCACTGGGCGACATTTGGGCCATGGGGGCCACGCCGCAGACCGTCATGGCAAACGTTGTCCTGCCACGCATGGCTGCACGTCTGCAAAGTGGATGGCTGACCGAGATCATGGATGCGGCAGCGGAGGTCTTTGGCACCCAAGGGGCACAGATCGTCGGTGGCCATTCCAGCATGGGGGCCGAACTGACAGTTGGCTTTTCGATCACGGGGCTTCTGGACGGGCAGGCCCTGACGATTGCGGGCGCGCAGCCGGGCGATGCCTTGATCTTGACCCGTGGAATCGGCACCGGCGTCATTCTGGCCGCCGAGATGCGGGGTCAGGCCGATGGCCGTGATGTGGCAAATGCTTGGGCGCAAATGCAAACACCCCAAGGCGATGCTGCGCAGGTCTTGCGCTCCAAAGCGCGCGCCATGACCGATGTGACCGGGTTTGGCCTTGCCGGACATGTGTCGGCGATTTGCAGGGCATCGGGCGTCGGTGCCCAATTGCATCTGGCGGACATCCCGGTTCTGCCCGGTGCGGCATCTCTTGCGGCGCGGGGCATCCGCTCGACACTGTTCGCGCAGAATCAGGCCAGCCTGGCGAACAACATCACGATCATATCCAAGCCTTCGGCCGATCTGGTGTTTGATCCGCAAACCGCCGGTGGATTGCTTGCGGCGGTTCCGGCGGATGACGCGGACAGGCTTGTCGCGGCGCTGCAGGAACTGGGTCACCCAGCGGCGGTCATTGGCAAGGTGCTTGCCGGGCCACCACGGATTACCCTCGTCTAGGTACCCTCAGGTTGCCAGCCTCAGGTTGATATCCGCCGCCAGCCGATTCAGCGCGGCATCGTCCAGCGCGTCGGTCGTCAGCGTTGCCAAAACCTCACCGCCCTGCGCCTTTCGGGCGCGGGCATAGGCCGGGTCATAATGTTGCTGCACCAATGCTTGGGCCAGTTCCACCATTTGCCCCTGATGCATCAAAGCCAGCCATTGGTTGACCGTCGCATGCCCCGCCAGACCGCGCAGCCCATCAAGGCGTCGCGCAAGGGCTATGGGATCGGCTGACATGTCGGCATAGGCGTGTGCCAGATAGGCCGCCCGGGCGCATACCGGCGCATCAATGACCATCCGGGGCGAATCCTGCATGGCCGCCCAAAGTGCCGGGGGCAGACGCAACCGGCCAATCCTGCTTGATTCCGCCTCGACCAGAACCGGCAGGCGGGGATCACACCGGTTTATCTCGATCAACAAGGCTGATTCGAACCCCTTCTGGCTGGGCTGTGGCCCCTCCACGTCCCCAAGGATCGACCCGCGATGCCGGGCCAACCCCTCAAGATCGATAACCTGCACACCGTGTGCGGCGGCCTTGGACAGCAGCGCGGTTTTCGCCGTGCCCGTATACCCGTCCAACCGCACGATCCGCAGGCCCAGCGGCTGATCATAGAGCCGCGCCGAAACCATCCGTCGATAGGTCTGATATCCGCCTGATATCAGCTCCGCCCGCCAGCCGATCTGCTGCAGGATACTGGCGAAACTGCCCGAGCGCTGACCGCCACGCCAGCAATAGACCAACGGTTGCCATCCGCCGCCATGCTGCATTAGCCGGTCTTCGATATGGGCCGCAGCATTGCGTGCAACCAACGCGGCGCCGATCTTGCGCGCGGCGAAGGGGCTTTCTTGCTTGTAAATCGTGCCGACGCGGGCGCGCTCTTCATTGGACAAGACAGGTAGATTGATCGCACCGGGCACGTGATCCTCGGCGTATTCCGCCGGGGTCCGCACGTCGATGATGGTATCAAACCGCCGGAGCGATGCCAGATCGGTCAGGGTCATTGCCAAGGGGCGCTACATATCCTCGCCATGCATGCGGCGGAACCGCTGGATCAGGCTGGATGTATCCCAGCGCCCGCCACCCATTTGCTGTACCTCGGCGTAGAACTGATCGACCAGCGCGGTCACCGGCAGGCTTACACCCATAGCGTCGGCCTGCGTCAGGGCGATGTCCAAGTCCTTGCGCATCCAGTCCACGGCGAACCCATGGGTGAAATGATTATCAACCATCGTGCTGGCACGGTTGGCCAACTGCCAAGAACCGCCCGCCCCCTGACTGACCAGATTTGCAACCTTCTTGGGGTCCAGTCCCGCCTTCATCGCGAAATAAAGGCCTTCGGAAATGGCTTGTACCGCGCCGACGATGCATACCTGATTGACCATCTTGGTAAGCTGCCCTGCGCCCACATCCCCGAAATGAACCGTCGCCTTCGAATAGGCATCGACAATTGGCTCGGCAGCGGAAAAATGCACCGCATCGCCGCCACACATGATGGCAAGCTGGCCGTTTTCCGCCCCTGCCTGTCCTCCCGACACCGGCGCGTCGACCCATCCGATACCCTTTTCAGCAGCCTGTGCCGCCAGTTCGCGTGTCACGATTGCCGAAACTGTCGTGTGATCTACAAAGATCGCACCTTTGGCCATGCCGGCCAATGCGCCGTCGTCACCCAACACGACCGAACGCAGGTCATCGTCGTTGCCGACACAGGCCATAACGAAATCTGCGCCTAAGGCAGCTTCGCGCGGGGTGGCTGCGTGAGTTTGTCCATTTTCCTTGGCCCACGCTGCGGCCTTGCTGGCGGTGCGGTTGTAAACAGTGACCTGATGACCAGCCTTCACCAGATGTGCGGCCATTGGGTAGCCCATGACCCCAAGCCCGAGGAATGCAAGTTTTGCCATTGTCGTTCTCCTGCAAAATAGTGTGCATAATGCTTTGCTTTGCACATGCTCTATCAGTCCAAAGGTAAGTGGGCCAGTGGCGGCAATCCGCCGTTTCCCAACCACGGCGCGGCCCACCCCAGCCCCAACTTCTCGCGATACTCGCACCCCACCCACCCGACGTAACCCATGGCGTCGAGGGACGGCAGCAGTGTACCGAACGCGATCTCTCCGGTCCCCGGTTCATGCCGACCCGGATGATCTGCCAACTGGATATGCCCGATGTCTGGAAGCAGCGCGGTAATCCGGTCAGCCCCCGCAGTTTCCATGATGTGCATGTGGTAGATATCGAATTGCAGTTTTAGATTGGGCGCGCCGACGCGTGCCATGATCCGGAGCGCTTGATCTGAGCTACTCAGCAGATAACCCGGCATGTCGATAAAGGTATTCAATGGCTCGATCAGGATGGTGATGTCTTTGGCCAAGGCACAGGCGTGGCGGAGGTTTCCCACCAAGGTGTCTTCGGCCACGGAAAGGGGGACATCGTCGGGCAAGAGACCCGCCATGACGTGAACGCGTGGGCACCGTGTTGTTCTCGCATAATCCAGTGCCGCGGCGATGCTGTCGCGCGCCGCACGCTCTTGACCGGGCAAGGCCGCAAGACCGCGTTGCCCCGCCGCCCAGTCACCGGCTGGCGCATTGATCAAGACCAGCTCAAGATTGTCGTCAGCCAACGCCTCGGCCATCTGCGCCGCAGACAGGTCCGAATAGGGGAACAGGACCTCGATCCCACGAAATCCTGCCGTCGCCGCACGCGTCATGCGCTCCCTCAGCGAAAGATCCTGAAACAGCATCGACAGGTTGGCGGCAAAGCGGGGCATATGTCGTGCGTCGCAAATTCCGTCGCATCCGGCAAGCCCTGCGGTGCGACAGGGGGTATCCCTTCACCTTGCCGTGCGATGCGGTCATAACCGTCACATGATTACGCGGACCCACACCAAGGGCGACGCCGCAAGTGTTGCGGTCTATTCCCCCTGCGAACGCTATCGCTATTCCCTCACGCGGGTCTGGGCGCCTGAGGGCAAGCGCGCGCTCTTCATCATGTTGAACCCGTCAACCGCGACCGAGGTTCAGAACGATCCTACCGTCGAACGATGCGAGCGGCGCGCCCGTGCGCTGGGTTTCGGGGCTTTCCGTGTTCTCAACATCTTTGCATGGCGCGATACCGATCCCAAGCACATGCGCGCCGCCGCGGATCCGATCGGCCCGGCTAACGATGCCGCGATCATCACAAGTTTGTCTTGGGCGGATCAGGTGGTGTGTGCTTGGGGCACGCATGGTGCACATCTGAACCGCGGCCCACAGGTTGCGGCGATGCTACGCGCGGCTGACGTGCCGCTTTACCATCTTGGTCTGTCGAAAGGCGGCCATCCCAAACATCCACTTTACATAGGATATGCCGTGCGGCCCGGCCCATGGTTGCCCGATTGACGGCGTCGTGTTGCCGCGTCACCGTCTTCACAAACAGGGGAACAGCATGTCAGATATTCAGGGTTTCACCCAATCCATGATTGCCACCAACGGCACGCGCCTGTCGGTGCATCAGGCAGGCGAGGGGCCGCCGCTCGTCCTCCTTCATGGTTACCCGCAGAACCACAATACGTGGGGCAAGATCGCGCCTCGTCTGGCAGAGAATTTCCGCGTCATCATCCCTGATTTGCGAGGCTATGGCGAAAGCGACATCCCCGAAAATACCCCTGACAACCGGCCTTATTCGAAACGCGAGATGGCGTTGGACATCGTGGGCCTGCTGGATGCGCTGGGCCACGACACTGCCCATGTGCTCGGCCACGACCGAGGTGCGCGTGTCGCTTATCGTTTCGCGCTCGATCATCCTGCCCGCCTTGACAGGCTCGGCATCATCGAGATTGTTCCGACAGGGGATTTCTGGGCGTCTTGGGACGCCGATCTTGCGCTCAAGGCCTATCATTGGACCTTCCTTGCCCAACCCGGGCCGCTGCCCGAACGCATGATTTCCGCTGATGGGCCGGGATACATGGATTGGACACTCGCCGCGTGGACCCATGTGGGCGATCTGTCCCCCTTTACGGATGCGGGCCTTGCCAGTTATCGGAGACAGGCCGCCGATCCCAACCGGATCGCGGCCATGTGCAATGATTATCGTGCCGGGGCAACCTTGGACCGGGTGCTTGATCTGGCCGATCGGGCGGCGGGCGCGCAAATCGCCGCCCCGACCCTGTTTATCTGGGCCAAAGGCGGGTTTCCCGCCCGCACTGGCAAACCACTTGCGTTATGGCAGGCCTGGGCCACCAACTTGACTGGGGTTGAGATTACTCAGACCGGCCACTTCGCAATGGAGGAGGTCCCCGACGCGGTACTGCAGGCAGTGCTGCCGCACTTCATCACTTGAACCGGACGGAATGGCGCGGGTGTTCGCAGTTTTTGCTTGCCGAAAACGCGCGCCCTTGCGCCATTACGCAGGTTCCATCTCGACCTCTCGGATCATGATGTTGGCCGGGTCCAGCCCCTGCGCCCCGGCAACGTTCAGGATGACCTGACCATTCAGCAAGATGTGCGCGCCCGTGCCGTCGGCAAAGTCTTGCACGGTTATCACCGGGTCCGGCGTCAACTGTGGGTCGATCATCACCTCGATCCGGTCGTCATCCGGATGAAAATCCAACACTTCCGACGCCGCAGCGCCGGTCGCGATGTAGCTGCCGCCGATAAAGGTATCCGCACCCGCCCCACCAATCACCGTGTCATTTGCACCCGCAATGATCGTGTCGTCGCCGTCACCGCCAGACAGCAGATCACCGGCATCTTCATCTATCGGGCCAAATGCGCCCGACCTCCCCGAGAATGTACCGTCAAGACGATCATGTCCTGCCCCGCCCTCCAGCGTGTCGGCCCCAAAACCGCCTTGTAGGAAGTCGTTGCCATCCTCTCCGATCAGCAGATCGTCGTCGGCATTGCCAAACAACATGTCATTGCCCGCCCCGCCGGTAACCGAATCATTGCCGTCACCGCCGGACAGGAAATCATCGTCCGCACCGCCATGCAGGCTGTCGTCGCCTTCATCGCCATACATCTCGTCCGAACCCTGCTGGCCTGACAGCGTATCATCGCCTTCGTTGCCGAAGATTGCGTCATTGCCGCTGCCGCCATCGATCAGGTCATTGCCGATACCGCCGGTGATAGCGTCTTCGCCTTCGTCCCCAAAGATACTGTCGACGCCGGTCCGCCCCCGCAGCATGTCGTCGCCGGTGCCGCCATTCAGCAGATCGTCGCCTGCGTAGCCATCCAGAGTGTCGTTGCCGTCACCACCATCCAGCGTGTCTTGGCCATCGGTCCCGATCAGGCTGTCGGCGCCGTCAGTTGGCGTCAGGGGGTCCAGCATAACAACCTCGATCATTTCGGGAGTCAGTCCATCGATATTGTCCAGAAAAGTAACCGGTAACCCATTGGCAAGTACGAAGGTGCTGCCCGGTTCGCTTTCCATATCCAGCGTGATCTCGGGCAGGTCTGCCTCGGTGCCATCGAACTCCAGGATCAATCGGTCGGTCGCGATCAGGAAATCAGTGACGCAAGGAAGTGTCTCCCCGTCTTCCAACTCGGCGGTGGCGGTTACCACGAATGTGTCCGCGCCATCGCCTCCGCTGGCCATGTCGCTGCCGCCAAGGTGCATCCAGTCATCGCCCGCGCCGCCATCCAGCGTATCGGCGCCGGCGCCGCCGTTAAGCGTGTCGTCCCCCGCCCCTCCAATCAGTAGGTCGTCGTCATCGCTGCTGGACAAAAAGTCATTCAGAGAAAGCTCGCTGACTTGCCCCGGCGTGTCATCGTCTGCCGCGTTACCTTCATCATCGGTTGTGTCATCGCCATCGTCCGACCTTGAGTCAGCCATCATGCTTTCGGCCAGAAAGCCCATTAACAGCAGTGTCAGCAATCCGCTTGCAGCAAGCATGGCACGCATCCTTCGGCGATGAAAAGAAATCAGACCGAGACGTTTCGAGGCACTCTGGAGCCGCGAACTCGTCCTCGTCCTTCTGACGATGCCCCTGCCCCGAACACGGTCCGTGGCGGAAAAGCGCGTGGCGACCTTGCGGCCTGAACCTTACCAGAATCCCTACCGGCTCACGCCTGAATACCGCCATTTTGGCGAAAACGCCGTGGATTAATGCATATTGGTTAATGCGCCCGCCCCGCGTAAAACCGTGCTTCCCTTTTCATGGCAACCGACGTATACGCCCCCATCCTTCCACGTATTTCGTGCGCGGTGGGACATCTCCACGGGCCCTGCTGGACGACATCCCGGCTTGCGCCATACTTTTTCATCAATCTCGCAAAGGAGACCCCGATGTCGATTACTGCCGAAGAAAAAAGCCGCTTGATGACGGAATACGCAACCAAGGAGGGCGACACCGGTTCGCCCGAAGTTCAGGTTGCTATCCTCACTAGCCGCATCTCTACCCTGACCGAGCACTTCAAGTCCCATAAGAAAGACAACCACTCCCGTCGTGGTCTCTTGATGATGGTGGCACAGCGCCGGAAGCTTCTCGATTATCTCAAGGCCAAGGACGAAGGCCGCTACCAGTCATTGATCAAGCGCCTCGGCATTCGCCGCTAAGCGCACCAAACCTTGAAGTCTTGCAAGCCGCGTCCCTTCCGGGGCGCGGTTTTGTGTTTAGCGAGGTTCGCATTCGCCGGTTTTCAAAACCGGCGAATGCGTATATGACGCGCGTTATCTGAGACGTGACGCTTTGACCCCGGCGTTCGCACGAAGGAACAGGGGTCGGCGGCAATGGGGCCGCTATCATCACGGGAGACCCGGCAGGGGCCGGGAGCGCTCCCAGACAGGAAACGATAGATGTTTAACGAAGTTAAGAAATCCATCCAGTGGGGCGAAGAAACGCTGACTCTGGAAACCGGCAAGATTGCCCGTCAGGCCGATGGCTCGGTCATCGCGACGTTGGGCGAAACCTCGGTTATGGCAAACGTCACATTTGCCAAGAAACCAAAGCCCGGGCAGGACTTTTTCCCCCTGACCGTGCATTATCAAGAAAAATACTATGCGGCTGGCAAGGTGCCCGGAGGCTTCTTCAAGCGTGAGGCGCGTCCGACGGAAAAAGAGACGCTGACCGCGCGTCTGATCGACCGCCCCATTCGCCCGCTGTTCGTGTCTGGCTTCAAGAACGAAGTCCTCGTCATGTGCACCGTGCTGTCGCATGATCTGGTGAATGATCCCGATATCGTTGCGATGATTGCCGCGTCCGCTGCGCTGACGATCTCGGGCGCGCCCTTCATGGGGCCGATCGCCGGGTGCCGCGTGGGTTACGAGGGTGGCGAATACATCCTGAACCCCACCGTCGACGATATGAAGCTGCTGCGGATGAACCCCGATCAGCGCCTTGATCTGGTCGTTGCCGGCACCAAAGACGCCGTCATGATGGTCGAATCCGAGGCCTACGAACTGACCGAGGAAGAGATGCTGGGCGCCGTTACCTTCGCGCACCAGCAAATCCAGCCGGTTATCGACCTGATCATCGATCTGGCCGAAGTTGCCGCAAAAGAGCCGTTTGATTTCCAACCTGCCGATTACTCGGATCTCTATGCCGCTGCGAAAGCCGCCGGTGAGGACAAGATCCGCGCGGCCTACGCAATCACCGACAAGCAAGAGCGCACAGGTGCAGTTGCAAAAGCCAAGGCCGATATCCTTGCCGCACTGAGCGAAGAGCAGCAGGGCGACGAAAACCTTGGCTCCGCCCTGAAAAAGCTGGAAGCCTCGGTGTTGCGCGGTGACGTCGTGAAGACAGGTAAGCGTATCGATGGCCGCGCGCTGGATACGGTTCGCCCCATTGTCTGCGAAACCGGGCTTCTGCCCCGGACGCACGGTTCGGCGTTGTTCACCCGTGGGGAAACCCAAGGTCTTGTCGTGACCACGCTTGGCACCGGCGATGATGAACAGATGATCGATGCGCTGGAAGGGACCTACAAGTCGAACTTCCTGCTGCACTACAACTTCCCTCCGTATTCGGTGGGCGAAGCGGGTCGTGTGGGCCCTCCGGGACGTCGTGAAATCGGCCACGGGAAACTGGCATGGCGCGCGCTTCAGGCCGTCCTGCCCGCTCCAACCGATTTCCCGTACACCTTGCGGCTTGTGTCCGAGATCACGGAATCCAACGGGTCCTCTTCCATGGCGTCCGTTTGCGGCGGCTCCCTGTCCATGATGGACGCGGGTGTGCCGTTGAAATCGGCAGTTGCCGGTGTTGCGATGGGTCTCATCCTTGAAGAAGACGGCTCATATGCCGTTCTGACTGACATTCTGGGTGACGAAGATCATCTGGGTGACATGGACTTCAAGGTTGCCGGCACCGAAATGGGCATCACCTCGCTGCAGATGGATATCAAGATCGCCGGGATCACTCCCGAGATCATGGAGAAGGCTCTGGCGCAGGCCAAGGCGGGTCGTCTGCACATTCTTGGCGAGATGAACAAGGCACTGTCCGGCGCGGGCGACTTCTCTGCTCATGCACCCCGGATCGAAACCATGCAGATCCCAACCGACAAGATCCGTGAAGTGATCGGTTCTGGCGGCAAGGTCATCCGTGAAATCGTGGAAGTGTCCGGTGCCAAGGTCGACATCAATGACGATGGCATAATCAAGATCGCTTCGGCCAATGCCGATGCCATCCAAAAGGCCTATGACATGATCTATTCGATCGTGGCCGAGCCCGAGGAAGGCAAGATTTACAAAGGCACCGTGGTCAAGATCGTGGATTTCGGCGCTTTCGTGAATTTCTTTGGCAAGCGCGATGGGCTGGTGCACGTCTCCCAGATTGAGAATCGCCGCTTGAATCACCCCTCCGATGTGCTCAAGGAAGGGCAAGATGTGTGGGTGAAACTGCTTGGGTTTGATGATCGCGGTAAGGTTCGCCTTGCAATGAAGATGGTCGATCAGACCACTGGTCAAGAGCTGGAGAAAGAGGAAGCAGACGAGTAATCGACTGACATCTCTGTGAAAAAAATGAAACCCCGGCGCATGCGCCGGGGTTTCATGATTGTAACCTAACTCAAAAGTGACCTGCTGGCACTTGTCCACAGGCCAACTTTCAATGCATGACAACTGCTGACTGATATTTGCTGCCAAACCCGAGGACGATCAATGCTGACTCGCCGCCATTTCATCATAACGTCGACAGCCCTGTTTTCTGGGCCAATCATGGCCCCCGCCTTTGCGCAGGACGCGGTTGGAATCGAATTTGACGACACGATCGAGCGTGCCGAACCAAATGGCAACAACCCGTGGGGCCTGCACCCGCGCTTCATGCCCACGCGCGTCTCCCACAATCGCGGATTGACGCCGGGCGATGTGCACGTGGACCCGACTGCGCGCTATCTCTATCACATTGGAACGGACGGCACTGCGATGCGTTACGGCGTGGCCGTGGGCCGGTTGGGGCTTTATCAGCCCGGCACGTTTACCATTCGCCGCAAGGTGGATTGGCCATCTTGGACGCCGACCGCCAACATGATCGCACGTGAGCCCGAAGTTTACGCGCAATACGCCGATGGTGTCCCCGGCGGCCCGGAAAATCCGCTCGGCGCCCGCGCGCTCTATCTCTATCTTGGTGGCAATGACACCTACCTGCGCATCCACGGGACGCCGCAGCCATGGTCAATCGGCACCTCTGCCAGTTCCGGCTGTGTGCGCCTTGTGAACGAGCACATCATCCGGCTGGCTGAAGATGTGGAGTTGGGATCGACAGCCGTTCTGCATTCCTGAACGTCGATTGCGGAAAACGCAAAAAAGGCGCGCCGTTTCCGGTGCGCCTTTCTTTTATCTCAAACCGTATCCCCAGTAATGGGGGCGGGCATTACACCAGAACGATGTTTGCCGCGCTCTCACGACCATCACGGCCGGATTCGGTATCGTAGCTTACCTTCTGGTCATCTGCCAGGCCGGTCAGGCCAGCGCGCTCAACGGCGGAAATGTGAACAAACACATCCTTGCCGCCAGTGTCGGGTGCGATAAAGCCGAAGCCTTTAGTGGTGTTAAACCATTTGACGGTGCCAGTAGCCATCGTCGTTCTCCTTAAGTTTGCTGCCCGCGGAATGCGGCAGGTCGGCTAAGTCATTGTAAGATCGAAAGACTGAGCCGAAAGGAGCAGTATCGCCGATATATGTAACGTCGCATGGGTCACATGGGCTTTTTGGCGGAAAATAGCAAGCAAATTACAGCATATTTCTTTGAACGGCAGCCCTGCATCAACGTCGGCGCGGGTGATTTTCACTGCATGGTCATGAGTTTAAGGGGTTTATTCCGCACTTTCCGTGCTTTTAAGTGCAGGAATGGCCACAAACAGAAAACGGCCCCGAATCGCCGGGGCCGCACGTTTTTGTTCGAATCGCGTGGCCTAGCCCGGCAGCTTTGCCATCCGCAGATAGGGAAGCTTGGTGTCGATGCTGCCGTATTTGGCAATTGCATCCGCGTCGGACACGGACATAGGCACCACCACATCCTGACCGGGCACCCAGTTCGCGGGGGTGGAGATGTTTTCCTTTGCCGATGTCTGCAGCGCATCCAGTGCCCGCAGCACCTCGGCAAAGTTTCGGCCGACATTCATCGGATAGGTCATCGAAAGCTTTAGCTTCTTGTCGGGGCTGATGATGAAGACGACCCGCACCGTTTCACTGTCTGCCGGGGTGCGACCATCGGGCAAATAGGCGTCGGCGGGCAACATGTCCAAGGCTTTGGACAGCTTTAGCCCGTCATCGGCCACGATGGGAAAGCCCGCCTTCGCGCCGCCGACGGCTTCGATGTCGACCTTCCACTTCTTGTGCTCATCAACGCCATCCACGCTGATACCCAGCACTTTAGTTCCGCGTTTTTTCCACTCGTCCGCCAATTGGGCGACCGCACTGAATTCCGTGGTGCAGACCGGTGTGAAATCCTTGGGGTGGCTGAACAAGATGGCCCAGCTGTCGCCAATCCAGTCATGCAGGGCAAAGCTGCCTTGATCTGTCTCAACCGTTAGGTTCGGAATCGTGTCATTGATACGCAGTGCCATCGGGGTCTCCTGGTTTCGATTGCTAAACTGGCAGTGATATATGCGCTCGCTGCCGCATCCGCACGGGTGGACGTCAAATCCTGCGAAAAAAGGGAGCAGCATTCCACTGGACTGTCGGGCATCGAACACCTGTTCTGCCGGTTTGCGATAATGCAGGCGGTCCCTCTTGCGCCGCCCCTGTGCCAATGCAACGATCCGGCTGAAAAAAAGGAAAGACTGTCCATGAAAAATGCTCGCAATTTCTATATCAATGGCCAGTGGGTCGCGCCGGTAACGGCCAATGATTTCCCGGTCATCGACCCTTCGAACGAAGAGGTCTGCGAAACCATTTCGCTTGGCTCCGCGGACGATGCCGATGCTGCCGTTGCTGCCGCTCGCGCGGCATTTGATGGCTGGTCGAACACACCCGTGGCAGACCGTATCTCCGCCCTACAGCGCGTGCGCGATATCTACGAAGCGCGGGCCGAGGACATGGCCCGCGCCATCAGCCTTGAAATGGGTGCACCTATCGACCTTGCCCGCCAACAGCAGGTGAGCGCGGGCACGTGGCATATTGACGGCTTTCTTGATGCCGCCAAATCCTTTGAATGGGATCACCCGCTTGGCGCTCATGCCCCGGGCGAGAGGATCTTTCACGAAGCAATCGGAGTCTGCGCCCTGATCACGCCATGGAACTGGCCGATGAACCAAATCGTGCTGAAATGCGCCCCCGCGCTTTTGGCCGGTTGCACCATGGTTCTGAAACCCTCCGAGATTGCGCCGCTCTCGGGGATCCTCTTTGCCGAGATCGTGGATGCTGCTGGCATACCTGCCGGTGTCTTCAACATGGTGAACGGTGATGGCCCCGGTGTTGGGTCCACCCTGTCGGCGCACCCCGATGTGGATATGGTCTCCTTTACCGGGTCCACGCGTGCTGGCCGCCTGATCTCCATTGCGGCTGCAGACACCATCAAGCGGGTCAGCTTGGAACTGGGTGGAAAGGGCGCGAATATCATCTTTGCCGACGCCGCCGCGAATGCCGTGAAATCGGGAACAATTCGTTGTTTCCGCAATACTGGCCAGTCGTGCAATGCCCCGACGCGGATGATGGTCGAACGGTCCCGCTACGAAGAAGCCGTGGAAATTGCCGCCGCCACTGCCGCCGCCACCACCGTCGGCCCCGCCCATGAGGAAGGCCGCCATATCGGCCCGGCTGTGTCCGAGGTGCAGTTCAACAAGATTCAGGCTTTGATCCAGACGGGCATTGATGAAGGTGCGCGTTTGGTCGCCGGGGGCACCGGTCGGCCCGGTAACCTGAATCGGGGTTACTATATCCGCCCCACGGTCTTTGCCGATGTCACCCCCGACATGACGATCTACCACGAGGAGATCTTTGGCCCTGTGCTGTCGATAATCCCGTTCGAAGACGAGGCGCACGCTATCCAGATGGCGAACGATACGCCCTATGGCCTGACCAACTACATCCAGACCACTGACAAGGGCAAACTGCGCCGCGTCGCGCGGGCCGTGCGTTCGGGGATGGTCGAAGGCAATGGCGTGGGCTTTGGCAAGGGCTCTCCCTTTGGCGGGTTCAAGCAGTCGGGTAACGGGCGGGAAGGCGGTGCTTTTGGCCTCCATGAATTCCTTGAGGTAAAGACGGTTTCTGACTGGGACTAACCTCATCAGGCTGGGAAAATCATGGCAATTGCGCCATTTCCTCTTGGCAGATCAATCCGGGCCACTACTTCAAAGCGGCACCAAACCCGCGTGCGTGGCCCGGAATTCTGTCAATGACAGCAGATGACACAACCGTTCTGATCATCGGCAGCGGCCCAAACGCGATTCGGGCAACTGCATGGGACCGAGCGCATTTCACCCACATCGTTGCCATCAACAACGCATGGCGCGTCCGTCCCGATTGGGACATCTGTATCTTTCCGGAGGATTTTCCCGCCGATCGCCACCCGACCGTGGTCCAGCCGGGCCAATCGCTGGTCGAGGCTGATCAGTACGTTCCCATTCAAAACCAGTTTGGCGGGTTCGTCTATGCAGGCGGCACCATGGCATTCACTGCCGGGTATTGGGCGCTGGCAGCGCTTCGCCCGGCGGTGATGGCGTTTGTCGGATGCGATATGGTCTATCCGGCAAGGGGCAACACTCATTTCTACGGGACTGGCACCGCTGACCCGCTGCGCGATGATCTCACGCTTCAAAGCCTCGAGGCGAAATCGGCGCGCCTTGCGTTGCTGGCGGCCGAACGGGGGTGCGCCTGTGTGAACCTGTCGCAAGATAACAGCCGCCTGTTGTTCCCGCGCACGAGTGTCACCGGCCTTGCAGCGATCAAGCCCGTCGCGCCCGATCCTACCGCCCTTGCCGCCGCCCAGACCGCCGAGGCAACGCTTGGTTACATGGTTCCATCGGGTCGCTATTGGGACGAGGTCGACCGTTTCGACCCCGCCGCCCTGCGCGCGGTGGATGACCTTTGGTTGGCGGCGCATTCGGCGTCACGACCTGCCGCCGTTCCAATGCCGCGCCGCGCGGCCCGCTGATTACCGGCCTTTGCCGGCCGCGCAGTTTACATGGTGCGGGCGTATGCATCATTTTCATACCGCATGCATACCAAAGTCATACGCCGTCAGAATGGCACCTTGGCCCGGAAACTCATGCTTTCGCCCCCGTCTGGATGACGCAGTTTCAGGCTTTCGGCATGCAGCATCAGGCGGGGAAAATCGCGTGCTTCACCGGTCGCGTAAAACGGATCACCCAAAATCGGGTGGCCAATCTCGCGCATGTGCACCCGCAACTGATGCGATCGCCCAGTTTTCGGGTAAAGCCTTATGCGCGTTGTGTTTCCATCGCGCCTTATGATCCGCCAATCGGTTTGCGCGGGCTTTCCCGTTTCGTGGTTCACATGCTGCAACGGGCGGTTCGGCCAGTCCACGATCAGCGGCAGGTCAACCGTTCCCGTGTCTTCGCGCACATGTCCCCAAACCCTTGCGACATAGGTCTTTTTCATCTGCCGCTTTTCAAACTGCAGCCCCAGATGACGCTGCGCATGCGCCGTTCGCGCGAACACCATCACCCCCGACGTATCCATGTCCAACCGGTGTACCAAAAGTACCTCGGGGAAGGCCGCCTGCAGGCGTGCAATCAGGCAATCGGCAAGGTGTTCGCCCTTTCCCGGAACGCTTAGCAAACCATTGGGTTTGTTCACCAAAATAAGCTCATGATCCTCATGAACGATGTTCAGCGGCGTATCTGGTGGGCAATAATTCAGCGTGATCATGGCGGTGTGTCGAACCCCTGTCGTGCCAGCGTCAGGGCCTCTTTCAAGGTGTTCGGATCGCCAACATGGTTTGCAAGGATCAGGACCAATTGGGCGTTCAGCGCATGGCTTTGCGCATCCGACAGGCCGTTGTGTGCTGCCAGCAGCTCCGCGTAGAATTCATCGGCCTGTGCAATATTTGGTGACGTGATCAGGGTCATTGGCGGGCCGCTGACAATGCTGTCTCGATCATGCCCGCGTCCGCATCCACCCAACGGGCTGCGATGACCTGATCGGGCCGGATCAGATAGATCGCGCGGTCTGCGGTGCCCAGATAACGCGCCCGCAACATCTGGGTTGGGTCAAATTTGATCACATCAATTCCCGAGACCTCTGGCGTGTCACTCCCAAGACAAAGCAGCACAAACCGCCGCCCCAGTTCATCCATCAACCAGCCATTGCCAACCGGGGCATCTTGGGCCACCGCACCGGGGCGGGTCATCTCGGGCAGGCGTGAATCATCGGGTGCTTGGGTCGGATATACACAGGGCTTTGACAGACGTCCGGAATTGATCATGGGGCGGGCGAAATCAGCCTTGCTTGCCAGTGCAAGCACCTGATTGCGAAACAGGCGTTCCACCCCATCCGCAGGGGTCATGAACCGCGTTGCCCGGGTTGAATTGCGAATGTTCTCATCCGCGCCAAACGTGCGTTCCCGATCATAGCTATCCAAAAGACCGGGCTGTGCGGTTCCATCCAGAACGGCGGTAAGCTTCCATCCCAAGTTATCGACATCCTGCAACCCGCCATTGCCGCCGCGCGCACCAAAAGGGCTGACGACATGCGCGCTATCACCCACGAATATCACGCGGTCATGAACAAACCGCGCCAGCCGCCGACATTGAAACGAATAGACGCTGACCCAGTCGAGCCTGAAGTCAGAATGCCCTACGACCTTTTCAATCCGCGGCACCACTACCTCGGGCTGGCGTTCAGCCTCGGGGTCAGCATCCCAGCCCAGTTGCAGGTCGATCCGATAGATATTGTCGGGCTGTTTGTGAAAAAGCGCGGATTGGCCGGAATGAAACTCAGGTTCAAACCAGAACCGCCGCTCGCTTGGGAAGTCGCCCTGCATTTCAATGTCGGCGATCAGGAAACGCTCCTCGAACAACTCCCCATCGAACTCCAGTCCCAGCATCTGACGAAGGGGCGATTTTGCGCCGTCACAGGCCAGAAGGTATTCGGATTCAAGGGTATATGCCCCATCCGGCGTCTCGATCTCCACCGTTGTGAACCCGTTCTGGGTTACAGCTGTAACCCGATTCATGAACCGCAGGTCGACCAGCGGGTTGGCTTGACATGCCTCCACCAGAAACTGCTCGACATAGTATTGCTGCAGGTTCACGAAAGCAGGCATCTTGTGCCCATCCTCGGGCAGCAAATCAAAGCAGAACACTTCTGCGGCGCGATGAAATGTGCGCCCCACCTGCCAAGTCACGCCCTTGTCGGTTATGCGAGCCCCCACGCCCAGTCGATCCAGAATCTCCAAGCTGCGTTTCGACCAGCAGATTGCACGAGAGCCAACGGACACCACGTTGTTATCGTCCAGCACAACCGACGACACACCGTGCTGTGCCAATTCAAGTGCCATGGCCAAACCGATCGGTCCGGCCCCCACGATCACGACCCTTTGGCGCGGTTCCGGTTCTGTCAAACCCGCCGGTGCGGTATAGGGGAACGGCGCGTAGTCATATGGCATCGGGCACCCCTCGGGCAGCCAAGACCTGCATCGCAATCATCGCGAACATGACGAACGTCAGGAAGAAAAGGGCTCGCCGATCTGTCCGATCCTGAGGCGAAGTCAGCCATTGCCGCAGGCCCGTCAGAAACCAGAAGGGGCCCGGAAACATGACCCCCGTTTCATCCACCACCCGACGACGGATGGTGAACAACATGCGAAACATCATGAAGCTCCACGCCAGAAATACGAGCGTCATCAGCACCAGTCGAATAATTTCGCCACCTGCCATGTCGTGGTTCCTCTAATCCTGCAAAGCCGCCCACATTTCCTTGTCGCGGGCTGCGGTCCAGATCCGTGGTGTGTCCAGCCCACGCGCCTCATCATAGGCCCGCGCGACGTTGAATGGCAGGCAGTGTTCGTAGATTGCGTAGTCCCGGAACTTGGGGTCGCAGGCGGCACGCACGGCCACCCATGCATCTTTCAGGCTGCCGCCCCGAGCTGCGACCTTTGCCGCAGGCCGATATGTGCTGTCAACGAAATCACGCGTGCTTTCAATGGCGGCTTTCACCATATCGCGACCAACCAACGCGTCACCACGCCCCGGCGCAATAGCCTGCGGGTCGAAGCTGGCAATATTATCCAGCGTCTGGCCCCACTCTGTCAGATGGCCATCGCCACAGTAGCAGGCTGAATGATATTCCACGATATCGCCGGTAAACATGACCTCGGCATCGGGCACCCAGACCACAGCATCGCCCGCGGTATGTGCCCGCCCCAAGTGCATGATGTCGACGCGGCGGCTGCCAAGATAGACGGTCATCGCATCGCTGAAGGTGGTGGTCGGCCACGTCAGACCGGGGATTTCGTCATGCCCTTCGAACAGACGGGGAAAGCGGTCGAATTCGCTGTCCCAATCCTCTTGCCCGCGTTCTACGACCATGCTGCGCGCAGTATCGGACATGATGATTTCAGGCGTGCCATAGGCTGACGCACCCAAGACGCGGACGGCGTGATAATGGGTCAACACAAGATGGCTGATGGGCTTGTCAGTGACGCCGCGGATGCACGCGATTACCTTGCGCGCCAAGCGTGGGGTCGCCTGTGCCTCGATGACCATCACACTGTCATCGCCGATGATGACACCGGAATTCGGATCTCCCTCTGCCGTGAATGCCCACAAACCATCTCCGATTTCGATGAAGCTGGTCTGTTTTTCGATCATGTCACCTGCGCTTGCGAAGCCTGCTTGCAATGGCTGTTCCTTCCGATTGTTGTTTTCGGCGGGTTTTACTTCTTACCCGGCGTGCCGTCGAACTTCTTTTCCAGCGAAGTCCAGCAGTCGATGTAATCATCCTGAAGCGGGGCCTCGGTGGCGGCGAAGCGGGTCAAGTGCTGCGGAAAACGGGTTTCGAACATGAAAGACATGGTATTGTCCAGCTTGTGCGGGTTCAGGGTGGCGTTTGATGCGCCTTCAAAGGCATCGCGGTCAGGGCCGTGTGGCAGCATCATATTGTGCAGGCTCATGCCGCCCGGAACGAAGCCTTTCGGCTTGGCATCGTACTGGCCATAAATGTTGCCCATCAACTCGGACATGATGTTCTTGTGATACCATGGCGGGCGAAACGTGTTTTCGGCCACCATCCAGCGTTCGCGAAACAGCACGAAGTCGATGTTGGCCGTCCCTTCCACGCCAGAGGGTGCAGTCAGGACGGTAAAGATCGACGGGTCTGGATGATCGAAAAGAACCGCACCGACGGGACAATAGGTGGTCAGATCGTATTTCACGGGCGCGTAATTACCGTGCCAAGCGACCACATCCAGCGGCGAATGCCCGATCTGGGTTTCGTGAAATTGGCCGCACCATTTGATCGACAGGGTCGACAGGGTCTCCCGGTCTTCGAACGCGGCGACGGGTGTCTTGAAATCACGTCTGTTGGCCATGCAGTTTGCGCCGATCGGGCCACGTCCGGGCAGGTCGAATTTCTGGCCATAGTTCTCGCAGACAAAGCCGCGCGCGGGCCCTTCCAGTATTTCAACCCGGTAGACAAGACCGCGCGGGATGATGGCAATTTCTCGTGGCGCAATGTCGATCACCCCCAGCTCGGTACAAAAGCGCAGATGACCTTCCTGCGGGACGACCAGAAGTTCGCTATCGGCCGAATAGAAATAGGCATTCTCCATGCTTTTGGTGACCAGATAGATGTGGCTGGCCATGCCAACCTGTGTGTTCACGTCGCCCGCCGTCGTCATCGTGCGCATTCCTGTCAACCAAGTCAGCGGCGCGTCGCTGTGCGGGATCGGGTCCCAACGGTATTGGCCCAACGACATGACGTCGTCCACAACATGCGGCGCGGACTTCCAGTAGGGCAGGTCGATCCGTGCATAACGGCCAGAGTGCTTGACCGAGGGGCGGATACGATAGCACCAGGTGCGTTCGTTCTGATGGCTGGGTGCGGTAAATGCGGTGCCCGACAGTTGTTCGCCATAAAGGCCATAGTTGCATTTCTGCGGGCTGTTCATGCCCTGCGGCAAAGCGCCCGGCAGGGCTTCCGTCTCGAAGTCATTTCCAAAGCCCGGCATATAGCCCGCGTGGGGTCCAGACCCCGTGCCGTCCGAGGTCAGATCATGGGGCGCGCTCTGCCTGTTCATCGGGATCTCCGTCGCGTTGATACTATACCAAAGGCTATCATTGCATTTGCAACGAGATCAAGCCAAGCGCGCCGCAGTCAAACGAAAAGCGCCCACCAGCATGAGGCTGGCGGGCGCACAAATTACCGAGATGACGAAGTTCAGATGCCCAGAAAAGGCTGGGCAATGCGTGGCAAGAGGCCGCTGAATTTCAGCGGCGCGTCTGTCGCAATCAGGCAGATGCAATCCTGCCCCGCTTCGGCGACGGGCGTGTGTTTCATATCCTGATCGGCAATCTCGATATCGCCGCGGGCAAAGCGATCGGACTCGTCACGATAAGCCCCCTGCAGAACCAAGGTCATTTCAGTTCCGCGGTGGCTGTGCTGCGGCATCGCCTGACCTGCGGGAATATAAAGCAAACGGGCACTGGCATCCTTGTCTGAATGCAAGATGCACTGCTTGGTGCCCATACCGAGGCTGCGCCACTTGATGTCGTCTGGATCACCACCGGCCATCGAATACAGCGGACCCGGAAAGATGCCACGGCCGCGATTATGACTGGGCTCACGCATGGGCATTCCCTGAATGCGTGCCAAAGTCTTTTCCAAGCTATTGCTGTCCAGATCCGCCTCTCCGGCGTCATCCAGAACGGCGCCGCCGATCGCTTCGTAACTTGACAAGCGCGCGCGCGCTTCGTCGCTTAGGGAGACGTGGGTAGCGACCACAAGGTCAAATGCACGTGGCAAAATGCCAGCCGCATAGCCCATCAGCAAGTCGTCTGTGATATGGTGTCTGATCGTCGTCATCGTGCCTCAGGTCATTGCGTGTCGTAACCGGTCGAGTGCTAACCTAATCCGCGACTTGATCGTGCCAAGGGGCAGACCGGTCTCGGCGGCGATTTCACTGTGGGTCAAATCGCCGAAATAGGCGCGCTCAATCAAGTTGCGCTGTTTCTCGGGTAGGGTCCGGATGGCCTCGGCCAGGCGTGTGCTGTCTTGTTGCAGCGCAATTGCATCAGCCTGATCCGGCGCGGCCTCGGGCCCCCATGGAAGGTCTTCAGGTTCGGGGCGCGCATATTTGCGCAATAGGTCGATCTTGCGATTGCGTGCAATCGTGAAGACCCATGTCGCCACGGACGCCCGCGACGGGTCATACAAATGTGATTTGCGCCAAAGCGTCGCCATCACGTCCTGCATGCATTCTTCCGCAAGGCTCTGGTCTGCCCCTGACTTTATCAAGAACGCCTTCACCCGCGGCGCGAAATGCCGAAAAAGTTCGGCAAACGCCTTTTGGTCCTGATCGCGCGCAATGGCAGCCACACGGGCAACCCATTGCGCTTCTTTTTGGTCATGTGCTGTCACGGCCTGTCCACGCTTTGCTTCCCGCAACAGTCCTGACTTTGCCAGATGAACATCTGCCAGGACCCCGGTTGTTTTGATCGCATGGTCGTTCACCAACATCATAGACATGATACGGGATAATCCCTAGAGCGGATCAAACAATTTTCTTTGATCTATGCCACGGCACGGCGCGTATCCCTGTCAACGCAAGAATCGTTGATGACCAGGGAGCATTCAGTGCCATTCGAAACTTCTGCCGTTACACCGAAACGTATCGCCGTCATTGGCGGTGGAATATCGGGGATGGGTGCCGCGTACCATCTGGCGCTGGATCACGCAGTGACCTTGTTCGAGGCGGAGCCCCGCCTTGGCGGCCATGCGCGGACAATCGTTGCGGGCAGGAACGGTGATCAGCCGGTCGATACCGGCTTCATCGTGTTCAACTACGCCAATTACCCCAATCTGACCAAGCTTTTCGATGATTTGGACGTGCCGGTCGCCAAAAGTGACATGAGCTTTGCGGCCTCTATCAACGGGGGTGCGATGGAATATGGGTTGCGTAGCGTCGGCGCACTGTTTGCGCAGCAATCCAATCTGGTGAAGCCGGGTTTTCTGCGAATGATCCGGGACTTGATCCGCTTCAACACTCAGGCGGAAAAGGTGGCAACCGACAGTTCCATCACCTTGGGCCAACTGATGGATCAGATGGGCATGGGCCAGTGGTTCCGCGACTACTATATCCTGCCGATTTCGGGTGCCATCTGGTCGACCCCGAAAGAGGAGATCATGGATTTCCCCGCGCAGGCGTTGGTCCGGTTTTTTCGCAACCACGCTTTGCTTAGTGCGACTGGGCAGCACCAGTGGTGGACCGTTCAGGGTGGTTCCGTTGAATACGTGAAACGGCTGGAGCGCGCGATGCGTGGGCGTGGCGTGGAAATCAACCTTGCGGCCCCGGTCCAAGCCGTGCGCCGCGTTCGCGGAGGGGTCGAGGTCGTCCGCGGGGGTCATCCTGATCTGTTTGACGAGGTAGTCTTTGCGACCCACTCCGACCAATCCCTCGCTCTATTGGCAGATCCGACACCGTTGGAAGCGGCTGCCCTTGGCGCGATCCGATATCAGGAAAACACTGCCGTCTTGCACGCCGATAGCCGTGCCATGCCTCAGCGGCGCAAAACGTGGTCCAGTTGGAATTACACCGAACGGCCCGGACACACTGGGGGACCGATCGACCTGACGTATTGGATGAATTGCCTGCAACCCATACCCGAAAGCGATCCCCTTTTCGTGACACTGAACAGCCGCGGGCCGATCGACGACAAGCTGATTTTTGATACGGCAAGTTTCGCCCATCCTGTCTATGATCTTGCAGCACTTGCCGCACAGGGGACGATCCGTGATATCAATGGCTCCAATGCAACATGGTACTGCGGGGCATGGATGAAAAACGGCTTCCATGAAGATGGCTATGCGAGCGCTCTTGATGTCGTGGCGGCGATTGCGCAACGTGACAATGCCGTTGTGGCAGCGTGAATGACGGTGTCGATCATATCGCCGGTGAAACCTTTCACGGGCGGCGCGGCGATGTTGAAAATGCCTTCAAATACAGCATCGACTACGTACTCATTGATGCCGAAGCCCCGGTTGTAACCCCGCGCCTTTTCGGTCGGAATCGCGCCAATCTGACCTCGCTTTGGGACAGTGACCATGGCGGGCCGCCCAAGGCAGGGCGCGGCGCGCCGTGGGCACGAGAGGTTCTGGCGGCGCACGGACTGTCAGAAGTTACATCAGGAAAGCTGGAATTGCTGGCACAGCCACGTATGCTGGGGCATGTATTCAACCCAGTCAGTTTCTGGCTGGCCCATGACGTGGATGACAAGCTGCGCGCCGTGATTGCGGAAGTGTCGAATACCTTTGGCGACAGACATTCCTACCTTTGCATCCATGCGGACCATCGGCCCATCGACCGGGCTGACACCTTGACGGCCACCAAAGTCTTTCACGTGTCGCCCTTTCAACCCATCGAAGGTGGATACACCTTTCGGTTCGACATTCGGCCGGATCGAATCGGTATCTGGATCGATTATTCCACTGGTTCCGAGGGCCTGATGGCCACGCTTACCGGGCGGCGTGTGCCGCTGACAAATGGCGCGATTCTGCGTGCTGCGATCCGCCGTCCCCTTGGCGCGCGACGGGTCTTGGGCCTGATCCATTGGCAGGCAATCAAGTTGTGGTGGAAAGGCGCGAAGTATCGTGCGCGCCCCATGCCACCCTCTGACGAGGTGTCGCGGTGAGGCAATCACCCCGGCTTCACGGCTATGCGGTCTTTGCGGCCATGCTGGCGGCGGCTGGATTGCCGATCTATATCCACGCGCCAAAGTTCTACGTTGATGAATACGGCATCGGACTGACTGCGTTGGCGGGCATTCTGTTCGCGCTTCGCCTGTTCGACGTGGTGCAGGATCCGGTGTTGGGCTGGCTGGCGCAGATCACGCGTGCGTGGCGGGGCCTGGCGGTTGGCATCGGTGTCTTGGTTCTGGCCCTCTCGATGGTCGGCTTGTTCGCCGTTGTGCCACCGATTGCACCGCTGTGGTGGTTCGCCCTCACCCTGACGGGCCTTTTTTCCAGCTTCTCATTCCTGACGATCTGTTTCTACGCGGAGGGCGTCCAGACTGCGGCGCACTTGGGCGACAAAGGTTATCTGCGTCTGGCATCATGGCGCGAAACCGGCGCGCTTCTGGGGGTCTGTGTGGCATCTGTTGCGCCGACCGCCCTGATCGTTATCGGCGCGCCGTTCGCGGCATTCGCCGTGGGCTTTGTTGGGGTCTGCTTGCTGGCCCTTGCACTGATGCGCGGTGAATGGGGCCATGGTGGCGAACTGGGCGGCATGGGGTTTCGGGTGGTTCTGGCCGATCCCATCGCGCGGCGGTTGCTGTTGATTGCTCTGTTGAATTCAATTCCTGTCGCCGTTTCGTCCACCCTGTTCCTGTTTTACGTCGAAAGCGTTCTCGGCGCACCGGGGTGGGAGGGGCCTTTGCTGTTGCTGTTCTTCCTCGCGGCGGCGGTCTCTGCGCCTGTCTGGTCGCGCGTTGCCAGCAGGATTGGAACCCGGCAGGCCCTGTTGTTCGCTATGGCGCTGGCCATCCTTGCCTTTGGCATGGTGCTGTTTCTGGGGCCCGGCGATACGCTTGCCTTTGCGCTGATCTGCCTTGCCTCAGGTGCCGCGCTTGGTGCGGACCTGACGCTGTTGCCGGCAGCGTTCGCGCGGCGAATGGAAACCGTTGCCCCTGATGCGGGCGCGGCGTTCGGGTTGTGGGCGTTTGTCTCGAAACTCTCGCTTGCGTTCGCAGCCGTCGCCTTGCTTCCGGCGTTGGAAGGTGCGGGGTTTGTCCCCGGGGGAGAGAATGACCAAGACGCATTGCGGCTCTTGACGCTTTTGTATGCGGTCGTGCCTTGCGCGCTAAAGTTGCTGGCGATTGCGCTATTGGCCGCAACGCCACTGGCGGACGACGCGGGCGGGCCTCTGCGGTCGCAGGTGGAGAGATAAAGCTATTTTACGAGAATGATGGAGTGGATGCGATGCGGGACTGGAATGGGAAACGATATTGGCTGATCGGGGCGTCCGAGGGGTTGGGGCGCGCGGTTGCCGAATGCATGAGCCGCGCCGGAGTTGAAGTTATCGTTTCGGCCCGGTCAGAGGATCGGCTGCAAGAGTTGGTAGCAGAGCTGCCGGGGCGCGCATCCTATGTGCCGATCGACGTTTCAGACCCGAAATCGGTTGCCGAGGCCGTGACCGAGGTGGGTGACATCGATGGCATGATTTATCTTGCGGGTGTCTACTGGCCGCAACCAGCAACCCAATGGAACGCCGAAGAAGTGACGGCAATGTTCGATATCAACTTGACGGGTGCCGCGCGTGTACTTGGTCATGTGGTGCCCGCGTTCGTTGACCGAGGCCATGGCCACATCGTTTTGACGGGCAGCCTGTCGGGGTTTCGGGGTCTGCCCGGCGCGATCGGCTACGGCGCCTCCAAGGCGGGTCTGATGTATCTTGCGGAATCAATGTATGCGGATTTGCGCAAAACGAACGTTGCCGTGCAGGTCGTAAACCCCGGATTTGTGAAAACCCGCCTGACACAGAAGAACGACTTCAAGATGCCCTTCATCATGGAACCCGAAGACGCCGCCAAGGAAATGTTCGAACACATGGGCACGGATCAGTTCAAGAAAAGCTTTCCAACCGCCTTTGGTCTGATGTTCCGGGCAAGCCAGTTCTTGCCGGACTGGGCTTACTACCGCCTATTCTCGTGATTTGAGCAGGATCAAGGCGGGCGTGGACGGGTTGGTGGCATGGTTCTCGAAAGTCTTGGACTAGGGAGGGCGCAGACCATGGAAATTTCAGAACGCAAAGTGGCTCAGATTGTCTTGATGGGTCACGAAATGCGGCGGGCCGAACGGGAGTTGCGGGCCTTTATCGATGCCCTGAACGAAGACGAGCAGGCAGAGTTGATCGCGATCTTCTGGATCGGCCGTGGAAGTTTCGATGCCGAAGATTGGGACGAGGCGCTGACGACCGCCAAAGAGGAGGCGACAACGCCGACCGCCGACTACCTGTTGGGAAGCCCGCATTTCGCCGACCATCTGGAGGCCGGCATGGAAGCGCTTGGTCTTGATATCACGGATGATGAACAGGATTTGCTGTAGCGGATATTGATCTGGCTAAGCAGGGAAGCAAAGTCATCCAGTGATGATCTGCCGCAAGACCGGAAGTGTTGCGGCAGCAAGCAATCCCACGGCGGCGCCAATTCCAAACCGAGCCAATGGTGCGCCAAGCCGCGGCGCAGCCAACGAAAGCACCGCACAGACAATGGCATAAAATGCTAACGCGATCATATCCATCGCTGGACCGTAGCACAGCAACCTGCGATTACGCCAGAATGACGATGGAGGAACGACATGCGCCCTGATCCCGCCCGATTTCTTGCCGACCTGCATGCCCTTCGCCAGTTCGGCGCGGATGGCACCGGGGTGCGCCGCCGCGCCTTCAGCGATACGGATGTCGCATCTCGCAAATGGTTGGCTGACCGGATGGCCGAGGCGGGGCTTACTCCCCATCTTGACCCGGCGGGTAACCTGTTCGGACTTGCGCCGGGGCAGTCGATCTTGGTGGGCTCTCACTCTGATACGCAGCCTGAAGGCGGTTGGTTGGACGGCGCGCTTGGGGTGATGTCGGCCCTTGAGGTGGCGCGCGCGGCGCAGGAGGCCGGTGGCCCCCCGGTATCTGTCGTCAGCTTTCAGGATGAAGAGGGGCGGTTTGGTGCGCTGACTGGCAGTTCCATCTGGTCAGGGAAGCTTGATCTCGTGCAGGCTGATGAACTGACGGCAACGGATGGCGTCCGGTTTGGCGATGCCCGGCAGGCGGTCGCCGACACAGCGGGTGACTTTGTCGATCCGTCGCGGTTCACAGGGTTTCTGGAAATGCATATCGAGCAGGGGCCGATCCTGGATCAGGCGCATGAGGCGATCGGCGTCGTTACCGCCATCGTTGGCCTGCGCCAGTTGCAGGTCACGGTCACCGGCCAGCAAAACCATGCAGGCACGACCCCAATGGCCCTGCGCAAGGATGCGTTTCAGGGTGCCGTTCAAATTGCGGCGCGATTGCCCGACCGTTTTGCAAACGTGGTGACGCCGCAGTCGGTCTGGACGATTGGGCACATTACCGTTCATCCGAACGCTTCCTCGATCGTGCCGGGGCGGGCGACGTTCACCCTTCAATGGCGCGACGGGGATGTCGACCGCCTTGATCGCATGGAGCGGGTGATTATCGACCTCTTGGATGACGTTTCCCGCGAGAGTGGCTTGGATGTTGCGACCGCCCGACTGCGCCAGGACTTGGCGCCGATGCCGATGGATGCCACGATGCAGGCCGCCCTGTCTGCTGCCGCCGAAAAGATTGCGCCGGGCAAATGGCGCGCGATGCCGTCCGGGGCGCTGCACGATGCGTCGAACGTGGCGCGGCTGATGCCGGTTGGCATGTTGTTCGTGCCGTCGATCAACGGGATCAGCCACAGCTTTGATGAAGACACTGCCGAGGTTGATCTGGTGATCGGCTTGCAGGTTCTTGCCGAAGCCGTTTCCGGCCTGTCCGACCAGCGTTCCTGACATGCTGACGGGCAGGGTTGATCACCTGCCGCCTAGCGCCAACTGACATCGCCAAGAAAGATATAGCCCGCCCCGTAGATCGTCTTGATCAGACGTGGGTTTCGGGGGTCTTCACCAAGCTTGGTCCGCAGGCGCGATATGCGCACGTCCATGGCACGATCAAAGCTTTCCCCCGCAGCACCGCCAAGGCCTTCCTGCATCTGCTGACGTGAAATCAGTCGTTTGGGCGCGTTTAGAAACAGGCGGAGCACCTCGCCCTCGGCGTGGGAAAAGGCGGTTTCGGCACCATCCTCCGAGATCAGGATGTAACGGTCAAAGTCCGCAACCCAACCGTTGAATTGTGCCACGTTCTGGCGCGTTTCTCGTGGTGCGGCGCTGCGCAGACGGGCGCGAATGCGGGCCACGACTTCTGCAGGGTCGAACGGTTTGATGATGTAGTCGTCTGCACCAAGCTCCAGCCCTGTAACCTTGTCTTGGACCTGCGCCCGCCCAGAGATGATGATGATCGCCGCCCCGGATTCCAGCGCCAGACGATGGACGACCGCCAACCCATCGCGATCAGGCAAGCCAAGATCCACAAGGCAGACATCAGGTGTTGCAGATTTCAGGGCCGCCTCGAATTCGGTGGCACGGGCAAAGGTGGCTGTTCGGAACCCCGCCTCCCTCAGTGCATCTGAGAGCAGCGCCCGGATCTGGGGCTCGTCATCCAGAATTGTCACAAGTGGGGCGGTCACGCCGCGACCTCGCTGGTCAAAAGGTGATGCAGGCCACCAAGATCAAGTGGTTTTGACAAAACCGGCCAATGCGCCGCGCCAGCCTGCCGAAGATCATCCGTCAGTGGCAAGGATGTCATCAGGGCAAGCCGCAGATGCGTATGGTGCACCGCGATGTTGTTCAGCAAATCCACCCCCGATGTTTCCCCGGCAAGCCGAATGTCGGATAGGATCCAGTCAAGGTCTGGCAATTCGGCAAGTGTCAACGCCTCGTCAGCCGTTTCCGCTTCGATTACTTGATGGCCGAGATCGGTCAGCATTTCGCGGACATTGGTCCGAATGTCGGCCGTATCATCCACCAACAAGATCAACAGGGGCCGCGTATTGGCCACGGCGAGCTTCAACGGCAGTCTCAGGGCGACCCGCGCCCCGGTTGGATCATTTGCCAAAAGAACCTGCCCGCCTAACAATTTTGTCTGATCATAGACCATCGAAAGTCCAAGCCCTGATCCGCCATCCCCCTTTGTTGTAAAGAACGGGTCAAGCGCGGCATGAAGCGCGGCATCGGAAAATCCCGGCCCGGTGTCGGTGACAACAAATTCAAGCCAGGTTCCCTGAACTTCGCGGACCGACAGCGCAATCTTGCCAGTCGCGCCGATGGCGTCGCGCGCGTTCAGGACAAGGTTCAGCAAACTGTCCTGAAGCGATCCGGCATCCAGCATCACAAGATTTGCCTCGGCCTGATTGTCGATCTGCAGTAAGATTCCGTCCGGAAGAGGTGCACGGGCCAAGGGCGTGAAGTTTCCAAGGAATTCGACAAGGTCGGTCGGGACGGGATGCAGTTCTTGGGGGCCAGACATGCGGGCGATCTTGTCCAGCAATACGCCGCCGCGCCGTGCGGCCGCCTTGGTCGCGCCAGTCAGTTCTTGCGCTGCAACGGGCAGGGGCATCTTTTCCAGCCGCCCCTGCAGGCCCAGAATGATGGTCAGCAAGTTGGCAAAATCATGGGCAAGCCCGCTTGTCAGTTGCGCCGCCAGTTCGCGCTTGTGGGTCTGCGCCAAGGCAGCGCGGGCCTGTGCCTCCTCGGTGACGTCTGTTGACAGCAGATAGACCCCGTTGATCGGTGCGTTCGGTTCTGCCTGATCGGGTGTAAACGCGGTGCGGATGCGCCTGCCACTTGCCGTATCGGTGAATTCCAGCACGCTTGCCTCGCCGACCATCGCACCATCCAGATAAGGACGCAGCCGTGTTGCGGTGGGGACGCCAAGTGCCTCGGCAAATCCAAGCCCGACGATATCACTGGGCCTACCGGGAAGGACTGCGGAAAGGCGGCGGTTGGTATAGGTGTACACGCCATCCCGATCGACGTGGGCAATATGGGCGGGCGCCATTTCGGTTGTCAGGCGGATACGGGCCTCGGCTTCGGTCAATTCGCGCTTGGCCTCCTCCAGTTGGCCAACCGTGGCTTCCAGCGCGCGGTTTGTCTGAGCCAGACGTTCCGCATGTGTCAGCAGTTGGTCCGACAATTCTTCGGATCGGGCACGCAGCAATGTTTCTTGCTGCTTGATCGCGGTGATGTCGGTGTAGACCGTGACCCACCCGCCCTCGGCCAAGGGGGAGCCTTCGACACTGATCACGCGGCCATTGGCGCGGGTACGCTCCATGTAATGCGGGACAAAGGCGCGTGCGGCCTCCAGCCGGTCCCGCACAAACCCCTCGGGGTCGTCGACATGGCCGTATTCGCCGGTTTCAACAAGATAGCGTATCGTATCCGCGAACGATGCCCCGGGCGTTACCAGCCATTGCGGAAGTCCGAACATCTGGCGGAACGGCCGGTTGCAAACCGCAAGCCGCAGATCGGCGTCATAGATCGTCAGCGCCTGCTGGATCAGGTTCAGCCCCGCGCGTGTCAGATGATCGGTCCCGATACGATGCGGCATGCCATGTCCTCCCCCGCTTATGGCTAACACCGGGGGCGCGTCGGGCCAAGGCGCACGGCGGCTTGTTACAATTCGAAAGGATTGGGCAATAGTCAGGAAAAATTTGACGGCCACAAATTTTATGTCACGGTAAAGGCAACGAGTCTGGCCCACCATATGAGGCCGCCGTGGACGTCGGTGATTCAACCGGCGAAGGGAGGAAGAAGTTTGTCCACTGTGATGGCGCCCAAGGGTGCACCCCAATCCGTTCCCGCGCTCTTGCTGCGCAATGTGGGTCAATTCGGCTCCAAGCCGGCGTATCGCGAAAAGGAATTCGGGATTTGGCAAACCTGGTCCTGGGCCGAGGCGGCGGACGAAATCGAGGCGATGGCCCTTGGCTTGTTGGCGCTTGGGATTGAGCGGGGAGACCATGTCGCCGTGATCGGCCGTAACCGGCCGGCGCTATACTGGTCGATGGTCGCCGCGCAAAAGGTCGGGGCCATTCCCGTGCCGCTTTATCAAGACGCGGTCGCAGAAGAGATGTCCTATGTGCTGGAACACTGTGGCGCGCGGTTCATCATCGCCGGAGATCAGGAGCAGGTGGACAAGGTCATCGAGGTGCAGGAACGGATCCAGCACATTGATCACATCATCTATCATGAATCCCGTGGCCTGCGGAAATACGACCACACCAAGCTTCATTCTCTGGCCAGCGTGCAGTCCGAAGGTCGTGCTGCGCGGGAGCGGTTCGAGAATGAGTTGGCCACGCGTGAGGCCGAGCTGGACTACGACAGCACCTGCGTGATGCTTTACACCTCCGGGACCACGGGCAAGCCCAAGGGTGTCGTGCTTTCCAACCGCAACATTATCGAAACCTCCAAGGCTTCGTCCGAGTTTGATCGGCTGGACCCCCATGATGAAGTGCTGGCCTATCTGCCGATGGCATGGGTGGGCGATTTCATCTTTTCCATCGGTCAGGCCTATTGGACAGGGTTTTGCGTGAACTGCCCTGAATCCGCCGACACCATGATGACCGATCTGCGTGAGATCGGACCGACCTACTATTTCGCCCCGCCGCGTGTGTTCGAAAACCTGCTGACATCCGTGATGATCCGGATGGAGGATGCGAGCCCCTTCAAGAGACGCATGTTCCACTACTTCATGGATCACGCGAAAAAGGTCGGGCCCCGCATGTTGGATGGCAAACCGGTGGGCATGCTGGACTGGCTTAAATACCAGCTTGGTGACCTGTTGGTGATTGGCCCGCTGAAAAACACGCTTGGCATGAGCCGTGTACGCGTTGGCTATACTGCGGGTGAGGCGATCGGCCCTGAAATCTTTGATTTCTATCGCGCTTTGGGGATCAACCTGAAACAGCTTTATGGTCAGACAGAGGCCAGCGTGTTCATCACACAGCACCCCGATCACGAGGTGCGGCCCGATACTGTTGGGGTGCCGTCGCCGGGGGTCGAGATCAAGATCGCGGAAAGCGGCGAAGTCTTTTACCGTTCGCCGGGTGTGTTCGTCGAATACTACAAGAACGCCGAAAGCACCGCCGACACCAAAGATGCCGAAGGCTGGGTCGCCACCGGCGACGCCGGTTTCATCGAGGAGGGCTCAGGCCACCTGCGCATCATCGACCGGGCCAAGGATGTGGGCAAGATGGCCGACGGGCGGCTCTTTGCACCGAAATATGTTGAAAACAAACTCAAGTTTTTCCCGAATATTCTGGAGGCGGTCGTGTTCGGCAACGGGCGCGAATTCTGCACCGCCTTCATCAATATCGATCTGACGGCAGTGGGAAATTGGGCCGAGCGCAACAACATCGCCTACGCCTCGTATCAGGAACTGGCGAGCCATCCGATGGTGCTGGAAACGATCAAGAGCCACGTCGAAGAGGTCAATCGCAGCGTTGCCGAGGATGCGATGTTGTCGGGCTGCCAGGTTCACCGGTTCCTTGTGTTGCATAAGGAACTGGACGCAGATGATGGCGAGTTGACGCGGACCCGCAAGGTGCGCCGCCGCATCATCGAGGAGAAGTTCGCTGATCTGATTGAGGCACTTTATAGTGGAAAATCAGAACAGTACACCGAAACCGAGGTCACCTATGAGGATGGTCGCAAAGGCAAGATCACGGCCACGCTGAAACTGTGCGATGCGGCCGTTGCGGCCGAGGTGGATCATCACAAAGTGGCTGCGGAATGAGCTTGATCGCGGTGATGCTGTTCTTGCTTGGGTTCGCGGCCAGTTGGGTCGCGGGGCGCTATGTGATCAAGGGCGCTGCGGTCTTGCAGGGGGGGGCGATTGGCATCTGCGGTGTCGCGGCACTGGTGTTTGGCATGCCTGATGTCTGGGCCAACAGTTTTGTCTGGGCGGTGATTGCATTGGCGATTTACGGACTGGTTGGAGCGTTGATTTTCCGCTCGGCCCAAGGGGTGCGGGAGAGGGCGGAATGAACGATCTGAGCCACGATGGATATGTCACTGCGGACGGGCGTCAGATTGGTGGCGTTGTGATGGAGATGCGCAATATTACCCTTCGTTTCGGGGGGGTTGTGGCGATCAAGGATATCTCGTTCGACATTCGCGAGGGTGAGATCCGTGCGATCATCGGGCCGAACGGGGCCGGAAAATCATCGATGCTGAACGTCATCTCGGGGTTCTATAACCCGCAAGAGGGCGAGGTGATCTACAAGGGCACCAAACGCCCACCGATGCGGCCCTATAAGGTGGCGCGTCAGGGCATAGCGCGGACGTTTCAGAATATTGCCCTGTTCGAGGGAATGACGGTTCTGGACAACGTCATGACCGGGCGGTTGAACCACATGAACGCCAGCATTCTGGATCAGGCATTCTGGTGGGGGAAAGCGCAGCGCGAAGAGGTTGCGAACCGGCAGAAAGCAGAGGAAATCATTGATTTCCTTGAGATTCAAGCCATTCGCAAGACGCCGGTTGGCCGCCTTCCCTATGGGTTGAAAAAGCGGGTGGAACTGGCCCGCGCGCTGGTGGCCGAACCCAAGATACTCCTGCTGGACGAACCCATGGCGGGCATGAACGTGGAGGAGAAGGAGGACATGTCCCGCTTCGTTCTGGACGTGAATGATGAATTCGGCACGACCATCGTTCTGATTGAGCACGACATGGGCGTGGTGATGGACCTTTCGGACCGCGTGGTGGTCATGGATTACGGCAAGAAGATCGGTGACGGCACGCCCGAAGAGGTGCGCAACAATCAGGAAGTCATCGACGCCTATCTGGGGGTGTCCCATGACTGAGCACAGCGTGAAAACGACCATGCACAATCGATGCACAGCCCATGCACACCTGATGCATACGCCCCTTATTCACATCGACGGAGGCACCCATGCCTGATCAACTGATTTTCGCGATGGAGGTCACGCTCAACGGTCTGATGACCGGGGTGATGTATGCGCTGGTGGCGCTGGGCTTTGTGTTGATCTTCAAGGCGTCGGGCATTTTCAACTATGCGCAGGGCGTGATGGCCTTGTTCGCGGCGATGACGCTGGTCGGCATTCAGGAAGGCCGTGTTCCGTTCGCGCATCTGATCAACGAGATTTTTGGGACAGACCTGCACTACTTCGGCTGGGAGGTGCCTGCGTTTTTCGCGATCTTGCTGACCGTGGTGGTGATGATCGGCTTTGCCTTGTTCGTGCAAAAGTTCATCTTCCGGCATCTGGTCGGGCAGGAGCCGATCATCTTGTTCATGGCGACCATTGGCCTTGCTTATTTTCTGGAGGGGATTTCGGACCTGATGTGGGGGTCGGAGATCAGAAACCTTGATGTCGGCCTGCCGCAGGGCATCAACGATGCGATTGACGAGGCGACCTTCAATATCTTCGGCTACGGGTTCTTCATCGACAATCTGGATATCTGGGCGGCGATGATTGCCGCCGTGCTGGTTGCGGGCCTGATTGCCTATTCGCAATACACCAAGAACGGGCGCGCGATGCGGGCGGTGGCGGATGACCATCAGGCGGCGCTGTCGGTAGGGATATCGTTGAATTACGTCTGGGTTCTGGTGTGGTCGCTGGCCGGGATCGTCGCGCTTGTGGCGGGGATCATGTGGGGCTCGAAATCGGGCGTGCAGTTCTCGCTGTCGCTGATTGCGCTGAAGGCGCTGCCGGTGCTGATGCTGGGCGGGTTCACGTCGATCCCCGGTGCCATCGTGGGCGGCCTGATCATCGGGGTCGGCGAGGCGTTGTTCGAATTTGCGATCGGGCCGATGATCGGTGGAGCGACGGAGAACTGGTTCGCCTATGTTCTGGCGCTGGTGTTCCTTGTGTTCCGTCCGCAGGGCCTGTTTGGCGAAAAAATCATCGAGAGGGTATGAGGCATGGCACAACTTGACCCGCGCAATTTGTTCACCAATGTCGGTCGCCCGGCGTTTTCCAAAGGGGGCAGCACCGCCAAGAAGAGCTGGGCGCTGATCACCACGATCGGTTTTGGCATCTTCTGGTTCGCGGGCTTGTTCGCGGCGGCAGAGCTGTTTGGGCAGCGCGACATGACCGTATGGCCGATGATACTGACGCCCGTTGGCCTGATTGTGGGGATGGTGGGCCGCGTGATGATGGTAAGGGAGCAGGCCTGATGTTTTATCGTGAAGCGGGTGATTTCAAGACCACCTACGCCGAGGATAACCAGACGTTTCCGATCGCGTTCGATCGGTATCGGTATTACGCGGTTCTGCTGATCGGGGTGGGTGTCGTGCCCTTTGTGATCAACGATTACTGGGCAAGCGCCATTCTGATCCCGTTCCTGATTTATGCGATCGCGGCAATGGGGTTGAATATTCTGACGGGATATTGCGGTCAGGTCAGCCTTGGAACCGGCGGGTTCATGGCAGTGGGGGCCTATACCTCGTATAAGCTGATGACGGCGTTCCCGTGGTTGGACATGATCAGCATCACCCTGTTGTCGGGGTTCATGACCGCGATGGTGGGGTTGGCGTTTGGCCTGCCCAGTTTGCGGATCAAGGGCTTTTATCTGGCGGTTGCGACGTTGGCCGCGCAGTTCTTCTTGATCTGGATGTTCAACAAGGTGCCGTGGTTCTTCAACTATTCGGCGTCTGGCCAGATATCGGCACCGGAACGCAGCCTGTTCGGTATCGCGGTGACCGGGCCGAATGCAGAGGCGTGGGTGAAATACCTGTTCTGTTTCGGGTTCGTCTTCGTGCTGGCCTGGATCGCGCGGAACCTGACGCGCGGGTCCATCGGACGGCAATGGATGGCCATTCGGGACATGGATATTGCGGCTGAGATCATCGGGGTGAACCCGCTGAAGGCCAAATTGACGGCCTTTGCGGTTTCAAGCTTTTACGTCGGGATCGCCGGGGCGCTTTTGTTCACCGTCTATCTGGGCGCGGTCGAGGTGGGATCGGCCTATGGAATCGTCAAGTCGTTCCTGGTGTTGTTCATGATCATCATCGGGGGGCTTGGCAGCATTTTCGGAAGCTTCGCCGGTGCCGCGTTCATGGTGTTGTTGCCGGTCTTGTTGCGCAACATCCTGACCGGGGTCATGGGATGGGATACGGCGCTGGCGACCCATTTCGAGTTCGTGATCGTCGGGGCGCTGATCATGTTCTTCTTGATTGTCGAACCGCACGGATTGGCGCGCCTGTGGGCGCTGCTGAAGGATAAACTAAGGTTGTGGCCGTTCCCGCATTGAGGCGGGAGGGCCGCAGAAAACAAGACCGGGGGATACCCCGGCGGAGACGCAATATCGGATAAACCTAAAGGGAGGATCCCCGATGAAGAGACTTTTGACCGTGGCAACCGCCAGCTTGATGGCCGCAAGCCCCGCCTTGGCGGACCTTGTGTTCCCCGACCTGTCATACAGGACCGGCGCCTATGCCGCCGGCGGCATCCCGTTTTCGGACGGGTATCAGGATTATTTTACGCTTTTGAACCAGCGTGATGGCGGCATCGGCGGTGTGATGACCCGCGTGATCGAGTGCGAAACCGCCTATGACACCGAGCGTGGGGTGGAGTGCTACGAGAGCACGAAGGGCGAAGGCGCGTTGGTCTATCAGCCGCTGTCGACCGGCATCACCTATCAGTTGATCCCGCGCGCGACGGCCGATGGCATCCCTCTGCACACGATGGGTTATGGCCGCACATCCGCCGCGAACGGCGACGTGTTCAGCCATGTGTTCAACTACCCCGCGAACTACTGGGACGCGGCGTCGGTGATCATCAATTACCTGTTGGAGGAAAACGACGGCAGCCTTGAGGGGCGCGATATCACGCTACTTTATCATAACTCCGCCTATGGCCGAGAGCCGATCCGCACGCTGGAAACGCTGGCGGAAATGCATGGCTTCAACCTGGAACAGCTTGCGGTCGACCACCCCGGTCAGGAACAGGGAAACCAGTGGTTGCAGATCCGCCGTAGTCAGCCCGATTACGTGATCATGTGGGGCTGGGGCGTGATGAACCAGGTCGCCGTCCAGGAAGCCGCCAACATCCGTTTCCCGATGGAGAATTTCATCGGTAACTGGTGGGCCGGGGCCGAGCATGACGTGACCCCCGCAGGCATGGACGCGAACGGATACCGGGCGCTGAACATGAACGTTCTGGGTGACTTGCCTGTGTTCGACGAGATCCAGACCCTTGTGATTGACGCGGGTTTGGCCGCCGGCGACGGCAGCAACCTGGGGTCGGTTCTGTATACCCGTGGCATGTATGCCGCGATGCTGGCCGCAGAAGCTGCCCGCACCGCGCAGGAAATCCACGGCGTGGCGCAGATTGACGCCGCAATGATGCGGGACGGGATGGAAGCGCTGAACATGACCAATGCGCGGATGGATGCGTTGGGCATGCCGGGGATCGGGCCGGAGTTCGCCGTCTCGTGCGAAGACCACGGCGGCACCGGCATGGCGCGTATGCAGCAGTGGAACGCGGAGGCCGCCGAATGGGTGACCCTGACCGATTTCATCGCACCCGACGACAGCGTGACCACACCGCTGATCATGGAAGATTCGGCACAGTATGCTGCTGAAAACAACATCGGCAGCCAATGTAACCCAAGCTGATGCGATCTTTCCGGCGGCGGCACGCGTGCCGCCGCCGGAACCTTTATCGAGTATTTTTGCCAAGAAAAAGTCAGGGCCGGGATTGTGCGGGGACCGCTGCGCGCCGGGCTTGATCTGGGGGAATGTGGGGCGGCCCGAAAACAGGCGCCGGGGCACGTTAACCTTAACGAGATGTGAACGGGAGACCGGGGATGCTGGATCAGCCGACGAAGACCGAAAGCGCAGGCGCCGCACGTGCGACCGAGACGCTGTTGGAGGTCAACAATATCGAGGTGATCTACAATCATGTGATCCTTGTTTTGAAGGGCGTGAGCCTGTCGGTGCCAAAGGGCGGCATTACCGCGCTGCTGGGTGGCAATGGCGCGGGGAAGACCACGACCCTGAAGGCGATTTCGAACCTGCTGCATTCGGAGCGCGGGGAGGTGACCAAGGGCACCATTCATTACCGTGGCGAGCGGGTGCAGGATTTGAGCCCATCGGATCTGGTGGAGCGGGGCGTCATTCAGGTGATGGAGGGGCGGCATTGCTTTGAGCATCTGACCGTCGAGGAAAACCTGCTGACCGGATCTTACACAAGAAAAGACGGTCGCAGCGCGATCGAGGCGGACCTTGAGAAGGTCTATGCCTATTTCCCGCGTCTGAGGGAGCGCCGCAAAAGCCAGGCGGGATATACCAGTGGCGGTGAACAGCAGATGACGGCGATTGGCCGGGCGTTGATGTCCAAGCCCGAGACGATCTTGCTGGATGAGCCGAGCATGGGGTTGGCCCCGCAGTTGGTGGAGGAGATTTTCGGGATCGTGAAGGACCTGAACGAGAAGGAAGGCGTGAGCTTCTTGCTGGCGGAACAGAACACCAACGTGGCGCTGCGCTTTGCACATCAGGGGTATATTCTGGAGAGCGGGCGGGTCGTCATGGAAGGCCCGGCGGCGGAGCTGCGGGAAAATCCGGATGTGAAGGAATTCTATCTGGGCATGTCCGACGACGGGCGCAAATCGTTCCGCGAGGTCCGGTCTTATCGTCGTCGCAAGCGGTGGTTGAGCTGATGAAAGATGCGATGATGATCCATTTTGACGATCTGGAGACACGCAGCGCGGATCAGCGGGCGGCGGAGCAGTTGGCGGGTTTGCAGGCGCAGATTGCGCGCGTGATGGCGGCACCCGATACCTGCCTGCCCGGCATCGCCGCGATCGGGGATCTGGCCGATCTGGCGCGGCTGCCGGTGTTGCGGAAATCGCAGCTGGGTGAATGGCAGGCCGCGGCACCGCCGTTTGGCGGCATTCCCGTGCAGAACGTGGCGCATGTGTTTCAAAGCCCCGGCCCGATCTACGAGCCGGGTGGCGTTACCCATGACTGGTGGCGGATGGGGCGGTTCTTGCATGCTGCGGGGTTTGGCCCCGGCGATGTGGTGCAGAACTGTTTCGGATATCACCTGACGCCTGCGGGCATGATTTTCGAGTCCGGTGCGCGGGCTGTGGGCGCAACGGTTTTGCCTGCGGGCGTGGGGCAGACCGAATTGCAGGTTCGGGCGGCAAGGGATGTGGGGTCGACCGGGTATGCGGGGACGCCGGATTATCTGAAGGTGATTCTGGACAAGGCCCGCGAGATGGGTGTGCAGCTGCGCATTACCAAGGCGGCCGTCGGTGGCGGCGCGTTGTTTCCCAGCCTGCGGGCGGAATACGCGGAGCGTGGCATTGCGTGCCTGCAGTGCTATGCCACTGCCGATCTGGGCAATATTGCGTACGAGTCCCCCGCGATGGAGGGGATGATCATCGACGAGGGCGTGATCGTGGAGATCGTGCGCCCCGGCACCGGCGACCCGGTCGCGGTGGGCGAGGTGGGCGAGGTTCTGGTGACGACGTTGAACCCCGATTACCCGTTGATACGGTTCGCCACCGGCGATCTTTCGGCGATGCTGCCGGGGCAGAGCCCCTGCGGGAGGACCAACATGCGCATCAAGGGATGGATGGGGCGTGCCGACCAGACCACCAAGATCAAGGGCATGTTCGTGCGCCCCGAACAGGTGGCGGATTTCGTGGCCAAGCACCCGGAAGTTGCTCGCGCCCGTGTGATCGTCACGCGTGACGGTGAGATGGACGCGATGACGGTGCAAGTGGAGGCGGCTGGTGGCGACGCGGCGGCCTATGCCGCCAGTGCGGCCGAAAGCCTGAAGCTGAAAGGCAATATCGAGATCGTGGCGCCGGGCAGCCTACCCAATGATGGCAAGGTGATCGACGACCAACGCGTCTACGATTGAAATCTGGCCGACTGCGGCACGGGATGATCGGTGCGCGGACTTGCGGCCGGAGTTGGCGGCGATGAACGGGCACGCGCCCAAACCTTCAGATACAAAAAAGCCGCCCCTGAGGGCGGCCTTTTTCGCTCTCAACCAGCGTTCAGCCCTGACGGGCTTTGAACCGGCGCTGCGTCTTGTTGATCACATAGACGCGGCCCTTGCGGCGCACGACGCGGCAATCGCGGTGGCGCGCTTTGAGCGAGCGGAGTGAGTTCTTGACCTTCATGGCCTATCTCCTTCGTCGCGGCGCGGCGATGCGCCTTGGGTTGGTGGCCTTGCGGACAAGGCCGGAATGGTGGGCGATACAAGGTTCGAACTTGTGACCCCTTCGATGTCAACGAAGTGCTCTACCGCTGAGCTAATCGCCCGATACACCTGGATTTTGCCGATACACAAGGCCGTTGGCCCGATGGGCGGCATAGGCCCGGGTGAGGCTGGTCTATAAAAGGAGTCGATCAGGGGTTCAAGGGCTTTTGGCAACCAGAGAAAACCGGCTATATCTTTATGCGAACGGGATTGGAAACCACCTTGATGCGAACGCCCTACCGGTTGGAGTTGCCCAGTGAGATCAGCACCCCCGTGGTTGTGGCCTCGCCGCATTCGGGGCGTCACTATCCTTGGGCGTTCACGCGCCGGACCGTTCTGGACGAACGCACGATCAGATCATCGGAAGATGCGTTCATGGATATGCTGGTGAGCGAGGCGCCGATGCTGGGTGCGCCGATGCTGGCTGCCGAGTTTCCCCGCGCCTACGTGGACCTCAACCGTGCCGCCGAGGAAATGGACCCGGCGGTGGTGGATGGTGTGACGCGCACGGTACAGAATCCGCGGATCAGCAGCGGGCTGGGCGTGATCCCGCGCGTCGTTGCGAATGGCCGCATGATCTATCGCGGCAAGCTGACGCTGGATGAGGCGGAAACGCGGATCGAAGAGGTGTGGCGCCCCTATCACGCCTGCCTGCGCGGCCTGATGCAGGAGGCGCATGTCCGATTCGGGGAAGCGGTGCTGCTTGATTTCCATTCCATGCCGCATGAAGCGCTGGAAAACGTTGCACGGCCGGGGCAGCGGCGGCCCGAGGTGGTGTTGGGTGACAGGTTCGGTGCGTCGGCAAGCACGGAACTGGTCGAGGAGCTGGAGGCCGCCTTTGGCGCCGCAGGTCTTGTGGTCAGCCGCAATGCGCCGTTTGCGGGTGCCTATGTGACACAGACCTATGGCCGGCCTGCGCGGTGCCAGCATGCGGTGCAGATCGAGATTGATCGCGCGCTTTACATGAACGAGCGGCAAGTCAGGCCCAATGCGAATTTCCAAGACGTTAAAGCGATTATCACCGCCGTTCTGGGGCAGGTGATCGCCTCGCGGTCGGGGCAGATGCCGTTGGCGGCGGAGTAGCACGGCGCGGCGGCAAGGCCCGAAGCCCATACGATTGTGGGTTTGGTGGGGGCGGCATGCCACCGGCGCGGCGCTATCGCAGGGCGCGCCCCTTGCGGATGGCATCGGCGCCAAAACGGGTGCGGATGGCATCGGCGGCGCGTTCGGCGGCAAGGCGTTTGGATTGCGCAGGGTCGAGCAGGTCGCCCGATCGATCCGCGAGCGCGGCAGGGATGAGGTCGGACAGACCCACACCAAGCAGGCGATAGGGCAGGCGGTGATCGACCTGATCAAAGAGCGCGCGGGCGATGCGATACAGGCTATCGGCCATCTGTGTGCCGTCTGACAGGCTGGTGCGGCGGGTGATCGCGGAGAAATCCGCGCGCTTGAGTTTGAGGGTGACGACGCGCCCGGCCAGATTTCGCGCCTTGGCCCGGTCAGCGACCTTTTCGGACAAGCGCCAGATATGGCCGTCGAGGATATCGGGATTGCCGATATCGTCGGAAAACGTGGTTTCGTTCGAGATGCTTTTGACGGCCCGGTCGCGTTTGACGCGGCGGGCATCTTCGCCGCGCGCCAATTGGTGCAGGCGCAGACCGGTTTGGCCAAATCGCGTTATCAGGGATTTTTCATCCCACCGGCGCAGATCGGCGAAGGTGCGGATGCCGACCTTGTCGAGGCTGGCCTGTGCCGCCGGACCGATACCCCAGATCATGCGCACGGGTTTGTCGGTGAGGAAATCGACGGTTTCAGCCTTGCCGATCACCGAAAAACCGCGGGGTTTGTCGAGGTCTGAAGCGAGTTTGGCGAGGAACTTGTTGTGGCTGAGGCCGACCGAGCCAGTGATGCCAAGTTCGGACTGCATGCGCTTTACAAGGCCGGCCATCAGCGCTGCGGGGGGTTTTCCATGCAACCGTGCGGTGCCGGACAGATCCAGAAACGCCTCATCCAGCGACAACGGCTCGATTGCCGGGGTCAGATCCTCCATCATGGCGCGGATCTGACGGCTGACATCGGCATAGACATCCATGCGGCCACGCACGACCACTGCTTCGGGGCAGAGCTTAAGCGCCTGAAACATCGGCATGGCGGACCGCACGCCCTTGATGCGCGCGATATAGCAGGCGGTGGAGACCACGCCGCGCCGCCCACCGCCGATGATCACGGGCTTGTCGCGCAGGTCGGGGTTATCGCGTTTTTCGACAGACGCGTAGAAAGCATCGCAATCCATATGGGCGATGGAAAGATCCCAGAGTTCGGGGTGCGACATGATCCGGGGCCTGCCGCACGCGGGGCAGCGGCGACCGGTGTCGAACATGTGCAGGCAATCGCGGCAAAGGGCGGGCATGATGAAGGAACGATACGGCCGAACGGCGCAGGCTGAAAGCGGGCGATTTGAAAATCGGGTGACGGTGCCGTGTGGTTCGGGGGCGCGGGCGACGGAGATGCGGTGCCATGCTGCAACGCATCAACGCCGTCGTGCGCCAAAGGGTTTGCGCATGGGCGAAAACTCCTCATATTCCAGCCATGAAAAATGAGGATTCTTTCATGGATTTGGAACAGCTGATTGCCGATATCGTCGGCGGCAACCTTGTGGTGCTGTTGTTGGCGCTTTTCATCATTCTGTGCATCTACATGTCGATCCGCATCGTGCCGCAGAGCGAGCAGCATGTGGTGGAGCGGTTCGGGCGGCTGAAGTCGGTGCTGGGGCCGGGCATCAACTTCATCGTGCCGTTTCTGGACCGGATCGCGCATCGTGTGTCTATTCTGGAGCGGCAATTGCCCAATGCGGAACAAGACGCCATCACCAAGGACAACGTTCTGGTCAAGATCGATACCAGCGTGTTCTACCGCATCTTGCAGCCGGAGCGGACGGTTTACCGGATCCGCGATGTTGACGGCGCCATTGCGACGACTGTCGCGGGCATCGTGCGGGCCGAAATTGGCAAGATGGATCTGGACGAGGTGCAATCGAACCGCAACCAGTTGATCGCCGAAATCAAGACGATGGTCGAAAGTGCGGTCGACGACTGGGGCATCGAGGTGACACGGGCAGAGTTGCTGGATGTGAATCTGGACCAAGCCACGCGGGACGCAATGCTGCAGCAGTTGAACGCCGAGCGGGAACGCCGCGCGGCCGTGACACGCGCAGAAGGGCAGAAGCGGGCGGTGGAACTGCAGGCGGATGGTGAGCTTTATGCCGCCAAGCAGGAGGCTGAAGCGCGCCGAATCGAGGCGGACGCCGAGGCATATGCGACCGGAGTGGTGGCCGAGGCGATCGCCAAGGGCGGGCTGGAAGCCGTGCAATACAACATTGCGTTGGAGCAGGTGAAGGCGATTGGCAAGGTCGCGCAGGGTGCGGGGACGCAGACGATCATCGTGCCAGCGGATGCCGTGGATGCATTTGGAAAGGCATTCCAGATGCTGAAAGGGCGCTGATCATGTGGGATCAATGGTGGCTTTGGGGGGCAGCGGCGTTGGTATTGGCAATCGGCGAGGTGCTGTTGCCAAGCTTTGTCCTGTTGGGGTTCGCGATTGGCGCTGGATTGGTGGGGATCATCTTGTTCGTCGGTGGGCCGCTGGCACTTTGGCTGGGCGCGTCGTTGCCGATGATGCTGCTGGTATTTGCAGTGATGTCCCTGATTGCGTGGGGCGGATTGCGGCAATGGCTGGGCGTGCGGCGCGGGCAGGTCAAAACCTTCGATCACGATATCAACGACAATTGACGCCATGCCCCTGACGGGGGCGTGGCGGCGTGGCGCGCCGCAGTCAGGCTCGCGCGGACATCAGGGAAGTTCGGCCAGAACGGCTTGGGCTGCCGCGCGCGGGTCGGCGGCCTGCCAAATCGGACGACCGACGACGATATGATCGGCCCCGCCGCCGATAGCGCTGGCAGGGGTGGCCACCCGTTTTTGATCACCAAAGGCGGCACCTGCCGGACGCACGCCCGGTGTCACGATCAGTTTTTCAAAAGATTCGGGCAGGGCGCGGATGGCCGCGGCCTCTTGCGGCGAGGAGACGACGCCGTGGGCCCCGGCGTCAAAGGCGCGGCCCGCGCGGTCAATCACAAGATCAGGCACCGCGCCATCGCGGATCAGACAGGCGTCAAGATCGGCGCGGTCAAGCGATGTGAGGATTGTGATCGCGAGGATTTTCAGGTTGCTGCCCGATGCGCCCTGAACGGCGGCGCGCACCACGTGGGGGTCGCCGTGCACTGTCAGGAAATCAAGGTCGAACCGCGACAGCCCGCGCACGGCCGCTTCGACCGTGGAGCCGATGTCGAACAGTTTCATGTCCAGAAAGATCCGCTTGCCGTGGTCTTGCTTGAGCTCGTTGGCCAAGGCAAGCCCGCCGCCTGTCAACATGCCAAGGCCGATCTTGTAAAAGCTCGCGGCATCGCCAATGCGTTCGGCAAGGTCCAGCCCGGTCACTGCGTCAGGCACGTCGAGGGCCACGATCAAGCGGTCATCTGTCATTTGTTTTCCCCCGGCTTGCGATATGGGGCTTGCTTAGAAGGCGGGCGTTGGCCTGTCCACTGGGCGCGGAAAAAAAGTCGGCAGGTCGCGGATTGGGTTGGCGCAGACTTGATGGAACGCAACGACGTTCCCATCTGATTACATGAGGCTTGCAAATGCCGCGTGCCGAATGTGGGCGTGGCGATGGCGGGCGCTTTGATAAGGAGAAGACACATGAACTTGGAGAAGTTCACGGACCGCGCGCGCGGGTTCTTGCAGGCCGCGCAGACAATCGCACAGCGCGAAGATCACCAGAAACTGGCACCCGAACATCTGCTCAAGGCGCTGATGGATGACGATCAGGGCATGGCCGCGAACCTGATCGGTCGCGCCGGTGGCGACGCCGCGCGGGTGCGCGAAAGCGTCGAGTTGGCGTTGGCTAAGATGCCCAAGGTCACGGGCGATGCTGGCCAGATCTATATGGATGGCCAGACGGCCAAGGTGCTGGATGAGGCACAGAAGGTTGCCCAGAAGGCGGGCGACAGTTTCGTTCCTGTCGAGCGCATTCTGACGGCACTGGCGATGGTCAAATCCAAGGCCCGCGAGGCATTGGAGGCCGGTAACGTCAACGCGCAGGCGCTGAACACCGCAATCAACGATCTGCGCAAGGGGCGCACCGCGGATACGTCGGGCGCCGAAGATAGCTATGAGGCGTTGAACAAATATGCCCGCGACCTGACCGAGGCCGCGCGGGAGGGCAAGATCGACCCGATCATCGGTCGTGACGAGGAAATTCGTCGCGCCATGCAGGTGCTGAGCCGCCGGACGAAGAACAACCCGGTGCTGATTGGTGAGCCGGGCGTAGGCAAGACCGCGATTGCGGAGGGTCTGGCGCTGCGGATTGTGAACGGTGACGTGCCCGAAAGCCTGCGCAACAAGACGCTGATGGCGCTGGATATGGGCGCGTTGATTGCCGGGGCGAAGTATCGCGGCGAATTCGAGGAGCGGCTGAAGGCCGTCTTGTCGGAAATTACCGCCGCTGCGGGCGACATCATCTTGTTCATCGATGAGATGCACACGCTGGTTGGTGCGGGCAAGGGGGACGGCGCGATGGACGCGGCTAACCTGATCAAGCCGGCGCTGGCGCGCGGGGAATTGCACTGCATCGGGGCCACGACGCTGGATGAATACCGCAAGTATGTGGAGAAGGATGCGGCGTTGGCCCGCCGGTTCCAACCGCTGATGGTGGATGAGCCAACGGTGGAAGACACCATCTCGATCTTGCGGGGCATCAAGGAAAAATACGAGTTGCACCACGGGGTTCGCATCTCGGATGCGGCTTTGGTGGCGGCGGCGACCCTTTCGGCGCGCTATATCACCGACCGGTTTCTGCCGGACAAGGCGATTGACCTGATGGACGAGGCCGCCAGCCGGTTGCGGATGGAGGTCGATTCAAAGCCCGAGGAGCTGGACGCGCTGGATCGACAGATCTTGCAGATGCAGATCGAGGCGGAGGCCCTGAAGAAAGAGGACGATGCCGCAAGCAAGGACCGTCTGGTAAAGATCGAGAAAGAGCTGGGCGACCTGCAGGAACGTTCATCCGAAATGACCGCGCAATGGCAGTCTGAACGGGATAAGCTGGAAAGTGCGCGCGGACTGAAGGAAAAGCTGGACCATGCCCGCGCGGAGTTGGAGCAGGCCAAGCGAAACGGCGATCTGGCGAAAGCCGGCGAGCTTTCCTATGGCGTGATCCCGCAGCTTGAGAAGGAGCTGGCGGTTGCAGAGGCGGCGGAAGATGACCTGATGGTCGAGGAAGCCGTGCGACCCGAACAGATTGCCGCCGTGGTTGAACGGTGGACCGGCATTCCGATGTCCAAGATGCTGGAAGGCGAGCGGGAAAAGCTGCTGCGGATGGAAGAAGAGCTGGGTCGCCGGGTCATTGGCCAGCACGCAGCCGTTACGGCGGTGTCGAACGCCGTGCGCCGAGCGCGGGCAGGGTTGCAGGATGAAAACCGCCCGCTTGGCAGCTTTCTGTTTCTGGGGCCAACCGGCGTGGGCAAGACCGAATTGACCAAGGCATTGGCCGAATACCTGTTCGATGACGATAGCGCGATGGTGCGCATCGACATGAGCGAGTTCATGGAGAAGCATTCCGTATCACGGTTGATCGGCGCGCCTCCGGGGTATGTCGGGTATGATGAGGGTGGCGTGCTGACCGAGGCGGTGCGGCGTAGGCCCTATCAGGTGATCTTGTTCGATGAGGTCGAGAAGGCGCACCCCGAGGTCTTCAACGTCCTGTTGCAGGTGCTGGATGATGGTATTCTGACAGATGGGCAGGGACACCGGGTCGATTTCAAGCAGACGCTGATCGTGTTGACGTCAAACCTTGGGTCGCAGGCCTTGAGCCAGCTTGAGGATGGGGCCGATGTGGCCACCGCCAAGCGCAATGTCATGGATGCCGTGCGCGCCCATTTCCGGCCCGAGTTCCTGAACCGGCTGGACGACATGATCGTGTTCGACCGGCTGAGCCGTGAAAACATGGACGCGATCGTGGATATTCAGATCGGGCTGCTGCAGAAGCGGTTGGCACAACGCAAGATCGCGTTGTTGCTGGATGATGCTGCGCGGACATGGCTGGCCGACGAAGGCTATGACCCGGTGTTTGGGGCAAGGCCGCTGAAGCGGGTGATCCAGAACAGTCTGCAGAACCAGTTGGCCGAGTTGATTCTGGCCGGTGACGTCAAGGATGGTGATACGCTTTCGGTCAGCGCCGGGCCGGATGGGTTGTTGGTTGGTGGCAGGGTTGCTGCCAGCAACAGACCAAAGCCGGATGATGCGGTGGTCCACTAGATACGACAACGCCCCCGGGAAGCCGGGGGCGTTTTCCATTCGGGCCTGAGTTAAGCTCAGTGTGGGAGCAGAACGCCGTCGATGATGTGCACAACGCCGTTGGAGGCCAGCACATCGGGTGTGGTAACGTTGATGGTGCGGTTCAGGACAACGCCCGACCCGCGCCCGTCGACGGTGATGAAACTGCCCTGCACGGTCGGGACGCGCCCGAACTGACCCAGCAGGCCAGAGGCGGGATAATAGCTGCCCGATACATGGTAGGTCAGGACGTTGGTCAGCGCGGCGGTATCCGCAAGCAAGCTGTCAAGAACGCCGTGGGGCAGCGCATCGAACGCCGCGTTGGTCGGCGCGAATACGGTGAAGGTGCCGGGGGCGGACAGTGTTTCGACCAGCCCGGCGGCGGTTACGGCCGCGACAAGCGTCGACAGGTCGGGGGTGGCGACGGCCAGATCGACGATTGTTGCAGACTGACCATAGGAAATGCTTGGAGCCGACAGGGCAGCCGCGGCAACCGCGGTCCCGGAGGCGGCAAAGAATTGGCGACGGTTCATGTGTGTTCCTCCTGTTTCTTGTGGTGATGAAAAAGAAACGGGCGGGACATGTCTGCCCCGCCCGTAATGGTCTATTTACATCGGCGGCAAGATGACGGCGTCGATGACGTGGATCACGCCGTTCGATGCCACGATGTCGGCGGTGGTGACGTTTGCGTCATTCACGGTCACGCCGCCTTCGGTGCCGATGGTGATGTCCGCGCCGTTGACGGTTGTAGCGGTCATGCCATCGGTCAGGTCGGTGGACATCACGGTCCCGGCAACGACGTGGTAGGTCAGGATTGCCGTCAGGGTCGGAATGTCAGCCAACAAGGCCTCGACAGTGCCTTCGGGCAGGGCTGCGAAAGCTTCATCGGTGGGTGCGAACACGGTGAAGGGGCCTTCGCCGGTCAGTGTTTCGACCAAGCCAGCGGCTTCCAGAGCGGCGGCAAGGGTGGTGAAGTTGCCGGCAGCAACGGCGGTGTCGACGATGTTCATGGAGTGGGCATCGGCGAAGGCGGGAGCGGCGAGAGCGGTGGATGCTGCAAGTGCGAGAAGCGTACGACGGATCATCATGGACAAAACTCCTAGGTGTGATGCGATCGAGGCAGTGAGCGCCCCGTCGATCAGGCAAATGACGTGGGGTCGTGGTGTTTCAAGATCGGCAGAATGGCGCTGGTGCCCTTGACCGAGCGCGTTTTCCGCCTAAGCCGCACGGTTTTTTCCGTTCCAGTCAATTTGCCGTGAAATCATGTGACCGGGCGTTATCGACTGTTTCAACCGTCACTGGACTTGGGGGCCGCATTGGCGATGATGCGGCGATCATAAAAGGACAAGACGCATGACAATGACCCCCTATTTCGAGGCGCTTGCGCTGGCATTCTGGCTGGTGATCGGGTGCGCGGTGTTGGCGCTGGTGATTATCGGGATCATCGACAGGGTGCAGACCGCCGACGCGATCCGCCGGAACTATCCTGTCATCGGGCGGTTCCGGGGGCTTTTCTCGGCGCTTGGCGAATTCTTTCGGCAGTACTTCTTTGCAATGGATCGGGAGGAGCTGCCGTTCAACCGGGCGCAACGCGATTGGGTCATGCATGCGGGAGACGGGCAGGACAATACCCGCGCCTTCGGATCGACGCGCAATATAAGTGTGGTGGGGACACCCTTGTTCACGCCCGCCCCCTTTCCGCCGCTGGATGACCAGTTTGCCAAGTCCACACCGATGGTGATCGGGCCGCAGGCTGTGACACCTTATAATGCGACCTCTTTTTTCAACATTTCCGGCATGAGTTATGGCGCGATATCCCGGCCTGCGGTTCTGGCGCTGAGCAGGGGGGCAGCGAAGGCCGGAATGTGGATGAACACCGGCGAAGGTGGCCTGTCGCCCTATCATCTGGAAGGCGGGGCCGACATCGTGTTTCAGATTGGAACGGCCAAGTATGGGGTGCGGGATGCGCAGGGCCATCTGGATGACGCCAAGCTGTGCGCCATCGCCGAGCACCCGCAGGTCAAGATGTTCGAGATCAAGCTGGCGCAGGGGGCGAAACCCGGAAAGGGCGGCATCCTGCCCGGTGCCAAGATCACGCCCGAGATTGCAAAGATCCGGGGGATCAAGGTGGGAGAGGACAGCATCTCGCCCAACCGTCACCGGGAGGTGAGCAATACGGACGAGTTGTTGGACATGATCGCCCATGTCCGCGCCGTGACGGGAAAGCCAACGGGCATCAAGACGGTCATGGGCGGGCTGGACCCGTTTCGCGACCTGTTTGATGCCATCATCAGGCGGGGGATCGAAAGCGCGCCTGATTTCATCACGCTTGATGGAGGCGAAGGCGGCACCGGGGCCGCGCCCATGCCGCTGATGGATCTGGTGGGCATGTCGATCCGTGAGGCGCTGCCGCTGTTGACGGACCTGCGCAACCGCGCCGGGCTGAAGGAACGCATCAGGCTGGTGGCCAGCGGCAAGCTGGTAAACCCCGGCGATGTGGCTTGGGCGCTGGCGGCTGGGGCCGATTTTGTAACATCCGCGCGGGGCTTCATGTTCAGCCTTGGCTGCATTCAGGCGCTCAAATGCAACAAGAACACCTGCCCGACCGGCATCACCACGCACGACCCGCGGTTTCAGAAGGGGCTGGTGGTGGAGGACAAGGACAGGCGCGTGGCGGCGTATGGCAAGGGAATTGTCAAAGAAGTTGAGACGATTGCCCATTCCGTCGGCGTGTCGGAACCACGGTTGTTGCGGCGCAGGCATGTGCGGCTGGTGCAGCCCGATGGCACCAGCAAACCCATGAACGAGATGTTTCCAAGCTGATCGACGCCATTTCGCGCGCGGCGTCTGATGGTCGTCAGAGGGCCGCAGTGCGCGATGCCTTATCCTTGCCATGGGGCGCGATTCATCGCCCCCGCACGACAGGGCAAAGGAGGGTGCGTGATGCGACAGCAATGGATTTCAATGATGTTGGTTGGCTTGGGGCTGGCCGTGGTGGCGGGGTTCGGCACCCCCGCGATGGCGCAGCTGGGCGACAACAGTTGTATCTGGGCCAATGACGGGGAATGCGACGACCCGACGGTTCCGGGGCACATGACGACGGCCTGTGCGCCGGGCACGGATGCGAACGATTGCAGCAACCCTGCGGCGCTAATTGGCGGCGGCTCGGGCGGGTCGGGCGGTGCTGCCGGTGGTCCGAACAGTTGTATCTGGGCCAATGACGGGGAATGCGACGACCCGACGGTTCCGGGGCACATGACGACGGCCTGTGCGCCGGGCACGGATGCGAACGATTGCAGCAACCCTGCGGCGCTAATTGGCGGCGGCAGCCAGCAAGGTGGCAACACCGGTGCGGGCGGATCGCCCGACACCTATGCGCCGTGGACGCGGATCACCAACGACCAACGTCATTATGCAACGCAGCCCGGCGGGGTACTGGGCTTGCTGGTCACCGGCGGCATGGCGTTCGAGGCCGGCACCTATACGATCTATCACGGGTTGACCGACGGGTCGGGGCCACAGTCGCCGATCTGGAACATCCAGTCGGAAACCGTGGTTCTGGTTCCGGGCGAACGGTATATCGCGCGCGCATCGGGTGGGGGGCTGGTGTCGTTCGCGCCGGGTGGCGGGGCGCTGACGATGTATCCGCAACCACAGCGTGGCTATGCGATGATCTATGCGCGCAATGATGACGTCACACATTGGCGCGCGATGTGCGTTGTGCCAAGCGGCTGGCCCATCGCCTATTGCGGCAACTGACGCGGCACGGGGCGGCGCCCGATCCGTCTCGGATCGGGCGCCGTGAAGGCCGTCATGCGGCACACGCGATGATGACGTGATCCTGAAATTTTCGTGAGAAGTGATGTCATCCCTTGGGAAACGCCCATGTCTTGGGGCAGGTTGCAGTCAAGCAAACCAAGGAGACCCGCATGGCATACCGCTATAATTCCGATCTGACCCGGGACGACGTGACCCCGAGGGAGGTCTATCTGAACCGTCGCCAGATCATGATGGGCAGCGGCGCGATGTTGGGTGCCGGCCTGATCGGGGGGGCGGCGCACGCGCAGGCCGTCGCGCAAACCGGCGGGGCGTGGGATTTGACGCTCAATTCGCTCGAAGAGATCACGACCTATAACAACTTCTATGAATTCGGCACCGGCAAGGACGATCCGGCGCGCTATGCCCGTGCGCTGACGACCGCGCCTTGGGAGATCGTGATTGATGGCATGGTCGACAACCCCGGCACCTATTCCTTTGACCAGATCATGGAGGGCATGACCGTCGAAGAACGCATCTATCGCCTGCGCTGTGTCGAGCGGTGGTCGATGGTGGTGCCGTGGAACGGTTTCGAGTTGGCCGACCTGCTTAATCGTGTTGGCGTGCAGGAGGGTGCGCAATACGTCGCGTTCGAAACCGCCATGCGCCCCGAAGAGATGCCGGGGCTTGCCTATCCCATTATCGATTGGCCCTACCGCGAAGGTTTGCGTCTGGACGAGGCGATGCATCCCCTGACGATCTTGGCGACGGGCATCTATGGAGAGGCAATGCCAAACCAGAACGGCGCGCCGATCCGTTTGGTGGTGCCGTGGAAGTATGGCTACAAATCAATCAAGTCGATCGTGCGCATCACCTTGACCGATGAACAGCCGCGGACGGCATGGAACACATATTCGACCCAGGAATACGGGTTCTATTCCAATGTGAACCCGAACCGAGACCACCCACGCTGGAGCCAGGCCGAAGAACGGCGGATCGGCGGCGGGTTGTTTGCGTCACGGATCCCGACGTTGATGTTCAACGGCTATGAGGACGAGGTCGCCAGCTTGTACGCGGGCATGGACCTGAACGAGTTCCACTGATCCGATGACCGATACCTCATCCATTCGCGGCGACGGGCAGACATGGGTGGCGCCTCTGAACGGGGCGCTGCGCCGTGTGCCGGTGTGGCCTCTCTACGTCATCGGGGCCGCATGGGGTGGCTGGCTGTTCTGGCTGGCGGCGACAGGCGGTCTGGGGGTGGAGCCGATCGAGGCGCTGGAACACAGGTATGGACAGTTGTCGCTGCAACTTCTGGTGGCCGGATTGGCGGTCACGCCGCTGCGCAAGTTGCTGGGCATCAATCTGATGAAGTTCCGGCGCGCGATCGGTGTGCTGACCTTCTTCTTTCTTTTGGCGCATTTCCTTGTCTGGGCCGTTCTGGACGTACAGACGGCATCGGCAATCTGGGCCGATATCCTGAAACGCCCATATGTGACCATCGGGATGGCGGGGTTCTTGATGCTGATCCCACTTGGGCTGACGTCGAACAACTGGTCCGTCCGTAAATTGGGGGGGGCGGCATGGCGCAAACTGCACAAGCTCGTTTACCCGGCGGCGGTGCTGGGGGCGTTGCACTTTGTGTGGCTGGCGAAGGGCTTTCAGATCGAACCACTGATCTATCTGGGAATCATCGTGGGGCTGTTGGCGATCCGATTCTGGCCTGCCTTGGGCTTTGGCAGGCGTTGAACCACCCGACTCGGTCGCAATTCACGCAGCGCAGATTCCACATCTGGGGACAGTTCTGGGGATAACCCAATATCTGGGGTATCTGGGTAAGATGCACCGGTTTTCAGCGCCGGTCCGATATGCCCATCGCCCTGCCAAGTGCCCTGCCGGACCGAATGTCGTCATGCGCAACACCATGAAAATATGAGAAAAAACGCCCCTGGCGCAAAAAATCTCATCTTTCTGGAAAAAAGCACTTGCGGGTCTGGTTCGGTGCTCGTAGATACGCCGTCACCGGAGGCGCAGAGATGCTGCATCCGGGGCGCCAAGGGGTTGCGGTGGAGACGCGGCGGCTTTGAGGCGGAGAATAAAATCGAGGGAATGCAGGCGGGGCGCGCCACAAGTTACGGCGCATCTCGGATTTGTATTGCCTCGCGCTCTTTGACATTGCTGGTTACTGAAGAGATATGTGGGCGGTTTGGTTCATTCGATGGATCAACGTCTGTATATCGCGCTAGTAGGGTTTTGGCCCGATGATCTAGTGTCAGCTTCACTGTTTGGACGGCTTTCGGTTTCTTTTGAAACCTGAAGCACAACAAACAGAAAGACTGTTTTATGGTGTTTCCTAGCCGGAGCATCATGGAACGATGTGCAGAGGTTCGAACGTCAAGGACACGTCGCAAGACGTTTCAACTTGAGAGTTTGATCCTGGCTCAGAACGAACGCTGGCGGCAGGCCTAACACATGCAAGTCGAGCGCACCCTTCGGGGCGAGCGGCGGACGGGTTAGTAACGCGTGGGAACATACCCTTTTCTACGGAATAGCCTCGGGAAACTGAGAGTAATACCGTATACGCCCTTCGGGGGAAAGATTTATCGGTGAAGGATTGGCCCGCGTTGGATTAGGTAGTTGGTGGGGTAATGGCCTACCAAGCCGACGATCCATAGCTGGTTTGAGAGGATGATCAGCAACACTGGGACTGAGACACGGCCCAGACTCCTACGGGAGGCAGCAGTGGGGAATCTTAGACAATGGGCGCAAGCCTGATCTAGCCATGCCGCGTGAGTGACGAAGGCCTTAGGGTCGTAAAGCTCTTTCGCCAGAGATGATAATGACAGTATCTGGTAAAGAAACCCCGGCTAACTCCGTGCCAGCAGCCGCGGTAATACGGAGGGGGTTAGCGTTGTTCGGAATTACTGGGCGTAAAGCGCACGTAGGCGGACTATTAAGTGAGGGGTGAAATCCCAGGGCTCAACCCTGGAACTGCCTCTCATACTGGTAGTCTTGAGTTCGAGAGAGGTGAGTGGAATTCCGAGTGTAGAGGTGAAATTCGTAGATATTCGGAGGAACACCAGTGGCGAAGGCGGCTCACTGGCTCGATACTGACGCTGAGGTGCGAAAGCGTGGGGAGCAAACAGGATTAGATACCCTGGTAGTCCACGCCGTAAACGATGAATGCCAGACGTCAGGGGGCTTGCCCTTTGGTGTCACACCTAACGGATTAAGCATTCCGCCTGGGGAGTACGGTCGCAAGATTAAAACT
>NZ_JAFMHJ010000107.1 GCF_017854565.1 Yoonia sp.
TGATTAAATGGTGCCCCCACACGGACTCGAACCGCGGACCTACTGATTACAAATCAGTTGCTCTACCAGCTGAGCTATAGGGGCACTGGGGGCGATTTAGCATCGGTACGTGACCTTGGCAAGACACATTGTATCAATCGGACTGACATTCATTTCATGCGATTGCCGTGTCGTCTGGCGGTCAGTATGCGCACGTTAAGATGCATGCGGACCTGATCTAGCGACCCGCTATTGCGATGATGGGCTCGATGCAGAACAGCTTGCTAACCCCTGTGTCAGGGAAGTTGTCCGATGCTCTATTTTTTCCTAATTTTCAGGTGGGCGGGATAGGACGATGATTTGGGATATTCACTGGAACGAAAATCGGCAGTGCTGGAGCGGATGTTACCGCCGAACAACATGGCCATTTGGCAGTTGTCGCAAGAGGAAGGGATTTCCGAGGCGACACTGCACAAGTGGCGCGCGCTGGCGCGTGAAAAGGGGTCAACTGCTGCCCGATGCGGACGCTGGGGCCGCGCGGGCACAACGGCCGTGTCGTAATGCGCGGCCATATCCGCGTAGGTCCGGTTGATCGCAGGGTCATAAAAGCAGGCCTTCGTGATCCCGGCCTTCAAGTTGTCGGATACGATCTGCGCTGTCGCACCCCCGAAGAAGCCAAAGGCGCGCACATGACTTGCAATCCAATCAGGCAGGGATTGCGGTGTTTGTCAAACAAGTTGTCCGCCGATTTCATGCGGCGTCTCTGATTTCAGAGGCGCTGATTTCGGTTTCCGGGTTGAGCCAGACGGGGCCAGCAGGTTGCCAGTTGCGGGTTTGACCTGACCAGCGTTCCGCCCGCGCGTTCTGCCGCAGGTTCTTTGCATGGTATAATCAAGATCATCATCACGCTGGGATCGGCCTCATGACACCCGACCAGATTCATTTTGGCCAAGCCCAAGAAATCTACACTGCGCGACAAGCAACACTCGACGCGGCATTCCTCACCACGCCCGAACGCTTCGTACACAAGCCACCAAAACCGCCTCAAATCCCGACCGCCGTCTGGATCAACCCACCAAAGCCAACCGAAGAAACCCAAGCCTAAATTCCAAAGGCCACTGTCTCAAAGTCGTTGACACGTTCGGCTTTCAGCGCTTCCGCTGGCATCCGTCTTGCCCCTTCACGCGCAAGCTCGGTCAAAGGGTCCGCTATCGATTCCGATTGGCCAAAGGGTAGGATCATTGTACCGTCCTTCATAGGCGTATCGCTCCTTTGTGAGGTTCTGGTTGGCTTTGACACCCACCACGATACGCCGCCTTTCAAATCATGCCATCACCCATTTTACCGCATAGCTCTACTGGCGGTGCCGAAGGCCCCGAACGTGAGTTGGTCAATGGACTTCATGGCCGACCAGCTCGGGGATGGCCGGGCGTTCCGGCTGCTGAACGTCTTGGATGACTTCAACCGAGAGGGGCTTGGCATCGAGGTGGACTTCTCGCTGCCCACAGAGCGTGTGATCCGTAGCTTGGATCGCATCATCGGATGGCGGGGCAAGCCAGACTCCATCCGGGTAGACAACGGCCCGGAATACATCAGCGGCAAGTTGCTGGCATGGGCTGAAAAACAAGGGGTTACCCTCGATCACATTCAGCCCGGCCAACCGCAGCAGAATGCCTACATCGAGCGATACAACCGCACGGTCAGGCACGAATGGCTTGATCAGAACATCATCGAAAGCATCGAAGAGGCGCAAGACGACGCCACAAAATGGCTCTGGACTTACAACAACGACCGCCCCAACATGGGCATCGGCGGCATCACACCCGCCATGAAATTGAAAATGGCCGCGTAAGTTCTACGAATACACCCCACTAAAAATGGGGGGATTACCGGTCGGCTTGGCCGGATTCTGGCGCGCAAGCCGAAGATGCTGATCGCTATCGCATTGGCCAACAAGATGGCGAGGCATATCTGGGCGACGCTGACGAAGAATGAGAATTACAGGGATTCGGCACTTGCAACAGTGGCACGAACATCGTGCCGTAACCAGCCAGTGCCGGTGCGACGGGGAGTGTGAGAAGACGACGAACTGAATGGGCAAAACGATCGAACATATCCGGATTGGGAAAACGGGAGTGTCCGATCTTCTGTGTAACTGGGATTTGGTCCATGCTTCCTGAGAGGAGCAAGGACGATGAGCATTTCAAAGGAACTATTGGACGAACTTCTGTAGGGCTGCGAGCGGCCTGGATCAGGTCGAAGCCGAGATATCGCGCCAGCTTCTGGACAATGGATTTTACAACGATGCCGCACGAATTTCCGCTGGAACGCATGCTGGGAGCCGAGCTGACCGCGCATCTTGGTTATGAAGAAGGCAAGGATGCGCCGGCGGGCCAGGCCAACCGGCGCAACGGCACAACCAGCAAGCGGCTGAAGGGTCAGGATGGCGAGGTGCCAATCGCCGTGCCGCGTGACCGGGACGGCAGTTTCAAGCCAGAGCTTATCAAGAAGGGGCAGACCCGGATCGACGGAATCGACGACAAAATCATCGGTCTCCATGCCGTCGGTCTGACGGTCCGTGACATCCGCGCCCACCTTGAGGACGTCTATGGCCTGCAGGTCTCGCCTGACTTGATCAGCCGGGTGACCGATGCCGTGCGGGACGAGGTCCGGGACTGGCAGAGCCGCGCGCTGGACCGGATGCATCCCATCGTCATTTTCGACGCGCTCCGGGTCAAGATCCGCGATGCTGACAGCCGGATGGTGAAGAACAAGGCCGTCTACGTGGCCTTGGGCGTCAGCAGGGACGGCGTGCGGGAGGTTCTGGGCCTGTGGATTGCCGAGAATGAAGGGGCCAAGTTCTGGCTCTCGGTGATGAATGAGCTGCGCAATCGCGGCGTCGAAGTCATCCTCATCGCCGTCCGGAACGTGTCAACGACTTTGAGACAGTGGCCTTTGGAATTTAGGCTTGGGTTTC
>NZ_JAFMHJ010000108.1 GCF_017854565.1 Yoonia sp.
GTTCGAACGCCTGAATGCCAAGACGGTGCAGCGTGGGCGCACGGTTCAGCATGACCGGGTGTTCGCGGATCACCTCATCGAGAATATCCCAAACCTCGGGACGCTCTTTTTCAACCAGCTTTTTCGCCTGCTTTACAGTCGATGACAGGCCTTTGGCTTCCAGACGCGAGTAGATGAACGGCTTGAACAGCTCCAACGCCATCTTCTTGGGCAGACCACACTGGTGCAGTTTCAGTTCCGGGCCGGTCACGATGACCGAACGCCCCGAAAAGTCGACCCGCTTGCCCAAAAGGTTCTGACGGAAGCGACCCTGCTTGCCCTTCAGCATATCGGACAGCGATTTCAGCGGACGCTTGTTGGCACCCGTGATCACGCGACCACGACGGCCGTTGTCGAACAGCGCATCGACAGATTCCTGCAGCATCCGCTTTTCGTTGCGGACGATGATGTCAGGTGCGCGCAGTTCGATCAGACGCTTCAGACGGTTGTTACGGTTGATCACGCGACGATAGAGGTCATTCAGATCGGAGGTCGCGAAACGGCCGCCGTCCAGCGGGACGAGCGGGCGCAGTTCCGGCGGGATCACGGGGATCACGGTCAGAACCATCCATTCCGGACGGTTTCCGGATTCGATAAAGTTTTCGACGATCTTCAAACGCTTGATGATCTTCTTGGGCTTCAGTTCGCCAGTGGCTTCCTTGAGGTCCGCACGCAGGGTTTCCGCTTCGGACTCTAGGTCGATCTGAGCGAGCATTTCGCGGATCGCTTCTGCACCGATGTTGGCTTGGAACGCGTCCATGCCGTAAAGGTCCTGCGCGTCGTTGAACTCTTCTTCGGTCATCAGCTGACCGTAGGTGAGGTCGGTGAGGCCCGGTTCGATCACCACGTAGTTTTCGAAATAGAGGATCCGCTCAAGATCACGCAGCGTCATGTCCAGCATCAGGCCGATGCGCGATGGCAGCGATTTCAGGAACCAGATGTGCGCGACGGGTGCGGCCAGTTCGATGTGGCCCATCCGTTCGCGGCGGACCTTTTGCAGCGTCACTTCGACACCACATTTTTCGCAGACGACGCCGCGATATTTCATCCGCTTGTATTTGCCGCACAGGCATTCGTAGTCTTTGATCGGGCCAAAAATACGCGCGCAGAACAGACCGTCACGCTCTGGCTTGAACGTGCGGTAGTTAATGGTCTCCGGCTTTTTGATCTCGCCAAAGGACCACGACAGAATCCGTTCGGGGGATGCCAAAGACACCTTGATTTCGTCAAACGTTTTCGCCGGAGCAACCGGGTTAAACGGGTTGTTTGTCAGTTCCTGGTTCATCTTCAATTCCTTGAATTGGGGTGCGTTGGACGGGGTCGCGAAGGCGGGGAAAATCCTGCCCTACGTAGGTCGGGGTTTTCCCCGACGAACTTCGCTTATTCCTCATCCTCCGCATCCAGGAGTTCCATGTTGAGGCCGAGGCCCCGGACTTCTTTTACAAGCACGTTGAACGACTCTGGGATACCGGCCTCAAAGTTGTCTTCGCCTTTGACGATGCTTTCGTAGACTTTCGTCCGCCCTGCAACGTCATCCGACTTGACCGTCAGCATTTCCTGCAACGTGTAAGCCGCGCCGTAAGCTTCCAGTGCCCAGACTTCCATTTCCCCGAAACGCTGGCCTCCGAACTGGGCTTTACCACCCAGAGGCTGCTGCGTGACAAGGCTGTAAGGCCCGGTGGAACGTGCGTGGATCTTGTCGTCAACCAAGTGGTGCAACTTCAGCAGGTACTTCATGCCCACTGTCACCTTGCGGCTGAACTGTTCGCCGGTCCGACCGTCGAACAGGATCGACTGACCCGAGGTGTCGAAACCGGCACGCATCAGCGCGTCGTTCACGTCAGCCTCTTTGGCGCCGTCAAATACCGGCGTGGCGATCGGCACACCGTGTGTAACGTTGCCTGCCGCTTCAACCAGATGCTCTTCGTCCATGCCTTCGATACCTTCGGCATAAACGTCGTCGCCATAGGCGATCCGCATCGCTTCGCGGACCGGGGTCAAATCGCCGGAACGGCGGTATTCACCCAAAGCATCGTCGATCTTGATGCCCAGACCGCGTGCGGCCCAGCCCATGTGGGTTTCCAGAATCTGACCGACGTTCATCCGCGACGGCACGCCCAGTGGGTTCAGACAGAAGTCCACCGGTGTCCCGTCCGCAAGGAACGGCATGTCTTCCATTGGCACAACTTTGGAAATCACACCCTTGTTGCCGTGACGACCCGCCATTTTGTCGCCGGGCTGCAGCTTGCGCTTCACAGCCACGAAGACCTTGACCATCTTCATCACGCCCGGGGGCAGATCATCGCCACGGCGGACTTTCTCGACTTTGTCCTCGAACCGGGCATCCATGATGCGCTTCTGGATATCATACTGTTCGTTCAGAGCCTCAACGACCTGCGCGTCAGCTTCGTCCTTGAGGGCGATTTGCCACCACTGACCACGGCTCAAATCTTCAAGCGTGCTTTCGGTCACTTCCGAATTGGACTTGAAGCCTTTGGGGCCTTTTACGGCCACTTTGCCAAGGATCATGGACTTCAGGCGGGCGTAGATGTTGCGATCAAGAATGACCATCTCATCGTCGCGGTCACGCGACAGCCGCTCGACTTCCTCACGCTCGATCTGGAGCGCGCGTTCGTCTTTTTCCACGCCGTGGCGGTTGAAGACACGTACTTCAACGACTGTACCAAAGTCACCCGGCGGCAGGCGCAGGGATGTATCGCGGACGTCCGACGCTTTTTCACCAAAGATGGCGCGCAGCAGCTTTTCTTCTGGCGTCATCGGGCTTTCGCCCTTTGGTGTGATCTTGCCGACCAGAATGTCACCTGGTTCAACATCCGCGCCGATGTACACGATGCCCGCCTCGTCGAGGTTGCGCAGCGCTTCTTCACCAACGTTTGGAATATCGCGTGTGA
>NZ_JAFMHJ010000023.1 GCF_017854565.1 Yoonia sp.
ACCAAATGGCCGCGTAACTCTAGTTTCAAACAGCCCCACAAATGGGGGGATTACCCAAGCACGCGGTCGAAATCAGAGGGATTGGCTGCACGGTCCGCAATTACAAGAAGCTTTTTGCCGTCTGGTTTGCCGCCCATTTTAATCCGCAAAGCATCGGCTTCGTCGGGCGCGCCCCAAATGTAGGTGCATGTGAAAGCGCGTTTTCCGTCGCACTCGGCATATTTCAGGCCGTCTTCAGGACCAAAAACAAAGAAGGATCGCAATTCGTCTTCGGGCATCAGCTGCAATGCAGGTTCTTGCGCATACGTCATGGTGCCAGTCAAAAGCGCGGCGCAAACGGCAAACGAAAGGCAAATTGGATGTCTCATGATGCTTCTTTCAAATTGTGATCCAGCAAATGGCTAGGATTGGTCACGGCAGGCGGATTAGGATTTTGATTTGAGCGCCTACCAAAACTGCGGCCTTCATCTGATCAGGCATTGTTCCACGATCCTAGCTTTCAAGCTCTCTGGCGTCCTTTTCGAAAAATAGTTGTAGACGACCTCGACCATATAAACCGCTGCTGCGGGCAGCATCTGGCCGATACCCTCGGGCGATTCCAAGATCATTGTTTTGGCCTCGTCCAACGGGATACCTTTTTGGTTAAGGCTCAACGCCCTCACCCACAAATCGCCTTGGGCATCACATTCGGCGGCAATGCTATCATCGGTCGGCTTCGCGGCCTCTATCGCCAGTCTTTGCGCTTCTTCTTCTGCGAGTTGTTCTGCGACGGATTCAGCCATTTGCTCGGCGAAAGTCTTTTTGGCGGGCTGATCTTGTGCGGCCGCAACTTGCGCCGTCATGAACCCGAAAAGAATTGCGTAAAAGAATTGCTTTTTTGACATTGTGGGACTCTATTTAAAAAATGGGACTGCGCCAAGTTCGAAAATTAGGGCTTGTCCAATGTCGGAAAGGCTGCGCGAGAAAGCTATGCATTGCAAGCTCCCTGTGTCAGGGAAGTTGTCCGCTGCTCTATTTTTATCTAATTTTCAGGAGGGCGGGATAGGACGATGATTTGGGATATTCACTGGAACGAAAATCGGCAGTGCTGAAGCGGATGTTACCGCCGAACAACATGGCCATTCGGCAGTTGTCGCAAGAGGAAGGGATTTCCGAGGCGACACTGCACAAGTGGCGGGCTGAGGCACGCGGTAACGGAAGAGGCGGTTCAGCTCGTCCGTGGTGGGGCGGCGGTCCCGCTCGGTGCCTTTGCCGATGAGGCCGAGCCGCTTGAGCGCGACACGCGCCAGATCAACGGGTTCCGGAGAGATGTCGAGGCCGTGCACGGCGGCTGCATGGGTGATGATCATCGTGATCACGCCGATATCGATGCTGAGGGTCACCGGACCCGCGCCTTGATCGGCGCGCATCTTGCCGTAGTTGATCAGCTTTTGCCGGTCGAGGTGCCCGATCTTCTCCTTGCCCAGATCGCGCTTGAGCGTCGTGAGCGTGGCGGCCTTGGCTCGCGACGCGGCGGTTTGCCTACCTCGCACATATCGACTATGTGGAGGTCGATGAGATCGCGCGAGCGGTGGTCAGGCGGGAGACGGACGACTTGTTCGGCGCCAACCCCTGATCCACCCGGGTCTCCGCCTGGCGGGCCCAGCGATGGGCATCGTCGCGACGGAGAAACGTCTCGCGCGGCAAAGCGGCCCTTTCGTCTGATCTGAACTCAGGTCAGGCACCGGAGGGGAGTTTGATGATTGAGGCCATTTTCGTGTGCGCTGGGTGTGCAATGAGTCGTAGAGGGGCAAATTCGGGGATATTGGGACGTAGTCCAGCGTAGCAGCAATCGCCGCCAACAGTTTGAAGATACAAGAAAAATGCATATAAATCAAAACGCTAGATTATCCTGCGCGCCGATGATGGATTGGACGGATCGGCATTGCCGATTTTTGCATCGACTGATGTCGAAGCATGCATTGCTTTACACCGAGATGGTGACTGCTGCGGCGGTCGTGCATGGTGATCGTGATCGGCTGTTGCGGTTTGATCCGGCAGAGCAGCCGGTCGCGCTGCAATTGGGCGGATCGGACCCGGCGCAATTGGCGCAGGCGGCGCGGATTGCCGCCGATTTGGGCTATGTTGAGGTCAATCTCAATTGTGGCTGTCCCTCTGATCGGGTGCAATCGGGCAGTTTCGGCGCGGTCTTGATGGAAAATGCCCAGCTTGTCGCCGATTGCGTCGCTGCGATGCGCGACGCCGCCGAGGTGCCGATTACGGTGAAATGCCGGATTGGGGTGGACGATCAGGATCCCGCCGTGATCTTGCCAGATTTTCTGAGCCGCGTCGCAGCGGCGGGCGTGGATCGTTTCACCATTCATGCCCGCAAAGCGTGGTTGCAGGGGCTGTCGCCCAAGGAAAATCGCGACATTCCGCCGCTGGACTATGATCTTGTGCTGGCGATGAAGGGCATGTTTCCCCATCTGCATTTGTCAGTGAATGGCGGTGTCGCGACGCTTGATCAGGCAGCCGCATTTCTGGCGCAGGGTTTGGATGGCGTGATGATTGGCAGGGCCGCGTATCATACGCCTGCCGAAATACTGTTGGGTGCGGACCGCAAGATTTTCGACGGAGGTCTGGACCGAACCGCCGAAGACGTCGTGCATCTGATGCTGCCCTACATCGCGGCACATCTGCAAGAAGGTGGCAGGTTGGGCCAAATCACCCGCCATATGCTTGGCCTGTTTCAGGGCCGACCCGGTGCGCGTGGCTGGCGGCGGCACCTGTCAGAGCACGTACATGCAGATGGCGCTGGCCCGGATGTCGTGCTAGCTGCGCTTGAACATGTGACGCGCTTGGCCGATTAGGAAAAATCATGGAAGATATGACGTTGTTGCTGGCCATGGGCGCGATGCTTCTGGTCATTGGCGCTTTTGCAGGTGTGTTGGCCGGACTGCTTGGTGTCGGCGGCGGCATTATCTTGGTCCCTGCGTTTTTCTATGCGTTCAGTGTGCTGGGATATGACAGCCCGCAACTGATGCAAATGTGCCTGGGGACGTCGCTCGCCACGATCATCGTGACGTCGATGCGGTCGGTGTTGGCCCACAATAAGAAAGGCGCCGTCGACTGGGATATCCTGAGGACCTGGGCTTTGGGGGTCGCTGTCGGTGCCTTGGTCGGTGTCTTTATCGCATCTTCACTGCGGTCCGCTGCATTGCAGGCGATTTTCGGTGGGTTGGCCATCATTGTCGGCCTTTACATGACATTTGGCCAAAGCCATTGGCGGCTGGGCAACAACATGCCTGTGGGCGTGGTCCGGGCGATACTGTCGCCGATCCTGGGCTTTCTGTCGGTGCTGATGGGCATCGGTGGCGGATCATTCGGCGTGCCGACGATGACTTTGTATAACGTGCCAATTCACCGCGCGGTCGCCACTGCGGCTGGGTTTGGCGTGATTATCGCGGTGCCTTCCGTGGCAGGTTTCCTTTTGGTTGACATGCAGGTTGCACCACCATTCACGATTGGGGCGGTCAATTTTGTGGCCTTTGCTCTGGTGATTGCGATGACGCTGATTACCGCACCATGGGGTGCCGCGTTGGCGCATCGGATGGACCCAAAGCCGTTGAAGAAGGTGTTCGGGTTTTTTCTGATCCTGGTTGCATTGAATATGCTGCGAAAAGTGGCCGGGTGGTAGGCGCCGGCGATGAGCGGAATAATCTGCGGTTGCGTTAGATCAGGGCGTTGAAGTCGGTCAGCGATTTACCGGCTTCATCTACAAACAGGCTGGGCAGGATCCGTAGCTTTGCTATGGTATCGACCCGGATTTCGTCGAAATTCTTTTTGCGCTCGCACCAAACGACGCAGGTCCAAAGTCGCCCCCAATAGTCGAGTTGTAACGGGCGTACCGTCCGTTCTTCGCCGTGCAAGGTCAGCGCCAGCTTTTGACGTGTCCGGATCGCTTGGCGTAGGGCGGGCAGATGTTGAAAACCGCGGGCGGCATCGGCAAAAGGGTAAATCGCAAAGCCGTAACCCTGCGGCGCGCGCGCCCGGTTTTCAGGCAGTACCGCGTCCAGTTTGGCCGAAAGGCTGGCCGCCGCCGCTGACAGTTCGCTGTCTCCTTCCTCACGAACGGCGAGCAGGCCCAGATGCAGGGCCTCGACCTCGGTCATGGTCAGATTAAGGGGGGGCAGGGTGATGGCTGCGGTGACGCGGTAGCCGATGCCACGTTCGCCTTCAATCGGGACCCCCGAGGCCGCCAGCGTTTCCATGTCCCGGTAGATCGTGCGCAAGGATACGTCCGTGGCCGCCGCAAGATTGGCCGCCTTGTGCAGCGTCCCGTCGCGCAGGATCTGGATCAAACTCATCAGACGGTCGGCGCGGCGCATGGAAATCTCCGGGTGATTCGACCAAGTTTTGCCATTTTTATGGCAACTGACAAGTATTTGTCACAAAAATTGAATTTCCTATGCAAAAAAGGCATTTGAAGGGTCGGCCTCATGCGTTTTGGCGCTTCCATTGGTGGCGATCCCGCCCTATCTCTGTGCAAGAGAGATTAATGCGCGCAGGGTTCGACCCGGCCAGAGGAGAGAAAAATGCTCAATAACATCGGCCTTCCCGGCCTTCTTTTGATCGCAGTCGTCGTGCTGGTCCTGTTTGGGCGCGGCAAGATTTCAAGCCTGATGGGCGAAGTCGGCAAGGGCATCACAGCCTTTAAGCGTGGCGTTGATGACAGCAAAAAAGAGCTTGATGATAGCGTGACTGCTGCCCGCGACGTGACGCCGGAAGAAGAAAAAGACAAAGCCTGAAAAAGGCCCTGATAAGGTAGTCCGACAATGTTTGGCCTTGGCATGAGTGAGATGGTGCTGATTGGCATCGTGGCCCTGATCGTGATCGGGCCAAAAGATCTGCCCGGCATGTTTCGCACGCTGGGGCAGTTCACGGGCAAGGCCAAGGGCATGGCCCGCGAGTTTTCCCGCGCGATGGAGGCTGCTGCCGACGAAGCCGGGGTGAAGGACATCTCCAAAACCATCAAGGCCGCAGCCAACCCGCAGAAGTTCGGCGTCGATAAGGTCAAGGAGGCGACCGGCATGACCAAAGGCCCAGCAACCCAGGCATTGTCCGAAGAACGGCAGGCTGCCAAGGATAAGATGAGCGAAGCAATGGCCAAAGCCGCGACAGACCGAAAAGCCAAAGAGGCAGCAGCGGAAGTTGCGCCCGAGACGCCAAAAGGTGACGTATGAGTGCCGCAGACGAGTTGGAAGACAGCGCCGCGCCCCTGATTGAGCATCTGACCGAATTGCGGTCGCGCCTGATACGATCACTTTTGGCGTTCATCGTGGGCATGGTCATTTGCTTTATGGTGTGGAACCCGATCTTTAACTTTTTGACCCTGCCGTTGTGTGATGCACTGGCCAGTCGCGGGCAATCGTGCGATTTGCAATTCATTGCATTGGAAGAAGGTTTCTTTGTCGCGATTTCGATATCTCTTTTGGGTGGCCTGCTCCTTTCGTTTCCAATGATCAGCTATCAGTTGTGGCGTTTCGTGGCGCCGGGCTTGTACAAAAACGAGAAGGGCGCGTTTCTCCCTTTTCTGGTGGCCTCACCTTTCATGTTCTTTCTTGGTGCCGCTTTTGCATATTACGTGATCACGCCGTTGGCATTTGGCTTTTTCCTTGGGTTTCAGCAAGAGAACATGCTGCTCGAGGGCGATGGCGCGACGACAGCCGCCGCTGGCATACTGTTTCAGGGTTCCGCCAAAGCCTATCTGAATTTGACGATCAAATTCATTGTGGCCTTTGGTTTGTGCTTTCAGCTGCCGGTTCTGCTGACGTTGATGGGCAAGGCCGGGCTTGTGTCTGCGCGCGGCCTGCGGGGGACACGGAAATATGCGGTGGTTGGTATCTTGATCGTCGCTGCACTGGCCACCCCGCCGGACGTTATTTCGCAGGTGATCCTGTTTGTTGTCGTCTACGGACTTTATGAAATTTCCATTCAGCTGGTGGCCCGTGTAGAGCGCAAGCGCGAAGCCAAGCTGCGGGCCGAAGGTCTGTGGGACGACGACCTGCACGGTGATACCGTGGCGGATGATGAGGATCCAAAAGCGTGAGCAGGAAAAACTTGCGCCGGATCGCCGATGCGCTAGAGCGGATGAGCCCGGTGCCGGTCCAAGCCCCTGATCTTGGCGCCGCCGCCGCCTTTGTCTGGCATACCGACCCTGACCGGCTTGCCCCTGTGGCCCGCGTGAACCGGGTCGCGGTTGGTTTGCTTGTTGGGGTGGATCGGGCGCGCGATACGCTGATCGCCAATACCGCGCAGTTTGCACGCGGACTGCCTGCCAACAACGCCCTGTTGTGGGGCGCGCGTGGCATGGGGAAATCAAGCCTTGTCAAAGCGGTTCATGGTGCGCTGACGGTCGATCATCCCAGTCTGAAGATGGTCGAGGTCCAACGCGAGGACTTGCCCAGTATAGGGCGTTGTCTGAACCTGCTGCGCGGTGTGCCCGAACGCTTTATACTGTTTTGCGACGATCTGTCTTTTGGCCATGATGACGCGCACTATAAATCGCTCAAGGCCGTTCTGGATGGTGGGATCGAAGGGCGGCCCGAGAATGTCGTGCTTTATGCGACATCCAATCGCCGCCATTTGATGCCCCGCGACATGATTGAAAACGAACGATCCACAGCAATTTCGCCGGCGGAGGCCGTCGAAGAGAAAGTTTCACTGTCGGATCGTTTCGGCCTGTGGCTGGGGTTCCATCCGTGCGATCAGGATCAGTATCTGGACATGATCCGGGGTTATTGCGATGCGCATGAGGTTGCGATTGATGATGTGACCTTGCGCGCCGAGGCAATCGAATGGCAGGCAACCCGTGGCAGCCGTTCGGGGCGCGTTGCATGGCAATATTTCACAGATTTGGCCGGTAGGCGCGGCGTTCGCCTGTCGTAAGGTGGATTGAAATCCACCCTACGGTTTGGTTTCGCTCATGGCAAGAAATCGGTTGGATCTACACTTTGCAATCCGCGCCGCACTTCAAAGTGCAGAACAGCGGGATTTCCGGCGCGGACTTTGCCAATTGTCTGCCCACGCGTTACGGAATCGTTTTTGTTGACCGTCAGGCTGTCGATGTTGGTATAGACTGTCAGCAGGCCATCACTGTGTTTGATCACCACAATCGCGACGCCGCTTGTATTGGTGGTGACCGCCGCAACGGTCCCGGCGTCGGCGGCCTTAACGGCTGTTCCTGCGGGCACGGCAATGTCGATCCCTTCATTGGTCCCCGGTGCATAGGCGCGGACAATGCTGCCTTGGACCGGCGGGCTAAGCCGCGCGCTTTGGGTTGCCGTGGCGGTGCCCAGATCGGGTGCCGCCGGGGTCGCGGCGGGGGGCAGCGGAACCGAAGGTGTTTCATTGGGCAGCGGCGTTGCCGCACTGGGTGGCGGCGGTGCTACAGACCCGACACCGGGAGGTGTCACATCCTGTACTGTGGGGGGCGTCGCCTGTCCCTGCGGTATCAGCAAGAACTGACCCGCGCGCACGGTAAATTCGGAATCCAGACCGTTCCATTCTGCAATGGCACGCACGGGCACATTATAAAGCCGTGAGATGCCAAACACCGTTTCGCCACGCACAACCTGATGCCGGATCGGTTCGGCTCCGGTCGGCGCAGTGGGTGTCACATTCGCTGCCGGTGCGACGGGATCGAGCGCAGTCGTGCTTACGGCGTTGCCTGCATCGGCCCGGTCCAGCGCGGTCGTCGCCACGGCGGTGACGTCAAACGGTTGAGCGGGACTATTGCCGATCACAGCCGTCGGATCGCCAACACGGCCCGGCAGGGCGATGATTTCATCGCGGCGCAGGATCACATCGGGTTCAATCCCGTTATACGCGGCCAATTCGGATGCATCGAGGCCAAGGCGGATGGCGATCCCCCGGATCGTGTCGTCGCGCTGTGCGACAACGACCTGATAATTGGGATAGGAAATAATGCCGCGCTCGTCTGGTCTGGGTCGGTTCGGCACGCCGTTGACCGCACTGCTGGTATCAAAGCCATTGCCGATATCGCGCATGTCATAATCAAAGTCAGCGCAGCCGCTGAGTGCGGCCAAAGCTGCACCTGTCATCAATAGACGTATCGCCGGGATTTTATCTTGGGCCATCTTTACCGCTCCTCTTTTCCAGCCGCCCCTTGTTGCCGGGGCCGTACTACATCTTGTGTCTGTCTAGTCCTGTCCGAGCCCTTCAAGCAAGGGTACAAAGCGTACAGGGCGTAATTCGTCATAATCATAGCCGGTTTCATGCCTCGTCACCCTGATCAGGCTTTGCACGGTGTCGGACTGGCCGACCGGCAGAACCATGATACCCCCAACGCGCAGTTGCGCCAAGAGGGGGCCGGGCGGGTCCTCGGCTGCGGCGGTCAGCAGGATGCGGTCAAACGGTGCCTGATCAGCAAACCCAAAGCTGCCATCGGCGATGAAGCTGGTGATGTTGGTGATGTCTTGCGCGTCAAATATAAGCCGCGCGGCCAGAACAAGCCTGCGGTAACGGTCCACCGTATAGACCCGCCGCGCCAGTTTGCTCAGGATTGCGGCCTGATAGCCAGATCCGGTTCCGATTTCGAGAACCTTATCGCGGGCGCTGACCTTGAGCGCCTGCGTCATGATGCCCACTACCGACGGCTGGCTGATCGTCTGCCCGCAGGCAATCGGCAGCGGCATGTCTTCGTAGGCGCGATCGGCAAAGGTGCCTTTGACGAAATCGGCCCGGTCGACCTGCTCCATCGCCGTCAGTACGCGGGCGTCGGTGACGCCCTTGCTACGCAGGGCGTAAAGGAAACGCATTTTGGTGTCGGCGTCCTGTGTCACCCGAGTGCCTCTGTCAGTTGGTCCATAACGGCATAGTCGGTCAAGTCAGCGCGCATTGGCGTGACGGATATATAGCCGTTCAGATTGGCGGCCACATCGGTTCCAGGGGCGGTCATTTCGTGCTGTGCACCGCCGCGTATCCACAAGAAACGTCGCCCGGTGGGTGATATTTGCGCTTCGGCGGTAAAGCGGGTGTTGGGACGGAAGCCTTGGGTTGTCGCCTGCGTCCCTTTGACACTGGCGGCGGGCAGGGCGGGGAAATTCACATTGTAGAACAGCCGGTAATCGGCCTCGTCCCAAGGGGCTTTTTCGAGCAGTCGGCGCACCACGGATACACCGTGGGTCGCGGCGGCCTCGAACGGGTTATCGAGATCTTTGTTGTCCGGGCCATAATATTGCGACATCGCGATGGCGGGGATGCCTTGCAGGGCAGCTTCCATAGCGCCACCGATGGTCCCTGAATAGAGCGCGTTTTCACCAGCGTTGTTGCCGCGGTTGATGCCCGAAAGCACCACATCGGGCCGTGCATCTTGCATGACGTCATACAGGCCGGCGATGACGCAATCCGCCGGTGATCCTTCGGCGGCAAAGCGACGCTCTGATAGTTGCGCGATCATGGTGGGGTGGGTGTAGCTGATGCAATGACCCACGCCAGACTGCTCAAACGCGGGCGCCACAGTCCAAACCTCGCCTTCAGGGCCCGCAATTTCGTGGGCGATATCAGTCAGAACCTTCAGGCCCGGGGCGTTGATCCCGTCGTCATTGGTGATGAGAATGCGCATGAATACCCCTTGCCGCTTGCGCCCTTTCCTATGTCAGAGGGCAAAAGGCAGCAAGGCGTGCAGTGTGTTCTGCGCGCAGGTTGTCAAATACCGTAGAGGATGCGCAACGGTTCGTGCAAATTGTCAGCCCAGAATAAGCGGGACAAGGCGCGCGGCCTCTGTATTGGGGTCTGTCAGCGCGCTGCGGTCCTCGCCGGGGTAGAACCGCGCGCGTGTGGCCGTGGGCATGGGTTGCGGTGTCAGGATATGCACCTTCGGCCCGGTTTTGGCGCTTTCGGCCTGCCAGCTGCGGGCAAGCGCGATTTGGGCGCCTTTGGTGGCACCGTAGGTTCCAAAAAACTGACGCCCCGCACGCGGGTCGTCAAAGAACACCGCTTGCCCGTCTTGTCCCAGAAGTGGGGAAACATAGCTGATCAAACGCGCCGTGGCCTCGATGTTCACGGATATGGACTTGGTCAGGTCCTTGGGGCCGATGTGCCCGGCAGGCGCAAGAGGGGCCGCATGAACGGCTGTGTGCAGCCAAAGATCAAGCCCACCCCAGCGGTCAAATATCCCACGGCATAGCTGCTGCATGGCGGCATCAATGGTGATGTCCATCGGCGCCAGTGTCATCTGCCCACCGACACCTTGAATGGCATCGTCAAGCTCTTCCAACGCGCCGACTGTCTTGCCGACGGCGATGATGTGGTGCGTAGGGGCAAGCGCCTTGGCCAAGGCCGCGCCAAGGCCGCGTGATGCGCCGGTGATCAAAGCTGTTTTTATCATGGACGCGGTTTGTGCCGAACCTTTGCCAACGTCAAGAGGGAGGAGCCTAATTTCCCGGTACGGCAAGCGCGTAGGCCGTGCCGGTCTTATCGACCAGCGTCACGGTGCTGTCGCTGATGCCGGTGATGGTCAGCCCCAGTGTTTGTGTGCCCGGTATCACCCGCAGAATATCCCCGCGCGGCGACCGCAAGAGCGCGGCTTGTCCGTCACCTGTGGTCATGATCCCGATCAGCGTCAGCCGATCAAGGGGCAAGGCTGCGACCATTGTTGCCTGTTCTGCCACGGCTGCGGGGGTTGTCTCGGTCATTGTGTCCTACTGCCTGATGTTATTTTGCCGTTGTATGGCAGAGTACTCAGGCGCGGGACAGGCCGTTGACGTAGCGTCACCTCCTGGCGTGCGGGCTAATGGGCGTTAGTCCGCCGCTGGTCTGGCGCCTGTGGCATCAAAGAGCGCTTCGTCGCCGATACGGGGCTGAGTCTGCCGCGTCAGCCTGGCTGCGGCAAAGAAAGCCCGCAGCAGCGGACGGGTCCAGCCAGTTTTGCGGTAGGCGGTGACAGTGGGGTCCTCCCCGGTTGAACGGATGATCGCCACCACGTTGCGCGACGTCCCGCAGTCGGGTTTATGATGGGCTGCGGTTGTCGTCTGCGGCCTATTCTGCGGCGGTTTTCGCCTTAAACCCTTGCTCGATCATGTCGGAAGGCGCAATGGGATATTCCCCCGAGAAACAGGCGTCGCAATAGGCCGGGTTCTTTTTGTCGCGGCCCTTGGCCTGCCCCACAGCCCGGTAAAGTCCGTTGATTGAGATGAATTTGATGCTATCCACCCCAAGATGTTCGCGCATCTGATCTTCAGTCATTGTGGCGGCCAGCAATTTTTCGCGCTGGGGCGTGTCGACGCCGTAAAAGCAGGGCCACGCCGTCGGTGGGCTGGCAATGCGGAAATGCACCTCGGCGGCACCAGCATCAAGGATCATCTCCTTGATCTTGCGGCTGGTGGTGCCGCGCACGACGCTATCGTCAACCAAGATGACACGTTTGCCTTTGATCAGTGCGCGGTTGACGTTCAATTTCAGACGCACACCCATGTTGCGAATGCTTTCGCTGGGCTCGATGAATGTCCGGCCCATGTATTGGTTGCGGATAATGCCCATCGCATAAGGAATACCCGACTGTAGCGAATAGCCGATCGCGGCGGGGGTGCCGCTGTCGGGCACCGGGCAGACAAGGTCTGCGTCGACCGGGGCTTCTTTCGCCAGTTCGCGCCCGATGTTTTCGCGGGTTTCATAGACCGAGCGACCACCCAAGATGCTGTCCGGCCGACTAAAATAGACATGCTCGAAAATGCAAAAGCGCGATTTGGCGCGGCGGAATGGGAAGTGGCTTGAGACACCCTTTTCGGTGACGACGACCATTTCGCCCGGTTCGATCTCGCGGACGAACTCTGCACCGATGATATCCAGCGCACAGGTTTCCGACGCAAGCGCCCAACCTTCGCCGATCCGGCCCAGCACAAGCGGGCGGACGCCCAGCGGATCGCGGCAGCCGATCAGTTTGGTTCGGGTCATCGCGACGATGGAAAATGCCCCTTCGACTTTGCGCAGCCCCTCTTCCATCCGGTCGGGGATGGTGCGGCCCATGGATCGGGCCATCAGGTGGATAATGCATTCGGTGTCAGATGAGCTTTGGAAGATCGAGCCGCGTTCAATCAGTTCACGGCGCAGCGCCAGGGCGTTGGTGATATTACCATTATGGGCGATTGCGGCACCGCCCATCGAAAATTCACCAAAAAACGGCTGCACGTCGCGGATCGCTGTCTGCTGGCCTTTGCTGCCGGCCGTGGAATAGCGTACGTGGCCGATTCCGATGCTGCCGGGTAACATCGCCATCATGTCAGCTGACGTGAAGTTGTCGCGTACCAGTCCCATACGGCGCGCCTGATGAAAGCCGGTTTCGGTGTCGTGGGTGACGATCCCGCCCGCCTCTTGGCCGCGGTGTTGCAGGGCGTGCAGACCGAGGGCGACAAAGTTGGATGCATCGGTCACGCCGACAACGCCAAATACGCCACACTCCTCCCGCAGTTTATCATCGTCAAAGGGATGGGCGGGGGGCATTTGGTTGGACAAGCTGGAGGCTCCGAATCCGAGGGGTTTCGTTGCCCTCGTCTTAGTGGGTTCAGACGGGGGTGTCACGAAACGATCATGATTCGACGGTCTGAAAACTGTTTGCCAAGGGGTTTCGCAGCTTAAGCGTGTATTTTGGGCGATCAAATGCCCAAGACACGTATATCACCAGCGCAAAAGCCACCGCGCGGGGCGGTGGCTTTGTACAATTGTATTATTCTGCGGGTGCGCCGCAGGTCCCGACCAACTGCTGATACTGTTCGGTGATCCAGCCAAGCGCCTGTTCAGGGTTCTGCTCTTCGATCCGGTCCGTCATTTGTCCAAACACCTGCGCCGCGCGGCTGTCGTCAATGATCGCGACCTCTTGTGCGGCAAAGACAGTTTGGTAGACGAAAAACGCCACGGCGATCAACAAAATGCCACGCAGGATGCCGAACAAGAAACCCGCAGCCTGATCAAGCCCGCCCAACGCAGACCGCTGAACGATGCTGGAAAACAGCGGCGTAAAGATCGAGACCACCACAAGGGCGACCGCAAAAACCGCAGCGAATGCCGCGATGATCGCCAGTTCGCAGCTGTCGCCGATAAAGTCACCCAAGACGGGGACCTGCCGGATCAGCGGTTCGACCTGATCCGCAAAGATGAATGCAACGACTGTCGCGCCGATCCATCCCAGAATTGCCATCGCCTCGCGGACGAAACCGCGGCTATAGGCCAGCACGCCCGACAATAGGATGATGACTGCGACGCCCGCGTCAACGAGTGTGAAACCTTCCATGGTCCGTCTTCTCCTGCACTGGCGCTATCGGGCGCCAAATATCGCTTCTACAAACCCGGCCAGATCCTGCGTTTGCCGCAGGGCGATGCCCGGGACCGCGACCAGTTTGGCCTGCTGCGGTATGATAGCGGTTGTAAAACCAAGTTTCTGGGCTTCTTTCAATCTATTTTCGGTTTGCACGACAGGACGCAGTGCGCCTGACAGGCTGATTTCCCCGAACACAACGGCATCGGTGGGCAGGGTTGCGTCCTCGCGGGCTGACACCAAAGCTGCTGCAACGGCAAGGTCTGCGCCGGGCTCGGAGATGCGCAAACCCCCTGCTACGTTGAGGTAAACATCCAATCCGGTGAACGGAACACCACAACGCGATTCAAGCACTGCAAGGATCATTGCAAGGCGTCCGCCGTCCCATCCGACGACTGATCGGCGCGGTTGGCTGTGTGGCGAAGGAGCCACAAGTGCTTGTATCTCGCACAGCATCGGACGGGTGCCTTCGAAGCCGGCAAAGACGACTGAACCGGGAGCGGGGGCCCCACGCTCGGATAAAAAGAGCGCCGAGGGGTTCTTGACCTCTGCCAAGCCTTTGCCGGTCATTTCGAACACCCCGATTTCGTCAGCGGGGCCGAAACGGTTTTTGACGGACCGCAGGATGCGGAACTGGTGCCCGCGTTCGCCTTCGAAATATAGCACCGTGTCGACCATGTGTTCGACGACGCGCGGACCTGCAATTGTGCCGTCCTTGGTGACGTGGCCGACCATGATGACGGACATGCCGTTGCGTTTGGCAAAGGTCGTCAATTCATGCGCGGATGAGCGGACCTGACTGACGCTGCCGGGGGCTGAATCGACGTTGTCGGCCCACATGGTCTGGATGGAATCAATGATCGCCAGATCGGGCTTTTCGGTCTCAAGCGTGGTCAGAATATCGCGCAGGTTCGTTTCAGAGGCGAGCATGACGGGGCTTTTTTCAAGCCCCAGACGGCGCCCGCGCATTTGAATCTGCGCGTTTGATTCTTCGCCGGAAATATAGATGACTTTCAAGCCGTTACGGCCGAAACGTGCGGCCGCTTGCAACAGCAGCGTGGACTTGCCGATGCCGGGATCGCCGCCGACCAGCAGGGCCGACGCCTTGACCAGACCACCGCCCAGCACGCGGTCGAGTTCGCCAACACCTGCCAGAGTGCGCGGCGGTTCCGGTTCCTGCGTATACAGGTCAGTGAGGGGGATCGGCTTGCCGCGCATGCCGCCCAAGGTCTTGCCCTTGGGGCCGCTGGACAATGCCTTGTCTTGGGTGATGGAATTCCAGGCGCCACAGGCGTCACAGCGCCCCGACCATTTACCGACAGAGGCGCCGCATTCATTGCAGGAAAAGGTCAGGTCTTTGGCCATGTTCACCTTTTGGACTATTCACGGGCTTTGCGCAATGGGCATGCACACCGGCACGCTACATCCGTTTGGCCGTCAGGGTCGAGATCACGATCGAGGCAAGGATGCAGGCGGTGAAGAAATACAGCCCCCACGCGGTTTCGACTTTTCCGATGCCGACGCCCTTGGCCACGACGATGTAAAGCGCGATCAGGAACACATCCGCCATTGCCAGTTTCCCCAACCACGACAGGATCGGTAAAACCTTGCGTTTCAATAGGTTGAAGTGGATCAATGCCAGCCCGATGGTTTTCAGGTAGGGCGCGAATAGCGCGAAGGCAGTGACCAGCAGGGCGAGGGCCACATCGCTTTCCCACAGGCTTTGCATGCCGGAAATAACGCTGATTTCATGCAGGCCGAACAGGGGCAGCAGGCCCGCCCGCATCAACGGCGCGAACCATGCGATCGGGAAAAGGACCAACAGCGACAGGTTTGCGACCCGCAGGATAGTCATCATGCTATTTTCCGTAGGTCCGGCGGCCATAGCGTGCGCCAAGCTGGGTCAGGACCTCGTAACCGATTGTTTTCCCCGCTTTTGCCAGATCATCGACGCTTTGATGTGGGCCGACCAGTGTCAGTCTGTCCGGCGTTTCAGCAAGGTCGGTGATGTCGACGGTCAACAGGTCCATCGACACGCGCCCAACCAGCGGGCAGGGCTGGTCGCCATGAAACAACATCACCCGGTCGGAAAATGCCCGGAAGATGCCATCGGCGTAACCTCCTGAAACCGTTGCGATTTTTGACGGGCGTTCGGCCTGCCAGCTATTGCCGTAACCGACAACTTCGCCAGCGGCCAGATCGCGGACTTGGACAACCGGCAGGTCAATTTCAATGACCGGAGTGGCCTGTTCAAAAGGATGACCGCCGTAAAGACCGATGCCGGGGCGGGTCAGATCAAAGTGATAGTCGGGGCCCAGCAGGATGCCGCCAGTGGCAGCAAGGGACCGGGGCACGTTGATCCCATCGGTTAATTGTCTAAAGACATCAAGTTGATGGGGGTTCATCGGGTGATCGGGTTCATCGGCGCAGGCAAGGTGGCTCATCACCAGAACGGGACCTTGGTCAAGGACCAGTTCGGCGACGGCGGCCCATTCCTGCGGTTCCATGCCCAGCCGGTTCATGCCGGTATCAAGCTGGATGCCAAAGGGGTGGCCGGGCAGCGTTTCGAAATGCTGCGCCATCTGATCAATCGCGTTCAGCATGGGGATCAGATTGAGTTCGCGGATCATGTCGGTATCGCCGCGCATATGTCCGGAAAACACTAATATTTCAGGGCCTTGGCCCAATGCCTGGCGGATGACGGCGGCCTCTTCGGCGACGGCGACAAAGAACTTGCGCGCGCCCGCTTTGAACAGGGCCTTGGCGACGTTTTCAGCGCCGAGGCCGTAGGCGTTTGCCTTGACCACCGCAGCGGTTTTGCATTGCGTCATGCCATCAAGTGCGCGCCAGTTGGCGACGACGGCGTCGAGATCAATTGTGAGGCGTCCTGTACTCATTTTTCTCTTTTGGCAGGGGCTGCGGGTAGCGGCAAGACCTTAACGCGGCGCACGGTGTTTGGCGTGTCGCAACCGTGACGTGATTGCCATGGTGTTTAATATCAGGGCAGGCATGGGTTTTGGCGCTGAAATACTGTGTGCAGATGGCGTAGATAACCCGTACGTACAGAGTGCCGCCACGCGGGGTATTAATACCCCGTGCGCGACTGGCGCGTTAACAAACGCCATTTTATTGCCCGGTTTGTGGGTTTATGGCAGTCAGATGCATTGATGAGGTTCGTTTTGGGCATTTTGAAAAAAGTCGTCACACAGTTGGAAACCCCCCGCGCAGAGCGCCCGTTCGGAAGTGGCTGGTTGTCGGGGGCGTTGGCTTTGCTGGCCGGACTGGCCGGTCTGTTGATCGTGCTGCTACGCTGGTTTCCAGAGACATTTTCCTATCCCGAAATCGCGTTCATTCAGGACAGCGGCATCGTAACGGCCGCGCTGCGGTTCGTGTTGCTGTCAGGCTATGCGCTGTCATTGCTCAGTCTGATCCTGAGCGCGCGCAAATCGCTGGGTTGGACGGCTTTGGCGGTGTCCGTCGTCGCGTCGCTGATGGCGACAACGCAGCCGCAGATCGCGGGGGATGCGCCGCAAAGTTTCTATTTCGGCCTCGATTATTTTATCATCAACGTGTTGATTGTCGGGTTCCTGTTCGTGCCGCTGGAACGGTTTTTCCCCGCACGGGCCGAACAGACCGTGTTTCGGGCCGAATGGCAGGAGGATATGTTCTATTATCTGGTCAGTTCGATGCTGGTGCAGGTCTTGGGGTTCATCACGCTGGCGCCTTCCAATTACGTGAACGCCCAGATCCCACTGGATGATGTGCAGATTTATATCGTGACGCTGCCGTTCTTGGTGCAGGTCGTGATCATCATGATGGCCACGGATTTCGTGCAATACTGGGTCCACCGCGCGTTTCATACGTTTCCGGTTTTGTGGCGGTTTCATTCCATTCACCATTCCACCAAAAAGATGGACTGGCTGGCCGGCGCCCGGATGCATTTCGTCGAAATCGCCGTGCTGCGCAGTCTGACGGCGGTGCCGATGTTCACGCTGGGGTTCGATCCGGCGGCGATACAGGGGTATCTGCTGGTGGTGTATTTCTATTCCAGCTTTATCCACGCCAATATCGGCTGGCGTCTGGGGTTTGTTGAGCGGTTCTTGGTCACGCCCCGGTTTCATCATTGGCATCATGGGTCGGACCGGGCGGCGATTGATATCAACTATGCCAGCCATTTTCCGATTTATGACTGGCTGTTCGGGACCCATCATTTGCCGCAGGCAGACTGGCCAGAAGCCTATGGGGTGATCGGCGACACGGTACCCAAAGGCTATTGGAAGCAGTTCATCCATCCGTTTCGTAAGCTGGTGAAGTAGGCGATGTTCTTCGAGGGCCGCGATAGGCGGCCCTCGAACGGATCGGGGGCGTTATCCGTAATTAGTTTTTGACAAAGCTGATCGTGCCCGCGCTGGCCGCGACGGGGCTGTTGGTTTTTGTGCCTTCGTCGTGGCCGATGTCAAAACGGGGCAGGTCGACAGTGATGCCGCCAGCGTTCAGATCGACCAAAGCGGTGACGTAGTTGTCGGGCACCATCGTGGGCGCAACCATGGCCAGAACCCGCAGCGCGGTGGCATTGGTATCAACGGTAAAGGTGATCGATTTGCCCGGTGCCAGCAGCACGCCCGGAGGTCCGTCTTCGCCGTGGGCGACCGTGACCATGTCCATGCCGATGGCCGCGACCACGGTTTTAGGATCGCCTGTCAGGATCTGTGCCTCGGCGGCGTCGGTGACGTAACCCATGGTAAACAGTGCGCCATCATTGGCTGCATCAGTTACGACAATGGGCGCAAACAGTTCTTCGGTCATGTTGTTGGTCACTGTGACCGTATAGCTGTCGGCGAATGCGGCTGTTGTGCCAAGCGCCAGTGCCAGAACGGATGCAAAATACTTCATCAATGTCTTCTCCTTGTTAGTCCCTGAAACCAGAGATGCCCCTTTGCTAGTGCGATTGGGGCTGAAGGGAAATTCACGTTTTCCACGTTTGCCGTGTGCTCGCGTGAGCCGCGATATGCGGCAAAATGTGCGTGTTTCACGCGATGCTGATTGGGGGTGCCCGCGCGCGGCTGTCGCGATGCAACCAATGTTACAATTGCCCGACGCATTTGTTTCAAATTCCAATGTTACAGTCGATCACGTCGCGGGCTATGTTACAGTCATATTTTATATTTTTTTGTGCAAAGTCATGCTGTTGTGGCGACTTCGCCTTGATGCAACCGCGCTGATTGTGTCAATGTTTCGCGTGACGGTAGGTATCCGCGAAGGTTAGAATTGCGAATCTTCGCCTTGCTGCCACGGTTTGATCAGGTTGCCAAAGCGAGTGAACTCTGCCGTGAATGACAGTTCTATCGTGCCGATGGGGCCATGGCGTTGTTTGCCAACAATCACGTCAGCTTTGCCATGCAGGTTGGACATTTTTTCTTGCCAGGCGGCGATAGCGTCCATGTTGGCATCATCGGGCTTTTCACGCTCAGCATAATATTCACCGCGATAGACGAACATGACAACGTCGGCGTCCTGCTCGATCGACCCGGATTCGCGCAGGTCAGACAATTGCGGGCGCTTGTCCTCGCGGTTTTCCACCTGGCGCGATAGCTGCGACAGGGCGATAACCGGAATGTTCAGCTCTTTTGCAATCGCCTTGAGGCCCATCGAGATTTCACCGATTTCCTGAACGCGATTTTCGGATGTGCCGCGCACCAGCTGCAGGTAGTCCACGATCAGAACGTCCAACCCATGGGTCCGTTTCAGGCGCCGCGCCCGTGCAGAAAGCTGCGAGATCGGGATCGCGGCGGTGTCATCAATGAAAAGCGGGCAGGACTCGAGCTTTTTGGCGGCATCGACAAAGCGCCGGAACTCGCTTTCGGTCATGTCGCCCTGACGGATCTTATGCGACGAAATTTCAGAGGCTTCCGCCAGAATTCGTGCCGCCAACTGCTCGGCGCTCATCTCAAGCGAGAAAAAGCCCACGACGCCACCATCAACCGCCCCCTCAGATCCGTCAGACAGCGTGCCGCGCTGATAGGCCTTGGCGACATTATAGGCGATATTGGTGGCCAGCGATGTTTTGCCCATGGATGGACGCCCGGCCAGGATCAGCAGGTCAGATTTGTGCAGCCCACCCAGTTTCTTGTCCAGATCCACAAGCCCGGTCGAAATCCCGGCAAGACCCCCTTCGCGCTGATACGCAGAGTTCGCGACATTGACCGCCTCGGTGACCGCGCGCAGGAAACTTTGGAAACCCTGTTCGGACGTGCCTTGTTCCGCAAGGGAATAAAGCGCCTGCTCGGCCTCGACAATTTGCTCTTTCGGTTCGCTGTGAACATCAATTTTTGCGGCCTTGTCGGCGATGTTGCGCCCCAGTTGGATCAATTCGCGCCGCGTTGCCAGATCATAGATCATCTGGGCATAGTCGCGCGCGGCAAAGGCCGATATCGCGGCGCCTGCCAGCCGCGCGAGGTAAGGCGGGCCGCCCAGCTCTTTTAGCCCTTCGTCATCCTCCATGAAGGTCTTGAGGGTGACAGGGCTTGCCAGCATGTTCTTTGAAATGCGGCTGGCGGCGGTTTCGAAAATCCGCGCATGCACCGGGTCGTAGAAATGCTTGGGCCCGATGATCGCAGCAACACGGTCAAAGATATCATTGTTCGTCAGGATCGCGCCAAGCAATTGCTGCTCGGCCTCGATCGAATGAGGCATCAGATCAGCAGAGGCTTCGGCCACGCCGGTTGCATTGAATGCAGCGATTTCGTTCATGTTTATCTCTCACCAGTCCCACGGCGGTTCTAGCAGTTGTTCTGGGCTGCATACCACAGCCGTTCCTGTGGATATCTGCGGATAACTTTCGGCGCGATCCGCAAGATAGTCATGGCGCATCCATAGCTGGTGGCAACGCGCAGTCATTCTACCAGATATGCGCTATCTTATCCACAGCTGTGGATAAGAATTCGTGGTTACTGCGGCTTCCATCCCGCCGGATCGCGTAGGTACGTCTCGACCGTTGCCAGTGTGGCGGCGTCATAGGCCCCGCGCGCGCGGGCTTCGGCCAGCACATCCCACCAGGTACACAGATGGATCAATTTCACACCATGATCGGCCAGCGTCTGCTCGACACCGTCGAAGATGCCGTAGAAAAAGATCACGGCAGTCGCATTGCAGGTCGCGCCGGTCTCGCGGATCGCATCGACAAACGACAGCTTTGATCCGCCATCGGTCGTCAGGTCCTCGACCAGCAGCACGCGCTGGCCTTCGGTCATCACGCCTTCGATGCGGGCATTGCGGCCGTAGCCTTTGGGCTTCTTGCGCACATACGTCATTGGCAGGGCCAGCCGTTCCGCGACCAGCGCACTGAACGGAATGCCTGCTGTCTCGCCGCCGGCGATATTGTCAAACGCCTCGAACCCGGCTTCGCGCATGATGGACACCGACAAAAAGTCCATCAAAGTGGACCGGATACGCGGATAAGAGATCAGCTTGCGGCAATCCACATAGGTTGGCGCCTGCTTGCCCGATGCGTGGGTGAACGGCTCTGTTGCGTTAAAATCAATCGCCCCGATTTCGATCAGCATACCAGCCGTCAGCCGTGCCATTTCTTCTTTTGTGGGGAATGAGGTGGGAATCATCGCTTTGACCTACTGTTTCTTATGTCCAAAAAATTCTCCCCCCGGAGGGGCCGCAGTTTCAATCCTCGACACGCCAGTGCAGTTCGAACCCGGGATCAAACACTGTCACCGGCCCATCCGGCGTGGTGACGTGGCGGGGGTAGGTGACAGGATCACCTTTTTGCAGCGTGATCGTCGCCTCGTTCGGTGACAGCCCATAAAACAGCGGACCGTTCACCGATGTGAACGATTCGAGCTTTTTGAGTCTGCCCGCGGCCTCAAAGACTTCGGCCAGACACGACATGGTATTGGGGGCGGTGAATATCCCCGCACAACCGCAGGCCTGAAGCTTTGCCGGATCGGTGTGCGGCGCGCTGTCGGTGCCAAGGAAAAACCGCTTGTCACCCGACACGGCAGCCTGAACCAGCGCAATGCGATGGGCCTCGCGTTTGGCGACGGGCAGGCAGTAGTAATGCGGTTTGATCCCACCCGCCAAGATGTGGTTGCGGTTGATGATCAGGTGGTGCGTCGTGATGGTCGCGGCCAGTTGTTTGTGACTGTCGCGGACATAATCCACGGCGTCTTGGGTGGTCACATGTTCCATCACGATTTTCAGGTCCGGGACCTTTTTGCGCAGTGGTTTCAGCACCTTGTCGATGAACACCGCCTCGCGGTCGAAAATGTCGATATCGCTGTCCGTGACTTCTCCATGAACGCACAGCGGCATGCCGATTTCGGCCATCGCCTCAAGCACGGGGCGCACTTTTTCAAAGTCGCGCACGCCCGAGGCGGAATTTGTGGTGGCCCCGGCAGGATACAGTTTGACGGCGGTGGCGATACCGGCGGCATGGGCGCGGCGCACGTCCTCCGGGTCGGTCCCTTCGGTCAGGTACAGCGTCATCAGCGGGGTGAAATCCATGCCTTGCGGCAGGGCGGCGATGATCCGCGACCGGTAGTCGGCGGCCTGTGCTGCGGTGACCACCGGCGGGACCAGATTGGGCATGATGATCGCGCGGGCAAAGTGACGCGCGGTCTCTGGCAGCACGGCCTGCAGCATGGACCCGTCACGCAGGTGCAGGTGCCAATCGTCGGGCCGGCGGATTGTCAGGCGGGTGATGTCTTTATCGCTCATGTTGCCCGATTACACGTTTGCGGGCCGCGTGACCATAGGGCCTGTGATTGCGCTTGCAGATCATGCCCGGGATGCCGATATTAACGCACTGACATGATCATTCGTCGGAGAGACATTATGCTTGGCTTTATCATCGCCGCAGTGGCCGGATTTTTGACCCCACATATCGAAGGTCCGGTTGCGGAGCCGATCGTGAAGGCATTGCAGGGGCGCATCCCCGTCGAGGCCAGCGAAAAGCGGCTGATCGCCTTCATGGTGGCCATGCTGGGGGCGGGCGTTGCTGCGGCACTGCTTGACAGCGGCACACCCTTTTGGATGATCGTCGGCGGCGTGCTTGGTTATTTTGCGACGCGCATCATGGCGGCTGGCCAAAAGCTGATCGACGCGCGCAACAGCAAACGATAGCACCGTTGCGTTAGCTGTCGATTTGCGACGGCGCGCTGCGCGCGCCTGACAATTCTTGCAGCTTTTTGGCGAAAAACGCGTCCTTTCCACGCTGCAGCATGTAGGTGCAGATGATCCGCGCCAGGCTTTTGTGGTTGGTCGATATCAAGCGGTGCACAAGATTGCGCGCATAGGTTTGGTCATAGCGACGCGCGCGGAGAAGCTGGGCAAAACGCCGCGCGTCAAGCGAGCCGTCCATCGCCAGCTTGATCATCACGTCGTGGATGCCGAGCCGGTCAAACGCACGGTCCAATTGGCTGCCCAGCAGCGGGCAGGGCAGAGGCGTGACATGCGGCTTGCGAAACAGCGCCGCATGGATCGCGTCAAGCCGTTGGATCGGATCATAGGCGATAAAAACCTTGCGGGCCCCGTCGATCATTTCGGGGGCATAGCCGTAGCGCCCGGTAAAATTGGCCCGCCGGTGCATTTTATAGCGCGGGTCCCACCCGGCCATGCCCGCGTCCAGCGTCGCCTGAGGGCGCAGGGCGATGACCGTGGCACCGGGCGCTGCAACCGAAAACGCCGCCGCAGCATAGCCGCCGCCATCGGCCCCATGAAAGACGATCCGTTCAAAATCATCAAAAAACCCGTCGTCGATCATGCGGTCAAAGAAATCGAACACCGCGTCGTCCCGAAACCAGCTTTCGCCAAATGACATCAGCGCCAGATGCGACCAGCCATCATGGCGCGCATAGGCAAAGCCGCGCGGCTCGGCGTCGGTATTGTGGGCGCGAACGGTCTGCGCATTCTCGAAGGTGACAAGCAGGTTATTGCCCGCTTCCAAGAACCCGACGCAGTGTTCTGCGCCGAGCTGTTCGAAAAAGCCGTGCTCGTCACAGATATCATCCACCTGCGCAAACCATGCGTTGGCTTCAAGGTCGGTCAGGTCTGTATCAATCGTTAACTGGGGGTCTTGCATCACTACGCTCCACGCGGGGTCAGCCCCCGCGCCTGAGAAATCCATAGGCAGACTTTACGGCAAAATTAGGCGCGAGGCCCCGCGTTATTGGACTGATATTGGATTAAAAGAACGCCTGAATCCCGGTTTGTGCACGGCCAAGAATAAGTGCGTGGACATCATGGGTGCCTTCGTAGGTGTTCACCGTCTCAAGATTGACCATATGGCGCATGATCTGGAAATCTTCGCTGATGCCGTTACCGCCGTGCATATCCCGCGAGGCCCGCGCGATATCAAGCGCCTTGCCGCAGTTGTTGCGTTTCATCATGCTGATCATTTCCGGTGCCGCCTTGCCACTATCCATCAGCCGCCCCAGTTGCAGCGCGCTTTGCGTGCCAAGGGCGATTTCCGTTTGCATATCGGCAAGCTTCTTCTGAAAAAGCTGGGTTCCGGCCAGCGGTTTGCCGAACTGCTTGCGGTCCAGCCCATATTGCCGCGCCGCGTGCCAGCACGCCTCGGCTGCGCCCATCACACCCCATGCGATGCCATAGCGCGCACGGTTCAGACAGCCAAAAGGCCCCTTGAGACCCTGCACGCCGGGCAACAGCGCGTCTTCGCCGACTGCAACATTATCCATGACGATTTCGCCGGTCACGGACGCCCGCAGCGATAGCTTTCCACCCAGCTTTGGCGCGGTCAGCCCCTTGGTCCCCTTGTCGAGAACGAAGCCCCTGATCTTGCCGCCGTGCGCATCGGATTTCGCCCAGACCACAAAGACATCTGCGATGGGCGCATTTGAAATCCACATCTTAGACCCGTTCAGCACATAGCCATCGGCGGTTTTCCTGGCCGTGGTCTTCATGCCTGCGGGATCGCTGCCCGCGTCCGGTTCGGTCAGACCAAAGCAGCCAATCAACGTGCCGGCGGCCAGTCCGGGCAGGTATTTTTGGTGCTGGGCATCTGACCCGTAGGCGTGGATCGGGTACATGACCAGCGACGACTGCACCGACATCATGGACCGATAGCCACTGTCGACCCGTTCGATTTCACGCGCGACAAGGCCGTATGTGACATAGCCGGCACCCAGCCCGCCCAATTCCTCGGGGATGGTGATGCCAAGCAGCCCTGCATCGCCCATCTGGGCGAAAATGCCGGGGTCGACGATGGCGTCGCGATACGCTTCTTTGACCTTTGGTTGCAGCACATCCCGGGCAAAGGTGCGGGCCGCGTCACGCAGCATCCGCTCATCCTGGGTCAACTGATCTTCGAGGCGCAGCGGATCAGCCCAGTCGAAAGGCCCGAGGTCGGGGCCAAATCCGGCCGCTTTGATCGGTGTGGAATCATTCATGGTGCACCCTCCTGTTTCGCGGGAAGCCTAGGCCTTTGGTCGGAAATGGGCAACGCGCGGCTTGACGCGGGCGCGTGGGGATGCAGCAATACAATCTGTTGGAGGTCAGCATGGCATTTGCAGATATTGATGAGGTCCAAGCGGCGCTGGCGGCACAGGACTACGTGTGCGGGCGGCCGCTGGCGACGGTGGTATTCTTGGCGCTGCGGCTGGGGCGGCCCTTGTTTCTGGAAGGCGAAGCCGGGACTGGCAAAACCGAGATAGCCAAGGCGATTGCGGCGGCGTTGGGCCGTCGGCTGATCCGGTTGCAGTGTTACGAGGGGCTGGATTCGGCCTCGGCCGTCTACGAGTGGAACTTTGTCGAACAGATGATCGCGATCCGTGCCGCAGAGGCGGCGGGTGGTGCCGACCGTGACACGCTCAAATCCGAACTGTTCACCGAAGACTATCTGATCGAACGCCCGCTGCTGCAGGCGATGCGCCCTCAGCCGGGCGGCGCGCCGGTATTGCTGATTGATGAAATCGACCGGACAGATGCCCCCTTCGAGGCGTTCCTGCTCGAGGCGCTGTCGGATTTTCAGGTCACCATCCCCGAACTGGGAACCATCAAAGCCCCGGCACCGCCCATTGTCATTCTGACATCCAACCGCACCCGCGAGGTGCATGACGCGCTCAAACGGAGGTGCTTGTATCATTGGGTCGATTATCCCGATTTCGACCGCGAAATCCAAATCCTGCACGCCCGCGCGCCCGAAGCGTCTGCGGCGCTATCGCGTGAAATCGTGGCCTTCGTGCAAAAACTACGTTCCGAGGATCTGTTCAAAAAACCCGGTGTCGCCGAAACGATCGACTGGGCCAAGTGCCTGCTGGCGCTGGATGTGATCAGCCTGTCGCCTGCTGTCATCGCCGATACGCTGGGCGCGATCCTGAAATACCAAGACGACATTCAAAAGCTGGAAGGCTCCGAGGCAAAGCGGATATTGGATGCGGCAAAGGCTGGCCTTGTGTAGCCCGATGCATCTTCCGAGTGGAAATATCCCACAGGGGTCCGGGGATGTGAAATCCCCGGTCTTTGGGTGGCAATGATGGCCGCACTTCCTGATCTGGAGCTGCCCGACCATCCTAGACTGGTGCAGAACATCACATATTTCGCACGGGCCCTGCGCACGGCAGGGTTGCCGATTGGCCCCGGCCGGGTGATCGACGCGATCCGCGCGGTGCAGGAGGCCGGGTTCACGGCGCGGGCGGACTTTTTCTGGGCGCTGCACGCCTGTTTTGTCTCAAGGCCCGAGGAACACGCGGTATTTGCGCAGCTTTTCCGCCTGTATTGGCGCGATCCACAGTATCTCGAGCAGATGATGTCACTGCTGTCGCCCATGGTGCGTGGGGTGCAGCAAGAACGCGCCGCGCAGGCTGCCGAACGGCGCGCTGCTGAGGCGTTGTTGGATGGCCATGATCGGGATTTGCCGGTGCCCGAACACGCGGACGATGAGGTCGAAATCGAGATTGACGCCGCGCGCACGATGTCCAGCCAGGAGCGGCTGCGCACATTGGATTTCGAACAGATGAGCACGGCTGAAATGGCGGCGGCCAAGCGGATGTTGGCGCGCTTGCGTTTGCCGGTCCCCCCCATCCTGAGCCGCCGGACACAGCGCCTGCCGGGGCGTTTGCCCGATTGGCCGGGGACCATGCGCGCCGCCATGCGCCGGGGCGGTGAGGTCACCGACTTTGCGACAAAGCGGCGGCGCCTGCGTTATCCAAATCTTGTGGTAATTTGCGATATATCGGGGTCAATGTCGCAGTATTCACGTGCTATATTGCATTTTCTGCACGCTGTCGCGAACCGCGAAGGGCAGGGGTGGGCGCAGGTCCAGGCATTTACCTTCGGCACCCGGTTGACCAATATCACGCGCCACCTGCGGACCCGCGATGTCGATGCCGCCCTGAGCGCGGCCGGCGCGGAGGCACAGGATTGGGAAGGCGGCACCCGGATCGCGGCCTGTCTGCATGATTTCAACCGCGACTGGTCGCGCCGGGTCATGGGGCAGGGTGCTGTGGTGTTGCTGGTTACCGATGGGCTTGATCGGGACAGTGACGCTGATTTGGGCCACGAGATGGAACGGCTGCGGCTGGCGTCACGGCAGTTGATCTGGCTCAATCCTTTGTTGCGCTGGGATGGGTTTGCGCCCAAGGCCCGAGGGATCATGCAGATGCTGCCCCGTTGCAGTAGTTTGCATGCGGGGCATAATATCGCCTCGCTCGAAGGGCTGGCGGCGGCGCTGTCACGGCCCGATGATACCGGACAAAAGGCGCGTTTTATGGCAATGTTGGGGTAGGGTGGATTTTAATCCACCTTACGGGTTGGAAGGACAGTAAATGGCCGAAATAATCGTCGATTTGCCCAAGCTGGCACTGGAATGGCACCGCGCGGGGCGCGGCGTGGCATTGGCGACCGTCGTCGAGACGTGGGGGTCGGCGCCGCGGGCGGTGGGCAGTCAGCTGGTGATTGATGCCGATGGCGCGATGGAAGGGTCGGTATCCGGGGGCTGCGTCGAAGGCGCCGTGATCATCGAGGCGATTGACGCCTTGGCGGATGGCAAGGCACGGTTGCTGGATTATGGCGTGAGCGATGACGCGGCTTTTGCCGTCGGGCTTGCCTGTGGCGGGCGGATACGTGTTTTGGTCGAACCGGTGGGCACCGCGATGCCGGTGGCGTTGCTCGAGCAGTTGGTCGATGCACGCGGCCGCGCGGAGCCCGTTGCTTGTGTCACGGATTTGCAGGGCGGGGGCGCGCGGCTGGCTGGGGCCAGCGCGTATCCGGAGCGCTTTCGGTTGGATCGGTCGGGTGTGGAAGATGACGGTCGGACGTTTGTGGCGGTCCACAAACCACCCTTGCGTATGATTATCGTAGGGGCCGTGCATATCGCGCAGCCTTTGGTTGGCATGGCGCGCGCGTGCGGCTACGCCCCGGTGATCATTGACCCGCGCGGTGCGTTCGGCTCGGCTGAGCGTTTCCCCGGTGAGACAATCGTGGATGATTGGCCCGATGCGGCGCTGGCGGCGCTGATGCCCGATGCGCGCACTGCGGTGATCACATTGACCCATGACCCCAAGCTGGATGATCCCGCGATCATGACCGCGTTGCGATCCGATGTGTTCTATCTGGGCTGTCTTGGGTCCACGCGGACACATGCCAAGCGGGTGGTGCGGCTGCAGGATGCGGGGTTTTCGACGGCTGAGATCGGCCGGATCCATGCCCCGGTCGGGTTGGACCTTGGTGGGCGGCAACCGGGTGAAATTGCGGTCAGCATCATGGCCGAAATCACCTATATCTTGCGACATGGCGCATGAAATTCGGATCGGTTCCGGTGGCGGATGCCCTGGGCGCCATTCTGGCGCATTCGGTCGTGATCGCCGGTGGACGGTTGCGCAAGGGGCAGGTGTTGCAGGCTGACGATCTGGGCCTGCTGATGGCCAGTGGTCATGATGTCGTGACCGTCGCACAGCTGGGTCCCGGTGACGTCGATGAAGACCACGCGGCGGCGCGTCTGGCGGCGGCGATTGCGGGCAGCGGTGTCCGTTTGACGGCCGCGGCGACGGGCCGGGTGAATGTGATGGCCCAAGGGCCGGGGATTGCCCGGATCGCTGTCGCGGGGATCAATGCGGTGAATGCGGTCAATCCGATGATCACGGTCGCCACGGTGCCACCGTATCATCGGGTGGACCGTGGCACGATGATCGCCACGATAAAGATCATCGCATATGGTGTCCCAAAGGCGGATTTGGCGCAGGCCTGTGCCGCCGGGCGCGATCTTTTGGGCGTGGCACCACCGCAGTACAAAACGGCCACGTTGATTGAGACGCGGTTTGACGACATGCCAACGGTCAAGGGCCGGGATGCGTTGCGTGGGCGGCTGGATCGTTTGGCCATGGTGCTGGACGACCGGGTTGTCGTCGCCCACGCGGTCACCGATCTTGCCGATGCGATTGGGCAGGCGACCGGTGATGTCGTGTTTGTCCTCACTGCTTCGGCCACGTCTGATGCCGCAGATGTCGGGCCTGCGGCGCTATGTCGCGCGGGTGGTCGGCTGACGCAATTTGGGATGCCTGTTGATCCGGGGAACCTGCTTTTCCTGGGGTATTTGGGGGCGAAGCCGGTGATTGGATTGCCGGGTTGCGCGCGGTCCCTAGCGCTGAATGGGGCTGATTGGGTGCTGGAACGGGTGATTTGCGGCATGGAACTGACCCCTGCAGATTTTGCGCTCATGGGCGTGGGCGGGTTGCTGAAGGAGATCCCGACCCGGCCCAGACCACGTGCGGATGTCGGGGGCTGATCGGCGCGCGATTTGATTGTTGCGCGAAAAATTATGGTTCTCATATCAAGTCAGTCATGTTTTACTCGGGCCAAGGCACATCGAAACCGGGAGGAATTTCATGACAAAGGTCACAATGACCGTGAACGGCAAAGCCGTGTCTGGCGATGTCGAAGGCCGGACGCTGCTTGTCGATTTTCTAAGAAGCGATCTGCGGATGACAGGCACGCATGTGGGCTGTGATACCAGCCAATGCGGGGCGTGCGTGGTGCATGTGGATGGTGCCGCCGTAAAGGCCTGTACGATGTTTGCGATCGAGGCGGATGGCGCTGCGGTGGGCACGATTGAAGGGCAGGCGAATGCCGACGGGTCGTTGAACGTGATCCAGCAGGCGTTTCAGGACCATCATGGGTTGCAGTGCGGTTTCTGCACGCCGGGCATGGTGATGTCGGCGGCGGCATTGCTGCAAGAAAACCCTACGCCCACGGAAGCCGAAATCCGTGAATATCTTGAAGGGAATATTTGCCGCTGCACAGGCTACCATAACATCGTCAAGGCGATCATGGCCGCATCGGGCCAGGATGTGAGCGCCATTGCGGCTGCGTGATGTTCGAGGTGGGTCTTGACCCACCCTCCAGGGAGGAAAAAATGCCAAAGAATAGTGGAATAGGTGCCAGCACAAAGCGGCGCGAAGACCTGCGGTTTCTGAAGGGGCAAGGGCACTACACGGACGACATCAATACCTATGGTCAGGCGACGGCGGTTTTCGTGCGTTCAAACGTGGCGAATGGCAAGATTAACGGGATCGACATCTCTGTCGCCGAAAACATGCCCGGTGTTCTGGCTATTTTTACGGGCGCGGATTTCGTGGATGTGGGCGGCAACCCCGCAGGTTGGCTGATCAACAGCCGCGACGGCACGCCAATGAAGGAGCCAAAACGCCCTGTGCTGGCCCACGGCAAGGTCCGCCATGTGGGCGATGCCTATGCCGCGGTGGTTGCCGAAACGGAAAAGCAGGCCCGCGATGCGGCTGAAGAAATTATCGCAGATATTGAAGAACTGCCCGCGCTTGTCGATATGGCCGCCGCGCTGAAGGCCGACCACTTTGTCCATGATGAGATTGGCACCAACCAGTGTTTTGACTGGGGCTGGATCGAGGATAACCGCGCTGCGACAGACGCCGCAATCAAGGCGGCACCGCATGTCACCACATTGGAGTTGGTCAACAACCGCTTGGCGCCCAACGCGTTGGAACCACGTTGTTCGACGGCGTCTTATGATCAGGGCACCGATGCCTATACATTGCACACCACCTCGCAGAACCCGCATTTGACGCGGCTGTTGATTTCGGCGTTTGTGATGGGGATTCCCGAGAACAAGTTGACGGTGATTGCCCCCGATGTGGGCGGCGGTTTCGGGTCTAAGATCTATCACTATGGCGAAGAAGCATTGGTACTGGCCGCCGCCAAGAAGGTGGGCCGTCCGGTGAAGTGGACGGCGGACCGGAGCGAGGCGTTTCTGACCGATGCCCATGGTCGTGACCATGTGACCAAGATCGAACTGGCCTGTGAAAAGGATGGCAGTTTCATTGCCTTCCGCACCGAAACCCTTGCCAATGTCGGTGCCTATCTGTCGAATTTTTCGACGGTAACGCCGACGTTTCTGCATGGGACGCTGATGGCGGGCAACTATACCGTGCCCCATGTCTATGTGAACGTCAAAACGGTGTTCACGAACACGGCCCCGGTGGATGCGTATCGCGGGGCTGGCCGCCCCGAGGCCACCTATTCCATCGAGCGCGTCATTGACATGGCCGCCCGCGAACTGGGGATCGACCCGGTCGAGATGCGGCGCAAGAACTTTGTGAAGCCCGATCAGTATCCATTCGCCAGCGCCGCAGGACTGGAGTACGATTCCGGCAATTATGATGCGTTGATGGACAAGATGGAGACGCTTGCCGATCGCGGCGGTTTTGACGCCCGTCGCCGTGAAAGCGAAGCAAAGGGTCTGCTGCGCGGTTTTGGCGTGAATGCCTATATCGAGGCTTGCGGGATTGCTCCGTCGAACCTGATTGGGGTTTTGGGCAGCCGGGTTGGTCTGTATGACGCCGCGACCGTGCGGGTGAATGCCACCGGCAATCTTAGCGTGATGGTCGGCGCGCATAGTCACGGGCAGGGACATGAAACCGTGTTCCCGCAGATCGTCGGAGAGATGCTTGGTATTGATCCGCTGTCTATTGATATCGTGCATGGCGATACATCGAAAATTCCTTTTGGAATGGGGACTTATGGGTCGCGCAGCCTTGCGGTCTGTGGGTCTGCCGTGGTGCGTGCCACGGAAAAGATCATCGTGAAGGCGAAAAAGATTGCCGCCCATATGCTTGAGGCGGCAGTGGATGATCTGGATTTCGTGGATGGTCAGTTCACTGTGAAAGGGACCGACAGTTCGGTGAGCTTTGGCGAGGTCGCGCTGAAGGCCTATATTCCGCATAATTTCCCGATTGAGGATATTGAGCCGGGTCTGGAAGAGACCGCGTTTTATGATCCGGCCAATTTCACATATCCGTCGGGGGCCTATGCCTGCGAGGTAGAGGTGGATACCGAAACCGGCAAGGTGCGCATTGATCGGTTCACGGCGGTGGACGATTTCGGCAATGTCATGAACCCGATGATTGTGACCGGGCAGGTGCATGGCGGGCTGGGCCAAGGGATTGGGCAGGCCCTACTTGAAAAGGCGCAATACGACAGCGACGGGCAGCTTTTGTCAGCCAGTTATATGGATTACACGATGCCGCGTGCCGATGATTTGCCATTTTACACGGTCGATCATTCGTGTGCCACACCTTGCACGCACAATCCGCTGGGCGTGAAGGGCTGTGGCGAGGCGGGGGCGATCGGGTCGCCGCCGACGGTTGTGAACGCTGTGATTGATGCGCTGCAATCTGGCGGCAAGAACGTCATTCATATTGATATGCCCCTGACGCCTGTGCGCGTCTGGGAAGCGATGAACAACGCGTAAGGGAGAAGCGATATGTATGCTTTTGAGATTGAACGGCCTGCGACCATCGCCGATGCCGTGGCTGCGTTGCAGGACGAAGATGCGCAGGCGTTGGGTGGGGGGCAAACGCTGATCCCGACGCTGAAGGCGCGGCTGGCGATGCCCGCGACATTGGTCAGCCTGACCGGCATTGGCGAGATGAAAGGCGTGTGTCTGAGCGATGAAGGCGCGCTTTGCATTGGCGGTGCCACGACCCATGGCACGGTCGCCCAAGAGGCGGCTGCGCTTTACCCCGCGCTGGCGGCGTTGGCGGGGCATATCGGGGACCCGGCGGTCCGCAATCGGGGCACCATCGGGGGGTCTTTGGCCAATAATGATCCATCGGCCTGCTATCCGGCGGCGGCCCTTGGGTCGGGCGCGACGATCATCACCAATGCCCGCACGATTGCTGCCGACGATTACTTTCAGGGCATGTTCGCCACGGCGCTGGACGCGGGGGAAGTGATTACGGAAGTGCGGTTGCCAATTCCGCAGGCGGCAAATTACCAGAAATTTGTGCAACCCGCATCGCGCTTTGCCTTGGTAGGTGTCTATGTTGCAAAATATGCCGATGGTGTCCGTGTGGCCGTCACCGGCGCATCGGAAAGCGGTGTTTTCCGTTGGACCGAGGCAGAGGCTGCGTTGTCTGCCGATTTCTCGGCTGCGGCACTGGGCGATCTTGGCGTCAGCGCAGAAGGTATGATCGGCGATCTGCACGGCACGCCGGCGTATCGGGCGCATTTGGTCAAAGTGATGACAGGCCGTGCCGTAACCGCAGCCGGTTGATATTGCAACAAAACCGGTCCGCGCAGCGACATGGGCCGGTTTTACCCGTCGAAATGTAGGGTGATTTCTTGGCGATGCTGAAGGGCGCATGATTCGCGTCCGGCCACGGCTATGCGCTGCGGCGTCTCGTTGCGTTAATCGCGATTTTGGGGTGCGGTGCGGTGTCTTTGCTGCGGCCCGCACCCGAAAACAGGTGGTTTCACGATCACGCTGATGCCGGAGCGGCAGCGCGATCTGGCAGGAACCAAACCGGCTGCGGCTGGGCGAAGTCGCTATTTCGGCAACGGCCCGATCAACATGACCATCTGACGGCCTTCCATCTTGGGAAAGTTTTCGACGCGCCCTGTCTCTTTGGTATCTTCGGCCACGCGTTCCAGAAGTTGACGCCCCAGTTCTTGGTGTGCCATCTCGCGGCCCCGGAAACGCAGGGTGATCTTGACCTTATCGCCGTTTTCTAAGAATTTGAAAACATTGCGCATTTTGACCTGGTAATCATTGATGTCAGTGTTCGGACGGAACTTGACCTCTTTGATTTCGATGATCTTCTGCTTCTTGCGGGCCTCAGCTTCTTTTTTCTGAGTCTCGTATTTGAACTTGCCAAAGTCCATGATCTTACAGACCGGCGGCGTTGCATTAGGCGAAATTTCAACAAGATCCAGACCGGCTTCTTCGGCCATGATCATTGCGCGTTCGGGTGTCACAACACCAACGTTTTCGCCATCAGCACCGATCAGACGGATCTCGCTGTCGCGGATACGGTCATTAATACGGGGGCCTGTTTCGCGCGGTGGTGGCGCGTTGTGGGGTCTGCGTCCTATGGTCTTTATCCTTAAATTATTCCGTGTGCGTAGCAGCTAAACTAGACCGCTGACGATGCGGCTTCAACCCGCAAAAGATGCGGTTTTCCGCCAATTTCAAAACGGTGTGCGCTTCCCCTTCTACACGCAATCTGGCATAGCAAAGCCAAGGTCCTTGGGGGCCATATGCGCATATATTTGAAGGATATAAAAATGAGAGCTATTGCCATCTTGATCGTTTTGGCCGTTTTGGGCTTTTTCGGCTACGAGTATGCTGCCAATGGACGTTCGCCCGCCGAAGCTATCGGCGTGTTGACCGGACAGACCGCCGCTGACGAAGCGGCGGCGGCTGCCGAAGCGGAAGCCGCAGCGATTGCCGCACAAGACGCGGTTGCCGCACAGGCCGCAGCCGCCGAGGAAGCTGCCGCCGCTGCGGTTGCTGCTGCGCAAGAGGCCGCTGCAGCGGCGGCTGCCGAAGTTGAGGCCGCGGCACAGGCTGCCGCTGCCGCTGCGCAAGCCGCAATGGATAGCGCCGCAGAGGCCGTGCAAGATGCAACACAGGCCGCAACCGGCGACGTTGCTGCCGAGGCTGAGGTTACCGTGGCAGAGCCAGAGGTCACCGCCGCCGCGCCCGAGGACGCGACCGATGATGCACCGATGGCGCTGCTGACTGTGGACGGGTTCGATGTCGATAAGGTGATGGAAGTGATCCAGAACGCCGATATTTCGATGCTGGAAAAGACCACGCTGGGCAGTGCGGTCACCGCCGCCAAGGACAATCCTGAGCTATTGGCACCCGTGCTGGAGCAACTGCGTACGGTGTTGGGCGAGTAGAACAAAAAAAGGGCCGCGTCAGTTGTGACGCGGCCCTTTTTGCATTTTGCGGCAGGTGCTTAGCCGACGAATGCTTTTTCGATAACGAATTCGCCGGGTTCTGAGTTGGCGCCTTCGTGCAGGCCTGCCTTTTCCAGCAACGCCTTGATGTCTTTGTTGAACGCCAGCGAGCCACAGACCATTGCACGATCAGTTGCGGGGTTCAGGGGCGGCACGCCAAGATCGGTGAACAGGTCGCCGTTTTCGATCAGGGTCGTGATCCGGCCCATCTTGGGGCTTTGTTCGCGGGTCGTGGTCGGGTAATATTTGATCTTGGCCAAGTTTTCGACACCCAGCAGTTCAATCATCATGTCGTCTTGTTTGATGCCCGCAATCAGATCGCGCCCGTAGGTCAGTTCGTTCACGTCGCGGCAGGTGTGGGTGATGATGACTTCGTCATAATTTTCATAGGTGTCCGGTTCGCGCAGCAATGATGCGAAGGGGGCAAAGCCGGTTCCGGTCGCAAAGAAATAAAGCCGCTTGCCCGGCAGCAGCGCATCATGCACCAGCGTGCCCACGGGTTTTGGCCGCAGGATGATCTCATCGCCGACCTGTATGTGCTGCAATTTCGATGTCAACGGCCCGTCGGGGACCTTGATCGAGTAGAATTCCAGTTCCTCGTCCCAACTGGGCGAGGCGATGGAGTAGGCCCGCAGCAACGGTTTTTGCTTGCCTGTGTCGGGGTTCGGATCGCCCATCAGGCCGATCATGACAAATTCGCCGGATCGGAATCGCAGGGATTGCGGCCGGGTCACCCGAAACGAGAAAAGACGGTCGGTATAGTGCTGGACCTGCGTCACGGTTTGCGCGTCTGGCAGGGTCGGCACGGGTTTGGCGTTGGCTTGGGTCACGGGTGTCTGCTTTGTCATAGTGTCATTGCAGCCCTCTTGGGCCGCCCTCTGTCTTAGTCTTTGATGGGGAATTGCGAAAGGGGCTAGCCGCGCAGGCGGGCCTGATAGTTGTGGTTTTGCCAATCCGACCGGGCGAGCCATTGGTTTTGGGGTTGGCGTGCGGCAAGGGCGTCGGTTATTTCGACCTCGTCAAAGCCAGACCGGCGCGCCATGGCGTATTGGTCGGCAAGCACGTGGCCGCGCGCCCGCAGGCGCCCCGTGTAGCCCAGACGCCGCAGCAGGTTTGCCAGCGTAAAGCCGCGCCCATCGGCGGAGGACGGAAAGTCGATGCGGATCATGGGGGCATTGGCGAGCTGACCCAAGGTCGCAGGGTCCGTGTCAGAAGGCAGATCGACGCCATAGCCGCAGTCATTTGCGGCATGGCCTATGAAGCCGCCGGTCCAATCGTCGGCGGCAAAGCCGGTGTCGGTGACAATCACGCTCATGCTGCTTTTCCTTCACGGACCATCGCGCCATTTTCAAAATGGATGCCGCATTCGGTTTTTTCACTGTTCCGCCAGCGCCCGGACCGGGGGTCTTCGTGTTCGCCGACGCGGGTGGTGCAGGGCATGCAGCCGATCGAGGGATACCCTTTGGCGACCAGCGGATGCCGGGGCAGGTTGTGGGCGGTGATATAGGACTGAAGGTCGTCGCGGTCCCAGTTGGCCAGCGGATTGATCTTGATCCGGCGGGCTTCCTTTTCGAACAGGGGCAGGGCGGCACGTTGCCCGCCCTGATAGCGTTTGCGCCCGGTGATCCAGCCATCAAACCCTTGCAGGGCGTCTTCCAAGGGGCGGGTCTTGCGCAGATCGCAGCAGGCGTCGGTATCGGCCTGATGCAGCAAGCCGTCCACATCCATCGTCAGCAGCGCATCGCGCGACGGCGTGATCACGCGCACGTCCCCGAGCCCAAGCTGTTCGGACAGATCACGCTGGTAGGTCAGCGTTTCAGGAAACAGCATTTCGGTATCAAGAAAGATCACGGGCACGGATGTGTCGATTTGGGCGGCCATGTGCAACAGCACAACGCTTTCGGCGCCGAAAGAGGAGACGAGTGCGATCTTGGCGATTTCGGTGTCGTCAAGGGCGTGGCGCAGCACGGTTTGCGCATCGCTGTGGCGGTGCAGCAGGTTGCGGCGGTCTGCGATTTCTTTAAGCGGCATCTGCTTGGTCCTCGGCAGGGTAGAGAAGGGTTTTGAAAGGCGCCATGCCAAGACGGCGATAGGCCTGTAGAAATGTCTCGTTGGCATCCGTGCGCAGGTCGAGGTAGCCGGTGACCAGCCGTTCGATGGCGGGCACGATGTCGGCGGCGCTAAAACCGGGCCCGGCGCGTTCGCCGATGGTTGTCGTTTGGGTGCCGTCGCCGCCAAGCGTGATCTGATAATTTTCCACGCCCGCCCGGTCCAGCCCTAGAATACCGATGTGGCCGACATGGTGGTGGCCGCAGGCATTGATGCAGCCGCTGATCTTGATCTTGAGCGGGCCGATTTCATGTTCGAGCTTGAGAGCGTCAAAGCGGGTCGCGATGTCCTGGGCAATGGGGATGGAACGGGCCGTGGCCAGCGCGCAGTAATCCATACCGGGGCAGGCGATGATATCGCTGACCAGCCCGATGTTCGCGGTCGCAAGGTCGGCGGCGCGCAAGGCGGCGTAGACGGCGGGCAGGTCCGATTGATGCACATGCGGCAGGATCACGTTCTGTTCGTGGCTGATCCGCAGTTCATTGTGCCCGTAGCGTTCGGCGATATCGGCCATGGCGCGCATCTGGTCGGATGTCGCGTCGCCGGGTGTGGCGCCGTGTTTCTTGATGCTGATCGACACGATGGCGTAGCCGGGCGCCTTGTGGGCGGCGAGGTTCGTGTCGGTCCATGACCGGAAGGCGGGGTTCGCAAGGCGGGCGGCCTGATATCCATCGCTGGATTTCACGGCAAAAGCGGGCGGGGCGAAGGCTGTTTCGATCACGGCCAGCAGCGCCTGATCATGGCCGGTAAACGTGGGACGGATCGCGGCAAAACGGTCTTCGACCAGCGTTTGAATTTTCTCGAGCCCATTTTCATGCACGGTGATCTTGATCCGCGCCTTGTATTTGTTATCGCGGCGGCCCAGCAGGTTGTAGACGCTGACGATCGCCTCGCAATAGGGCAATAGATCAGCCTTGGGCAGGAAATCCCGCAGGACCTTGCCGACCATAGGCGTGCGGCCAAGGCCACCGCCGACGATCACCTCGAACCCCGGTTCGCCTGCGGCGTTGCGGACCATGCGCAGGCCGATGTCATGGGCGCGCGTCACGGCGCGGTCTTCGGTGGCACCGGTCACGGCGATTTTGAATTTGCGCGGCAGAAACTGGAATTCAGGATGGTCGGTCGACCACTGGCGAAGCAGTTCGGCGATGGCGCGCGGGTCTTCGATTTCGTCGGCGGCAGCACCCGCAAAATGGTCGGCGGTGACATTGCGGATCGTGTTGCCGGACGTCTGGATCGCGTGCATGCCCACATCGGCCAGCGCCGCAAGCATGTCAGGCACATCGCGCAGTTCGGGCCAGTTGTACTGGATGTTCTGGCGGGTCGTGAAGTGGCCATAGCCCTTGTCCCAACGGTCGGCGATATAGGCCAGCTGACGCATCTGGACCGCGTTGAGCGTGCCATAAGGGACAGCGACGCGCAGCATATAGGCGTGCAGTTGCAGATAAAGGCCGTTCATCAGGCGCAGCGGCTTGAATTCGTCCTCGGTCAGGGACCCGTCGATACGGCGTTCCACCTGGCCACGGAACTGGGCCACGCGGTTGCGCACAAAAGCTTCGTCGAAGTCGTTGTAAACATACATGATTAAAGGTCTACCTGTTTGCCGTGAGCATAGTTTGAGGGGCCGCGCGTGCGGAACGCCTCGCGGAAGTGGGTGGGTTGGGGGCCGTTAGCGCCAGCTGCCGCATCGGCCAGATAGGCCCCTGCAATTTCGCTTTGCCGGGACAGTGCCTCGAGTAGGCGCAGGTCGGCGTGGGCTTCGTCGGTCATCAGCTCCGCCTCGGCGATATCGCGGGTCCAGCGGTCGTCAATGGTCAGCCAGACGGCATCGCCTTCGAGCAATGCGTTTGCGGTGACAACTTTGGGCTTGAATGCGCGGCTCATGATGTGGCCTCCAGCGGTTGGGTCAGGGGTGTTTGGCGCGCGGCCTGCTGTGCATGACGCGGGGCGAGGCCGTAGAATGTGATGGCAGGACCCGTGAGATTGGCGCGGCTCATGGTGGGTTCCATTTCGACCAGGGTCGTGGCGATGACCCGTTGATCGGCCCGGCTGACATTTTCGATGATCGTCACGGGGGTCGCGGGATTGGCGCCGTGCATCAGCAGGCGGCCCTGAATGAAGCGGGCGGATTTCTTGCCCATATAGATCGCGGCAACTTCGCCGGGTTGCGCCAGTGCTTTCCAATCGTGATCCGCATAGCCTTTGGTGTCGTGGCCGGTGATTAGGCGGACGGCAGAGTTGCGGTTCCGCTTTGTCAGGCTTTGCCCAATGTTGGCGACTGCGGCCGAGGCGGCGGTGATGCCGGGAATGATGCGGTAGGTCAGACCAGCGGCTTCTATCGCGGCAATTTCTTCGTCGAGGCGGCCAAAGACGGTGGGATCACCGGCCTTGAGGCGGACCACATAGGCCCCGTTCCGGGCATGTTCAACGATCAGCGCGTCGATGTCGGATTGGGCCATGGCGGTGCCGAACCCTTCCTTGCCGGCGTCAATGATGATGGCTTCGCGGCGGGCCAGTTCTAGGATTTCGGGGGTGACCAAGCGGTCGTGGATAACGACGTCGGCCTTGTCGAGCGCGTTGCGGGCTTTGAGTGTCAGTAACTCTGGGTCCCCCGGTCCTGCGCCGACAAGGTCAACATGTCCGGCGGTGTGAGTGGCCGTGGTATGGGTGTCGAGAAGGATTTCCAACGCTTTTTGAACGCCACTTTCCCCATCATTTTCAAGTGCTTTTGGTCCTGTATTGAAGTAAAATTCCGACCAGAAATCGCGCCGCTTGCGACCCATCGGCAGCACGTCCACCGCGTGCCGGAAGGTTTTGCCGATGCGCGCCAGCACGCCAAGTGATGTCGGCAGGCGCGCTTCTAGGTCGGCCTTGATGGCGCGGGCCAGAACCGGGGCCGCACCTTCGGTGCCGATCGCAATGGTGACGGGGTCACGGTCCACGATGGCGGGGGTGATGAACTGACTGTCGGCAAGGTTATCGACGATATTCACCAGCGCACCTTCGGCATGGGCGATGGCGGCGGCGCGGGCGTCTTCGGTGGCGTTTTCGTTGGCCGCATAAAACAGTGCAGCACAAAGCGCATCGCCGGGTTCCATGGCGCGGGTGATGATCCGCAGCTTGCCCTGGGCCGCCCAGCGGTGAATTTCAGGCGCGATTTGCGCTGCAATAACAGTGAGGTGCGCCTGCGTCTTCATCAGCAGGCGCAGTTTGGCCATGGCGGCATCGCCACCGCCCGACAGGACAATGCGGCGGCCTGCTACGGCGAGGAAAATTGGAAAGTGCTGCATGACGAACCTCTGATTTCTTCTCTTCAATATAGAATATTATTCTGTTACTTGCTGCCCCCTGCGGCTAAGTAAGGATGATTGTTCTGACTTGGCGTGAATTTGGACTGCCCGTCCTGTGAAATTGGAGAAATGAGAATGTCAGTGCGCATTGATGCCACGGATCGGAAGATTTTAGCGGCCTTGCAGGCGGATGCGGCGCAGTCACTGGATGAAATTGCCAAGACTGTCGGGTCATCAAAGACGCCGGTTTGGAACCGAATCCGCAAGCTGCGCGAGGCGGGTATCATCGGCCAGCAGACGGTCTTGCTGGATGCAGAGGCGCTGGGGTTCGAGGCGTGTTTTTTCGTGCTGATCCGCACATCGGAACATGATGCGGACTGGCAAGGGCGGTTTCTTAAGGCGTTGAAATCGCGTGCAGAAGTCCAGGAGGCGCATCGGCTGGCGGGGGATATTGATTACATCCTGAAAGTGCGGGTCAAGAATGCGCGGGCCTATGACGCCTTTTATCAGGCGCTGATTTCAGAGGTGAAGGTGCATAATGTGACCGCACTTTTGTCGATGGAAGAGATCAAATCGACGGTCGCGCTGCCGCTTTAGCCCGATCCGGGGATCATCGGTTGCGGGCCAGCGGCCTGACCCGGGTTTCGACATAGGCGATCAGCATATCGGCGATATCTTTGCGGGTCGCCTTTTCTATCCCTTCGAGACCGGGAGAGGAGTTTACCTCGAGCACTTTGGGGCCGGTGCTGCTTTCCAGAATATCGACGCCTGCGAAAGACAGCCCCAGGGTCCGGGACGCCCGCTGTGCGACGTCGCGCAACTCTTTTGAGATGCGCACTTTGCTTGCGGTGCCGCCACGGTGCAGATTTGAGCGGAATTCGCCGTCGCCGGCCTGGCGTTTGATCGCGCCGACGACCTTGTTGCCGATCACAAGGCACCGGGTGTCGGCGCCTGCGGCCTCTTTCACGAACTCTTGGATCAGGAAGTTTGCGTCAAGGCCGCGAAACGCATCCACAAGGCTTTCGGCGGCTTTCCTGGTTTCGGCGAGCACGACGCCGCGGCCTTGGGTTGAGGACAGCAGTTTGACGACGGCGGGCGCGCCGCCGACCAGTTCGATCAGGTGTTTGGTGTCTTTGGGCGAATGGGCAAAGGCGGTGACGGGGGTGCCGATATTAGCCCCCGCAAGGATCTGGTGGGCCAGCAGTTTGTCACGCGATGCGCCGATGGCGTCGGCGGTGTTCACGCAGTAGGCGCCGGTGTTGGCGAACTGTCGCAGAACCGCCATGCCATAGGCCGTGGTCGAGGCGCCAATCCGGGGAATAACCGCATCGTATCGCGGCAGGGGCGCGCCGTCGTAGTGGATCTCTGGGTCGATTCCACCCATTTTCAGGTAGCAGCGCAGGGTATTGATCGCCTCGATCGTGTGGCCGCGTTTTTGCGCGGCTTCCATGATGCGGGTGCTGCTGTAATTGGTCGGCTCCCGCGTGAGAAGTGCGATACGCAGCGGGCGGTCGATTGCGGGGCCGGTGGGGACGTTTTTATAAAGGTCATACGACAACTGCGGTTGCAGAAAGGAATGGTTGGGGTCGACGATCATGTCGTCGGCAATGCCCGCGCGCCCCAACAGCATCCGATAGGTCATGTTTTCACGGTTGGTCAACGTGACCTCGACTGGCCAGCGGCGACCGGCCATTTCTATTTGCGTTTCAATGACATAGCGCAGTTCTGTTTCGCCATTCGAACTGGTCACGCTGCGCCGGTCGATCACGGGGGCGGAGCATGTGATTTCATAGCTGGGCTGTTCGGGGTTGGGCTGAATCAAAAACCTGACCTGTGGCTTGGCATGCGAGCCAAAGGGTTCGATCACGGAGGCATGCAGCGCGGATGTCTTTGCGCCGGTGTCGACCTTTGCCTTGATCGCCCGGAGGCCCAATTGCGGCAGGGCGAGCCACTCTTCCCAGCCGAGTTTGAAATCTTGCACTGTCGGATGCCTCCTGGAGGGGTGATTGGTTTGACCTGGCAATTGACCCTATGCCACCGGAATTGCGGCATGGCCGTTGCGCGCTGGGTAGCTGGTCGCGGGGGAAGTTCAAGCGAAAACGTGGCTGTCGGTGCGGCCTGCGAATTTACGTGCGGACCATCAACCGGCTGAGCCCGTGGAAGTGATAGACGTCACCATATTGGGGGGGCTGGACCAGCCGCAGGGTCGGGCAGCGGGCGAACAGGATTTGCAGTGCGATGCGCAATTCCAGCCGGGCCAGTGGTGCGCCGACGCAGAAATGGATACCGCCGCCGAAGCTGGTGTTTTGGGGGCCTTTGCGGGCCGGATCAAAGACGTCGGGGTTTGGATATGCGGCTGGGTCCCGGTTGGCGGCCCCCAGCAGGCAGGCGATCTGATCGCCGCGTTTGAAGCCGTGCGCGCCCAGCGTCACATCGTCGTAAACCCAGCGGGTGAACATATGGAGCGGCGGGTCGTGGCGTATGATCTCTTCGATGCAGGGGGCGGTTATGGTGCGGATATTTTGTTCCAGCAGGGTTTTGGTTCCATTGCCCAGCGTATGCACCGTGGCCTCGTGTCCGGCGTTCAGAAGCAGGATGCAGGTGGTGATCAGCTCGTCCTCGGTCAAGCGGTCGCCGTCTTGTTCGGCGGCGATCAGCGTCGAGATGAGGTCATCGGCGGGCGTTTTGCGGCGTTTGGCGATATAGCTGCGCATGAAGGCCGTGAAATCGTTTGTGGCGGCGATGGCGGCGGCTTCGATTTGGGGGGTGCGCCGGGCCTGATACATGGCGACCATCGCGTTTGACCAGCGCAGCAGATCATCGGCGCGATCTTCGGGCACACCAAGCAGGCGGGAAATGATGACGACGGGCACCGGCTGGGCGTAGGCGGTCAGGAGATCGAAGGGCGCATCGGGAAAACGGTCGATCAGGTCATGGCAAAGCTGGGTGATCTGGGGGTCCAGTGCGGCAATCGTGCGGCTGGTAAAGGCGCGCAGCACCAGTGACCGCAAGCGCGTGTGGACCGGGGGTTCGCGTTCGAGCATCGAGTGCGCTTCGACCGCATAGAACGGTGCGAGGTGGTCGGGGATGTCGGGGGCCCGTTCGGCTGGGCATTCGCGGCCCATGCGCCGATCACGCAGGACCGCGTGCACCGCGTGATGCGATACCGCGCAGGCCATGTTGTAGTCGTCCCACCAGATGAAATCGCCCGCTGCCCGCGCCCGATCATAAAACGGGTAGGGGTTTTGGACAAAGGCGGGGTCAGTGGGTGATTGAGACAGGCGTTGCATGATCGCAGCTTTGACCGGCCTGTCTGGCCAATGCAAGCGCGGGTGGATAAACAAGCGGTCATGGGACGTTTTTTTCAGCCTCGTCTATTGGTCGTTGCCGGGTTTCTGGCGGCTGTGCTGGGCTTTGCCGGGGCGGTTTGGTGGTATGGCTATCTGGCCGCGCTTGCCCCCCTTGAGCAGCGCGCGCGGGCGGACCTTGCGCTGGCGTCGGATAGTCTGACCGGAGAGTTGCGCCGGTTTCGTGAATTGGCGGTGCTGACGGCGGATCACCCGATTGTGCCGCCACTGTTGGCGGGGCTGACGCCGGCCGTGATGGGCCGCCCCGTGCTGCAACAGATCGCAGACAAGACCGGATCGCTGGACATGATGCTGGTTGATGCCAATGGCCATTCCATCGTGACGACCAGTGGTGCGCCGGATATTGAACATGCGGGCAGTGACTATTTTGAGCGGGCGATGGACGGGGCCTTGGGGCTGGGTCATTTTTACAGCGCGGCGTACAAGCGGCGGACGTTTGTATTTGCGGCCCCGGTGTTTTCAAAAGCCGGGCCGGTGCTGGGCGCTCTGGTGGTTTATGCGGACGTCGAAGCGGTCGAAGCATCATGGCGCGGCGCCCGCCCGGCACTGTTCTTTACCGACGATCAGGGGGTTATTTTTCTGTCGAGCAGGTCCGAGTTGGTGTTCCGATCCCGGATGACCGATCCGTCGCAAGTGCCCCAGATTGTCGGGTATCCTGTGGGTCAGATCGCCCCCTTTGTCGCGCATACCGAAGGCGCTTTGAACGGCTATGAAGTCTGGGATGTGGACGGGGGCCGTTATTTGCCGGCGCATGCGTTGCATCTGACGCTGGATTTGCCGGTGATCGGGATGACGGGCGAGGTATTGGTGGATACCGCGCCAGCGCGGCAGCTTGCGTCACTGCAGGCGGCTGTCGTGGCGGCTGTCTGTCTGGCCTTTGGGGCGCTGCTGTTTTTGGCGACAGGGCGGCGGCGCACGCTTGCCGCGCTGAATGCCAGACTTGAGGCGCGGGTCCGGGACCGCACGGCCGAGTTGTCAAAGCTCAATGAAGATCTGCGCCGCGAGGTGGCTGAGCGGACCACGGCGGAGCTGCGCCTGCAAAAAGCGCAGGATGATCTGGTGCAGGCGGGCAAGCTGTCGGCATTGGGGCAGATGTCTGCGGGGATCAGTCACGAGCTGAACCAGCCGCTGACCGCGATCCGGTCATTTGCTGAAAACGCGCAAGGTTTCCTGGAGCGAGGCAAGCCCGAGATTGCGGCCCAGAATTTGGGACGGATTTCGGAACTGGCCCGCCGGATGGGTCGCATCATCCGCAACCTGCGCGCCTTTGCGCGGCAAGAGGCGGAACCACCGATGGATGTTGATATTGTCGCGGTCATTGATGCGGTGCTGGAGATCATCGGCCCGCGTGCTGCGCAGGATGGTGTGACCCTGCATTGGGATCGTCCTGACGTTCCGGTGATCGTGCGCGGTGGAGAGGTCCGGTTGCAGCAAGTGATCCTTAACCTGGTCACCAATGGGATGGATGCGATGGAGGAAAGCGACCCCAAAATCGTGACCCTTGCGGTCGTGCAGGCTGGTGCGCGCACCACCGTTTCCGTGCGCGATACCGGGCCGGGGATTGCGGAGCCGGAAAAGATATTCGATCCGTTTTATTCAACAAAGGCGGTGGGGGCTGCCGAGGGCATGGGGTTGGGGTTGTCGATATCATATGGCTTGGTGCAAAGTTTTGGTGGCGCGATCCGGGGCCGCAACCATCATGATGGTGGGGCGGTGTTTACCGTCGAGCTGGACACCGTAGCGCGGAAGGTGGCGGCATGACCCGACGGGTTCTTTTGGTGGATGACGACCGCGATATCCGCGAGGCGCTGGGGCAGACGCTTGAGCTTGCCGAACTGCTGCCGACGGTGGCGGGGTCGTTCGTGGAAGCCAAGGATCATCTGACCCCTGATTTCGCAGGCGTGGTGGTGACCGATATTCGGATGCCGGGGCGCGATGGATTTTTCCTGCTTGATTTTGTGCGTAATGTGGACGTCGACCTGCCCGTTATCTTGCTGACCGGCGAGGCGGATATCCCCATGGCGGTGCGTGCGATGTCGGCAGGTGCCTATGATTTTCTGGAAAAGCCTTGTGCGCCGCGGGATTTTGTTGCCGTGGTCGAGCGAGCCTTGCAGGCGCGCGCGCTGGTTTTGGAAAACCGCCGTCTGAAACACGAACTGCAAGCCGGTGATGCCGCATCGCGTTTGTTGTTTGGCGAGTCACGGTTGGCCAACGAGTTGCGCAATCAGGCCCGTGCGGCGGCCCGTGCGGGCACCGAGGCGCTGATTGTCGGCGAGCAGGGGTCGGGTACGTCCAAGATCGCCGAGGTGATCCATTTGCTGTCATCCAAGGCGTCACGTCCGTTTGTCAAACGGGCAGCATCATCGCTGAACGAGGCGGGGCTGGCGCGGGCATTCGCGGATGCGTTGGATGGCACGCTGTATCTGGATGAGGTCACGGGCCTTGATCCGGCCACCCAGCTTTATCTGCTGGACCGGCTGGAGGAGGGCGGCGCGGCGCGGGTCTTGGCGGGGACGACCCGCGATCTGAAGGCTGCGTTGGCCGATGGCGGCTTTAATGCAGAATTGTTCTATCGTCTGGACCTGATACGCGTCCGTATTCCCGCCCTGCGCGAACGCCCTGCCGATATTCCGGTTCTTTTTCAGCACTATGTCGCACAGGCGAGCGAACAGGCGAACCTGACACCGCCCATCGTAACCGCAGAACACACAGCCCGGCTGATGGCGCAGGATTGGCCCGGAAACGCGCGGGCCTTGATGAATGTCGCGATGCGCTTTGCGCTGGGTCTGGACGAAAGCGATGTGCCGCGCGGGGCTGGGTTGGCGGCGCAGATGGCCCAGGTGGAACGGTCGCTGCTGGTGGCCGCCTTGCAGCGGCACGAAGGCCGCGCGTCCGAGGTCGCCCGTGATCTGCAACTGCCGCGCAAAACATTTTATGACAAGCTGAACAAATACGGGTTGCGTCCTGACGATTTTCGCAATTAGATGGCGAGCAACCGAGACGTGAAACCGCGACACTCTGCCGCGCAGATCTAACGGTTTTGTGTGTTAGCCTGCATGCAGTTGGATACCGTAACCGAACCGGTAAGTATTCGGACCCGGACGTTCAATGCGTGAACAAGGGGAGGGGCGTTCATGGCTCAAGCGCCACTGAGCGAAGACGTGTTTGATCGTTCTGAGTATGAGCGCGCCAGTCACCAGCTGCGGCTTGTTGGGCGCGAATTACCGCCAGACGCCGTGTCAGGGCTTGCCCGCGAAGTTGTGAGACGCCTTGCGTTTCGCGTGCCAAAGTCATCGGCGTCGAAACGGCTGCCGTCGGTGGCGCAAATAGATCTGCTATGCCACGCGCTTTTGTCATCAGATTCCACTGCCGGTGACCGGGTCATTCTTGACGCGCAACGCGAGGGTCTGGAAGATCAGACGATTTATCTGGGCTATATTGCGGGTGCCGCGCGCCGCCTTGGTGAGATGTGGAATGAAGATTCCGCATCGTTTGTCGAGGTCACAATCGCCTGTGGGCGCCTGTACCGAATCATTCGGGGCCTGCGCCATGTGATTGCATCCGACTTCACGGCGGGCCGCGAAGACCACCCCGCCCTTTTCGCGCTGGTTCCCGGGGAAACCCACACGCTGGGGATCGAGATCGCGACGGATCTGTTTCGGCGCGAAGGCTGGGACGTTGATTTGGCGGTTGGCATGTCGCATGACGCATTGATCGACAAAAGCGAGAACCGTAATTACGGGGCGATTGTGCTGGTTGCGAATTCTGATCTGATGCTGCACACGCTGACCCGGCTGATCGTGGCACTGCGCATCACGCAACCGCTGGCGCATATCGTCGTGGCGGGAAAAATCCTGAATCATCTACCAAATCTGGCAGAGATCACCGGCGTTGATGGCACCATTACCAGTCTCGAGACGGCTGTTAGTACACTCAGAGGCGTCATCGGGGATGCTGCTGCCGGCTAGAGTGTGCGGAGATCCGCACTGATGGCGTAAACATTTGTGTGGGATTTCACCCAATTTTGGCGATGGTTTTGCCGCTTTTTGGAATTCCCGTTCCTTTTCAGATACATACGCCCATTTCGCAGAGCCGCTTAAAAATGCTTGCGGGCGGCTGTTTGCCGCTGTCAGTTGTCCACGTCCGTCCGCACAGGGCGACGAGCATTCTCTAGGGAGGAGATACTATGACATTTCTGAAAGCTGCAGCTGCAATGGCCGCACTGTCAATCACTGCAACAATGGCGCAGGCCGATGCCCACACCGGCGGCTGTGACGACGGCGAGATCGTCGTGAAGTTCAGCCATGTGACGAACACGGACCGTCACCCAAAGGGGATCGCCGCCACGCTGCTGATGGAGCGGGTCAATACCGAGATGGACGGCACGATGTGCGTGGAAGTCTTTCCGAACTCCACGCTTTACACCGATGAGCAAGTGATCGAAGCGATGTTGCGCGGCGACGTGCAGCTGGCGGCACCTTCGCTGTCACTGTTTGAATCAATCACCAAAGCATACCGGTTGTTCGACTTGCCGTTCATGTTCAAAAACATTGATGCCGTCGATGCGTTTCAGGCGTCTGAGACTGGCCAAAACATGCTGGACGCCATGCAGCGTCGCGGTGTGCAGGGCCTTGGCTACTGGCACAATGGCATGAAGCAAATCAGTGCGAATGTACCGCTGAACGCGCCGTCTGATGCCAATGGCCTGAAGTTCCGCGTGCAGCCGTCTGACGTGCTGGTCGCACAGATGCAAGCGCTGGGTGCATCACCGCAGCCGATGGCCTTTTCGGAAGTATATGGTGCCTTGCAGACGGGCGTTGTGGACGGTCAGGAAAACACTTGGTCGAACATCTATGGTCAGAAGTTCTTTGAAGTGCAGGACGGTATCACAGAAACCAACCACGGTATCATCGACTATATGGTCGTGTCGTCGGTCGATTTCCTTGACAGCCTTGACCCGGCAGTGCGCGAGCAGTTCCTGACGATCCTCAATGATGTCACAACATCGCGGAACGCGGCCGTGAAAGAGGTGGACCTTGCTGCCCGTCAGTCCATTCTGGACGCTGGTGGCAAGATCGTCGAGCTGACGCCAGAGCAGCGTACGGTCTGGGTTGAGACGATGAAGCCGGTTTGGTCGCAGTTCGCGGAAGAAGTCGGTCAAGACAACATCGACGCGGCACAGGCGATCAACGACTCTATGTAAGTCGCTGACACGGGCGGCCCGGACATATTTCCGGGCCGCATTCCTGCCATCCCGGGGAGGGGACCATGAGCAGTAAATATGCGCCCAAAGGGCCGGTTGGCCGTGCCGTTCACGGATTAGAGGAAAATGCCATTGCGGGGTTGCTTGGTCTGATGACCATGCTGACGTTTGCGAATGTTATCCTGCGCTATGGCTTTAACAGCTCGATCATCTGGAGCCTTGAGGTCGTGCTGGTTCTGTTTGCCTGGCTGGTTTTGTTTGGCATTTCTTATGGTTTCAAGGTGACGGCCCATTTGGGCGTCGACGCGATTACCAACATATTGGCACCGCGTCCGCGCAAGGTGGTCGCCCTGATCGCCGGGGTCATTACGATATTTTATGGCATTTTGATCATGAAAGGCGCCTGGGACCAATGGGCCCCCTTTGCTGATCTGCCGCCGACCACCGGGACATGGTTTCCCACTGGGTTTGATACTGCGGCACGTGGCCGTAGTTTCTTTGAAACCGACCAGATCCCGATGCCCGACTGGCTGCGGTTTCTGGAGGGTTGGATCAACTATGGTGAAAGCTATAACAAGCTGCCCCGGATGATCCCCTATATGATCCTGCCCATTGCTTCAGCGTTGATCCTGTTCCGGATTTGCCAGGCCGTCTGGCGGATTTGGACAGGCGAAAGCGAGAGCCTGATTGTCAGCCACGAAGCTGAAGACGCGGTCGCAGAAGCCGCCAAGCTGAACAAGGAGGCCTGAGGGTCATGGAAGTTGCACTGCTATTCATGATGATTATCAGCCTTCTGCTATTGGGGGTGCCGATTGCGGTGGCCCTTGGCATCAGCTCGATCATCTTTCAACTGGTGTTTTCGGATACGTCTTTGGCCGCTGTCGCGCAGTCGCTGTATCAGGCGATGGCCGGGCATTATACGCTGCTGGCCATTCCGTTCTTTGTGCTGGCGTCATCGTTTATGTCCACCGGCGGCGTGGCCAAGCGGATCATCCGTTTCGCCATTGCCTGTGTCGGGCATTTGCAGGGCGGTCTGGCGATTGCGGGTGTTTTTGCCTGTATGATGTTTGCGGCGCTTTCGGGATCATCCCCGGCGACGGTGGTTGCTATCGGGTCAATTGTGATCGCGGCCATGACACAGGTCGGCTATACCAAGGAATTCGCGGCCGGGGTGATCTGTAACGCGGGTACTCTTGGTATTCTGATCCCGCCGTCCATCGTGATGGTGGTCTATGCGTCGGCCACTGACGTGTCGGTGGGCCGGATGTTTCTGGCCGGTGTCATACCGGGTCTGATGGCAGGCGCGATGCTGATGATCACGATCTATGTGATTGCCCGCTTCAAGAATATGCCCAAGGGCGAATGGCTGGGCTGGGGCGAGGTGTTTGACAGTTTCCGTGATGCGCTTTGGGGGCTTTTTCTGATCGTGATCATCATGGCGGGTATTTATGGCCACCCTTGGATCCGCATCGAAGAAGGTTTAAGCCTGTTTTACTGGCAAGGCGGTGCCTTTACCCCGACTGAGGCGGCAGCCGTTGCGGCAGTTTATGCCTTCATCGTGGCGACATTCATCTATCGTGACATGGGGCCGCTGGCCGCACGCGCGGAGGATGGGACTTTGCCTGTCGGCGCGCAGAGTCTGTCAGCGGCGGCCGTGCCGCAGCGCGCGACCGTCCTGCAAAAGCCATGGGTCTTGGTCACGGCGTTCTTTCACAAAGATACCCGCGAAACATTATTCGAGGGTGGCAAGCTGACGATCACGCTGATGTTCATTATCGCCAACGCTTTGCTGTTGAAGCATGTGCTGACGGATGAGCAGATTCCGCAGCACATCGCAGGTGCGATGCTGAGCGCGGGTCTGGGCCCGGTGATGTTCTTGGTGATGGTGAACGTGATCCTGCTGATTGGCGGGCAATTCATGGAGCCGTCAGGCCTGATCGTGATCGTCGCGCCGCTGGTGTTTCCGATTGCGATCCAGCTGGGCATTGATCCGATTCACCTGGGTATCATCATGGTGGTCAACATGGAGATTGGGATGATTACGCCGCCGGTGGGGTTGAACCTGTTCGTGACCTCGGGTGTGGCGGGTATGCCGATGATGGCCGTGGTACGTGCGGCGCTGCCGTTCCTGGCGGTCCTCTTCGTTTTCCTGATCTTGATTACATATATCCCGATCATCTCGACCTATTTGCCAACCTTGTTTATGGGGCCGGAAATTATCGTGAGGTAGCCAAGCGATCTGCGTTGGAACGACGAAAGGCGACGCTTTGTACAAAGCGTCGCCTTTTTTGTGGGGTCGATCAAATTTCTGGAAATTTGATGCGCGCCGCGCGGGAGTATTTGGTGGACACAAGAAGCGTCAGCTTGCGGCGAGTGCCGTGATAATTGGCGAGAAATCATCGGCTTTGAGGCTGGCACCGCCCACCAGCGCGCCATCGACCTCCGGAACGGCAAAAATCTCTGCGGCATTGCTGCCTTTGACCGAGCCGCCATAAAGAATTCGCATATTATCGCCGTCCGTGAAACGGGCGGTCAGCCGTGCGCGTATATGTGCGTGGACCTGTCCGATCTGGGCAAGCGTCGGGACCTTGCCGGTGCCGATGGCCCAGACCGGTTCATACGCGATCACGGTATTGTAGGCGGTGGCGTTGGCTGGAACAGAGCCGGCAAGCTGGCGGTCAATGATATCCAGTGTCGTGCCTGCATCGCGTTCGGCCAAGGTTTCACCGATGCATATCACAGTCGAAAGCCCGGCGGCATAGGCGGCCATGGATTTGGCAGCGATCATACTGTCTGTTTCTGCGTGGTCGGCGCGGCGTTCTGAATGGCCCGTGATCACGTAGGTTGCGCCGGCATCCGCCAGCATCTGGGCGCTGATATCGCCTGTATGCGCCCCTGCGGTCACGGCGTGGCAATCCTGTCCGCCGATATCGAAAAGAGTCTCCTGACACGCGCAAATCAGCGTGGCAGGTGGGCAGATGAGGATGTCGACGGTGGCGTCGGAATGCCGTTCGGCGAGCGTTTGCAGCTCTGCCAGATCGGCGCGCAGGCCGTTCATTTTCCAGTTTCCGGCGGCGAGTTTACGGCGCATCTTGTTTCCTTTCGGCTGATCGTTGGCCTGTTAGGTAGCAACCTGCGGGCGGTAGGGGAAGGGTCTTGCCCTGACGGGCGTTATTGCGCATCAGGGTTTCATTGGTTTTGGGAGGAGGGCGACATGATCCCACGGATTGATGCGCAGGCATTGTTGGCGGGTGCACCTGCAGCCGTTGATGCCGCAGCGGTTGGTGCCACGGATATCGGGTTTCTGACAGTTTACAACACACCTGTCACGGCGCCGGATATGCGCGCTGTCATTGCGGCATATGCCGATTTCTTTGCGCTGCCCGCCGCTGAAAAAGCCCGCTTTGACATGGCACGCACCGGGTCTAACCGCGGCTGGGGCGCGCCGGGTTCCGAACAGGTCGATCCCGATGCGAACCCCGATTACAAGCAGGTTTTTGATTGCGGGCTGGAACTGCCCAAGAGTGACCCTTTGACGGCTTTGCCTTGTTATGCGCCGAACCAGTGGCCCCAAAACCCACCGGGGTTCGCGCAAACGCTGCAGGCATATTACGCGGCAGCCACGGATTTCGCCCGCGATTTACTGTGTGCCATTGCGGATGCCGCGGGAGAGGACGGGGCATATTTTCGTGACAAATTTGACCTTCCGATGGCTCTTTTGCGCGGCAACCATTACCCCGAGCGTCCGGCCTGGGCGGGGGCGAAGGATTTTGGCATTGCCACACATACCGATTACGGGTGTCTGACCCTGCTGGCCACGGATGGATCGTCGGGGCTTGAGGTGCGCAAGCGCGGTGGTGGGTGGATTCCATTATCAGCGCCGCCGGGGGAATTTATCATCAATTTCGGTGAGATGTTGGAAATGTGGACAGCCGGGCGGATCAAGGCGACACCGCATCGGGTGAAGGGCACCCCGGCGGCGCGTATTTCTGTGCCGTTGTTTTTCAACCCCGACCACGACACCGATGTGTCGCCAGCCGGATCGCCGCCCGTGCGGGCCGTTGATCATTTACAAAGGCGGTTCGATGAAACCTATGTGCACTTGCGCACGGAACGGACGACTTAGGCGTTTGACGTCAGGTTTTCGTCGAATTTGATCGATTCACCGCAGCCGCATGCGTCAACGACATTGGGGTTGCGGAACTTGAAACCGGATTCGAGCAGTGAGGTCTCGTAGTCGATTTCCGTGCCAAAGAGAAACATTTGCGCCATCGGTGCGATCATGACGCGGGCGCCGTCGATTTCGACGATTTCGTCCATTGGGTCCACGTCTGTCACATAGTCCATGGTATATTCCATGCCAGCGCAGCCGCCTTTTTTCACGCCGATGCGCAGCCCCTGATGGCCATCTTTTGCCATAAGCTTGGCGATTTGACCTGCCGCTTTGGAGGTGATGCTGACCGCTTGCTTACCGGGAATGCCGAACATGGGGGTTTCTCCTTTTGTTATCCAAAGATAGGTGCGCCATGAGGCTGACACAAGTGGCTGCCCGCCCTGCGACGTAACGCCCTATGCCGTGGGGAGGTCACAGGACGGTCTGCCAAAGCACGGGCATGACGTCGGGTTTTACATGAAGCCCAGTTCGAGGCGCGCCTCGTCTGACATCATGTCCATGCCCCACTGCGGCTCGAAGGTCATCGCGACATCGACATGTTTTACACCGGGCAACGGTTCGACGGCATCGGCGACCCAGCCGGGCATTTCGCCCGCAACCGGACAGCCGGGCGCGGTCAGTGTCATGGTTATGTTGACTGCGTTATCTTCACTGATATCAATGGTGTAGATCAGGCCAAGGTCGTAGATGTTCACGGGGATTTCGGGATCATATACCGACCGGCAGGCCTGCACGATGTCTTCGTACAAGGGATGGTCGGTGGTGGATGGCGCGATGAGCGGTGCGCCTTCAAGCTGGGTGTTGGTGTCTGCCATGATGCCTTTTCCCTTATTCCTGACCAAACATATAGGGTTTGTAGCGGGGGGCGTAAAGGGCGGGGATACCACGGGTTGATGTGCCGCGCGATGATTTGGGGTGACTGCGCCCCCGGAACGTAAAAAGCGCCCCCCGAAAGGGACGCTTTGTCGAAAACTCAGGACCGAAACCGATTATTCGATTTCGTTGGCATTGTACGATACCCAGTTTGCAAGGTTGGGCAGTGGCGATCCATGGTTTGCCGTGCCGCCGAACGCATAGGTCGCCCCGACGACAAAGCTGCCAAAGGTGTCGCCGTTGCGGTCCGCAGCTTCATAGCTGATCTGGGTCGCCTCGTAGCCGACACTGACCAAATAATCGCCCACGGCGCGTTCTACGCCGACGCTCAGGTTGATGATGCGGTTGTCAAGGTCTTTGCTGTACTTTTTCCCGCCCGCGTAGCCAAGGCTACCTGTCAGTGAATAGTTGTCGGAAATATCAAAAGCACCACCAACATTGATGAATGGCGCTTCGCGGGTGCCTTCAACGTGTTCGTCATAGCTGTCGAGGTAGCCGATTTGGCCGTAGTAGCTGCCGAATGAAGTCTTTGCCGCAATCTCGGCGCCGATGTAGCCGTAGGTCATCACTTCGTCGCTATCGCCATAATCATTGTGCATGCCGCCACCAATGAAGCCACCGTAGG
>NZ_JAFMHJ010000060.1 GCF_017854565.1 Yoonia sp.
GGCAAGACCGTGGATTACCGCAGCGTGGCAGAGATTGACCGGGCCATCGAGGCGTTGGACCGCGAGATCGCCGCGGCCGAGGGGCGGCGTATTGTGCGGCAGGTGCGTATCACCACATCCAAGGGGCTGTGATCTATGGGCCTGTTCGACAAATTTCGCCGCCCAACCCAAGGCGGCCCCGCTGCCGTGCGTGCCCGCCTTGAAGGTGCGATGTCCAAACGCCGGTTGCGCGGTTGGAACCCACCGCTGGAAAACATCAACGCGCTTGTGGCTTCGGGTGGCCCGAGGCTGCTGGCCCGTGCCCGTGAGTTAGTTGTCACCAACGGTTACGCTGCGAATGCCTGCGAGGCCTTTGCCTCCAATATGGTGGGGGATGGCATCAAGCCGTCGTCGCTGATTGAGGATGCAGGCCTGCGGGATCGCGTCCAGCGGCTCTGGCTCGCCTGGACCGACGAGGCGGATGCCGACGGGCTGACCGATTTCTACGGGCTGCAGGCGATGGTGGCCCGGGAGATGTTCGTCGCGGGTGAATGCTTTGTGCGGATGCGCCCCCGACGGGCCGAAGATGGTCTGCTGGTGCCGCTGCAGATGCAGCTGCTGCAATCGGAAATGCTGCCCTTCGAGAAGACTGAGACGGCGGCAAATGGCAATCGCATCCGCTGCGGTATCGAGTTCGACCTGATCGGGCGACGCGTGGCCTATCACTTCCGCCGCAGCCATCCCGGTGACAGCACGGATCAGCGCGTCGCAATACCGCAAACCGTGCGTGTTCTGGCCGAGGACGTGCTGCATATCTATCGCCCCATAGATGCCGGACAAATCCGCGGACTGCCGCATGTCGCCCCCGCGATGGTGCGGCTGTTCTTGCTCGATCAGTACGACGATGCGGAACTCGACCGCAAAAAGACGGCAGCGATGTTTGCGGGGTTCATCACCAAGACAGCACCAGAAGACCCGATGATGGGCGAGAGCGAGGCGGATCTGGACGGGGCGGCCATTGCCAGCCTTGAGCCCGGCACGATGCAGGTGCTGCTGCCGGGCGAGGACGTGACCTTCTCAAGCCCTGCCGATGTCGGCGGCGGCTATGAGGCGTTCCAGTACCGCACACTACTGGCGGTGTCGGCCTCACTGGGGCTGCCGTATCATCTGGTCACTGGCGATGTGCGCCAGGCCAACTATTCGAGCCTGCGCGCAGAGCTGGTCGAATTCCGCCGCCGCGTGCAGCAATTGCAGCACGGGGTGATCGCGCATCAGCTCTGCCGCCCGATCTGGGCGCGTTGGCTGGAGACGGCACACCTGGCGGGGCGGCTGGATCTGCCTGATCCGGTAGCTGCGCGCATGGTGCAGTGGATCCCGCCCCGCTGGGACTGGGTCGATCCGCTGAAAGACATCCAGGCGCAGGTGCTGGCGATGGAAGCGGGCATCACCTCGCGGCGCAAGGTGGTCGAGGCCACGGGCTATGATGTCGAAGAGGTCGACCGCGAAAACGCCGCTGATGCCGCACGGACAAAGCAGTTGGGGCTCGTGTACAGAACCAGCCCCGGGGAGACGCAAGGCGCGCGGGCAACACCTGCAGGGCGGCCTGATCCGGGTGACGGGGCCGACGGCGACAATGGCGAGGATGCGGCTGCGAGCGATCCCGCCACCAATCAGGAGTAATACAATGAACACTTGGTACACGATGCGCGCCCACGCTTCGGGCGCGGAAGTGCTGATCTATGACGAAATCGGTGCCTACGGCGTTTCGGCCAAGGGGTTTCTGGCCGAGCTGGGTGCACTGCCGGACAGTATGCCGATTGATCTGCGCCTCAACAGCCCCGGTGGATCCGTCTTTGATGCCGTGGCGATCTACAATGCGCTGAGCCGCCACGCAGGCATGATTACGGTCTGGATCGACGGCATCGCCGCGTCGGCCGCAAGTTATATCGCGATGGCGGGCGACGAGATCGTCATGCCGGAAAACGCATTTTTGATGATCCATGACCCATCCGGCATTGTCATGGGCACGGCGGCGGATATGCGTGACATGGCCGGAACGCTGGACAAGATCGCAGCCAGCATGACGCGGGGATACGCCACCAAGTCCGGCAAACCCGAGGATGAGATTGCGGCGCTGCAATCGGCCGAGACCTGGTTTGACGCAAAGGACGCGCTCGACGCAGGCCTTGCCACGCGCATGGCAGAGCCCGTGCGCATCGCCGCCAGCTTCGACATTGGCCGGTTCCGCAACGCACCGCCCGAACTGATCGAGGCAGTGGAGGCAGACAGTGCGGCACCCGGGTCCCACATCGTTGGTGACGACAACGATGTGGAGGGCAGGGACGCTCCGCCAGTCGCACCTGATCCTGCGACCAAGGTTCCCGCCGGGAACGTTGATCCGGTGGTCACAGCCGACGATCCATCGCGTTCAAATGGGCAGAGCGGGGGTGTTCCAGAGGGAAACACCCAACCAGACCCTGAACACCCGACATCCACAGAACCAATCCCGGCCGCAGACGACGTCACAAATATCCGCGCCGAGGCCATCGCCCATGCGCGTGTCGTGATCGACCTCTGCCGCCTTGCGGGCCAGCCGCAGATTGCGGGCCGGTTCCTCGAGGAGGACGCCAGTCTCGACGAAGTCCGGACCCGGCTTCTCGCTGCCAAGGCCGAGGCAGCCCCCGACATCACCGCTGCACACGCCCAGCCCGGGCGCGCGGCGACCACCCAATCCTGGGGCGATGTGATCGCCCGTACCTTCAAGACGAAAGGCTAACCCATCATGACCACGCTCACTGAAGGCAAACACGCGGGCGGCTTCCTCGTCTGGGAAGTGCTGCGCGACTATAACCGAGAAACCGTCACACTCGTATCCGGCGCGGGCAAGCTCGCCCCCGGCACTGTGCTGGGCCGGATCACCACGGGTGGCAAGTACACGATCCTGACCCCGGGCGCATCCAACGGCAGCCAGAATGCCGCTGGCATTCTCTGGGGTCCGGTCGATGCCACTGATGCCGATGCGCCGGGCGTTGTGATCCTGCGTGGCCCGGTCATCGTGAACCGTCACGAGATCATCTGGCCCGAGGGCGCGACCGAGGCGCAGATCACCACCGCCACCACGGCTTTGGCAGCACTTGGCATCATTCTGCGCTGAGCCTGAGCGCCGCTTCACCAGTATCCACAAAACAGAAGGAGGCACGCTGTGGCCACCATGGACATTTTTGAAGGCGACGCCTTCTCCATTATCGAGCTGACCCGTGCGCTCGAAAACATTCCCTTCAAACCTGCAATCCTGTCTGGTGCGGCCCTCTTCGGCAGCCGGGGCGTGCGCGCGCGGACCGTGATGATCGAAAGCCGGGATGGCACGTTGTCGCTGATCCCGTTCTCGGAACGCGGCTCTGCCTATGAGAACCAGATCCCCGAACGCCGTGAGATGCGCGCGTTTGTGTGTCGCCAGTTCAAGAAGCAGGACGTGCTTTGGGCTTCTGAAATCCAGGCCATCCGCGACTTTGGCTCGGAAACCGCGACCCAGCAGGTGCAGACCGAGGTGGCGCGCAAGATGGGGCGTTTGCGCAATGACGCTGAGGCCACCTTCGAGTTCCACCTGTTCAACGGTATCCAGGGCGTGGTGAAGGACCCGCGGGATGGGGCCACGGTGATCAACTACTTCACCGAGTTCAACATCACCCCGGCCGCCGAGGTCGACTTTGATCTCGACAATGCCACCCCCGGCTCGGGTGCGCTGCGCAAGCGCTGTCAGGCAATGATCGAAAGCGTCGAGGACAGCTTGGGTGGTCTGGCTGCCGGTCAGGTGCAACTGCGGGCCGAATGTGGCTCGGCTTTCTTTGCTGATCTGGTCGCCCATAAGGAAGTCCGTGAGACCTATCTCAACACAGCAGCCGCCGCCGATCTGCGCGGCCGGGTGGGGGAAGAGGTCAGCTTCGGCGGCATCACCTTCCGCCGCTACCGCGGGGGTCTGGGTTTTGGTGTGCCGACTGACAAGGCCTACTTCTACCCGGAGGGCGTCGAGGGGCTGTTTGAGATCTACTACGCCCCGGCTGATACCTTCGAGACGGTCAACACGGTGGGCCTGCCGCTCTATGCGCGGATGATCCCCGATCGCGATCGCGACGAATGGGTGCGGCTGGAGATCGAAAGCAACCCGCTGCCGATCTGCACGCGGCCGCAGGTTCTGCGTTCAGCACGGCGGACGTAATGTCTGCCTTTGTTGAGACGCTCGGGGTATTATTTGCCGACCCGAACATCTCTGTTGAGATCTGGCACCGGGACAGCGAGGGACAGTTCACGCGGGCACGGGGCATCTTGCGCCGCCCAGACGAGATCACCGAGTTCGGGTCGGCACGGCTACTCTCTGAGACGACACGCATCGACGTTCAGGTCAAAGACATCCCTGATCCCCGCCCGCAGGAACAGATCCTGATCGGCGAGGACACGTTCTTGATCCAGGGCGAGCCACGCAGGGACCGCGAGCGGCTGATCTGGACTTTGGAGTTGTCCCCCGCATGAAACTTGGCCTCGATATCAGCCCTGATCTCGTTGCGGTCATGGCTGCGGAGGTGAAAGCTGGCGAAAAGGCGGTCACGGCCGCCATGCGCGAGGCCGGAACCGGTCTGAAATCCGACTGGCGTGGGCAGATCACGCAAGCGGGTCTTGGTCGGAGGTTGGGCAATTCGATCCGCAGCCAAACCTACCCAAAGGTCGGGGAGAGCCTCGATGCGGCGGCCATGGTGTGGTCAAAAGCGCCCGTGATCATTGGTGCTCATGACACAGGTCCGCTGATCCGCTCGAAGGATGGGTTCTGGCTGGCAATCCCGACGCCTGCTGCGGGTAAGGGCGCGCGAGGCAGACGTCTCTCCCCCGGTGAATGGGAACGGCGGCGCGGGTTACGCCTGCGCTTTGTCTATCGTCGCCGCGGCCCGAGCCTGTTGGTCGCGGATGGGCGTTTGAACAACCGGGGACTGGGAGTGGCGTCGCGCTCGAAGACGGGGCGCGGAAAGGCAACGGTGCCGATCTTTCTGCTGGTGCCGCAGGTGAAGCTGGCAAAGCGACTGGACTTGGCTCGCGATGCTGAACGCGTTCAGGCTGCGGTTCCGGGACTGATCGTGGCGAATTGGGTGGAGGCAAAACTATGAGCGCGCGCGAAACGATCCTATCTGCGCTGCACGCACGGCTCTCAATGCTGCCTGCCGCCGCATTGCGCGGCGACGTGCTGCCCGAACGCGTTCCGTCTCAGGGCCTGCTGATCCTGCGCGACGGCGAGCCGGGGGAGCCCGAGGTCACGTTGTCGCCGCTGCGCTACCACTACCAGCACCGCGCCGAGATCGAAGCTGTCGTTCAGGGTAAAGACCGTGACGCCACCTTTGACACGCTGACCGCCAGCATCGGCGCGGCCATTGCCGCTGATCGAACGCTGGGCGGCCTCTGCGATTGGGTCGAGGCGGAAGCCCCACGGCCTGTCGATCTGCTTGTCGAAGGGGGTGCCAGTTTGAAAGCGGCCGTTATCCCCGTGGTGCTGCATTATGGAGCGGCGGACGCATTGTCCTAAAATTGAAGCATATCAGATTGGCCGGGTCCACTTGAAACGCTGCAAGCGTTATTGGTGCAGATTTTTCACCGTCAAGAAGAGCTTAAACCGAGGTTCACTCGCTATAGGTGTTTGAAATTATGACAACGAAAAAAACGATCATAACGAGCACTGCCATGAGTAAAAAAGGTTTGAAGCGGTTCTTCTTGCGCTGTGGTTTTTTGAAATCTAGTCCCAATAGTTCTGTTCTCTGCTTCTTGCCCCCAAGCTTGATTGGGGCGAAAAATAGCAGAGATACGCAAAAGTGCGATGATTCATTTGAACCTAGCTTTTGCGGTTTGGTTGACATTGAAGGTTACCGTCAATGACAGCGCCAGCCTCAACGGAAATTCTCTCACATTGGATATCTGCGTTGGTAAGGCTCTTGCTCTTCAGCGTTACATCTTCTGCAAAGAGGCTTCCGGTTATTTCACCGCTGGTTGTAAAGTGTTTGGTTCGGATTTGACCGGTAATTTGTCCGTCTGCACCGATGAAGAGCGTATCAGAGCTGACATCTCCTGTTATGCGGCCAGCGAAATCAAGTATGCCTGTCGTGCTAAGGTTACCTGTGATGACCAAATCTGATTGAACAATAGACCTTTTGCGTTTGTCACGTGGTGGCGCAGGCATCTCCCCTGGCAGTGGTGACCTTGAGGACGCATACGAAAGTTCGTCATCAAGAACTTCAGGTGTCTTGCGCTCATCTGCTTTGGTTTGTTTTCCAAAAATGGACATCAGTTTTCCCTCCGAAGTTCAATCAATCGAAAAATCAAAAAACGTCAAGATAATAGCGACTTGCTGGTCTGACACCACAGCTGACATTCAAGGAGAAGACGATGGCACGAGCCCAAGGGGCGCGGGCGCAGATGGCGCTTGCGTTTGAGACGACCTATGGCACGCCGCCTGTGAGCGGCTTCACGAAAATGCCCTTCGCCAGCACGACGCTTGGCGCGGAGCAGCCGCTGCAGACATCGGAACTCTTGGGCTACGGCCGGGATCCGCAGGCCCCGATCAAGGATGCGGAGACGGCAGACGGCGATGTTGTGATCCCGATCGATGCCGCGGCCTTTGGCGTGTGGCTGAAGGCTGCTTTTGGAGCACCAACAACCAGCGGCTCCGAGGCACCCTATAGCCACGAGTACCGCTCCGGAAACTGGTCCCTGCCGTCGCTCTCGATCGAGACGGGAATGCCGGAGGTGCCACGGTTTGCGATGTATTCGGGCTGTATGGTGGACAGCCTAAATTGGCAGATGGCGCGGTCCGGATTACTCACCGCCACCGCCAGCATCGTGGCGCAAGGCGAGGAAATCGCCACGGGCAGCGCGGCAGGAACGCCCGCCAATATCGGGTTGAAACGCTTCGGACATTTCAACGGGGCCATCACGCGGAACGGGGCCAACATAGGTAACGTTGTCTCTGCCGACCTTACCTATGCCAACAACCTCGACCGCATCGAGACGATCCGGGCCGATGGCAAGATAGACGGGGCGGATCCCTCGATTGCAGCTCTGACCGGCAATATAGTTGTCCGTTTTGCGGATCAAACATTGGTGCAGCAGGCGATCAACGGCGAGGCCTGTGAACTCGAATTCTCCTACACGCTGCCGACGGGTGAGAGCCTGACCCTGACTGCCCACGCGGTCTACCTGCCGCGTCCCCGGATCGAAATCTCAGGACCCCAAGGCGTGCAGGCGACCTTCGATTGGCAAGCTGCCAGCGACGCTGCCGTGGGCCGCATGTGCACCGTCACCCTCACCAATGATCGGGATACCTATTGATGCTCCGACTGAACCTCTCCAATGAACTTCTCTGGCTTGATCTCGGCCACGGCGTCCGCCTTCTTGTCGAACCGCTGACCACAGCGGTCATGCTCGCCGCACGCAGTGATCCCGCGATCATGGCGGCCACTCAAAGCGCAGATGTTGAAAATAGTCCCTCGAACGACGATCTCGCACGCATCGTGGCGAAGGCCGTCGCACGCATCGTGGTGAAGGATTGGGAGGGCGTCGGCGATGCGGACGACAAACCGCTGCCCGTGACGCCCGACGGCATTGATGCACTCTTGGAGATTTGGCCGATCTTCGAGGCCTTTCAGACGTGCTACATCGCCGGTGCCCTGATCCTGGACGCGGAAAAAAACGCCTGACCGCTCTCGCCGACTGGGAGTTCGGCGGGGGCGGTGATTATTGCGCAGCGTGTTCTGGCCCTTGCCCTGAGTGTCCTCGGACCATTAACGCGCCGCTCACGATGGAAGGCTGGCAGGTCTGGGATCTCGTCCAGCGCCTCGGTGGTCAGCTGCGCGTTGCAGGTGGCATGAGCGGCGGGGCCGTGATCGGCTGGGACATGGGGGCGGCCCTGCAGCTTGGCGCTGCCCTCGGGCTCTCACCTCTCGCCATCGCGGAACTGCTGCCGCCCATCGAGGCGGTGATGGTGCGCAAAACCAACCAAGAGATCGAACATCGCCATGGCTGAGAAGAAGGTATCCGTCCGGCTCTCCGCGACCGGCGGCCGACAGGTGCGCGCCGAGCTCGAAGGTGTCGGAGAGGCAGGTAAGCGCGGGTTTGGTCGTCTCTCGCGCGAAATGGAGCAGGCCAACGCCCGTATGGCGGCCTTCGCACGTCGGGCCCGGGTTGCGGCAACGGCCGCTGCTGCCGCACTCAGTGCCGCCGTAGTCTCCATGACGCGGTCCACCGTTGCGGCGGCAAATGAAATCAGCCAGCTGAGCCAGGTGGCCAATGCCAACCCGGAAGTATTCCAGCGCTGGTCGGCGGCTTCAGCCACGGTGGGTGTCGAACAGGAAAAACTCGCAGACATCCTGAAGGACGTGAACGATCGGGTAGGGGATTTCCTGCAGACGGGCGGTGGTCCAATGGCGGATTTCTTCGAAAATATCGCACCAAGAGTAGGTGTGACGGCCGATCAGTTCGCACGGCTCTCGGGTCCGGAGGCGCTGCAGCTATATGTCGACAGCCTGGAACGGGCAGGCGTCAGCCAACAGGAGATGACTTTCTATCTCGAGGCGATGGCGTCGGATGCGACCCGGCTCATTCCGCTTTTGCAGAACGGCGGGGTGGAAATGACCCGCCTTGGCGATCAGGCGCAGCGCCTTGGAGCCGTGCTTGATGCCGATGCGATTGCAGCGATGCGGCGATCCGAACTGGCGCTTGTCAGCATCGGGCAGGTCTTCACCGGGGTGCGCAACCGGATTGCGGTGGCGCTAGCGCCCACGCTAGAGGCCGCGGCCAATGCGTTCGTCGCGCTTGCGTCCAGCAGCAGCCCTATCAGTCGAGCTTTTGATGCAGTGCTGGCCAACCTTGATCGTCTGGCCATCTACGCCGGAACCTTCGCCACCTTCCTCGCCGGACGCTGGGTCGCAGCCATGGCAGCCGCTGCGCTGTCCGTGCGTGGGTTGGCGGCGACGCTCGTCGTGTTGAAGGGCGCGCTCATTCGTACCGGCATTGGCGCGCTGATCGTGGGCGCCGGGGAACTGGTTTACTGGTTTACCCGTCTGGCGTCCGGCGCGGGCGGCTTCGGTGAAGCCATGCGGCTCTTGAAGAATGTCGCGATCGAGGTCTGGGATCGGATCAAGATGGGCGCGTCGGCTGCTGGGGCAGGGGCCACGGCGATGTTCTATGACCTGAAGGCGGACGCCGCTTCGGGCATGGCCTCGGCCATCGAGAGTGTTGTGGGGTTCGGCAACAGTACCGCCAACACCTTCGAGGGTGCTCTCCTGGCCGTGCTCGAGATATGGTCGCGATTGCCCGCAGTGATCGGCGATCTCGTATTCTCTGCTGCCAACCGCATGCTCGACGGGATCGAGGCCATGCTAAACGGCGCGATCCGCCGGGTGGATGCCTTCACTGGCAAGATCCGTGACGCTCTGGCCGCGGTCGGGATCGAGACCACTTTTGGCGAAATCCGCGAGATCACCCTCGGCGACATTGAAAACCCCTATTTGGGAGCGTCGGCTGATGCAGGGACAGCCGCAGCAGAGGCTTTCCGGCGTGCCTTTGAGGACAATCCGCTCGCCGCCCCCGACCTTGGGCTGGACGGCATCGCAGCGGAGGCGCTGGCGACCGCCAATACATATCGGCAAGCGGCGACGGATCTTGCAAATGGGGCGACGGCACCGCTGACGTCTTGGGCCGCGCTGCGCGATGCCGTAGCGGATACAGGAGATGACGGAGCTTCGGCGTTGGATGACGCCACCACGTCTGCGGACCGCCTCGCTGATGCGGTGAGCAGGGCGGGTGGAGCGGCTGGAAAGGCGAAGGATGCCATCGTCACGGGTTTTGGTGCCATTTCGAAGTCGCTGTCGGACTACGCGAAGTCGGCGCTTGATTTGGGCAAGGGTCTTGGCGAGAGCCTTATGGGGGCCTTTCGCGGGGCGGAGAGCGCCTTTCGCAGCTTCGTTGAAACCGGCAAGCTCGACTTCAAAAGCCTCGTGCGCTCGATCCTCGCCGATTTGGCGGTGCTGGCCTTCAAGCGCGCCGTGTTGGGGCCTCTCGCCAATGCGCTTTCCGGCATTTTTGGAGGTGGGTCTGTAACGGCGGCCGTCTCGCATGCGGGTGGCATCGTCGGTTTGTCTGGCACACAGCGTGCCGTTCCGGCGCTCGCCTTCGCTGGCGCGCCAAGACTACACGCCGGAGGTTGGGCGGGACTTCGGCCCGATGAAGTGCCGACGATCCTGCAACGCGGTGAGCGAGTGCTGAACCGTCGCGAAGCTGCCCAATATGGCCACGCGCGCCAAGGGTCCGGCGGCGTCACCGTGAACATCGATGCCCGGGGCGCGCAGATGGGCGTGGCTGAACAGATCGACGCCCGGCTGCGTGCCGTTCTGCCGGAAATCAAACGTGTTGCCATCCAAAGCGTCGCTGAGCGCCGCGCCAGAGGCTATGCCATATGACCGTTCCAACACTTCCCCTACATCTGGTTGGAAGCCTCGAGAGGCGCCTGGTCGCGAGTGTGACGGCTGCCACCTCGGGTTTTACCGGTAGCCAGCAAGTGCAGGACTGGGGCGGCGAATGGTGGGAGTTCACCTTCGAGATGGCGCTGACCAGGGGCCGGGATGCGCGCCGCCTGGCGGCCTTCTTCGCCGGGCTTGGCGGAATGCGCGGGCGTTTCCTGTTTTGCGATCCCTCAGCCGGTCGCTCGGATCTCCTGGCCGATCCCATTGTCAGCGGTGCCGGGCAGACCGGGAATGCGCTTGTCACAAGCGGATGGGCACCGTCATCACCCGCGCTTGAAACAGGTGACTTCATCTCGCTTGGGACCGATACCGATACGCGGCTTTTTCAGGTCACCGCAGATGCCGTGGCGAATGGATCGGGCGTGGCGACCCTGCAGATCACGCCCCGTCTCCGATCCTCGCCCTTGAACGGCGCTGCCCTGGAAATCATCGCCCCTGCTGTCCTGCTGCGCCTGGGCAAGCGCATGATATGAAAGGTGTCGCGCCGTTGATCAGGGGCGTTTCTTTTGACGCGCTGCTCGCGGACAAGGCGTTTGACGCGGACTGGCTATTACAAGACCTTGATGAGCGCGGTGCAACCGCTGTGATCCCACCCAAAGCCAACCGCAAGATCCAGCGCGATTATGATGCGGAGGTCTACAAGTGGCGGCATCTGGTGGAGAATTACTTCGCAAAGATCAAAGAGTTCAGAGGGATAGCCACAAGATACGACAAAACGGACTGTAGCTATGCAGCGTGTTGGAACCTCGTAGCAGCACTCATAGCTTCAAGATGATTTTCCACAGGCCCTAGAACCATTCATCAACGGGCACCTGAAAAGTGAGCACTTTTGGTAATGGGCCCCGATCAGCGAGTGGTCCAAGCGGTTCGTCAGATCGCAAGAAGCTGCTTCCAGTCGCGTGGACCTAGGGAAATGGCGCTACCGTCTTGTCGGTTCGAATCCCAGTTCCTCCCCGCAACGCCTTGACCAGGGTATGCTGCCTCAATTTCCCGACCAATGAGATCCACTGTACCGAGGTCTAGGGTAAAACTCCCTGTTAAGCAGGGAATTTACAGGGGAAAATCGTGAATATGGCAGGAAATACAGTTTCTGGACAGTAATTTTAACGCAAGAACAGTCGCTTAGAATCGATTCCCTTAAAAATAATATCAGGGAAACCATTTCCGTTTTGTGGGCAACAGGGATGGAGTCTTCAGAATGTTTGACCACCCCTGCACAGCCTTGCTGCACTGACCACCAAGGGGGCCACACATGAGAAAAGCCTTACCTTATTACTAGTAGATCTTTTCTTTCTGTACTGCTAGATTATGCCGATGTCAGAAGCCCTGCGAATACGTTCTGGTAGTTTTGGCCGTGTCGCACTTCTGGATATGGATCGCAATCTTGTGCGGCACGCTCATCCCCACTGCCATGTCCTTT
>NZ_JAFMHJ010000001.1 GCF_017854565.1 Yoonia sp.
GCGCTCGGCATACCCGTCACAGAGACCGTGGGATAAGTCTGTCCAGGGAAAGGGGTACCTCGGCCATCAGCCGATTTGTGCAACAGAGTCGGTCTACAACATAATTTACACGCGAGACGGCGCGACGTTCAACAGATTGGTCGACCAACAAGGCTTTGATGCGCTTCTGGCCGAACATGACGCGGGCACGATCACCATCAGTGCCGACAATATCCGCTCCGAATACGTCTCTGATCCGCTCGACGCCGAGGTCGGTGCGAATGAATACCGGTTCTCCTACATCGACAACAGCACCGGCCAAATGGTTACGCTGACAGAAGCGTCACCTGCGCAACACGCCACTCTGATCCAGCAGCATAACAGCGGCGAAATTACGATCATCAGTCCCACGCTGGAGAATCCCGCAGCAGTCCGTATCTATTGGTCGGAAAAAGCTCTGGCGCAATACGATCAGGATCGCACCGTCATCTACAATGATGCAGGTGAAATTACTTCGGGTGCCAGCGCGCTGACCCGTGTGGCCCAATCCTATGGCGTCATTCATGATCACTTTTCACCGGCGACCGAAACAACAAGTTTCAACAACCGGGTCGGGCAGGAACGAACCGGCACATCGCTGGACGCGCTGATCAATACCGACGCCGTGACAGCGACATCCACAATGACCGATGGCGAGGCGATTAGCTTTCTCTTTGAGACACTGGGTGTCTCAGAGCAAGATGACCGTAATTTATTCACGGCCTTTGGGAATGTGCGCGGCGCGACGAACATCGCAGATGTCGCGGGCCATTGGGCCCAAAACGAGCACAACCACCCCGATCATGAAGGTTTCTTTGGCGGCCATGGAAACATCTCGCGCGAGCAGCATGTCGGTGATCTTGTCAGCACGGCCCTTGTAGCGCGCGGGCGGGACACCTCCGCCATTGACGCCACCGTCGCAGAGACCACGCGCGATATTCGGGCTGGGCGGACCATTGATGCGCTGGTTGACGTTGCGCTGGTGGTCACGCTTGTACCCGAAGCGGCTGCGCTGTTCAGCTTCGAGACGGCCTTGGCCCGCGCGGGTGTTGACGCGACGGAACAGGAAACCGCCGGCCTACTGACACAGAGCGCCGAAAACATCGCCCAAAATGGCAAATTCGTCCCATTTTCTGAATTGCTGGAGGATGCCAGCAGTCCGTTCAGCGAAGCCTATGCCGACCGCATTGCGGCTGGCGCGCCCGCACAGCTCTATGGCTCGGACCTCGCCTTGGGGGGCGCTGTTGCGCGCGGTGCTTACGCCAGCAGCAGCCTTGGGGCCGTTGGAATCCCAGTCTACATGCAAAATGAACAAGGTCTCTGTGACCTGTCGGCGCCCGTGATTCCCGGCGATTTCAGCACGGATCACGCAGCGGGGCTGACGACCGGCGAACAAATTGATGCGATTCGTGCCGCACAAGACGTTGCGATCACCTATCTGAACGGCGGCCTTGACGTCGCAGTAGACGTTCTGGACAGCTATGCCTCCGACCACCATTCGGCGTTCGTTTCACAGGTCGTCAGCTTGTTGCGTGACCCGCTCAGAACAGCTGTCCACGATCAGCTTTTCGGCACGAACCCGACCCTCAAGGCCGATATCTCAGCGGCACTGAACAGCGGTGACATCGCCGGTGCCGTCGCCCTGCTTGAGGCCGACGGCAATGTCCGGCTGCAACGCGATATTCTCGTCGAGATTGATCAGCGCGATCCAGACGCAGTCATTTCGCTCTTGGCTGGCATGTCACCCGATGCGGCGGCGCAAATCATCATTCTTGATCAAAGCCTCCAACTGAACGATCCAACCACACCGGGGCTTGATACCTCAAATGGGCTGTTTGACAGCTTTATGGCGTTGAACGCGCAGAACCCCGCCGCCAGCCGTCAGATCATGACCGTCATCGCCAACACCGCCCCCGATATCGGCGCCCATTTGCTTTGGACGGCGGTGAAATTCTCTGACAACACGGGCGACAACGTCGCAGGTGCAGCAGGGCTGCTGCTGTCACTCTCGCCCACGGATGGCGCCCAAATGCTCGCTCGGGTCGATAAAATCGACATCGGGCTAACCACCGGCGGTTCCCGCCGTCTGGGCGCGACGCCATTGTCGGGCCGCATTGCAACCTCTGCGCTGGATCAGGGCGGCTCGCTCTTGCTGGTCGTCGGGCTGCTCGCCTTCTCTGACTTCCAAAGCCCAAGATCGACGCCGGAATACCTGCTGAGCTATGGCGACACAAACGACGCAGCCCAATTAAAAGTCAACGACATCACAGCGTTGCTGGATGATCCAGTCGAGGTTTTCACTGATTATAACGAAGCAATCGGCATATCCTTGTTCGAAAAACACGGCGCTGCGGCAGCGGCGGATGATATCATCGTGCATCAGGCTATGGTCGGCAATGCACCACCTTTTGCAGACCCGATTGTCGATCTTTTTGAGCGGTCCTCGGACAGTTTTGTCGGTGACGTCATGGACTTCGTGGCTGACAAATCTCCTGAAACTGCGGCGAATATCATCATTGACGCAATCGCCCCCGACAGTCCTTTTGGCAGCGACAGTGAAGCGACGCTGCTGGATTGGTTCAAAGAAATGGGGCCAGAGGATGCGGGCAAGGTGGCGCTCTGGTTCAATACCACCATCAAGACCCGGGCCGTTGACCAAGCCGGCGACTGGGAAGATACGGTTCGCACAACGTTCGATGCGACCATAAACGAGTATTTCAGCGATCAGTCGGTCGAGGAAGTCGCGGCGTTTCTTGGCGAGGTTTCACCTGAATCTGCCGCGCATTTCCTGAGCAAGCTCTACCCCGGCAAGTCAGCTGCGGTCATCGAAGAGATGCTGGCCGAAGGCAATGCCGCAAAGGCAGCCCTCATTCTCTCTGTAATCGCGAAAACGGCGCCGGCGTCCGTGATACAACTATTCACCGACATGACCTTCGCCGGTGCCGCAAAAGCCATCGAGGCCCTTGAGGTAGCAAACGCTCTGGACCCCGCAGTCGCGAGCCCAAAATCTATTCTTGACGGAATGACAGAAGGTGACGCTGCCGCAATTCTTTCCCACGTGGCACCGGACACCGCCGTCAATATCTTTAGCGAAACCGAAAGCGGCACCGACTACAACCGCATGTTCGGAATTCTGACGCTGATGGATAATGGCGCGTCAGCCAATGCTGTCACAGCTGCCGGTATCCCAGGCGGTGCAGCCGACGGGGCGCCAATCATTACAGGAGGTGAGGTCGACGAAGATTACTACGACGACATCAACAGGCCGGCATTCATCTTTAGGGGCGTGGACACCCCGGTCACGATCTACGGCGAACTGCTTGCTGACGGCGTCACGCCCGTCATCGTTGCCGATGTCTACAATCCCGAAAATGAGGACATAATCTCGCAGGGCTATCGCCGCCTTGCCGTCGGGTTTGATGGCGCAGATATGCATTTCGTGCCAGTTGACGCAAATAACAACATCATTGCTGGCTACATCGTCCGCTACGACGAATCGCTGGACGAATTTACCGCCGTCCGCACCCCGGAAAACTTCCCCGATACCCGAGTGGGTATTGATCAAGGTCACTTCATTCGTCTTGGCAGACCGAACCAGTCCACGGATTCATGGGAAGCCGAAAACAATGTGGTGGACTTTGACGGCGATGTGTCGAATCCGCTTGAACTGCCAGATTCGCTGCCAATTCAGGTCGATTGGACCCAATGGGATTTTGAGCCACCGGCACCGAATCCGCTTGGTGAAATTCGCAGACGTCTCGCCGATCGGGACCCCGCCAGCGCGACAGCAGAAGGTGCAAACTACCTGACATTCCTGGTCCACCACCTGCCCCCGGCAGAGGCAAATAACCTCTCCGCAACGGAAAGGATGGATATAGCCAGAATCGCATACACCTTTGACGCACAGATTTCTGGACCAGTCGCCCACATACTGGGGGCGCGCCCCCCAGAACACAGCCGGCCCTCCGGCAGAATTCCTTCTCAGGCGCTTCAAACCTTCGTTGATGCTCAAAATGAAGTCCTGATTGATCGGATTTATACACAATATGGTCCGACGCTGGCCCGCACGGATATGTCAGATCAAGAGATGCGCACGCTCTTGGAAGGCATAATGGCAATCGCCGCCGACGTGTATAATGTCCCGGTACCAACGATGGTATTCCCCTCAACCGGCACGGGCGCTCACTACAACCCGAACACAAATCAGATATCCATCAGCCCGCGGGCAATGCGCTTGTTCATGCGGGATCCGCTACAGGGTATGACTACCGTTGTGCATGAAATGACCCATGCTCAACAATTCTTCATGTTTGAAAACCGAGACACGAATATGAACCCCATTGGTAGTGCAGAGTCAGACATCGAAGTGATGTTCTGGCTGGGCACAAGGTTGCAGGGACTATACCCCGACGGATTTTCCTATAGCGAAATTCCCGGCGTGACGGGTTTGTACTATCGGTCGTGGCATGAAGGGCACGCATACTACGTCGAGGATCGGGTGAGCCTCGGCGTTGCACGGCGCTTGCAGGCAGACCACGGCGTTCGATACAATGTGGGTTTCAGGAATTCCGGTGGTGATACCGTCGTGCGCATGGTCATTCGGCTGCGGCCAGCGGAAGCACCAACGCCAGTAACAACGATACCCGCGCCCCCACCAGCGCCACCACAGGACACATCGGATCAGTTCAATCATCTCGACGATGACCAAGACGAACCTGATTCCGCAGCTCCAGAGCCATCGCCGTTTGCGACCCGCGAGGCCCTATATGGCGATCTGGAAACCCCGCCAGACGTGATCTCTGGTCGATTGGCGACAGTCACCAGTTTGCTCACCCCTCTGGTGGCCGATATCGAGGCCGGAACAGAAACATCTGATGCCGTCAGGCGTTTGCTCTACGTCGTCGATCATCTGGATGATGACGAAGCGAAATTACTCACCGGCGAGCAGCGGTCCCAAATCCTGCGGCTGACCACACGACAAAGGTTGCCGATGACGGAACGGACGTCTGAAATTCTGGCGACCCGTGCAGCCACCCCCGAAGCTTCGAACCTGCCGACAGCCGCGGTTCAGGCCGAAGTAGACCAGCACATTGATATCATTTTCGAAGGGCTACCCCAAGAACTGCTGGAACGTCTCCGCGCGACCGATATCACCCAAGAGGAGGCTAAGCAGATCGTCGCCGAGATTTTCGAGATCGTCAAAGGCATATATGGTTTAGACGAAGATATCACATTGGATTACGACGTAACGCCAGAGGTTTCGGGCGGCGCCTTCAATCGCGCCGGAAACGATGGGGCAGGCACGCTTGAAATTGATCCTGAAGCCTTGGAACAGATCATGGCTGATCCACTTGAGGCCCTGAACTTGGTGGTTCACGAGCTTACACATGCCTACCAATACAGTCTGATTGCAGAATATGCTCAGCTACCATCAGGCGGGTGGGAAAGCGATCTTGCCCGTGCGGTCGCGACCAGCAGCAACTTCTGGGACGGCAGCTCCGCTGGCAACGCCGACAATCCGCTCGCAGACGGTGGGTCCATCTACCATCGGCTGTGGCACGAAGGGCATGCGTTCTACGTCGGCGACTCAGTACAGGATCGGGCGATCGCATTCCTCAATCAGGATGAAAATACGGACATTGAATCGGGGTATACGACCGACGCAGAGACTGGCGAATACCGTCTCTATTCCCATCAAAGATTCGAGGAGGAAATAATAGAGGATGGATCAGACAGCGCGTATGAAGAAGAAGTGATAGAGGATGAATCAGAGACCGAATATGATGAAATATCAGTGCCGGACGACGAGAATACGTAGGTCATATTTTGCTGAGGCAGCAATTTCTGACCAGTCCATATCCATCTGTACCGTGCGCGGCAGCGTCGGGGTCAAGGCACAATTTGCGGCCCCGTTACTGCTGCACCCCCGCAGGTCGCTACCACATGGTGTCTTTTGCCCGCGCAGCCCAGCCAGCGTCATAAGTGCCGCCGTCAAAACCCGCTTCCTGCTCGGCCAATATCGCGCCGACACTGGGCAAACCCGCACTTTCATCGCCTGCCGCCCACGTCCGGGCCCGCAGCAACGCGCGCGCGCACTGGCTGTACACTTCGGCAATCGTGATCACCACGACGCTGCGCGGCTGGTGGCCGTTTTGATCAAACCGCGCCAATAGATCGGGCGCAACCGACACAACCGCCACGCCATTGACCCGCACCACATTATTTGACCCCGGCACCAGAAACATCAGACTGATCCGCCCGTCAGTCACGATATTGCGCAGGGTATCAATCCGGTTATTGCCGCGCCAATCGGGCAATAGTAGCGTTTTGGCATCCAATGCCTGCACCACCGGGCCATCGTCCCCGCGTGGGCTGCCGTCCGTCCCATCGGCCCCGACGGTCGAAACAACGCAGAACCGCGACCGCATGATCCAGTCTGCGTAAAGCGGCGTCAGCCGATCTGCCACCTTGATCAGCGATGCGTGCCCCGGCGCACCATAAAGTGCCTCCAGCCCGGCCACATCCCCGATCACATGCTCATCCATCAAAGCCGGCTTCCTTGTTCAACCGATCCGAGGCACCTTCGATTTCGGCCTCCAGCTTTGCCATGAATACGTTCACCTCCAGACCGGGCGCGATCCGGGGCAAAAACTCAAAAACCGCCGTGCCCGGCTTGCGATATATCCCACGCTTGGGCCACAACACGCCAACATTGGTGGCCACCGGAACCACCGGCTGACCCAGTTCGCGATACAGCAAGCCAGTGCCGATCTTATAGGGTTTTTTCACACCCGGCGCGATGCGTGTGCCCTGCGGATAGATGATCAACTGACCGGGCAGTGCGCGCCCTGCCTGCACATCTGCCAGCATCTTTTTGATGGCCTGACCGCGCTTGCCGCGATCCACCGGAATACAACCGATCCGCAACCCGAACTGACCGATAACCGGCGCATATTTCAGGATACTTTTCATGATGAACTTGCCGCGCGGGATCGCACCGTAGATCATCAGCACATCCATGAACGACTGGTGCTTGGCCGCGACCATCACCTCATCGGTCGGCGGCTCACCGCGGATTTCGCTTTTCAACCCGATCATCCATGACGCGGTCCAGCGAATCCACCGGCAATAGGCGTGACAGCCAGCAATCGCGCCCTCGCGCGACATGATCGCAGCAGGCATATACAGCACCCCGACCACCAACATCGCAAGATACATCTGCGCGTTAAAAACAAGCGACCGCAGCCATTGGATTGCATAACTCATGTCTGTTCCCTCAATCGGCGCAGCGCCGCCGCCCTTGTCGCAAAGAAAGCCACGATAGCGGCCAGCGGCGGAATGACCAGCGGCCCGATCCAGCCGGCCCCGGCAAACCCAAGCCCCGTCAGGAACCCACCGGCCACATCGCCACGCGGCAACAGTAAGACCGCGCCAACCCCCAAAACGGCCCCCGCAACCGCACCGCCGCCCGCCCGCAGGGTAAAGCGGCGGACAAACGCGCGGGCAATATAGATGTCGCGCGCGCCGACCAGCCGCAGCACCCGGATCACCTGCTCGTTCGCGGCAAGCGCGGCATGGGCGGCCAAGGTAATCATCGCCGCCATCCCTGCGCCAATCGCCACGATCACAACCCAACCCATCAGCCGCAACCGCCCCGCAGCCGCAACCAAAGGCGCACGCCACCGGGTATGATCATCCAGCACGGCACCCGGCACCTCTGCCGCCAATCGCGCAGCAAGCCCCGCTTGGTCATAACCGTCACTGTCGGCGATGATTTCAACCAATTGCGGAATCGGCAGGCTGTCCAACGGCAGATCAGGGCCGAACCACGGCTCCAGCAGGGCCTGTTGCTCGGCCGGGGTCAGCGCACGGGCCATGGCGACGCCCGGCGTCGTTTCCAACACATTCATCGCAGCCCGCAGTTGCGCATCCGCCTGATCGGGCGACGCGGGCAGGCGCAGCGTTGATGCCTGCGCCAATTCCTCCGCCCAGCGGTCTGCGACCCGGCCCGCCGCCAATGACAACGCCAAGGCAAGAACCGCCAGAAACGCCATCACACCCGCCACAAACACCGTCAACTGCGCGGTCATGCCCGTGGGCGGCACTGCGCGATCCGCCTGTGGATCACCCACGATCAGGTCCAGAAACACCTTCACAGTTCGGCCCCCGCCTGCATCAATGCGCCATCCTTTAGGCGCAACACGCGGGCGTTCACGTCTGATTTCAACGACCGGATCATCATCATATCGTGGGTCGCGATCAACACGGTCTTGCCCATGCGGTTCAGTTCGACAAGCAGGGTCAGCAACCGCTGTGACATCTCCCAATCCACGTTGCCTGTGGGTTCATCTGCGATAATCACCTCGGGCGACATGATAACCGCCCGCGCCAGCGCCGCGCGCTGCCGCTCGCCCCCCGACAATTCGGGGGGGCGCTGCGCGGCCTGCGCGCCCAAGCCCACCCAATGCAGCAATTCCTCCAAATCGCCTGTGGCCTCGGCGCCGCGCCCTGCCACCGTCAGCGGCAATGCAATATTTTCCGAGATCGAAAGATGGTCCAGAAACTGACAGTCCTGATGCACGACCCCAATGCGTCGGCGGGTCATTGCCACCCCATCGCGGTCCAACTCGGCTGCATCCTGCCCAAAAAGGCGGACTTGCCCGGTCGCTGCGCGCAAATCAGCATAGCACAACCGCAAAAGCGTGGTCTTGCCAGCACCCGATGGGCCCGTCAAAAAATGAAACGATCCGGGCGCAAGTACCAGTGACAACTGGGAAAATAACGTATGATCACCATAGCCGTATGACACATTGTCCAGTTCGATCACGGAAAATTCCTTTGGCTGACCCTGCCGTTCTGCCCAAATCTGCAACAGGTTTCAATGATCTGCATACCCGACCGCACGCAAATCCTTTGCGTTTGCCGCTTTGATTGTTAGATTGCACAGGGTTAACACAATAAAAACTGTAGGTTGACGGGCACAAGGATAACGAAAATGCGGCTGATTTGCCCCAATTGTAATGCACAATACGACGTTGCTGATGATGTCATCCCCGAAGGCGGACGTGATGTACAATGCTCAAGTTGTACGCACACGTGGTTTCAGACCGAAAAGCCCACTGTGGCGGGTCGATCATTCAAACCTTCGGCCAACAAGGCCGCACCGGCTGCGGCCCCGGACAGCCCGCCAACGCGCCAGCCGCTTGATTCGTCCATCTCCGATATCCTGCGTGAAGAGGCCGCGCGCGAACATGACGTGTCCCCTACCCCTGAAACACCCCCCGCCGCCGCAACGCAGCCCAAATCTAACACGGACCGCGCCGATGAAACCCGCCGCCGGATCGCCCAGATGACCGAAGAGTCCGGCAATTCCCGCGCCGACATTGCCGCTGGCGCCACCGGTGCCGTTGATAATGCGCGCACCGTGCCAAGCATGGATGAAATCAACGCCAGCCTGCGCGCCCGCGCTCAGGCCAGCGACACGTCAGGTCTGACCGAAGACGAAAAGCACGAAGCGACACAAAGACGCGGCTTTCGGCGCGGGTTCTTCTTTGTGCTGGTGCTGATCGGCGTGCTGATCACACCCTACATCTTTGCGCCACAGATCATGGAAACCCTGCCGCAATCGCGCGATATCATGACCAGCTATGTGAACACCGTCGATCAGATGCGCCAGCAACTCAACGACCAGTTCAACGCAGTGCGGGGAATGGCCGATGATATGGAAGCCCCTGCCGCAACGGACGGACCTGCAGCCAACTAGCCCACGATCGGCGGCCATACCAAGAGGGGTGCGTGCAGTTATGTGCCCCTCGACTCTAGAACTGGTCCAACAACCGGCGCAAATAGTCCCGTTCGACCTCGGGCCTTGCCTGTTCTGCCGACCGGCGCCGGATTTCATCAAGCAGTTCCTCCGCGCGGCGGTTCACATCCTCACCGCCCAGCAATTCCTGATCGCTGCCCATCGTGCCGGTATTGCCGACCTGCCGACCCAGCGGATCACGCTGCCCCGGTACGGGACGCCCGGCGGCATCGCCCTGCTGTGATCCTTGCCCCGGCTCAGACTGGTTCTCGGCCAAAGCCTGTCCCATCTCGCGCATCCCGTTACGCAAGGCGTCCATGGCTTCGGCCTGCTGGTCAATCGCCTCGGCAAGGTCGCCGTTACGCAGCGCCTGTTCGGCACCGTCCATCGCACCTTCGGCCCGCTCCAGCGATTGGCGCGCAATGTCGCCCGCCTCACCGTCAAGGCTTGGCAATCCGTCGCGCTGGCGCTGCAATTCATCGCGCAAGGCCTGCTGCCGTTCGGCCAAGCTGCGCTGGTCATCGCCTTCGCCACCGGCGCCACTATCGCTTTGCTGGCCGTTCTGGCCATCCTGCCCAACGCCCTGACCCTGCCCCTGCTGGCCGTCCTGACCAGGTTGGTTGCCGCTTTGGCCCTGCTGGCCCGGCTGATTTTCTCCGGGTTCCGCGCCTTGCTGGTCTTGCTGGCCTTGGCCGGGGTTGAACTGCTCTTGCAGGTCGCGAAACGCATCGTCCGACAGGTCCTGCTGATCGCGCAATGTCTCGGCCAGATCCTGCATTGATCGCTGGCCTGGGCTTTGCTGGCCATCGCCGCCTTCGCCCTGCGTCACGCGCATATTCTCCATCAACTGGTTCAGCTGTTCCATCAGTTCTTGCGCCTCGGCCATCCGGCCTTCCTGCATCAGCTCTTCGATTCGATCCATCAACGCCTGTAACTCATCCATGCTCATGCTGGTCGTGTTCTGACTGTTGTCAGCCTGATCAGTCCCATCCGATGGCTCGGCCTGCTCGGCCAGCATCCGCACGTAATCATCGGTCGCCTCGCGTAATTCCTGCATCAGCTCCGCGATTTCCTCGTCCGAGGCACCGTCGCGCATCGCCTCGGCAAGACGCTCTTGTGCGCGCTCAAGCCGCTCTCTTGCATCGGCCAAACGCCCATCTTCCAGTTGGATCGCCAGATCCCACAGCGCCTGTACAACCTCGGCCTGTCCTTCATCATCCATGCCGAATTCCGCCATCGCGTCCAGACGGCGTACAATTGTGCGCAGCCGCAGATACGTTGTCTCGTTCGAAAACAGCCCTTCGGGCCGGTGCGAAATCGCCCGCAAAATCTGATCCACCCGGCGCGCATTCGCCTTGGACCACATCAGATCACGACGTTGTTCAATCACCGCCTTGGCAAACGGTTCGAAAAACCGCCGCCCCGGCAGGATCAGCGGCTCGGGCGGGGTCACTGCCCTCTGCCCGGCAGCATCGGCCACCTGCAATTGCAACGTCACCGGCAGGTTGGCCAGCGGATGCTCACTCAGGTTTTCGATCAGGAATTCGTCGAAATCGGCCCGGTCGCCGGTGAACGGCATCGGCAGATCCAAAACCAACAGGTCCATCGGATCGGGATCAACAACCAACCCATGCCGCCGGTCAACCGCCCCTAGATCAAGCATAATCGTCGCCGTGCCAGCTTCTACGCCATAGTCATCCATCGCTGAAAACGGCTGCGACAACTCGCCCATCGCGTCGGCGTCGACCGGGCCGGTCAATTCGACATAGGGCGGCGCGTCCGCGATTGCGGTCACCTCCCAGTTGCTGCCATTTTCACCGTCAATCGACAGAACACCCGACCGGGTCACGACAAAGCTTTGCTGGGCGTCAGACGCCGCCCCCAAGTCGGCCAAACGGCCCGACACGGTCTCGGCCACAGTCAACGCACCTACCTGACCATAAAGCCGCAGGGTCAGCTTGCTGCCTGCCGCCACACGCAGCGGGCCGGCAGGCACATCATTCAGATAAATCGACGGTTTGCCGGTATAGGCTGGCGGCTCGACCCAACCTTCCCAAACCGGGCCGGTGGCCAGCGTGGCATCGCCGCCGGTCATGATGTCCCCAACGGACCCCACCCGCAAAAGCGACCCAAACAGCAACGCCGTCACGAAAAACAAAAGCGCGATGAACCGCAGCCCATAGGGGTCACGATCCGCAATCCTCAGATCCGGCTCGACGGCGCGCGCCGCGTGGGTGCGTTCGGCCATCCGCGCCATATGCGCACGCCAAACGGCCTCGGACGCGGCATCACCGCTGCCAATGGCCTGCGTGTCTGCAATTGCAGCAATCGGTCGCCCCGGCAGCGCGGCATCCACCCGCGCTACGGCCTCTGCTTGGGTCGGCATATGGAAACGGCGCAGCCCCCAAACCAGTGCCGCCACCATCGCCATGCCCGACAAAACCACCCCGGCCCAAAACACCTCAAGCGGTAGGGTGTCGTGCCAGCCCATCATCAGCGGGGCCAAGATCACAAATGCAACGGTCCACAGCGGCCAAAACGCCCGCACCGCGCGCTCCGCCACCATGCCCGCGCGCGTTGCAGCGACAGGCAGGCGCAGATGGCGCATTTGATCCGGCAGGTCGTTCAGCGGGACTCTCCTCGTCATGTGGCGATGTCTGCCACTATGGCAGCCTAACGCGCGCAATCACGACTTCATAGGTAGTGCACCTGCGGATAACTGCAAATTGATTACGCGCAGCCCCGGCTAAAGTGCGCGCACGGTGTGCCGGTCCGGCGTGTAGACGATACGGGTCCGGAAATACAGATAAAGCGGCAATCCACAGCTTAATCCGATGCCAAATGTCGCCGGAATAGCCAGCAAAGCCAACCAATTCTTACTTTTGCTGACTTCCGTGATGATCCAAAGCGTCAAAACAACAGCCGCAATCGTCAAATCCCAGGTCAGCCCGCTTGTCGCGGCATTCACATGCCAGGCATCCACCATTTTCATGATGTCCCAACCTTCGGCCTGAAACCACGTCATAAAATAATACATCGGATGAATCGTGCCCCACAGGGCCAGCAGCAAATAGACCGGACGCATCATAGCCCCACCGCGACGGAAACCGGGCCATTGCTGGCACCAAGGTTTGCACTTGGGCTGACACCGCCGGTCCCGATGCTGATACCCACGTTGGCACTTGGGCGCCACGGGGCACCATCGGCGCCACACCCGGCCACTGCGGCCACCACAATGATCAAAGCGATCCGTTTCATTTCAAAACCTCTCTCCAGGCAGCGATTTGCACACGGACCTGCGCCGGTGCCGTTCCACCAAAGCTTGTGCGCGATGCGACCGAATTTTCAACCCCCAATACGTCAAACACATCTGTCCTGATGCCCGCATGCACGGCCTGCATGTCGTCCAGCGTCAGATCAGGCAGGTCACAGCCCTTGCCCTCGGCCACGGCAACCAGCGACCCGGTCACATGGTGCGCCTCTCGGAACGGCAGCCCCAACTCGCGGACCAGCCAATCGGCCAGATCGGTCGCGGTCGAAAACCCGGTTGCGGCGGCGATTTTCAGACTGTCGCGGTTGGCGGTCATATCACCGACCATCCCCGTCATAGCCGCCAAGGCCAGCATCAGACTGTCCGCGGCATCAAACGTCTGTTCTTTGTCTTCCTGCATGTCCTTGGAATAGGCCAGCGGCAGCCCCTTCATCACGGTCATCAATGCAACATTCGCGCCGAAAATCCGGCCAATCTTGGCACGGATCAGTTCGGCGGCATCGGGATTACGCTTTTGCGGCATGATCGACGACCCGGTCGACCATTTGTCCGACATCTTCACAAACCGGAACTGGGCAGACGACCAAATCACCAGCTCTTCGGCCATGCGCGACAGGTGCATCGCGCAAATACTGCTGGCCGCCAGAAACTCGAGCGCGAAATCGCGGTCGCTGACGGCATCCAGCGAATTGGCCATGGGCCGGTCAAAGCCCAACGCCTGCGCCGTCATTTCCCGGTCAATCGGGAATGACGTGCCGGCCAACGCGGCCGCACCCAGCGGCGATGCGTTCATCCGTGCGCGTGCGTCGGCGAAACGCGACCGGTCGCGCGCGAACATCTCGACATAGGCCATCATGTGGTGGCCCCACGTGACGGGCTGCGCCACCTGCAAATGGGTGAACCCCGGCATGACCCAATCCGCCCCGGCCTCTGCCTGCCCCAGCAATGCGTGCTGCAACGCGGCCAACGCCTGATCCGCGTGATCACATTGGTCGCGGACCCACAGGCGGAAATCGACAGCGACCTGATCATTGCGCGACCGCGCCGTGTGCAGCCGACCCGCCGCATCACCGATCAGATCACGCAAGCGCGCCTCGACATTCATGTGAATGTCTTCCAAAGCGGTCGAAAACGGGAATTTCCCCGTTTCAATCTCTGACAATACAGTGAGCAGGCCTTCCCCAATCGCCTTTGCATCACTATCGCTAATGATGCCGGTCGCCGCCAACATGGCGGCATGGGCCCGTGAACCTGCGATGTCTTGTGGCGCAAGGCGGCGGTCAAACCCGATCGAGGCATTGATTGCCTCCATGATCGCGTCTGGTCCGGCGGCGAAACGCCCGCCCCACATCGTGTTTGCGGTCTTGGTCATAAAGGATACGCCTATGCGGAAGTTAAAGTCAGCCCTGCTTTATACGGCACTCGCCCTCGTTGCAAATGCAGGCTTTGCCGATACGGCCACAATCGCAGACCTGCGGACCGGCGATATGCGCAAGCTGAACCTCCATAGCACGCCCATAGCCAGCTCTGATATCCCGTTTACCGGCGAGGACGGTCGCGAAATGACCCTCGCAGACTACCGGGGACAATATGTCGTTGTGAATTTCTGGGCCACGTGGTGTGCGCCCTGCCGCAAGGAAATGCCCCATCTTTCCGCCCTCCAGACCGCGTTGGGTGGTGATGACCTGCAGGTCGTGACAATCGCAACCGGCCGCAATCCACGCCCCGCGATGGAACGGTTTCTTGCGGAAATCAACGTCGACAATCTGCCCTTGCACACCGACGCGCGGCAATCGCTGGCCCGCAGCCTTGGCGTGCTGGGCCTGCCGGTGACAATCATCCTCGACCGCGAAGGCCACGAAATCGGGCGTTTGCAAGGCGATGCCGATTGGTCCAGCGACAGTGCGTTGGCCATCATGGCGGCATTGATCGAACCACCCAAGTGATGCACATCGCCTTTCTGCACACCGCCGACGCCCATGTTGCCACGTTCGATGCGTTGCTCGCGGCACAGGCCGCCGCCATCCGCGTGACACATCGGGTCCGTCCCGATCTTCTGGACCGCGCGCGGGCCGATGGGCTGGACACCGTCAGGGACGAAACCCTGCGCGAACTCACCGCATTGTCCGGTGCCGATGCGGTCGTCTGTACCTGTTCCACACTTGGCCCGATCGCTGATGCGGCGGCGACCGACGCGCCTCACGTCTTGCGTATCGACCGCCCCCTGATGCAGGCCGGCTGCGCGAACGGTCCCAACATCGCTGTCGCTATCTGCCTTGCAAGCACCCGCAACGCGACGCTGGCCCTGCTGCACGATTGCGCCACGCAGCCGATCACCCCGCAGATCATCATGTGCGCCGACGCATGGCCCTGGTTCGAGGCGGGGAATATGGCTGGCTTTGCGGCAAGCATCGCCGACACCATCAATGCCGCGCTGATCAAGGACACCACTTGCGTCATTCTGGCCCAGGCATCCATGGCCGTTGCAGCACCCCTGTTGCAGCATACCGGGCTGCCTGTGCTGTCATCACCCGCTTTGGCCACCGAACGCGCCATCTCCGTCGCCCGGCAAAGACGGCTTAAGCCCGCCCCGATGTCGCCGACAACAATAGCGGGTTGATCCCCAGCACCTTCAGCGCGGCCGTCCATTTATGTTCATCCGCCCGGCCAAACAGGATCTCGTCGCGCGGTTCGCAGACAAGCCAGCCGTTCTGTGCAATCTCCCGCTCCAACTGCCCCGGCCCCCAACCGGCATAGCCAAGCGCCAGCATAGAGGCCCTTGGCCCTTTGCCACGTGCGATATCCTCAAGAACATCCAGCGTGGCCGTCATGCCAATCGCATCATCCACCTGCAGCGTGCCAGCCTCGGACCGATAGTCGATAGAATGCAACACAAAGCCACGGGCATGATCAACCGGCCCGCCAAAATGCACCCGGATATCACGGACGGTCGGGGACTTATCAATGCCAAGCTGACCCAGCAGGTCCGAAAACTGGACATCGCGCTGCGGTTTGTTCACAATCAATCCCATGCCGCCATCGTCAGAATGGGCACACATATAAACGACACTGCGCGCAAAACGCGGGTCCCCCATATTGGGCATCGCAATCAGCAATTTGCCGACAAGGTTCGTATCTTCTGTTTCCATATCCACAAGATGTGCCCGCATTGCCCCTGACGCAAGGGGCAACCAGACGCAGGCTCGCCCAAATGTGACTTCCCATTACAGCGCCGATGCATAAATAACGGGTCATGATAAAAACCTTACGCGCCGCGCTTGTCCTGCTTGCCGTTCCAACGACAATCGTCGCGGGCCCGCTTGATGAAATTGCCAAAATCGAGGTCCTGCCGGGCTGGCGCACCGCGTCCGGCGACCATATGGCCGGGCTGCGCATCACGCTGGCGCCGGGGTGGAAAACCTATTGGCGCGCGCCCGGCGATGCAGGCATCCCGCCGCAGTTTTCGTTTGACGGCTCCAGCAATATCAGCATGGTCACGCAGCACTGGCCGATCCCAGTGGTGTTTGACCAAAATGGCATGCGTTCAATCGGGTATCACGACAGCGTGGTCTTTCCGATCACAGTCGCAACGACCGATCCTCAGACGTCAACGCAGATCAGCGGCCAAATCGACATCGGCGTCTGCGAGGAAATCTGCATCCCCGTCACCCTGACCTTCGACGCCACGCTGCCGGTCACCGGGACCCGCGACAGCGCGATTACCGCCGCACTGATCAGCCGGCCCTTGACCCAGGTCGAAGCGCAGGTCGGCACCGTCACCTGCACCATCGCCCCGATCAGCGACGGGTTGCGCGTGACCGCCACAGTGGACGTCGCCACGACCGGCCCGTCCGAGGTTGTCATCGTCGAAGCCGGTGATGCAAATATCTGGGTGTCAGAGGCCGACGTGACCCGGAACGGCCGCCAGTTACGCGCGACCGTCGATATGGTCCACACCAGCGGCACCGCTTTTTCGCTCGACCGGTCCGCGGTGCGCATCACCGTGCTGGGCCGCGATCATGCGATCGACATCCAAGGCTGCACCGCGGGCTAAACCTTGCGCCGTAGGCCCAAAGCAAGCATCGCGCCAGCATAAACCGTCAGCAGCCAAACCATCAGCCCGGCCACAAACCCCGCCATCGCCGCGCCGATCCCCCCGTTCAGCAACGGCAACACAGCCGCCACAGGCCCCCAAGGTGCCCCGGTGATCAAGACAGGCGCAACAAGTGCTGCGAACAAGGCAACAGCCCCCAACGCACCCAATCCAGCCGGGGCAAACATCGCCAAACGTCGGCCACCCAACGCGCGTTTGGCCGATTGCACCTGCCGATACACATCGGCCTGCATCGCCATCAGCGACGGCACGATCAGCAGCACCAATATCATGCCGAAACCCAGACCAAACACCAGCGTGACCACCGTCGGCTTTAGAAACTCTGCCTGATTGGACCGCTCATAAAGAAGCGGCGCAAGGCCCAGTACCGTCGTCATCGTGGTCAGCATCACAGGGCGCAAACGATCCGCTGCGCCATCAATAATCGCAGGCACCAGCCCGCGATCAGCGGCATATTCATCCACCGTCGTGACCAGCACGATACTGTCGTTGATGATAATCCCGACCATCCCGATCAGACCGACGACCGTGAACATACTCATCGGAATACCCCACAGGTTATGGCCGTAAATGGTGCCAACCAGACCAAAGGGAATAATCGCCATCACCACCAGAGGGCGGGTCCAGCTACTGAAAACCCATGCCAAGGTCAGGTAAATCCCCAACAAAACCAGAACCAGCCCATTCAAGGCATCGCTTAGGAACTGGTTCTCTTGCTCGCTCAGCCCCGACAGCTTTGTTTCAATGCCAAAGTTGCTCTCGATCCGGGGCAGAATATCATCGTTGATAATCTTCTGAATTTCGGTCGCGCGCTCGGCGTTGTCATCATCCAGATCGCCAATCACGGAAATCAGCTGAATCCCATTTTCGCGCTGCACCGTCGAAAAACCGGTCCGGCTTTGCACCGTGACCACATCGGCCAGTGGGACATAAACGCCATCGGGCGTCCTGATCTGGGTGCGGTCCAGAAAATCGGCCGACAATTCGCCATCAGGCAATTCCACCCGGATCGTAGCCGAGCGCGCACCCTCGGGATAGCTCGCCGCCTCGATCCCGCCCAACCGGTTGCGCAATACACGTCCCAGCCCGTCAATACTCAGCCCCAGCGCCTGCCCCTGCGGCGTGAGTTCAAGGATCAGTTCTTCTTTGTCATATGACAGCGTGTCCTCAAGTCCCGAAATTTCGGAGTATTGGATCAGTTCAGTCTTCAACGCCTCTGCCGCCGCCTTTAGCGTATCGCTATCGGCGCCGAACATCTGGATATCCAGACTGTCACCACCGGGACCAGACCCCCAACTGCGGAAACTGACCGTCTCGGCCATCGGGTGCTGCTGCACGCTTTCCTGCAATTCGGTGACAAAGGCCGCGCTGGAATAGGGGCGGCTGTCGGCGTCAATCAGCTCGATCGTGATCGACCCCAACTGATCCGCATCCTTGGTTTCCGACCCCGCAATCGCGCGGCCCGAATTCCCACCGACCTCGGCCACGACGAACTTGAGCGGGCTTACGCCATATTCGTCCGCATACTTTGCACCCAGCGCCCCGGTCGCGCGCTGCATCTCGCGCATCATCGCAATCGTATCGTCGCGCGTCGCACCCGGCAGCATCGCAAAGTTGCCGGTCACCTGCGCCTGCTCGGGTGAATTAAAGAACCGCCAACTGACATCGCCCTTGATGACCAGCGACACCTGACTGGCCAGCGCCAGCAACGCCAGCGCAAACACCGGATAGCGCGCCGCGATCACACCTGCCATGAACGGACGGAATAGCGTTTCACGCACCCAGTCAAAGCCACGGTTCACGACACGCGATGGCATATCGTACCAATGCTCCTTGGCCGAATGGGCGATCGCATGGCTCAGGTGGTTGGGCAAGATCAGAAAACATTCAACCAGACTGGCGGCCAAGACCACAATCACCGTAAACGGAATATCCGCGATAAGATCGCCAAAGCGCCCGCCAATAATCACCAGCCCGAAAAACGCAATGATCGTCGTGGTCGTTGCCGAAAAAACCGGGCTAAACATCCGTTTCGCAGCGTTTTCAGCGGCCTCGACCGGGCCTTCGCCCAATTGTCTGACCCGGTAATCGGCGTGTTCACCCACCACAATCGCATCGTCCACCACGATACCCAAGGTAATGATCAGCGCAAAAAGCGAGATCATGTTGATCGTGATGCCCACCGCATACATCAACGCAATCGCGGCCAGCATCGCCACAGGAATACCGGCCGCCACCCAGAATGCCGTCCGCGCGTTCAAAAACAAGAACAGCAATGCCACGACCAGCAAAAGCCCGGTCAAACCGTTATCCAGCAGAATATCCAAACGCCCGGTAATCAGCTCTGCGCGGCCATTTGTCAGGGCAATCGACACGCCCGATGGCAATGACGCCGTCAATTCATCGGCCACCTCTTCGACGGTACGCTGCATGCCAATTGCATCACCCTGCGCCGACCGCTGCACCCGGATTTTGATCGCCGGATCATCGCCCACGAAATATGCGCGGTCCCGGTCGGTGCCTTCCACCCTGATATCAGCCACATCCGCAATGGTCAGCTTGGACCCGTCAGGGTGCGACCGCAGCACGATCGCGCCAATGTCCTCGGCACTTCGCTTGGCCACGCCGGTCCGGACACGGGCGTTCGCGGACACGTCACCAGCCGGCGCGGCAGCCGCCTCTTCGGCGATCCGCTGGGCGATCTCGGACATGCCAATATCGTGCTCAATCAGCGACAGCGACGGCACCTCGACAATCGTGGACGGCGCCGCAACGCCTTGGATAATCACGCTGGTCACACCTTCGGCAAACAGCCGGATCGCCATTTCATCGGCAAAACGGCCCAGCTGATCGACCCCGACAGGGCCGGTGATCACCACATCCGTCACCCGATCCGACCAGCCGCCCCGGCGCACATTGGGATCTTCTGCATCTTCGGGCAGGTTACTGGTGCTATCAACGGCCAGCTGCACGTCCTCGGCCGCACGGTCAATGTCATACCCCGGCTCAAACTCCAGCTGGATCGACGCGCGTCCTTCGTTGGATCGCGATGACGAAGACGTCACGCCCTCAACCCCCAGCAACACAGGCTCCAACACCTGCACAATGGCCGCATCCACATCTTCGGCGCCGGCCCCCTGCCACGTCACCGAAACCGTCAGATCATCCACTACGACATCGGGAAAAAACTGTGCGCGCATATTGGGATATGCAAACAACCCCGAGGTAATCATCAGCACCAACAGCAGATTTGCCGCCGTGCCATGGCGGGTAAAATACGACAGGATACCCCCGGCCCGTGCGCTTAGCTTGTCACCACCGGTTGCCATCAGCTGCCCATCCGGCTTTCCAGCCTCTCCACCGTTTCAGACGAAACCTGTTCGGCCTCAAGCTGGCCAATTATCCGGGCCTTCACCTCATCGGGCATGCGGCTTTCGGTGACAAAGCTCATCAGCTTCTCGCGCCGCTCCGCATCCAGCGTGATCATCGCGGGACCTGTCGGTTCCTCGACCACACCGGGACGGATCGGGCGCACCTTGATCCCCGCGCCCAGCAATGGCGACCGCTCGGCAACAATCGTCGCTCCCGCCAAATCGCCAATGCCGATAATCACATCATCGCCCTGACGGCGCAGCAATGTCACCGCACCACTTTCCAGCCGGTCATCGTCACCCACGACAAGAACGGTTTGATCCGCCGCCACGGCCGTCGCCGGCACCAATGCCACGTTTTCCAGCGCCGGTTCCGCAATGCTGACGGTCACAAAATCACCGGGACGAAACCCCGGCGATGCCTCCAGCCGTGCAAACAGTAACCGACCTGTCTGCCCCGCACCCACGGTCGCCCCCTCGCGGGTAATCTGGCCCGTGGCGTGCAGGTTTACGCCCGACACATCCAACGCCACCCGCACCGGCGCTGTGATCAACGTCCCATTGCCATCCAAAAGCCGGGCATATTGCGATGTGGACACCCGAAACGCGACCTCTAGCCGGGTGGGATCAACCAATTGCGCAAAGCGTTCATTTGCGGCGACCCGACCACCAAGGCTGATCGTGACATCAGCCAAAGTCCCATCAAAAGCTGCGAAAACCTCCGTATTCGCGACCTCGCGCTCGGCCTCGGCGACGCTGATGCGGGCGCGGGCAAGGCGGGTCATGGCCTGATCAATCCGTGCCTCGGCAGACGCCAGCGATTGCCTGCGGTTCAAAACCGATGCCTGCGCGCTGGACGCGGCCAGTGCTGCGTTTTCAACTGCGGCGGTCGTGCCCACACCACGGGTCTGCAAATCGCGGGCACGGACCAGCGCCTGTTCTTGCAGGCTGGCCTGCGCCTGCGCGCCCGTCAGCTCATCGCGGGCCAAGATCAGCGCACGTTCCGCATCGCGCAGCTCGGCCTGAGCATCCTGTAGGTCCGCACGCACACGGTCCAACGCCGCCTGCGCCTCGACCGGGTCGATACGCAGCAGACGCTGGCCCGCAGTCACGGTGCCCCCTTCGATCAACGCATCGCTCGCCTCAAGAACCGTGCCACCCGTCGCACTGCGCAAATCAAGCGTGCGCTGGCTACGCAATTCGCCGAAAACCGTCAACTCGGGCGTGATCGTCACCGGCACTATCGTCACAACATTCACTGCAAACACACGTTCGCGCTGCGGGAAACTGCGGGGTTCTTCGTTCATCCGGGCGACAACGGCACCGCGCACCAAAATCCCGGCCCATGCGATAATCGCAAGGGTCACTGCCAACAGAAAGATGCCCATCAGGCTACGACGCAGAAAACGCATTATTCAGGTATCCTTGATCAACTTCACACAGATAGGCCCCGCAGGCCTGTCCGTCCAGTTTCACGCAGTAACATGTTACTTACGGCGCAGATGTTCGTCCAATCGCGGCATGATCTCCACAAAATTGCAGGGCCGGTGCCGATAATCGAGCTGTCTGCCCAAAATTTCATCCCACGCATCCTTGCACGCACCCGGACTGCCCGGCAGCGCAAACAAATACGTGCCCTGCGCGACACCCGCCGTTGCCCGGCTTTGCACAGCGCTGGTGCCGATCTTTTTCATGCTGACGATGGTGAAGACCGTGCCAAAGGCATCAATTTCCTTTTCATACACATCCCGGTGCGCCTCGACGGTGACATCGCGCCCGGTCAGGCCCGTCCCCCCGGTGGAAATCACAACGTCAATGCCGTCATCCGCACACCATATGCGCAGCTGATCGGAAATCTGGTCGCGCTCATCAGTGATGATCTTGCGATCGGCAAGCGTGTGCCCGGCGGCGGCAATCCGATCCACCAGAACCTGACCCGATTTATCATTGGCCAACTGGCGGGTATCGCTGACCGTCAGCACCGCAATGCGCACCGGCACAAACGCCATCGTCTCATCAATCCGGCTCATGCCTGCAACCTCGCCTTTAATGCCAATAAATCTGCCCACGCTTCGCGCTTGGCCGCGACATTCCGCAGCAAATGATCGGGATGGAACATGGGCAATGTCGGGCGGCCCATGACCTCGGCCCATTCACCACGTATCCGGCTGATCCCATTGCGCCCCAGCAACGCCTGACAGGGCGTATTGCCCATCAGCACAATCACCTGCGGATCGGCCAGCGCGATATGGCGGTACAAAAACGGCAACATCATCGCAAGCTCATCCGCATCCGGCGTGCGGTTCGTCGGTGGTCGCCACGGCAACACAGTGGTGACATAGACGCCGCGATGCGCATCCGCTGGGGCACGCCCCAGATCAATCGCTTCCAGCATCCGGTCCAACAATTGCCCGGCCCGCCCGACAAACGGCTTGCCCGCCCGGTCCTCGTCGCGGTCCGGCGGCTCGCCGATAATCATCACCCGCGCCGCAGGCGACCCGTCCGCGAACACAAAACGCCGCGCGCCGCGCTTAATCTCACACAGTTCGAACGCTTCCATCGCGGCTGCCAACGCTGGTAAATCATGCGCCCCCGCAGCCGCAGCGCGCGCGATGGCAACAGCATCAACAGCGACCGGCTCCGGGATGGGCGGCGGCCCGTCAGGCGCAGGTGCCAGCTTGGCCGTGGGCGCAGGCTTGGCCACCTCCAACGCATAGCGATCCACCGGCGCGTCCAAAATCGCATCCGTCACGCCCAACTCGACCTGCCATTCCAGCAGCGCGCGGTCGTCCCAATATGTGTTGCCCGAATCCATAACCAGCACGATATGCCGGATCGCAGCGGATGTGCAGTGGGTCTGCCATTGATGCGCGCCATTGGCCTGCCTATAAGTGCAACAAACCACGATCAGGAGCCCGCCATGACATTCCGCGCCAAGCATCTACTGGGCATCGAACACCTGCACCCCACCGAAATCACCACCCTGCTCGACCTTGCCGACAGCTACGCCGACCATAACCGCCGCGGCATCGCCCACCGCGACGTGTTGGCCGGGCTGACGCAAATCAACATGTTTTTCGAAAGCTCCACCCGCACGCAGGCAAGTTTTGAGCTGGCCGGCAAACGGCTTGGTGCCGATGTGATGAACATGGGGATGCAGGCGTCGTCGATCAAAAAAGGCGAAACCCTGATCGACACCGCGCTGACCCTGAACGCAATGCGCCCCGATCTGCTGGTCGTGCGGCACCCACATTCGGGCGCAGTCGATCTGCTGGCGCAAAAGGTGAACTGCGCGGTGCTCAATGCAGGCGACGGCAAACACGAACATCCCACGCAGGCCTTGCTGGATGCGCTGACCATCCGCCGTGCCAAAGGAAGGTTGCACCGTCTGTCCATCGCCATCTGCGGCGACATCGCCCACAGCCGCGTCGCGCGGTCCAATATCATGCTGCTGGGCAAAATGGAAAACCGGATCAGGCTGATCGCGCCCCCCACACTGATGCCCGCAGGCGTCTCCGAATTCGGCTGCGAGGTGTTCGAGAACATGGAAGAGGGCCTGCGCGACGTCGATGTCGTCATGATGCTGCGCCTTCAAAAGGAACGGATGGATGGCGGTTTCATCCCGTCAGAGCGGGAATATTTCCACCGCTACGGCCTTGATGCCGCCAAACTCAGCCACGCCAAACCCGATGCCATCGTGATGCACCCCGGCCCGATGAACCGCGGCGTTGAAATCGACGGCAACATCGCCGACGACATCAACCGCTCCGTGATTCAGGAACAGGTCGAAATGGGCGTCGCCGTGCGCATGGCCGCAATGGACCTTCTGGCCCGGAACCTGCGGGCCCAACGCCAAGAGGTCATGGTATGACCCTCGATATTCCCGCCAATGACTTTGGCCAAATCCGCGTCCTTGCTACGCAAACCCCGCTGGCCCCCGACGCGCCCGATCAACTGGCGCAGCTTTTGGGCACAGACGCGCTGGACCCCACATATATCGACGTCGTCAACATTGCCGATCTCGGCCCCCTCATGCTCAGCGACTATATTGCCCAAGGCTACGACATGGCGACCGATGCCATGGACCGTGACGCAGTGAACACGATCACCGGCTATGCGATCCTGATCCTGTCGCGCGCAGCACGCAGCGAAAAGGTCACGCTCTCGCTTGCGCCCGGTGTCCGCCACGTCACGACCTACGCGCCCACCATGGAACTGATCGCGCCAACGCACCTGCCCGACGCCTCGGCCAAAGGCGTGATCGGCAGCCCACCGACCAAAGCACCCAAATCCGACGCCCGCATCGGCGGCATGGTGGCCACCGTGGCGCTTTTGCTGATGTTCGCGCTGGTTGGGCTGATGATCTGGGTGGCGGGCTGACGTGCCGACACTGACCGACACCACGCGAACACCCCCCCACGACCAATGGGCCGGGGTTGTGGACAAGGACGAAACGATCATCTGGCAGGGTCAGCCCGACAGCGGCTTTATCCTCAGCTTCAGGATGATCCTCGGCGCCGCATTCGGCACCGTTTTTGCCGGCTCCGCGCTTTATTGGATGATCGTCTCGGCGCAGGCAGGCAGCAAAGTGTGGATGATTGGCTTGATCCACATGGCCGTCGGCATCGCGCTTGCAGCGGGATCACTGCTCAAACCCGCATATGGCCGCCGGCGGACATCATACATGCTGACCGACAAACGCGCGTATATCGCCACCAATCTGCCGCTCATCGGTCGCAGCCTCAAATCCTATCCGATCACCAAAGACACCGTGATCGACTACCAGGACGCGACCCTCCCCAGCATCATCTTCGCCAAAAACAGCCTGCGTGCCAAAAACGGTATGAAAATCGACATGCCCATTGGCTTTGAACGCATCCGCGATGGGCACGCCGTACTTGGCCACCTGCGCCAAATTCAGGACGGCAGCGCATGATCGCAAATCGGATCAACCCTTGCCCCACAGGTAATTTCCCGGCAAAACACCGCCATGCAGGAAGTCTCGTAAAATGACACAGACCCTTTTCATCAACGCCCGTTTGATCGACCCCGTCGCGCTGACCGACAGCCGCGGCGCGCTGTTGATGCGCAATGGCAAAATCACCGCGGTCTACGAAACCGCGCCGACGCCCCCAAAAGGTGCCAGCGTCATTGATTGCGGTGGCCAATGTCTGGCGCCGGGGATCATCGACATCGGCGTAAAAGTCAGCGAACCGGGCGAACGCCACAAGGAATCCTTTCGCACTGCCGGGCGCGCGGCCGCCGCCGGAGGCGTCACCACAATCGTGACACGCCCCGATACCAGCCCCGCCATCGACACCCCTGAAACGCTTGAATTCGTCGCCCGCCGCGCCGCGCTCGATGCGCCCGTCAACGTGTTGCCAATGGCCGCCCTGACCAAAGGGCGCGATGGCCGCGAGATGACCGAAATCGGTTTTCTCCAGGACGCAGGCGCCGTGGCCTTTACCGATTGCGACCGGGTGATCAGCAACACCAAGGTCTTTAGCCGCGCCCTGACCTACGCGCGTTCCCTCGACGCGCTGGTCATTGCCCACGTCCAGGATCCGGGCCTGTCTGACGGCGCGGCCGTGACATCGGGCAAATTCGCCTCTCTGCGCGGCCTGCCGGGTGTGTCGCCCATGGCCGAACGCATGGCGCTGGACCGCGATATCGCGCTGCTGGAAATGACCGGTGCGCGCTATCACGCCGATCAGATCACAACCGCCCGCGCCCTGCCCGCGCTGGAACGCGCCAAACGGAACGGGCTGCGCATCACGGCGGGGATCGGCATCCACCACCTGACGCTGAACGAACTGGACGTCGCCGACTACCGGACCTTCTTCAAACTCAAACCACCGCTGCGCAGCGAAGACGACAGGCAGGCCGTCGTGCAGGCCGTGGCCGACGGCCTGATCGACATCATCAGTTCGATGCACAGCCCCCAAGACGAAGAAAGCAAACGCCTGCCCTTCGAAGAAGCCGCCAGCGGCGCCGTGGGACTGGAAACGCTGCTGCCGGCCGCCCTGCGACTGTACCATGCCGATGCAATCGACCTGCCGCGTCTGTTTCGGGCACTTTCGTTAAACCCTGCGCATCTGCTTGGCCTTGCCGCTGGGCGGCTGTTGGCAGGCGCCCCGGCCGATCTGATCTTGTTCGACCCCGATGCGCCGTTCCAACTGGACCGCGCGCGTCTGATGTCGAAATCGAAAAACACCCCGTTTGACGGGGCACGTATGCAGGGCAAAGTCCTTGGCACATGGGTCGCAGGCACCCGCATCTGGGAGGGTCACTGATGCCCATCATCGAAAGCACGGCACTCATCATGATCATCTGGGGCGGCATTGGCTATCTGCTGGGGTCGATCCCCAGCGGCATGATCCTTGCCCGGATGATGAACCTTGGCAATCTGCGCGAAATCGGATCGGGCAACATCGGCGCCACCAACGTCCTGCGTACCGGCAACAAAAAGGCCGCTGCACTGACGCTTCTGTTTGACGCGCTCAAAGGGGCCATCGCCGTCTTGGCCGCCCGTATGATCGCAGCCGAAGACGCCGCCCAAATCGCGGCACTTATGGCCTTTCTGGGGCATTGCTTCCCGGTTTGGCTGGGCTTCAAAGGCGGCAAAGGGGTTGCGACCTATCTGGGCATCCTGCTGGCCCTTGCGTGGCCCATGGGCGTCGCCGCCTGTGGCATCTGGCTGGTCGTCGCGCTGATCAGCCGCTATTCGTCGCTTGCGGCGCTGATCGCTGCGGGATGGACCCCGGTCGTGATGGCCTTCACCGGGTACGGCACCACTTTCTTGCTCGCCATCGTGCTGTGCTTGCTGATGTACGCGCGGCACTGGGACAACATCAAACGCCTGCGCGCCGGGACCGAAACCAAAATCGGTGCGAAAACGGCCAAAACCTAGTCCGTTGCCATCGAACCCGGCCTTTCACGGCATTTCCGACGGCCAACGCAATATCGTGACGCGCAGCCAAGTGGCCCAAGGCAAGGGCGAAAAACTGCTGGCCGAGGCACTGGGCCTGCGCGTCCTGCCGGACGCCACGCCATAGACAGCCGCACTGCCGTCAATAGCTGTAATCTGCGTAAATCCGCTTCAGATCGCCGTTCCAGTCGCCGTTGTAATGGTCAAGCAATTCATCCGCCGGGGTCTTGCCGGTCTCGACCGTTTCCTTCAGCGTATTCAGGAAATGCGTCTCGTCTGGGACCAGACCACCGGCACCGGGCATCGCGCGGGCCTTCAAACCAGCCTCTGAAATCGCAACCGCCTCGCGGGCAAGCGCGTGCATGTCGATACCATCGACCTTTGCCTGCAAACCGTCCACCGATGCGGCGACACGCAGGGCTTCGCGCTGTTCTGCGGTCCAGTCCTTGCACAGGTCCCATGCGGCATCCAAGGCGGTCTGATCATACATCAGACCCACCCAGAACGCAGGCAGCGCGCACAATCGACGCCAAGGGCCGCCATCCGCGCCGCGCATCTCGATAAATTGCTTGATCCGTGCCTCCGGGAAGACCGTGGTCAAATGGTCGGCCCAATCCGACAACAGCGGCTTTTCACCCGGCAGCGCAGGCAACTCGCCCTTCAGGAAATCGCGGAACGACTGGCCCAGCGCATTGATATATTTGCCATCGCGATAGACAAAATACATCGGCACATCCAGCACCCACTCGACCCAGCGCTCAAACCCCATGCCGTCCTCGAATACCCACGGCAACATGCCCGTCCGGTCCGCATCCAGATCGCGCCAGATACGGGCGCGCCACGATTTGTGGCCATTCGGCTTGCCCTCAAAAAACGGGGAATTGGCAAACAACGCGGTAGCCACTGGCTGCAGTGCCAAGGCCACGCGCAGCTTTTGCACCATGTCCGCCTCGGACCCGAAATCAAGGTTCACCTGCACCGTACAGGTGCGGCGCATCATCTGCGTGCCGTGGGTGCCGACCTTTTCCATATAGTCGTTCATCAGCTTGTACCGGCCCTTGGGCATCAGCGGCATCTGCGCGTGCGTCCATTCCGGCGCGGCCCCAAGCCCGATAAACTTGACACCGATCTCATCCGAAACCGCCTTCACTTCCAGCAGATGCTGGTTCACCTCGTCACAGGTCTGGTGGATCGTCTCAAGCGGGGCACCCGACAGTTCCAGTTGTCCACCCGGCTCAAGGCTGACATTCGCGCCATCTTTGACCAACCCGATCAGGTTATCGCCCTCCATGACCGGATTCCAGCCGAACCGCCCCTGCAACCCTTCCAGAACCGCCTTGATCGACCGTGGCCCGTCATAGGGCAGCGGCAACAGCGTATCCTGACAATAGCCGAATTTTTCATGCTCGGTGCCGATGCGCCACTGGTCCTTGGGCTTGCAGCCGTCCGCCAGCAGATCCACAAGCTGCGCATAATGTTCAATAGGGCCACCGCCGGATTGAGGGATAGACATGGGGCAGGCTCCATTTTTGGTATAAAAAACTATCGGTGAAGTGAACCAACCCCGCTGTCAATGCAAGAGCGGTCGCACCCGGCTCCAAATAATCAGCCGCGCATCAGGTGTGCGCGAAAGCACGTCCAGAACGGCGCTGGTCTTGATCCCCGGCAGGGCGGCAAAGACGTCAAACAGATCTTCGGCACCTTTTGCACTGATCGGAATGGCGATCCGCTGCCCGCCGACGCCGGTCAGAATCCACTGCGGGGCGGGGTGGCCCGTGGGGTCAAGCTCCAGCATGGTCATGTCGGCGACATCCATCACACCGCCGTCCAGCGGCCCAAAATACGCCAGCCGCCGTTCCCTGACCTGCACCACACCGGGGCCGTCGCCACCCTGACGAAACCGGGCACGCTGCACGCCCGCGACCGACCAGACCACCCCAAACGCCATCAGGCCAAATCCCAGCCACTGCACAAACCCAAAGCTGCGCAGCCCCCACCACAGCCCCAGCAGCACAAACGCCAGCCCCAACAGCACATCGCGCCAGCGCCACAACAGCGCACGCGCTTCAGGGCGCAAAAACTCAGCCACAGATCACCTGCGCTTCATCGTAAAAAACACCGGCAAAGCTACCGTTGCGCCGAAACCCGATCGCCTCATAGGCGCGGGCGGCCTTTACGTTCGCCGCAGCCAGTGTCGCACGTTGCACGCCCTGCGCGCGCGCTTCCAGCAAATGCAGCGCAACGGCGATCCGGGCATAGCCACGCGACCGCAGCTCTGGCGGGGTAAAGACGCCACCAACCTGCACGATATCACGAAACGCGCCGTTGAAACCGGTCATCGCCACAGGTCTGCCGCGATCCATCAACACGCGGTGGGTGTCCAATGCGATCAACGCCCGCAATTCAGCGACCGCCCGTTTGACCGCCGTTTCGACCATATTTGAGAGCGATTCCATCAAGAACATCGCCCGCCACGTCGTCAACAACTCCAGCGGCACCGCATCCAGCGGGTGCAACGTCAACGCGCCCACGTCAGGCACGACAAGCTGATCCAACGGCAACACATAGTAAGGTTCCACCAGATCGACGCTGGCCCGATGGGTCAGCCTAATCGCCACACGCAATTGTGCAATCTGATCCGCTTCACCGCTAAAGCTGTGGGTTTTCGTCCCCGCCAAGGCCGCAGCCGCCGCAGCCCAGACATTGGTGGTGCACTGCGGATAGATATTTCCAGCCTGCGTCACCGCAATCACATCCGTCAGCCTGCCATCGTGCCACCGCAGCCAAAACTTCATCGCATGGCTATGGCCCCCCGCCATCCCATGCCGGGCCAAATATGTCAGCGGATAGATCGACATGGCGGCATGTGCGTGCAAAAACGCCTCAATTGCGGGACGGTCGGCTTCGGTCGCGGCGATCATCCCCAATCCCCCAGCGCCTGCTGCCAAACCGTCAGCGCGGCAACCGCCGCCGTATCAGCGCGCAAAATCCGCGGGCCAAGGCTCACCGGATGGGCAAAGGCCAGCGCGCGCAGCCGGTCCCGCTCTTTGGTTGAAAATCCGCCTTCTGGACCGATTACAATCGCCCATGGCCCCGCGATATCAGGCAGCCCGACAGGATCGCCGATCATCGCCTCGTCACAAAACATCAACTGCCGCCCCGCAGGCCAATCCGCCAGCACACGATCCAGTTTTTGCAGCGCATCGACCGGCGGCACAAACGTGCCCCCGCATTGCTCGGCTGCCTCAACCGCATGGGCCTGCAATTTGTCCTGCCGGATACGGTCGGCATTATTGGTATATTCGGTCTGCAGCGGTATAATCCGGGCCGCACCCATCTCTACTGCTTTTTCGACAATGAACGCCGTGCGCTCCTTGCGGATCGGCGCGAACAGCAACCACAGGTCAGGCGGCATCAGCAGCGGGCGGGTCTGCACCCGGCACATCAAAATGCCACCCTTTTTGCCCGCCTCGATCACCTCGGCATCCCATTCGCCATCACGGCCATTGATCAGCGACAGCACGGTGCCGTCAGCCATTCGCATCACCCCAAACAGGTAATGCGCCTGATCCCGCGACAGCGGAACCGATTGCCCTTCACCCAGAGGGTGATCTACATAAAGCCGAACCTTCGATGCCATGAGGCCGACCATATGACCGACAATCCCGATTTGCCAGAGCCCAAAGGCACCGTTGCCGATGCCGTGAAGGGCAATTGGGTCGATCACAGTGCGCCCGCATTCAGCCGTCCGTTCTTGCGGCTCAGCCGGGCGGATCGGCCTATTGGCACCTGGCTGCTGTATCTGCCCTGCCTGTGGGGGCTTTCACTGGCGATTTTGGCGACCGACAGCTTGGGCACCCACGATCTGTGGATCGTCGCAGGCTGCGGCATCGGCGCGTTTTTGATGCGCGGCGCGGGCTGCACGTGGAACGACATCACCGACCGGAATTTCGATGCACAGGTCGCCCGGACCCGGTCACGCCCCATTCCATCGGGGCAGGTGTCGGTGCGCGGCGCCGTGGTGTGGATGGTCGCACAGGCGCTGGTGTCCCTGATCATCCTGCTGACGTTTTATGACACCGCGATCATCCTTGGCGTCATCGCCCTGCTGCCCGTGGCGATCTATCCCTTTGCCAAACGGTTCACATGGTGGCCGCAGGTCTTTCTGGGACTGGCGTTTAACTGGGGCGCCCTGCTGGCATGGGCGGCGCACACCGACAACATCGGCCCGGTCCCGCTGGTGCTCTACACGGCGGGCATTGCATGGACCCTGTTTTACGACACGATCTATGCCCATCAAGACACCGAGGACGACGCCCTGATCGGCGTCAAATCCACCGCCCGGCTCTTTGGCGACAAGACCCGGCTCTGGCTGCGGCTATTCCTGACGCTGACAGTCATTCTCTTTGGTCTGGCGGTCGTTCTGGCCTGTTGGAACCGCTCGATCCTGTCGCTGGTCATTGCCATCGGCGGGCCTTGGGCGCTGGGTTGGCACCTGACTTGGCAGATTCAGCGTTTCGACGCCGACGACAATGACGGCCTCCTCAGGCTTTTTCGCTCAAACAGAAACGCCGGGCTGCTCCCCTTGCCGTTTTTCGCTGTTGCCCTTTTGGTATGATTGAACCCCGGCGCGCTGCACCCTATGGGTAAGGCGCAATATCATGAACGGACCTCCATGCGCCTGTCAGCCATATTTCTACGTCTCGCCGTATTTGTCCTCGCAGCCTACGGCACATTTGCCGCGGCACAGATCACCGTCCGCGTGATCGAAGAAAGGTCAGTCATTGCAGTCCAGGAAACCCTTGCGGATCGTGGCTTTGAATGGGCATCGGTGCTTGGCGACGGGCTTCAGGTAATCCTCGAAGGCAAGGCCCCAACCGAGGCGACCCGCTTTCGCGCCATCTCGGCGGCGGGGGGTATGGTGGATGCCAGCCGGGTGATCGACAATATGTCAGTCACCGATTCGGCGGTCATCGCGCCGCCGGAATTTGCCATCGAAATCCTGCGTAACGATAGCGGCGTATCGCTGATCGGGCTGATTCCCGCCATTACCGACCGCGACAGACTGGCCCGGCAGATCACCGGCATCGCCAACGGACAACCCGTCACCGACCTGCTCGAGTCAGCCGATTACCCCACACCGGAAAACTGGCGGTCCGCGATGAACTACGCCCTGCGCGCCCTTGAATTACTGCCGCGCTCAAAAATATCGGTCCGTGCCGATCTCGTAACGATCAGTGCGATCTCCGACAGCCCCGCCGAAAAGCGGCGGCTGGAAACCGCCCTTGCCCGTAGCACACCCGATGGGGTGCGGCTGGCCATTAGCATCAGCGCGCCCCGCCCCGTGGTGTCGCCCTTCACCACGCGCTTTATCCTCGACACGGACGGGGCCAGTTTTGATGCCTGCGCCGCCGATACAGACGCCAGCCTCAGCACGATCCTTGCCGCTGCGTCAAAGGCCGGGTTCAGCAACAAGGCAAATTGCACATTGGCCCTTGGCGCCCCCTCGCGCACATGGGGCGATGCGGTCGCGCTGTCGATTGCGGCCGTGGGCGATCTTGGCGGCGGCACCGTGACAATCTCGGACACCGATATCGCGCTGGTCGCGCCCATGGGTACGGCGCAGGCAACGTTCGACGATGTGGTCGGCGCGCTTGAAAACGCCCTGCCCGATGTCTTTGCCTTGAACGCAGAACTGCCCACCCCGCCCGAAGCCACACCCGAAGGCGCCCCGCAATTCACCGCCACCCGCAGCCCCGAAGGCATGGTGCAGCTGCGCGGCCGCATCCCCGACGACGTGACCAACGGCGTGGTGGAAAACTTTGCCAGCGCCAAGTTCGGCAAACGAAACCTTACGATGGGCACCCGTATCGTCGGCGACCTGCCGCAAGGCTGGTCCGTTCGCGTTCTTGCCGGAATCGAGGCGCTGTCGAAAATGTCAAACGGGTCCGTGATCGTTGAACCGAACCGGGTGCAGGTACGCGGCAACACCGGCAATACCGATGCCACCGGCGAAATCTCCCGGCTGCTGATCGACAAACTGGGGCAAGCCGCCGATTTTGACATCAACGTCACCTATGTCGAACAGCTTGACCCAATCGCCGGGCTGCCCACCCCCGAAGAATGCATCGACCAGATTAAAATCGTGACCGAAAACCGCAAGATTACCTTCGATCCCAGTTCGGCCTCGATCACGGCGGCCACTCAGCCTGTCGTCGATGAAATCGCGGAAGTCCTCAAACGCTGCGGCGATCTGCGGATCAAGGTGGCCGGCTACACCGACAGTCAGGGCCGCGAAGAAATGAACCAGCAACTGAGCCAGGACCGCGCCGATGCCGTTCTGACCGCGCTGCGGTCACGCCGCGTTCCCGTCAGCACGTTCGATTCAATCGGCTATGGCGAAGCGGACCCCATTGCTGAAAACGATACCGACGAGGGCCGCGAGGCGAACCGTCGCATCGAATTCAGCCTGATCGTACCCGAACCCATCCCGGACGAGCCGACAACCCTTGACGTTATAGCCCAGGATACCCCCCTCGAAGAAACCGACCCGCAAGAAGCCGGTAGCGAATAATCAAAGGCAAGACGTTGAACAGAACTGAATTCATTATCGCCACCGCGATCATCCTCTTTGTGGCTTTCGCGCTGGGTTGGTTTGCCAGTTGGCTGGTCAACCGCTTTACCCGCGTGACCAAAGCCGAAATCGGCGAATTGGACAAAATGGCCCAAGCCCTGCACGAGGCCGAAGAAACCCGCGATCAGGCGATCACCTATCTGCAGCAACGCGAAGCCGAAATGACCAACCAGCTTTCCCAGACCGAGGCCGAACTGCGCGCCGCCATGGATGGCCTGCGCGAGGCACGGCGCGAAGCCGAAGAACTGCGCGGCTATATCGAACGTCAGAATATGGGCGACTAGAAAATGGCATATGAAACCACGCCGTCAGAATTCCCGTCATTACCAACGACGCTGATCGTTCTCGCCCACCCCGACAATGGATCATTCAACGGGGCATGGGCCGACGCGACCGAACAGGCATCAGCCGCGCTTGGCCACACCGTGCTTTGGTCAGACCTGAACGCGATGGGCTTTGATCCCGTCGAAGGTCCGCAGCACTACAACCTCGAAGACGACGGCGCGCCCTTTGATCCGCTCAAGGCACAGGAAAACGCGGCCTCCAAAACGGGGCTGCCCGGCGATGTTTCCGCAGAAATTCGCAAAATCCAGCAGGCCGACCGCATCATCTTTCATTTCCCGCTGTGGTGGTTTTCACCGCCTGCGATCCTCAAGGGGTGGTGCGAACGTGTGCTGGTCAACGGCGCGCTTCATTCGGTGGATCAGCGGTTCGACACGGGCCTTTTCCGAGACAAAAAGGCGTTGTTCTGCGTGACCACCGGATCAAAGGAAACCGAAAGCGCCTATAACGGCAAAGAGGGCAACATCGACATGCTGCTCTGGCCGATGGCCTACACCCTGCGCTATCTTGGTTTTCAGGTGCTCGACCCCAAAACCGTCCACGGTGTCCATGGCTATCACAAGGGCATCGCCAAGGACGCGCTGCATGCCCGGCTGCAACTGGTCCTGTCCGCGCAGCACGATGTCATCGCCGACTTTGACGATCAGCCCGTCCTGCACTTCAACGCCGACAGCGATTTCGATGACCATGGCCAACTGAAAACAACCCGGCCCAGCCTGTCACCCTTCATCCGTCATGGGCGCTAGGCCGCGTTAACCATTTCGCACCGCGCGCACCGTCCAAGCGCCGATTGCCATAAAAACGTATGTACGCTGTCTGCACGGGTCCTGTACGGCTTCTGGCACCCTCCAACGCCCTTTTTCCCCAAGGGATTAACCAGCGTCGCAACACCGTGACAGAAATCAGGTGATCACCTTGAAACGGTGCATTAACCCCATGCAGGTTTCAGCGCGGCGCCGCCGCACGTCGCAACCGATCATTGATCGCGCGGCCCAGCCCGTGCTCGGGAATAGGCGACACCGCAATGCGTTGCGCGCCCATCGCATCCAACTGGTGCAGGCACTCAAACAGCCGCGCCGCCGCCTCAGTCAGGTCACCCGACGGCGACAGGTTCAGTGCCGCGTCAACCGCCCCAAACCCCAGCAAAACCTCATCCTTTTCAGCCGCTTGCACATTCAGCCGCACCGCCCCCTGTGGCGCATAGTGCGATGCCAACTGCCCCGGTGACACCGGCGTATCGGGATCGGACGGCAGGGCAAGCGGTTGCCCCAAACAGGCCTCCAACGCCTCTGCCGGGATACCGCCTGCGCGCAGCAACGCAGGTGCCCCTACGCAACTGACAATCGTCGATTCCAGCCCCACCGTGCAGGAACCACCATCCAGCAAAGCATTAATCTTGCCGCCCAGCCCGTCGCGCACATGCGCCGCCGTCGTCGGGCTCACCCGCCCCGATGGATTGGCCGAAGGCGCCGCCACCGGCCCCCCGAAATTGCGCAAAAGCACCTGCGCCACCGCATGATCGGGCACCCTGATCGCCAGCGTATCCAGCCCCGCCGTGACCAGTTTCGAAATCCCCGCATCCGCCCGCAACGGCAGCACCAAAGTCAGCGCGCCGGGCCAGAACGTGCTGGCCAGCCGTACGGCCTCATCATTGAAAACACACAGCTTTTCTGCGCTGGCAAGGTCGGGCAAATGCACAATCAGCGGATTGAAACTGGGCCGTCCCTTGGCTGCATAAATGCCCGCCACAGCCCTGTCGTTGCGCGCATCTGCACCCAGCCCATACACCGTTTCCGTCGGAAACGACACCAGCCCACCATCGCGCAAAATCGCGGCAGCTTTGGCCAAACCGGCGGCATCCGGTTGCAGTGTCAGTAATGTCGCATCGGGCATGACGTGGCGTTTCAGTTGATGAGTCGTCGGACTGAGATAACGTAGTTCCGAATTTGAGATGCATAGCTGCGCCCATTCCGTTTGCCAAGCCGCCGTTTAAATCGGAGATAAAACAATGCCTTATCGCGCCCCAGTCAGTGACTTTCGATTCCTGTTGGACCATGTAGTCGGGTTTTGTGATGTCGCCGCCACAGACCGTTTTGCCGAAGCGACCCCCGATATGGTCGATGCGATCCTGACCGAAGCCGCCAAGATGTGCGAAGAAGTCCTCGCTCCGCTCAACCGCAGCGGCGACCTGCACCCGGCGCGTCTGGAAAACGGCGTCGTGCGCACCGCGCCCGGCTTTGCCGACGGCTACCGCGCGATTGCGCAAGGCGGCTGGATCGGCATGTCCGCCTCGCCGGCGGTGGGCGGTCTGGGCCTGCCCATGGCATTGACCACCGCAGTGAATGAAATGATGTCCGGCGCGTGCCTTGCGCTACAGCTTAACCCCCTGATGACACAAGGACAAATCGAGGCGTTAGAGCATCACGCGTCAGACGCCATCAAAGAAATATACCTGCCCAGACTTATCTCGGGCGATTGGTGCGGCACGATGAACCTGACCGAACCGCAGGCCGGATCAGACGTTGGCGCGCTGCGCTCCAAGGCGGAACCAAACGGTGACGGGTCGTATGCTGTCACCGGGCAAAAGATCTACATCAGTTGGGCCGACAACGACTTTACCGAAAACGTCTGCCACCTTGTTCTGGCGCGGCTGCCCGATGGCGTGCCCGGAACCAAGGGGATCAGTCTGTTCATGGTTCCTAAATTTATTCCTGATAGTGATGGAAATCCCGGGGAAAAGAACGACCTGCGTGTCGTCAGCTTGGAACATAAAATGGGCCTGCACGGCTCGCCCACTGCCGTGATGGAATATTCCGGCGCAACTGGCTGGCTGATTGGGCCGGAACATGGTGGCATGGCCGCGATGTTTACCATGATGAACAATGCCCGCCTTGGCGTGGGTGTGCAGGGGATCGGCGCTGCCGAAGGCGCACTGCAACATGCGCTGGCTTACGCGCAGGACCGCAGACAGGGCAAGGCGCCCGGCACTGGCATGATCATCGAACACGCCGACGTGCGGCGCATGCTGGCCACGATGAAGGCCGATGTTTACGCAGCCCGCGCGATTGCGCTGATGAACGCCGTCGCGATTGATATGGCGGCCGCGACCGGCGACACAGGTTGGCAAGCGCGCGCCGCGTTGCTGACACCCATCGGCAAGGCGTTTGGCACCGATGTCGGTATCGACGTCGCCAACACCGGCGTGCAGGTCCACGGCGGCATGGGTTTCATCGAAGAAACCGGCGCCGCCCAATACGCCCGCGACGTCCGTGTGACCGCAATATACGAAGGCACCAACGGCATTCAGGCCATGGATCTCGTGGCGCGCAAATTGATGGACGGCGGCGAAGCGGCGTTTCGCATGCTCGAAGAAATCCAACAAGGTGCCGAGGCCGCAAAGGCCACGCACCCTGCCTTGGCAGACGCCATATGGCAGGCTGCCGAAACGCTGCGCGAAGCAACCGAATGGCTTGTGGCGCAGACCGATCTGACCAACCGGTTTGCCGGTGCCGTCCCATATTTGCGCGCCTTTGCGCGGGTATTGGGCGGGCATGCGCACCTGAAATCGGCGATGGCTGGTGGCCCTGCACGGGTGAAACTGGCGACCTTCTACATCAAACGGCTTTTGCCTGAACACGCGGGGCTTTTGGCCCATGTCCGCGAAGGTGCCGATGATCTGATGGCGATCACCGCCGCCGAACTGGCCGCCTGATGCCCGATGGCGTAACCGGAATCCGCTATCCTTTTGCGAAACCACCCGCCGAAGGTCAGGCCGTTGAAGTCGCTGCAGGTGTGCTTTGGATGCGGTTGCCGCTGCCGATGGCGCTGGATCATGTGAACGTCTATGCGGTGGACGATGGCGACAGCTGGACCGTGATCGACACTGGCTTTGCCACCGACCGCAGCCGCGCAATCTGGCAAATCCTGCGGGACGGGCCGCTGGCGGGCAAACCCGTGACCCGGCTGATCGTCACCCACCACCACCCCGATCACGTCGGGCTGGCGGGATGGTTCATCGCCAACGGTGCCGCCCTGCATATGCCGCGGACGGGCTGGCTTATGGCGCGCATGCTGACGCTGGACGAACAGGCAACACCGCCACAGGAAACGCTGGATTTCTATCGCCTTGCGGGCATGGACAGTGCCGAATTTGAACGCCGGCTGACCGAACGCCCGTTTAACTTTGCCGATTGCGTCACGCGGCTGCCGCAGGGCTATCACCGGCTGACAGAAGGCGCGACCATCGCGATGGGCGGGCGCACATGGGACATTCGGATGGGCGACGGCCACGCCCCCGAACACGCGACATTCTGGAGCAGGGACGACAATCTGGTCATCGGCGGCGATCAGCTTCTCCCGTCGATCAGCGCGAATCTGGGCGTGTACCCAACCGAACCCGAGGCCGATCCCGTCGCCGATTGGCTGTCGTCCTGCAACCGGCTCGCACCTTTTGCGCGCGATGATCAGCTGGTACTGGGGGGTCACAAACTGCCGTTCACCGGGCTGCCACTCCGGATCAGGCAGATGATCGACAACCACCACGGCGCGCTGGCCCGGCTGACCGACCACCTGTCAGAACCCCGGACCGCAGGGGAGTGTTTTCCGGCCCTGTTCAAACGCAAGATCGGCCCTGCAGAATACGGTCTGGCATTGGTCGAAGCCGTCGCGCATCTGAACCACCTGCATCAGGCCGGACACGTCCTGCGCACAAAAAATGATCGTGGCGCGTGGCTTTTCCGCTTGGCCAGGCAGGGTCAGTGACGGCTTTCGATACGTGCGTGCAGCCGTTTCAGGATACGGCTTGCCGTCGTTTCACACAGCGCAGGAATCAGCGCATGGACAAGGGCCGCCATGGCCGCAAGCCCAAGCCAAAACGCGAACCCAAAGGCAAATCGCATGTGGCCGAAATAGGTTTCATTCACCGTGGCGGGATGATCCAGAAAAAGCCCGGCGATACGATTGCGGGACGGCGCATTGGTGACATCAGACATGGGAAACTCCGGTTTGTGTTTGAACCAGACTATCAAAAGGCGCCACGCAATATGTCCCAAATTTGATTGCCTGAATGAATATTAATGGGATAGCATCCCATCCATGGACCATAAAATTGACGAAATAGACCGCGCAATTCTGCGTATCTTGCAAAATGACAGCACGGTCTCGGTGGATGACATCAGCGCGCGGGTGCATCTGTCGCGTAATGCGTGCTGGCGCCGGATCAAGACGATGGAGCAAGCAGGCATCATCACAGGCCGGGTCGCCCTTGTTGATGCGGCGCGCGTCGGCAGCCCGCTGACAGCAATGGTGCTGATCCGCACCAACGCCCATGACACCGCGTGGATGGCCCAATTCCAAGCGGCGCTGCACGCCTTGCCAGAGGTGGTTGGCGCCTACCGCATGACCGGCGATCTGGACTATGTCTTGCGGGTCAGGGTCGCCGACGTCCCGGCCTACGATGCGTTTTACAAGCGACTCACTTCACGGATTTCTGTCTCGGATATTTCGGCCAGTTTCGTTATGGAGGAAATCAAGGAAACAACCGCGGTGCCCCTATGACCCAAGCCATACTCCCACAGATGACGATCGACACCTCGGCCGAGCTGCTGGAAAATGACATTCTGCCCCAAATTCACGAAATCCACACGGACCCCAATACCAATTGCGCGTCCAAAGGCGGGTTGCCGCGTGCGCTGGTCGAACCAATGGCCAAGAAAAGCCCGGCCCAATGGGCTTATGAGCGGGTGATCATGTATATCCAGAACTTTGAAAAGCAGCTTGATAATGATCACGAGGTCGGTTTGGGGCTGGCTGGTGGCACCACAGGCGTGATCAAGATCGAAGGTCTGGGTTACTACGACCCCGATATTGTGACGTACTATGGCAGCGATGCGTCCGGTGCCAAGACCCAGCTCATTCAACATGTCAGCCAGTTGAACGTCACCCTGATCGCCAGCCCCAAGCAGATCGACCAGCCCGAACCAAACCGCATCGGGTTCCGTTTGGCCAAAGGTCTGGAACGTGCATCAGATGTGACCACCTGACCCCGTGACAGGGCGCGATGAATCGTCTATGCGGGACACAAATCATACACGAAGGAGCCGAACATGGCTGACTACAAACCCGGTGAGATGGATATCACCACACAGGAAAAGACGTTCAACGGCTTTGTAAGCATGGTAACAAAGGCCACTGTGATCATCATCGTGTCGTTGATCCTGCTTGCGCTGGTTAACGGCTAGGCATTCGTGCAACGCCGCAACTTTCTGATCGGCCTGCCGCTGGCCCTTTCGGCCTGCACAGTCGACGAAATATGGGCACCGGATGATGCCGTCGCCCGCGCCGTTTATAATGGCTCCGGGCCGACGCACCTGACCCTCTACACGATGAAGAACAACGGATCGGACAACGGTGCGCATAGTGCGCTGTTGATCAATGCCAGCCAGCGGGTGATCTTTGATCCCGCCGGATCATTTGCACAGTCGCTCATCCCTGAACGCAATGATGTTCTGTTCGGGATCAGCCCCCAATTTGAGCAGTATTATGTCAGCTATCACGCACGGGCGACCTATTATGTGATCGGTCAGCGGGTCGAAGTCCCGGCTCAGGTCGCGGAACGTGCGCTGATCTTGGCCTTGGCAAATGGCGCTGTACCAAAGGCCGGTTGCACCCGCGCCACGTCACGCCTGCTGCGCCAACTGCCCGGCTTTGAAGGGCTGCGTCAAACGATGTTCCCGAACAAACTTGCCGATGATTTTGACACCTTGCCGGGTGTTGAAACGCGCGAATACCGCGAAGATGACGCCGATGACAAATCCGTCGCCGCCGCCCGGATCAACGCCGCCCTTACAGCCAGGCAGTAGCCGCGAGGCCAGCATAAAGCGTGGCCACACCGCCACCGATGCCCCACAACGCACTGCGTGTCCAAAACCCGATGGCCAGCGTGGCACCCGCCGCCAGCAGACGCACCAGATCAGGCTGCCCACCCGTTGCCGCCGGCCACACGACCAAAGGTGCGACCATCCCCGGCAACACAGCCACCGGTGTGAACCGCAAAAGGCGCAACACGATAGGCGGCATTGGCCTGTCGCCGATCAATCCCAAAAATGAAAACCGGATCAGAAACGTCCCGGCACCCAAAGCGGCAATGATGAACCAAATTTCAGCTGTGCTAAAATTCATTTGCGCCACCCCTCTGTCCAGATTTCAACCACGGCTCCGGTGACCATCGCCGCAGCTGCCGCCATCAATAGTCCGGTCCCTGACGGCAAACTGATAAACGCCAGCGCCACGATAATCGACGCCGCAGCAGCGGCCACATGTGCCACCGATTTTATCATCGGCGCGACCATCGCCAAGAACATGATCGGCATGATGAAATCCAGCGCCCATGCATCAGGAATGGCCGCACCGGCCAAGATACCCACCAGCGTCATGATCACCCACAGCGGCGTGATTGGCGTCGCTACCCCAAGAAAGTAGGCAACCCGATCCGCCACGCTCATCTCTGGTCGCGCCTCGTAGCGGGTGACGGACGTGATATAGGTCTGGTCAAAGTTCAGATAAGACACCAATGCCCGTTGCCACAGCGGCGCCGCCCCCAGATAGGGCACCAACGACGCGGAATACATCGCCATCCGCAGGTTAACCGCAAGCGCGGCCAACATGACAAACGGCAGCGCCGCGTTTTCCACCATCATTTGCAAGGCCGCAAACTGCGATGCGCCCGCAATGACCAGCACGCTAAAGCCCATCGCCTGCGCCAAGGTCAGCCCCGCATCCGTTGCGACGACCCCGAAAAGCGTCGCAAAGGGGATCAACATGATGACGAAAGGCAGCCCATCCCGCACCCCGGCAAGATACGCAGATTTCGCAGGTACTTTGGCGGTGGAAGTCGTCATGGCTTTGCCCTAGTTTTGGGGTGTTAACAGCAGGCTTAGCCCTGCAGCACGGGAATGACAATTGGCACGTATTGATGACATATCCGAATATCTGATCGCGCCCGATCCGGGTGCGCCGCGCCTGACACGCGCTGTCACCGGGACTGATCAGAACGGCCAGCCGATGAACCTCAACGTCGTCGAGGAACGCCCGCTGACGATTTTCCTCAATAGTCAGGAAATCGTGACCGCCATGACGATTGGTGACTACCCACAATATCTGGCGCTGGGGTTTCTGCGCAATCAGGGCATGCTGCGCGATGGCGAGGTGATCAAAGGCGTTGACTATGACGAAGAGCTGGAGGTCGTCGTCGTCCGCACCGACGGTCAGACCACCTACGAAGACAAGCTCAAGAAAAAGACCCGCACCAGCGGCTGCGCCGTGGGCACCGTTTTTGGCGACATGATGGAAGGGCTGGAAGGCGTCGTCTTGCCCGAAATCCAGGTCCGCACCTCGGACCTTTATGCGCTGGCCGCCAAGATCAACCGCACCCCATCGCTCTACCTCGAAGCGGGCGCAATCCACGGAACGATCCTGTGCCAAGGCAACCGGCCCTTGGTCTACATGGAGGACGTCGGCAGGCACAACGCCGTTGATAAAATCGCCGGCTGGATGCTGTCCGAAGGGGTCAGCGCGGCGGATAAGATTCTGTACACGACAGGGCGGCTGACATCCGAAATGGTGATAAAAACCGCATTGATGGGCATCCCGGTTCTGGCCTCACGGTCCGGGTTTACGGCCTGGGGTGTGGAAATCGCAAATCAGGTCGGCCTTACCCTGATCGGTCGGATGAAGGGGCAACGGTTCGTCTGCCTTGCCGGAGAAAACCGGCTGCTGCGCGATGCAGACCCTGCATTGGTCGCGGATGAGCCACGCAAAAGCGGGCGCAAGGGGTCAGACGCATGATTGAACCCCTTGGTGTGATCCTTGCAGGCGGGCAGGCCACCCGAATGGGTGGCGGCGACAAAGGGCTTCTGCCGCTTGGCCGTGGCTCAATTCTGTCGCATGTGATTGACCGGTTGGAACCGCAGGTGGCTGGCCTTGCGCTCAATGCCAACGGAGACCCGGCCCGATTTTCGACGCTCAATCTGCCGGTGATCGCGGATAGTATCAACGGCTTTGCGGGGCCATTGTCTGGCGTGCTCGCGGGGCTGGATTGGGCGGCCAACCGGGGCGCATCCCACATTGTGACCGCCGCCGCTGACACGCCGTTCTTTCCCTGCGATCTGGTGCCGCGCCTCGTGCTGGCTGCCGAAATCGCCGACACGCATATCGCGCTTGCCGCGACGCCCGGCGGACGCCATCCGACATTTGGGCTTTGGCCCGTCAGCTTGCGCGACGACCTGCGCGCTGCGCTTCATGATGGGCTGCGCAAGGTGGTGCTATGGACAGACAAACATGGCTGCGGCATGGCGGAATTCCCCGACGATGTGGCATTCTTTAACGTAAATACGCCGGATGATCTGGCCAAGGCCGAGGCGATGTTGTGAAACTCTACGGGATTGTTGGATATAAGAATGCAGGCAAAACCGGCCTGATGGAACGGCTGGTGACCGAAATCACCGGACGCGGGTTTTCAGTTTCCACGCTGAAGCACGCCCATCACGCCTTTGACATTGATCAGCCCGGCAAGGATAGCCACCGTCACCGCGTCGCCGGGGCACATCAGGTGCTGCTGGCATCGGGCGCGCGCTGGGCGCTGATGACCGAACTGCGCGACACCGCTGAACCCCCGCTGGACGACCTGCTTGGCCGACTGGACCCCGTCGATCTGGTGCTGGTCGAAGGCTATAAACGCGACGGCCACGCCAAGGTTGAGGCCTACCGCGCCGTAACGGGGAACCCGCTGATCGCGCGCGATGATATCACGATTCGCGCCGTGGCCAGCGACACGCCGATGGACATGGACCGTCCGGTTTTCGATCTCGATAACACAGCAGCCATCGCCGATTTTATCCTGTCAGAGGTTGGCCTGTGAAATTCGACACATTCCTCATGGTCGATTGGTCCGGCGGGAATGACCGGGGGCCAACCCCCAAGAAAGATGCGATCTGGGCCTGTGCCGCGCGCGCAGGTCAGGCCGATGAACCCGTGTATTTGCGCAATCGGCAGATCGCCGAAGACTGGATCACGCGGTTCCTGACGGACGAACGCCGCGCCGGGCACCGGGTGATGGCAGGGTTCGATTTTGCCTTTGGATACCCGGCGGGTTTCGGGCAAACGCTGATCGGTACTGACGATCCTTTTGCGATTTGGGACTGGTTCGAGGCGCACGTGAACGACGGCCTGGACAGCAACAACCGCTTTGATCTGGCGGGTGAAATCAACGCAATGTTTCCCGGTGTCGGCCCATTTTGGTTCAACGGGTTGCAGCGCGACATCGCCCATTTGCCACGCAAAGGTCTGGACCGCCGCGACCATGGCATGGCAGAAAAACGCATGGCCGAGGTGCAGGCAAAAGGGGCCTTTGCGGTGTGGCAACTGGCCGGGGCGGGTGCCGTCGGATCACAGGTTATCATGGGCCTGCCGATGCTGGCCCGGTTGCGGCGGCGTTTCGCGGATGAACTGCGCGTCTGGCCTTTCGAGTCACCGGACGCCCCGATTGCGATCGTTGAAATCTGGCCATCGCTGATTGCCAAAGCCGTCGACGCCACCAAACCTGCGACGCACATCAAAGACGCCCATCAGGTCTTGCTGCTGGCGCGGACGCTCTCGGTGATACCCGCCGACACGCTGCGCAGCCTGCTTGATGTACCCCCAAACCCCGAGGGATCAATTCTGGGGCTTGGTCAGCAAGCTATGCTGTTACAGGCCGCAATCGGCCATCCACCGCCGCTGCGCAACGATTGTTTTGCCATGCCACGGGGCGCCCACTGGACGCCAGTGGACAGCGCCTTGGCCCACCTCAAACAGCACCTCAGCGCTGTGACCGCAATCGAAACGGTTGCGATTGCACAGGCGGCCGGTCGGTTTCTGGCGGCCGATGTCACCGCCCACCGGTCACACCCACCTGCGCCGAATTCAGCCGTGGATGGTTACGGCTTTGCCGGTCCCGCGCCCGAAGGTGTTAACACCATGCCGCTGATATCGGGGCGCGCAGCGGCGGGGCAACCCTATCCCGGCCCTATACCGAACGGGCACGCAATCCGCATTTTGACGGGGGCCAACCTGCCGACAGGCGTCGATACCGTCGTGCTTCAGGAAGACGTCACAGCCACAGCAACCCATATCGCCTTTCACGGCCCGCTCAGACAAGGCGCCAACGCGCGCAAGGCGGGCGAGGACATGACAAAAGATCAGGTGATCATGCATGCACAACGCCGCCTGACCCCCGCTGATCTGGCGAGCATCACAGCGACCGGCGTCGGGCGCGTGCAGGTCCATCGTCTGCTGCGTGTCGGCATCATGTCCACCGGAGACGAGTTGCGCGACGCCGGGCAGACGGCAGACGCTGGCCACATCTATGACGCCAACCGCCCAATGCTTTGCGCCGTCGCTGCTGCGTGGGGCTACGACGTCGTGGATCTTGGCCGTGCGCCCGATGATCGCCCTGTCGTTCGTACGATGCTGACCGCCGCTGCACAGCATTGCGATGTGATCATCACGTCGGGCGGCGCATCTGCCGGTGACGAAGACCATATGTCAGCACTATTGCACGATACCGGGTCTCTGGCCCTGTGGCGGATTGCGATGAAACCGGGTCGGCCCTTGGCCCTCGGGCTTTGGAACGATACCCCCGTCCTTGGGCTGCCGGGCAATCCGGTGGCTGCAATGGTGTGCGCATTGATCTTTGCGCGGCCCGCGTTGCGTATTCTGGCAGGCGGTGCATGGCAAACACCGCAGGCATTCACCGTCCCTGCCGCCTTTTCAAAGTCCAAAAAGGCAGGTCGTCGCGAATACCTGCGTGCACGGCTGAAAGATGGGCAAGCCACCATCTTTGCCTCCGAAGGGTCAGGGCGGGTGTCGGGACTAAGCTGGGCCACCGGACTGGTCGAACTTGGCGACGATGCACAATCCATCGGCCCCGGTGATCCGGTCCGCTTTATCCCGTTTGGCAGTTTCGACATATGAAAATCACCATAGGCATCCCCGAGGCCAACCGGGCCGAGGCCGCCGCCCTGTATTGGGAGGCATTCGGCGAAAAGCTTGGCTTTGTTCTGGGTCCAAAGTACCGCGCGCTGGTCTTTGTCACCCGCGTGCTCCGATCCGATCATGGGATCTGCGCCCATGACGACCAAGGGCGGCTGCTGGGCGTTGCAGGGTTCAAGACCATGCATGGCGCGCTTGTCGGTGGCAGCTTTCGTGACATGCAGCACGTTTTTGGCTGGGTCGGCGCGACAATCCGCGTGCTTTTGCTGGCCGCGCTGGAACGCGATACCGACAACGAGCGCTTTTTGATGGATGGGATTTTTGTGGCACAGGAGGCCCGCGGACAGGGCGTTGGCACCGCGCTGCTTCATGCCGTCGCCGCCGAAGCAAAGCGGCGCGGCTACCGGCAGGTTCGGCTTGACGTCATCGACACGAACCCGCGTGCCCGCGCATTATATCTGCACGAAGGCTTTACCGAGGTCGATACACATTCAATCGGGATTCTGCGGCACATCTTTGGGTTCAGTGCCGCAACAACGATGGTCCGCGACGTTTAGCCTGACCCGATAATCGCACCCGCCGCAAAGACCAATGCGCCCCCCAGCACGACCTGAAAAGCCGCGCGCAGGAATGGCGTTTGCATGTACCGATTCTGAATCCACGCGATGGCCCAGAGTTCGACAAAAACAACAACCAGCGCGATGGCCGTCGCCGTCCAGAAATCCGGGATCAAATAGGGCAGCGCATGCCCCAACCCGCCAAGCGTCGTCATCACGCCCGCAGCGATACCACGCTTGAGCGGCGAGCCCCGGCCCGAGATCTGCCCGTCATCCGACGCAGCCTCGGTAAATCCCATTGAAATACCGGCACCCACCGACGCGGCAAGGCCCACCAGAAACGTCGTCCATGTGTCCTGCGTGGCAAATGCCACGGCAAAAATCGGCGCGAGTGTGGAAACAGAGCCATCCATCAGCCCCGCCAGCCCCGGCTGCACCCACGTCAGGATAAATTGCCGGTGGGCCGCGCTTTCCTCATGTGATCGTTCGTCAGGGCTTAGGTGTTCATCGCTCAGAGCATCGGCTTTTTCGGAATGCGCGGCCTCGGCAGCGGCCAGATCGCCCAAGAGCCTGCGGGTCGCGGCGTCCGTTGTTTTCGCCGCAGCCGCCTCATAGAAACGCTGTGCGTCTCTCTCCATTTGCGCCGCCTCGTCCCTGATCCGTTCCAGACCAAGGTTTTCGATCAACCAGACCGGGCGACGGGCATAAAAGCCCGACACATGCTCGCGCCGAATAAGCGGAATAACATTACCAAACCGGGCGGTATGCAGGTCAATCAATCGGCGACGATGTTCATCCTCTTCCCCCGCCATTCCATCAAATACCGCAGCCGACGCGCCATAGTCAGCGCGCAATCTTTCAGCATAGGACCTATATATGCGGGCGTCGTCCTCTTCAGATGAAATCGCGAGCGCCAGAATTTCCTGCTCTGACAAGTCTTTGAATCTACGACGGCTGGCAATGCCCGGGATCATGGCGAACTCCTATCTTAGAATTATTCTAAATTAGTCGATTCTACGGCAAGGGCAAGCTGGAAAAGTGAACAGATCGGTGTATTTCCCGCTTCACAAACTAAACTGTTCAGTTTAGAAATGAGGCAAATCAAAGGAACCCACCATGAACCGCATATTTCTTGCCCTCATCGCCGCATCTACCATAAGCATCGCCGCCCCGGTATCTGCCATGCCGGTTGCAGTTGACTTTCCGGTCCTCACTTATCCCACGCATCCAACCCCCGGCGCCACGAAAAGCAGCGCCCGCCTGACGATGTTGAATGGCACCCTATGCACCACCGGCGACCGTAAAAAGAGTTGCGGCGCAGGTCCAGCCACCGTGCAATGTCCTTGCCCGAAGTGAACTGCTCGGTTTATGGTGCGGGTCCATAGCGAGGGACACGATGCCAGACGGCACAATAGAACCGAAAAAAGGCCGCAAGTTTGATCAGGTACTGGAAGGTGCCAGACAAGTGTTCCTATCCGACGGCTTTGAGGGCGCGAGCGTTGATGACATTGCGCGTGCCGCGGGTGTGTCCAAGGCTACGCTATACAGCTACTTCCCCGACAAACGCTTTCTTTTCATGCAGGTGGCCAAGACAGAATGCTGCCGTCAGGCCGATACGGCAATCGAATCCATCGACATGAACGCGCCGGTGCAAAAGGTACTTTGCAATATTGCCGGACAGATGGTCGATTTCATCACATCGCAATTCGGCAAGCAGATTTTCCGAATCTGCGTCGGTGAAAGCGACCGTTTCCCCGAATTAGGGCGCGAGTTCTACGAAAGCGGGCCAATGCTGATCCGTGATCGGCTGGTCGAATACTTTGACAAGGCCATCGCACGCGGCGAATTGCAGATCGACGACCGTACCTTGGCCGCCGACCAGTTTCACGAGTTGTGCAAGGCAGACCTGTTTCCGCGCATGGTCTTCAACATGGCCGATGAATTCACCGATGCTGAAAAACTGCGGGTGGTGAACGGGGCCGTGGATATGTTCATGGCGCGCTACGGGGTCAAGGCCTAATCCAGCCTGCGGACCTCATGATGGTTGCCCGGTCCCTTACGCAGTTCGAACCGCCCTGTCTTGGCCAACAAATCGCTTAGTTTCGGACTGCCGTAGGTGCGGGAATCGAAATCGGGGTTGGCACGGGTGATATATTGACCCAACTGCCCAAGCGAGAACCACTCTCCCTCGCGGTCGATACTTTCCATTGCCTTTATCACCAGTGGGATCACTTTCGTGGTCGGCAGCCGCGTGCCCGTCGCAGTGATCGGGGCGGTCTGCGGGCTCTTGTCGGGCTTGACCGCGCCATTGGGTTCCTTGTCCTGCCCGACGATATTTTCGATCAGGATGAACCTGTTGCAAACATTGCGCAGGCTGACGGGCGCCTTGGCTTCGCCGATGCCAATCACCTCGACGCCATTTTCACGCAGCCGATTGGCCAGCGCCGTAAAGTCGCTGTCAGAGCTGACAAGGACAAAGCCGTCAAACCGACCCGTGTGCAAGATATCCATGGCATCTATCACCAGTCCGATGTCGCTCGCGTTCTTGCCCTTGGTGTTGGCGGTTTCCTGATTGGCGACCAGCCCCAGTTCCACGACTTCCTTTTTCCAGTTACCCAATGCCGGGCTTGACCAGTCGCCATAGACACGGCGCAGGGCAGGTTCGCCGTAGGTCGTGATTTCGCGCAGAATGGCGGCTGCGTATTTCGCCGGGATGTTGTCGGCGTCAATCAAAACCGCCAGTAGTTTTTGTTCCCTTGGCATTGCCTTGTCCTTTCGGGCCACCACAAGGCCCTGTAAATTGAAAAAGGCCCGGATCAGTGCCGGGCCTTTGTCGGGTCAGCGTTCCAGTCTAGAATTCAACGACAGCGCGGATCGATTCACCTGCGTGCATCAGATCAAAGCCTTTGTTGATATCTTCCAGTTTCAGCTTGTGCGTAATCATCGGGTCGATCTCGATCTTGCCCTGCATGTACCAGTCCACGATCTTGGGCACATCCGTGCGGCCACGCGCCCCGCCAAATGCCGTGCCGCGCCAACTGCGCCCGGTGACAAGCTGGAATGGCCGCGTGCTGATCTCTGCTCCGGCGGGGGCCACGCCGATAATGATGCTTTCGCCCCAACCTTTGTGCGCCGCTTCCAGTGCCGTGCGCATGACATTCACGTTGCCCGTTGCGTCAAATGTGTAATCCGCACCGCCACCGGTTAAAGCCACCAGATGCGCAACCAGATCACCCGTCACTTCGGATGGGTTCACAAAGTCAGTCATACCAAAGCGCGTTGCCATCTTGATCTTGCCGGGGTTCAGGTCAACGCCGACAATTTGATCCGCACCGGCAAGCCGCAGACCCTGAATCACATTCAAGCCAATGCCGCCCAGACCAAACACGATCGCACGGCTGCCAATTTCGACCTTGGCGGTATTGATCACCGCACCAATACCGGTTGTGACGCCGCAGCCAATATAGCAAATCTTGTCGAATGGCGCGTCATCGCGGACCTTGGCCAGCGCGATTTCGGGCAAAACGGTATGGTTGGCGAATGTCGAACAGCCCATGTAGTGCAGGATCTGCGTGCCATCGAGCATGGAAAACCGGCTGGTCCCATCAGGCATCACACCCGCACCCTGCGTCGTGCGTATCGCCTGACACAGGTTGGTCTTTGGGTTCAGACAATATTCGCAGGTGCGACATTCCGGCGTATAAAGCGGGATCACGTGATCGCCGGGTTTCAGGCTGGTCACGCCAGCCCCGACCTCCAGCACAATACCTGCACCTTCATGGCCCAGAATGGCCGGAAACATCCCTTCCGGGTCGTCACCCGACCGGGTGAATTCGTCCGTGTGGCAAATGCCTGTCGCTTTGATTTCGACCAAAACCTCGCCCGCTTTAGGGCCTTCAAGGTTCACTTCCATCACCTCAAGTGGCTGGCCGGCTGCCATCGCTACCGCTGCACGCGTCCGCATGTTCATCTCTCCTATTGCTTGGGGCAAAGATCAGCTAAAGATGGCGGGAATTCAACCGTTCACTCTCGACCGGCTTGCAAAATCAGCGCGCTGACCGGAAAGATAAGCCGATGAAACATCTGACAATCCTTTTTCTGCTCGCTGCATGTGCCGCGCCACCACCAGCGCTACCGCCACAAATGCAGGACAGCTGCGGCGCAAACGAACACGCCACCCTGATAGGTCAGGACGTCACAGCGCTGGAAAAGGTGCTGATTTTGGGCATGGTCCGCATCATCCGACCCAACGATGTCGTCACACAAGATGACAGGCCACGCCGCATCAACTTTGCCATCCGCACAGATGAAAAAATCAGTGCGATCACCTGTGGCTAGTTTTTTGGAATTCAGAAGGTCCCGGTGTCGCGAACTAGGTGGGGGCTATTGGCCGCGGCACCGGGATGAACTTCTTCATGGCTCCAACTTGCCGCTCGCTTGTGTTCCCAATTGGTAAAGCCTGCGACCTTACCGTGATTATTTCGCGGCATAATAAAGGCACTTTTTAACAGTGCTTGATTTTCAGGGCATTTGGCGCAACCGTGGCGTATGACAGTTCTTCCGCCGTCCAATTTCCACGCCGACACTCGGGTCGCCTTTCACCGAACCGAGCTTGGTGTGATCCTTGGTCTTTATGGGCGTATGGTGGCGGCGGGCGAGTGGCGTGATTACGGTATCTCCTGCCTCCGCGATGCGGCCATATTTTCCATCTTTCGGCGCACGGCTGAAAATCCTCTCTATCGCGTTGAAAAACGCCCCAAGCTGCGCATGAAGCAAGGGCAATATGCGGTGGTCGCCATAGATGGACAGGTCCTCAAGCGCGGAAACGACCTGACGCAGGTTTTGCGCGTCTTGGAACGCAAACTGATCCGCTCGGTCGATTAAAGCCGCCTGCGCGCCACGACCGCACCGCCGCCCTGCGCTTCGATCCGCAAAACAGCATTGGCAATCGGCTCGTAAGCGGTCGCCATGTGATGGGCGTTTGCGTGGATCAGCGTCATCGCATCCACCATCATCCCGACATGCCCCCGCCAGAACACCAAATCGCCGCGCATGAGATCACTGTCCACCGACTGACCCAGCACCTGCTGCATGTCACTGTCCGCCGGACACGGGATGTTGCAGGCATGCAGGCTGGCAGCCACCAGACCGGAACAGTCGATGCCCCGGGTCGAGTTTCCACCCCAAAGATAAGGCACCCCAAAATGCATCTGCGCAACCGTAACGGGATCGCTGAACGGTTGATCCAGGGGGCGCAAATGCCTTTTCGGCACGAATCCCACGCTGGTTTCAAAGAACTTCCGCCGCTCGTCCGTCACCAGAACACGTGCGCCCAATGGCAGCGCCATCAGGTCGCGTGATTTAATATCCTCTTCCGCATAGGCATGGCTGGCAGGCGTTGCGACAAAGTGGGTCGGCGTGTGGCGCGTGCCAAGCTGATCAGTCAGCACATAACCCACGTAACCATCAACCGCCTGCACAAACGACCAACCCGCGTGATCTTCGAAGACGGTCACGATGGCCCCCAGAAGAAGCTGACGATCCCGTGCGCCGCCAGCGGTCGCGCACAGATCCACAACCGGGCGCATCACCATCATGGGCCACCCTGTTACAAAGGCCGCCGCAGCGACCTGCCCAGCCAAATGCATCGCGGCAACCCGCGCGTTGGCAGGCGTCAGGCGGCGATCAATCATATGTTCAGCAACTGCGGCAAGGCTTCAAGCACAGCGCGCGCGCCCATACCAACGCCGCCTTTGGGGCGCGACGGCGCAGCGGTGGGTTGCCAGCCATAAATGTCGAAATGCACATAGGGGCTTTGGACAAAACGCCGCAGAAACAACGCGGCGGTAATGCAGCCAGCCATCCCCCCGCTCGGGGCATTGTCCAGATCGGCGATACCCGGTTCGATCATCGTTTCGTAAGGTTCATGAAAAGGCAGCCGCCAAACCGGGTCGGCAACCGCGCGCGCGGCCTTTGCAATCGCATCAGCGTGGCCGTCATCATCGGTAAAGAACGGCGACAAATCAGCGCCGACCGCGACCCGCGCAGCGCCCGTCAGGGTCGCCATCGAGATCACCAAATCGGGATTGTCTTCGTCCGAAAGCGTCAGCGCATCGGCAAGCACCAGCCGCCCTTCGGCATCGGTATTATTGACCTCAACCGTCAGCCCCTTACGCGATGACAGGATATCCTGCGGTCGAAACGCATTGCCGTCGATGCCATTTTCAACTGCAGGGATCAGCACGCGCAAGCGCAGCTTCAGGCCCAGCCCCATGATCATATGCGCCAGCCCCAGCACGGTCGCGGCCCCCCCCATGTCCTTTTTCATCAGGCCCATAGACGCGCCGGGCTTGATGTTCAGGCCGCCGGTATCGAAACAAACCCCCTTGCCCACCAGCGTCAGCTGCGGCCCGGCGTCACCCCAACGCAGATCCAGCAAGCGGGGGGCGCGGGTCGAGGCGCGGCCAACCGAATGGATTAACGGAAAATTGGCCGAAACCAGATCATCGCCCGTGATGACATTGATGCTGGCGTCATGGTCCCCCGCCAGCGCACGTGCCGCGTCTTCCAACTCGTCAGGCCCCATGTCAGAGGCGGGGGTATTGATCAAATCGCGGGTCAACGCCTCGCCATTGGCAATAATGGTCAGACGGCGCGCATCGACCCCGCCGGGGGCAATCAGTCCCGCAATGGCAGACGAAGGCTTGCGGTAGCGATCAAAGCTGTAGCTGGCCAGCAACCATGCCAGTGCGGCTTCTTCCAATTCACCGTCCTGCAGGCCGCTTGCGATGTGATACGTCCCCTTTGGCAGGTTGCGCGCGGCAGTGCCGATATGAAAACGGCCGCGCGCGCGCTTTGCCGCAGTTCCGTAACCGACAAGCGCCAGCGCGATCCCCCCCTGCGCATCAGGAATGGTCAAGACCTGCCCCAGTTCACCGGTAAAACCCTGTGACGTGGCCCAGGCCCGCGCCATATCGGACAAACTGCCCAATGTCTGATCAACATCGTCCGCAGCCACAACGTGCAGCGGGATCGACGTGTCAGACTCGGGGGCGAAGGCAAGGGGCATGGGGTATCCTGTCAGGCTGGGGTATGCTGGCCAGACTAACCTCTTGCCCTTTGGCCGCAAGCCCCGTCGCTATCTGTCGCGGAAATTCCACACCTCGGATACCGCGACATCAAAGCTGCGTTCCAAACGGGCAACCGTCGCCTCAAGAGCCACGCCATCACGTTGGTTCAGGCATGTTACAACGTGATTGGCGGACGCCATCACTTCGGTCAGGCCAATCTGATCGGAAATCAGCCCGATCCGGCGCGCGGGCTTTAACATGGCCGCGAAATCGGAATGTGCCAGCCCCCGTTGCAATACATCAAGCCGCATGGCGATATCCTCAAGAACGCGGCAAATAACCTCCTCTGCTTCGGCAGTATCTTTCTGCGCGAATAGACGGTTCAAAGGGGCCGGATCGAAATGCGACTGATCACTGCAGCGCAAAACGATAACGTCCAAATCGGGTTCGGGCACCGGGGCCAAGAAAGGTGTGATATGTTCCATATACCGGGTTTTAGTGCATCAAGGTTCCCAGAAGGTTGAGGCGGAAACGAAAAATCGCTCGAAATTCCAGAAAATGCAACGTATCTAAAACCAAAGTCGCAAGGAACACAGCACATGAAACACGCGCGCCCGCTGCCAAGCTATCTGGTGACCCGGTATCACGGCTGGAAAGCCACCACATATGCAGAAAACAAAGGGTGGTATCGGCGCCTTGCGGAAGACGGCCAGCGCCCGCGCGCGATGGTTATATCGTGTTGCGACAGTCGCGTTCACGTCACGTCGATCTTTGGCGCCGATCAGGGCGAATTCTTTATTCACCGCAATATCGCCAACCTCGTACCGCCCTATAACCCCGACGGGGAATATCACGGCACCTCTGCCGCCGTTGAATACGCGATCGGCACGCTAAAAGTGTCGCATCTGATCGTGCTGGGCCATTCCGGCTGCGGCGGGGTTGAAGGGTGTTATGATATGTGTGCGGGCAACGCACCGCATCTCGAGAAATCCAGCAGCTTTATCGGTCGCTGGATGGATATCCTGCGCCCCGGTTATGACGCGCTGCCCGACGGGGATGAGGCGACGCGAAAGCGCGCACTTGAAAAGGCATCGGTGCTGATTTCGTTGGAAAACCTGATGAGCTTCCCTTTTGTGAAAAGCGCCGTCGACGATGATATGCTTTCCCTCCATGGCTTGTGGAACGACATCGGCGAAGGCGGGCTAGAGGCGTTTGATCCCGCAACACATACCTTCACCGCCATCTGAACAGCCTTGCAACTAGACCAACGTTCCCTCACTGGACACATTGAAATTGCCTGGGGTCATCATGTCTGAAATCCTGTCCCTCGCGGGAACCAACCTCATTTCACCCATTATTCTCAGCTTTGCACTGGGGCTGGCGGCTGCCCTCGCGCGGTCTGATTTGACCATCCCCGAAGCAGTCGCCAAGGGCATGTCGATCTATCTGCTCTTTGCCATCGGCTTTAAGGGTGGGGTTGCCGTTAGCACACACGGGGTCGACACTACGCTGGTGCTGTCCGTGATTGCAGGTGTGATCCTGTCGTTCGGCCTGCCGCTGATTGCCTTTGCCCTGCTGCGGGTCATGACCGGCCTGTCCAATATCGACGCCGCCGCGGTCGCCGCGCATTATGGGTCAATCAGCATCGTGACCTTTGTTGCCGGAACGTCCGTGCTCGAAGGGCGTATGATCGCCACCGAAGGCTACATGGTCGCAATCGCCGCCGTCATGGAGGCCCCCGCGATCCTATCGGCGCTGTGGCTGGTTGCGCGCAGCGGTGGCACTGGCCGGATGGAACCGGGACTGATGCGCGAAATTCTGTTGAACGGCTCAATCGTCTTGCTGGTCGGGGCGTTTTTTATCGGGGCCATCACCGGCGAAAAAGGATTGGCCGAGATCAGTTCGTTTATCGTCGCCCCCTTCAAAGGTGTGCTGTGCCTGTTTTTGTTGGATATGGGGCTGATTGCCGGTCGCGGATTGCGTCAATCCAAAGGGGTGCTGGGACTGGGCGCCATTGGGTTTGCCATCTTGATGCCCCTGATCGGCGCGTCAATCGGGCTGGCAATGGGCATGATGATCGGCCTGTCGCTGGGTGGAATCGTCTTGATGATGATCCTTGCTGCCTCGGCCAGCTATATCGCGGTCCCCGCCGCAATGCGTGTCGCCCTGCCAGAGGCGAACCCCTCAATCTACCTCACACTTTCCCTTGGCGTAACCTTTCCATTTAACCTGACGCTTGGCATCCCGCTGTACCTTGCCGCAGCCCAAGCTGTGACCGGAGGCTGATATGCAAACCCACACCGCCAAGCGCGTCGAAATCGTGATCGAAGCCCCGCTGGAGCGCCGCCTGACAGATGCGCTGACCAAGGCTGGCGTCACCGGATACACCGTCTTGCCCGTCTTGGGCGGTTCAGGCCGGTCCGGCCAATGGACCCGCGAAGGCCAGGTGGGCCGCGCGGGTATGGTATCAGTGGTTTGCCTGATCAAGCCCGAACGCTTGGACGGTCTGTTGGATGCCGCATTTACGGTTGTCGAAAAACATATCGGCGTGGTCAGCATCAGCGATGCGCAGGTGTTGCGCGCCGAACGGTTCTAGCCACCCCAACCATCCGACTGCATCTCGCGCAAGCGGCTGGCCGTGCGTTCAAATTCAAACGTGCCTTCACCCTCAAGATACAACATTTCAGGTGTCGCAGCTGCCGTACAAATCAGTTGCACCCTGGCCTCGTACAGCGCGTCGATCAATGTAACGAACCGCTTGGCCTCGTTGAAATTGTTGCGCGACAGGGCCGGCACATCCTCGAGTATCAAAACACGCACAGCGTCGGCCAGCGCCAGATAGTCGGCAGCGCCCAACGGCATACCGCAAAGATCAAAGAATTTGGCGCGCGCCACACCATTATGATAGTCTGGCAGCGTAACCTGCCGCCCCTTCACATGCAAAATCAAAGGCGCCGAATGCCCACCGCTCAGGTCATGCCAGATTTGCGCAATCGCGGTGCGGGCTGCGGCATCAATTGGGGTAAAATAGGTCGGTGTGCCAGCCAGGCGGTCCTGGCGATAATCGGTGTCACTGGTCAGTTCATGCACGACCATATGGTGCTTGAGCAGTGCGATGAACGGCGTGAAAAGCTGGCGATTCAACCCATTCTTATACAGATCATCGGGCAGCCTGTTGGACGTGGTCACCACAACGACACCCGCCGCAAACAGCGCCTCGAACAACCGCCCCACGATCATCGCATCGGTGATATCGCTGATCTGCATCTCGTCAAAGGCCAGAAACCGCACCTCGCCCGCCAGCTTTGCAGCGACCGGCGCAATGGCATCATCGACACCGCGCTTGCGCGCCTGCGTCATCTCGGCATGGACCCACTGCATAAAGGCATGAAAATGGCGCCGTTGTTTGGGGGCATCGACATGTTCATAAAGCAAGTCCATCAGCATGGATTTGCCGCGCCCGACGCCGCCCCACATATATAGACCGGGAATCGGCGGCGGGGCCTTGCGAAACAGGCCCCCGCGCTTGACCGGCTCGGCCAGTGCGGCGCGCACACGCTCAAGCTCGGGCAGGACCGCAACCTGCGCCTCATCACGTGTCAGCGTGCCAGCCGCAAGCGCGGCGTTATAAGCATCTTGCATTGTCATCGCGATTGGATAGCGCGCGCGCGCCAGATTGAAAAGCAACGCATCGCGCTTTCGACAATTGACAATCCTCATGCGCAAAAGCCAAGTGCATGGATGAAAAGCCAAGCCCCCCTTATCACGCCGGTCCTGATTGCAGGCTGCATTATCATCATGACGGGCTTTGCGATCCGGGCGTCCTTTGGGGTTTTCCAAATCCCCATCGCAACGGAATTCGGCTGGTTGCGGTCCGATTTCAGTCTGGCGATTGCAATCCAGAATCTGGCTTGGGGCATCGGGCAACCGATCTTCGGCGCGATCGCCGAGAAAATTGGCGACCGCAAGGCGATCATCGCCGGTGCGCTTTTCTATGCCGCCGGGCTATTGCTTTCATCCGGTGCAACCACGCCGGAGGCACACCAATTCTACGAAATATTGGTGGGCTTTGGCATCGCAGGCACCGGGTTTGGCGTTATCCTCGCCGTTGTCGGGCGGGCCGCATCGCACGAAAACCGCTCTATGGCACTGGCGATTGCCACCGCCGCAGGGTCCGCAGGCCAAGTGTTTGGCGCACCGCTCGCGGCCTACCTGCTTAGCTTTATGACATGGCAAATGACGTTTGTGGCCTTTGCCGGCCTTATCCTGACGACACTTCTGGTCCTGCCCATGATGCGCAGCCCGGTCACCGCCTCAAAGGCAGCACTTGACGAAAGCATGCGTACGATCCTCGTGCGCGCTTTCAAAGACCCGTCCTACATGTTGATCTTTCTGGGCTTCTTCTCGTGCGGCTATCAGCTCGGCTTCATCACGGCGCATTTTCCGGCAATGGTGACCGAAATGTGCGGGCCAATCAGCCCGACCAGCGCGCTGTCAGGCATGGGAATAACGACCACCAGCGCGCTTGGGGCCGTTGCCATCTCTTTGATCGGGCTGGCGAACATCGGTGGCACGCTTCTCGCCGGATGGGCCGGAAAACATTACCCCAAGAAATACCTGCTGGCCGGGATCTACATGGGACGCACCATTGTGGCTGCTGCGTTCATCCTGACGCCGATGACACCCGCAACAGTTCTGCTGTTCTCTGTTGGCATGGGCAGTCTGTGGCTGGCGACTGTGCCGCTGACAACCGGTCTTGTCGCGCACCTTTATGGGCTGCGCTATATGGGCACGCTTTATGGCATCGTGTTCTTTTCCCATCAACTCGGGTCATTCATGGGCGTCTGGCTGGGCGGGCGGCTCTACGATATCTACGGCACCTATACCCATGTCTGGTGGGTTGGCGTCGGGGTCGGGGCGTTCAGCGCGATCGTACACCTGCCCATCCGCGAAAATCAGCGCCGTGCCGCGACGGCCTAGCAAAACAGTTCGCCGCTCATCGATCCGATGACCATTACCGTGGTCTTGGTCTACACGTACGGCCTGTTTTACCGGACAACGCGGTCGTGGGTTGCGTGTTTGGATTGGCCGCCCTTGGCGCCATGTCATCGCCCATCCCGGTGGCAGACGGCGACGCCGACCGGCCTGATCAATCCCGCAAAGCCGCGCGTATGGCCGCGATCAGCTCGGCACTGTGCGTATAGGGCAATGCATGGTCTGCACCGGGCACGACCTCTTGCCGGGCGGCGCGATTCCACTGGGCGAGCAACCCAAGCGATTCGATCGGGATAACCTGATCCCGCTCTGCCCAAATTGCAACGACAGGCACATCGTCGCGGCCCAACTTGCGGTGCTCGCTTTCTTGCCGCTCTGCCAGAATCCCCCGCCGACTGGACAGGACCGCAGGCAAAAACCCGCGCCTGTGCAATTCGTGGCGCTGTGCCATAAAAACCCTGCTGACCTCTGGTCGGCGTGCCCGCGCAGGGATCGTCTTAAGAATACGTCGACGGGCAAACAGACCGTGCACCCAATCCCCCAAGACAGGCGTGCGGCGGCAAAATCCGGAAAATCGGCTTTCTTGCATCACCACACCTGCACCGGCCAGCATGATCACACGTTTGATGCGGTGCGGGTTTTGTGCCGCAAACGCGGTCGCTATTGCAGCCCCCATCGAATAACCAACCAGCGTTATCTCTTCGATCAAGTTCTGGTGCGCCAGCAAATCGGACAGTTGGCGCAAAAAGAAGGCCCTGTCTTGCAACCCAAGCGGCGCATCCGACAGGCCACGCCCATAAAGATCATACACCAGCACGCGATACCCCAACGCGCCCAACCCCTCGGCCAGCTCGTCCATGCCGACAGACGGCGTGGTCAACCCGTGAATAACAACCGCCGCTGGCCCCCGCGCGGGACCAACCCAGCGATAATGGGTCAGCCCCTGCGATAGTTGGGCAAAGTCACCGTCCGCACCATGCCGCTGCGATGTGCCAATTGTGGGTCGCAGCCGCTCAATCAGAAACGGCGCCATCGCAACGATGCCGATCAACGCAATGGCAAGTATCCAAACATACCACATAAACGCAAAATTCCTTTTCCGGCCGGCATTCAATTGACAGTGCGAAACATCCGCCTAGCGCGCGTGCCACGCGGCAAGAATGTAGCGACTGGTCATCAGATCAAGGTGGGCACCACCACCATTCTTGAAAACTGTGATATCGTCATCACTGCAGCGCTTGAACGCATCTAGTTCATAATAGTCTGCAATAATGTCTTCTTCGCCAATCGCCCCAGCCGCAATCGGAATCTTCAGCTCGCCGATATGGCCGATTGTGGTGGCCCGGCTGTCCACGAATATACGGGATTTTTGCAATGCCGCATCATCGACCTCGCGCATGTCAGGCCGGTAGGCGCCGATCAGATCAATATGCTGGCCGGGTCGCAGCCACGCACCTTTCACCAACGGGGTAGTCGACATGGTCGCGCATGTGACGATATCGGCGGACCGCACCGCGGCCTCAAGATCATCGGCGATCGCCACATCGCGGTTGGCGTCCTGAAACGCGCGCGCGCCCTCAGGTGACCGGTTCCAAATCGTAAACCGCGCGTCTGGAAAAGCGGCGGCATAGGCGTCGCGCAACGACTGGCCCACGGTGCCGGCCCCCACGATCAAGATGTCGCGGCTATCTGGTCGCGCCAATCGGGTCGCGGCCAGCAGACTGTCGCCCGCCGTCTTCCACTTGGTCACAAGATGAAAGTCCAGAATTGCCTCCAGCGTTCCATCCTGACCCGAAAACAGATTGACCGCCCCACCAATGGCAGGCTTGCCCAGCGCCTTGTTTCCCGGAAAAATTGTCGCGCATTTCACCGCAAGCCCCATACCCGCAATCCAGGCAGAGCGGTTCAAAAGGGTATTCGCGCCTTCATATAAAAACACATCAGCCACATCAGCCTTGGGATACTTATGCCCCTCGGCCAACGCTTTGGTCAGCGCGAGCCAGTCAAGGTTCGCCTCGCCCTCGGCAAAGGGGATCGTCACAGTCATTCGGCCGCCTCCCTACTTAATACGCCAGCAGCAACCAGCCGATCAGCCCAGCCATGGGACCCGTCGAACAAATGCGTCTGCCAGCCCCGCGCAGCTGCTACGTTGATATTATCAACGCGGTCATCGGTGAACAACAATGTCGCGGGGTCCAACCCGCAATCCTGCTCGACCATTTCATATATCTGCGCTTCTGGCTTTATCACCCTCATGTGCCCCGAGATGTAGCGCCGGTCGAACTCGCCCAAGAACGGATAAACCGGTTCGGCGATTTCAAACGTCTGAATGCCAAAATTGGTCAGCGCAAAGACCGAGACATCCGCAGCCCGCAAGGCCCGCAGCAACCGGACGGAATGATCAATGGCCGGGGCTGCCATATCAATCCACCGGTCATGCCACATCAGCACCTCATCATGCCAATCGGGGTTCGCTTCGGCGGCGGCGCGGATCGTGTCGTGAAAATTGCCGCCACGGTCAACCACGTCATTGATGCCATGCAGATCAATCGCCGCAAACATCGCGCGGCGGCGGTCAGCGCCAATGACGCTGTCGTAAAACCGCTCTGGCTGCCATTCAATCAGCACATTGCCGATGTCAAAGATCACGGCGTTCACATTTGGCATCATCGCTCCCTACCGAGTGTCGCGCTCACATTAGCGGCGCAGCGGGCGCTGTAAACCGGGTGACCCGACTTGCGCCTCGCGCCAGACCGAAAACAGCCCCGCCCCAAGGATTAGCACCATCCCGGCATAGTCGGAAAACTGCGGGTATTCGCCAAAAATCATGACGCCCCACATCACCGCCATCGGCAGCGCGAGATATTCAAAAGGTGCGACGTATGATGCCTCGGTCACGCGGTAGGCCTGACTGATCAGAAAACCGCCAATGCCGATCCCTATGCCGATCAACACAAAAATCGGATAATCTGCCGGCAAAGGCCAGCTCCAGGCGCGCAGTAGAAACTCCATCGACGGATCCGCCTGATCACCAAAGCGCCCGTCCCCCACGACAAGCCCCATGGCCACGCAGACGATGATGAACGTGATCTGGATATAAAACGCCATCGTCGCGGCGGATTCCGTGGGGCCGATCCGGCGGGTAATAATATGAATTCCCGCATAGAAAAAAGCCGCCGCCAATGGGAACAGCGACGCCAACTGAAACGCCGCAGTGCCCGGCCGCATCATGACCAGCACGCCGACAAACCCTATCGCAATCGCCGACCAACGCCGCAGGCCGACAGTTTCACCCAGAAAAATCACCGAAAAGATCGTGATCACCAGCGGTGTAACAAAGAAAATCGCCACCGCATCGGCCAAGTCCATCGCCGCAAGCCCCAGAAAAAACGTCATGTTCGCGAAAACGACGCAAAGCCCCCGCAACATATGCATCCGCAACCGTTTGGTTCGGGCAATGGCCCAGCCGCTGGTCAACGGCGCAATCAGCCCAAGGATCACCACCAGCCCGATCACCGATCGGATCAGCACCACCTGATGCAGCGCATATCCACCGCTCAGAAATTTGATCGCCATGTCATTTGTCGAAAAGAAGATGACGGAAATCGCGGCGCATAGCGCGCCCAGCGTGGCCGGTGGCATATTGGCGATACGTATCATGTCGCCCTGCTTCGCAGCAGGTTGGCGATCTGTCTATCCCTTTTGCGACGCGGCTGCCCGCACCGCACGTTCCAAGCCATCCAGAAAACGGGCGCGGTCGGCCTTGCTAAACGGCTTACCCCCGCCTTGCCGGAACGGATCGGCGGCGCGCATATCCGCCATCAGATCACGGGTGGCCAGCACGTTCCCGATATTGGCTTGGGTCAGCGGCTCTCCATTGTGCTTCAGCACCAGCGCGCCGTTTTCGATACAGCGCGCCGCCAGCGGGATATCGCCCGTAATCACGACGTCGCCCACTGTCACGCGGTCCGCAATCCACATATCGGCCACGTCCGGCCCATCGGGAACGACAACCGTTTCGACCAACGGGTTTTGCGACGGACGAATCCCCCCGTTCGACACAACGAACATCCGCAATTTATGACGCGTGCCGACACGTTCTACCTCGGCCTTGACCGGGCACGCATCCGCATCGACGTATATCATGCGTAAAGCGCCTCTGCGTGGAAGGCGACGTGGTCTTCCATGAAGGTCGAGATAAAGAAATACGAATGATCATAGCCCTTTTGCAGGCGGACCGTGCCTTCTTGGCGGCGCACCGCAATCGCCCGTGCCATATGCTCCGTGCCCAGCAGATCGCCAAACTGATCAGCCGTGCCCGTGTCGATCAGCACCGGCCCATCAAACCCCTGCCCGTGCATCAGCAAGGTCGCATCATACGGCGCCCAGGTTATCTCATCCGCGCCAAGATAGGCCGTGAACTGCTTGCGGCCCCAATCGCTGTGGGTCGGATGGCAGATCGGCGCGAATGCCGAAACGGACGCAAACCGCCCCGGCAAGGACATCGCCAACGTCAGCGCGCCATGGCCGCCCATGGAATGGCCAGTGATCGCCTGCCGGGCCATATCAAGCGGGAAATGATCGCCCAGCAACGTCGGCAATTCCGTCGCAAGATAATCCCACATCTGGAAATGCGGCCGCCATGGGTCCTGCGTCGCGTTGACATAAAATCCGGCACCCTGACCCAAATCATATGCGTCGTCATTCGCCACACCGTCGCCGCGCGGCGATGTATCGGGGAACACCAGCGCAATCCCCTGTTCGGCAGCCCATGCCTGTGCGCCCGCCTTGTTCATGGCATTCTCATGGGTACAGGTCAGGCCCGACAGAAACCACAGCACGGGCACCGGGCCAAGGGCGGCCTCCTCTGGCAGGAAAACCGCGAATGTCATCTCACAGTTACAGCTGACCGACGTGTGGGAATAAACCCCTTGCGTGCCACCAAAACAACGGTTCTCAGATATGGTTTTCATGCTGGTCCCTTTCAATTGTCCTAGAGCTACCGCACCCTCACAGGGTTGTCACCCATGCGATAACCAATGATACCGTCACGATACTTGCCGCAGTCGACAGCAAAATCGCGGCCGACACACGGGCCGGAGCGACCGCATAATGTTGCGCAATCATGAACACGTTGCCCGCCACAGGAAGCGATGCTGCCGCAATCATGACACCCGCAGGATACGGATCGACGTTAAAGATCACCAAGGCAGCAACCGCGACGGCCATCGGATGCAGCACCAGCTTGCACAGGCTCAACCACCCGGCGACCCCCACTCTTTCGGCTGATTTCGTGGCCAGCGACGCACCAATTGCGAACAACGCTCCGGGTGTCGCGGCACCGCCCAACAGGGTCATGAATTCGTTGATCGGCACTGGCACGGGAATGTTGTTTGCGGACACCGCCAGCCCCAGAGCAATGGATACGATCATCGGGTTTTTGACCAAACCAAGCGCTACCGTAAATGGCACCTGCCAATTCATACCGCCGCCGCGCGACCCGGTGATCAAAATCACGATCAGACTGCCGAACACCATCAAATCGACGGCCAACACCATCATGACCGGGCCAATCGCGGCCTCTCCCAACAGCAACACCAACATCGGGATGCCCAAAAACCCGACGTTGCCGATCACGGCGCATTGCGCCTCGACTGCCGCCTCGGCCACCGATAACCGGCGGCGCATGGCAACCAAAGTCGCAAGGACATAGATCACGGACGTGCCGCTGACATAGGCCAGCACGAACGGCCAATCCAGAATATCACCCAAGCTCAGGTTCGCCGAAAACCGAAACAGCATCGCCGACAAGGCAAAGTAAAAGACGAACTTCGTCAAAAACGCCGTCGCCTCGGGCGTGAAGAACCGGGTCCGGCCAGCGCCGTAACCCAGCCCGATCAGCATGAAAAACGGCAGCGTTTTCAGAAAGATATCCAACATCGCCTAGTCAAACGTGCCAGTTGCGCGGGCCATCAGGACAAACGCGCGGGCCGTGCGCGTTTCTGCCATGGCCAAAAGATCAGTATCAGTTGCGTCCGCTTCGAACGACGCAACCATGCGGTCAAAGCAACGTAGAAAATGATGCACAACATCGCGGAAAATCGTGTCCTCACGCATTCTCGCACCTGCCAGCGCCAGTGCGGCACCATCGCGGATCAGACCCAGCCCCATCACGGCGTGCCCCCGCTCGCCCTTGGCAAAGCGGCGCCAGACATCCGCAGACACAGGGTCGGGGCGCAGGTCATCCATATAAATCCCGTCTTGTGACAGCAGCGTCAGCACATCCTGACTGGCTTGGACCAATTTGCGCGCATTGCGATCCTTCAGCGCGCGTCGCAACGCCGCGAAACCTTCGGCGTCGTTTTCATCTTCGGGAAAGTTTACGGCGCGGATCATATCGGCGCGCGACAGCGGCGGCGCGCTGTCTTGTGGTGCAGGGTCCAGCGCAAGCGTTGGCTGATCGCCTTGTGTTTGCGGTGCGGGCTGCGGCGTTATCAGCCTTGAAACCTCGCGACGCGATGCAAACCGCGTCGGCGCAGGCTCAGACGCTTGTTCGCCCGTCAACAAAGCTTCTGATTTGGGCGCACGATCAGCCAGATACATCCGGCGCATCGCATCAACGGCGGCCTGCATGCGTTGGGATTCCACACGCAGAATCCGCGCAGACCGGGCCGCCACAGCAGCCACACCGATCAATCCGACGGGCATAAAGATCGCCATCAGCATCACGACCAAACGCAGGCCGTCAAATGGCGCACCCGGCTCTGCCACCGGCGGCACCAGCCAAAAAAATGCGCCCAACCCCGCGACCCAGCTTAGCGCCAGCGCAACGGCAATCACGTCGATCCCGGTCAGACCTTCGGCTCCGCTCGTCTGCTCGCTACCATCTTGCCGCGCCATACCATGCGCACCTTCTACTTGAATGTAATTTTCAGAATCTCGTAGCTGCGCACACCACCCGGCGTGCGCACTTCAACACTGTCGCCTTCGTCCTTGCCAATCAGGGCACGCGAAAGCGGCGATTTCATGTTCAGCTTGCCGCGCTCGATATCGGCCTCGTATTCGCCGACAATCTGATAGGTCTTTTCGTCATCGGTATCTTCGTCGAGCAATTCCACAGTCGCGCCAAATTTGATCGTACCCGACAGCTTTTTAGGGTCGATCACGTCAGCCAATGAAATCACGCCTTCCAGCTCTTTCACACGGCCTTCGATGAACGACTGCTTTTCCTTGGCCGAATGATATTCCGCGTTCTCGGACAAATCGCCGTGCTCGCGCGCCTCTGAAATAGCGCGGATAATCGCCGGTCGTTCAACCGATTTCAGATGCTTCAGCTCTGCGTCAAGCTTGTCAAACCCGGCGCGGGTCAGTGGGATCTTATCCATCGTGCTTTCCCTCCGGGGACGAAATATATCAATCGAACGTTCATAGCCTATGTGGGCATGTCAAAGTCAAGTGCCCGCCGCGCTTCACTGTCGCGGCAGACCGATTTGACGTCGTGTCTTGATTGCCCCTTTATACGCCTTCAGCTAACCTTTGCTGCAACCGAATAAAAGGGCCGCCGCCCGCCCGACCAAAGGAATTATTGATGACACAGATTGAACGCGAAGCAATGGAATATGATGTCGTCATCGTGGGTGCCGGTCCAGCGGGTCTGTCGGCGGCGATCCGCCTGAAGCAGCTTGATTCAGATCTCAATGTCGTCGTTCTTGAAAAAGGGTCAGAAGTTGGTGCGCATATCCTGTCGGGCGCGGTGCTGGACCCGATCGGCCTGAACACGCTGATCCCCGATTGGAAACAGAAAGGCGCGCCAATTACCGTGCCCGTGAAACAAGACAATTTCTACATGTTGGGCGCGGCAGGCCAGATGCGCATCCCCAATTTCGTGATGCCCCCCCTGATGAGCAATCACGGCAACTATATCGTTTCGATGGGGAATGTCTGCCGCTGGATGGCCGGACAAGCCGAAGAAATGGGGGTCGAGATTTTCCCCGGCATGTCCTGTTCAGAACTGGTTTATGGCGAAGACGGAGCAGTCAAAGGCGTCGTTGCTGGCGAGTTTGGCAAGAACACCGACGGCACCCCCGGCCCGAACTACGAACCTGGAATGGAACTGCACGGCAAGTACGTTTTCCTATCCGAAGGCGTGCGCGGATCGTTGTCCAAACAGGTCATCGCCAAGTACGATCTGGGCGCCGGTCATGATGTTCAGAAATACGGTCTGGGCATGAAGGAAATCTGGGAAATCGACCCCGAAAAGCACAAGGAAGGCACCGTGACCCACACAATGGGCTGGCCGCTGGAAAGTAATGCAGGTGGCGGGTCTTTCATCTACCACCTAGATAATAATCAGGTTTACGTCGGCTTTGTGGTCCACCTGAACTATAAAAACCCCTACGTTTTTCCCTACATGGAATTCCAGCGGTTCAAGCATCACCCGATGGTTGCCGAACTTCTCAAGGGCGGCAAACGCGTCGCTTACGGGGCCCGCGCCATTTCCGAAGGCGGCCTGCAATCAATGCCACAGCTCGCGTTTCCCGGCGGCGCCTTGTTGGGCTGTTCGGCGGGTATGGTCAACGTACCCCGCATCAAGGGCAACCATAACGCAATGCTGTCGGGCATCGCCGCCGCCAACGCGGCGGTAGATGCCATAAAGGCGGGCCGCAGTGGCGATCTGCTTGATGGTTACGATGCGGCAGTGCGCAAGGGGCCAATCGGTGATGACCTGAAAAAAGTCCGCAATGTCAAACCCTTGTGGTCAAAGTATGGGCTGACAGCCTCACTGGCGATCGGTGGTTTGGACATGTGGATGAACACCTTTGGCATCGGCGTTCTGGGCACCCTCAGCCACGGCAAAACAGACGCGGCGGCGACGGAACCGGCGGACAAGCACCAAAAAATAGACTACCCCAAGCCGGACGGGACGCTGTCGTTTGATCGGTTGACGAATGTATCATTCAGCTTCACCAACCACGAAGAAAACCAGCCTGCGCATCTGCATCTGATTGATCCAGACGTACCGGTCAGCGTGAATTTGGCAAAATATGCCGGTCCTTCGGCGCGTTACTGCCCTGCAGGCGTATATGAGTTTGTCGAAGAGGCCGGCAAAGACACCCGCTTTGTCATCAACTTCCAAAACTGCGTGCATTGCAAAACCTGCGACATCAAGGACCCGAGCCAGAACATCAGATGGACGGTCCCACAGGGTGGCGATGGGCCGAACTATCCGAATATGTGATCTGCAGGCACGGCAGCCGCACGCCGTCAGGTGGGTTTCAACCTACCTTGTTGAAAAATCAGGCATATTGGCTACGCCAGTCGTTTATCCGGTCGACAAGGGCCTGTGCCTGTTCGTAGGTTGGCAGTTCGCCATGTTGCGTCAGCGGCAGTGCGAGCGGTTCAGAGGTATCGGTAAATGTCCATACCATGGCTCCGACCCCGCCATCTATATCAGAGGTGACAGCAATGTCAGAGAGACGGGACAAGGCATAGGTTTCTGTCTGTGCCGCACGCCAGCCCCGTCTGTGGATTTCGATCCGATCACTTTCTGCATTCAGACGAACAGTGACCCATTCGACGCAATAAACTAAGGCCGCACCCAGGATCAAAAATAGCGCGAAGGTCATAGCTGAAGCCAGCCACTCACCGATGGAAATCGCGTGTCCCGTCAAAGCCAGAAAGCCCAACGTCATACCGGCCAGAAAAATGATCGCAACGCGCGGGCGTGACTGAAGAACCAAGGAATCCGGGCTGCTGGATATGACCTTCATAGAATTCACCTTGCCGTTTTCCGCCTTTGCAGAGACTCTTGTGCAGTGTCCTGCGCGTTGCAATGATTGGTGCGCGTGTCGGCTGACAGACATACCCGACACGCACGCATCTACCGCAGCACATAACCGTTCGGCCACTTCAGGGTGTAGTCCAAACGAACCTCTTGCTTGGTCCCGGCAGGCACACGCAGGTCCCATTCAAGAATACCGCGCCGCCCGTCAGGATCGGTCCGGGTGACGGGTGGAACCGCAGCTACAGTGACTTGCAGATCATCCTGTTCGGAATACGGCACCGCGTCGCGCAACAGCACGTCCCAATCCTGCCCAGTCAGATTTTCTACCTCGATGATTGCGGCCTCTTTCAACTGGTTCGCGCTTGAAAACACGCCAACATCGCCTTCGGTCCGGTTCGGCACAACGCGGGTCAGACGCAGGCCATCCAGCGGGCCAAAGCCCATCTGCGTGTCCGCTCCGGCAGCCAACAACGGCAGCGCTGCAAATCCGATCATCGTGCCGTCGGTATAGATCAGCGCCTGACCCGGCAGCAGGATTTCCTGCGTCGTGTTGGTAAACTCTGCCACGCGATAGGCAATTGGATCACGGCTGGGCGCGGCCTCGGCCCACAGGCGCGCATCGAAATCCAATGTATCAAGCGGCAGCCGCAAATCATCCACGCCGTTGCGAATATCGACAGTACCGGGGTAGCTGTAGGTTACCGTCGCACCGCTGAAATCAGCCGTCACCTTGATCGCGGCACCCTCTGCCATCACCGCCGGCGCCTCCGTAACTGACCGCTGGAGAGTGCCGACCGCTTGGTCAAACACCTCCGCATCGCGCCGCTGCTCAAGGTCATCTTTGGAAATGATCCGCCGGGGATAGGCCACAACCTCGCTCGGCGCGATCTGCTCCTCCGGGCGGGCCGTCGACAGGATCAGGTTAACGTCCAGCCAGTCCTGCCCCGTCACCTGACTGACCACGACAGAGCGTTCCACCGCAAGCCTGGGCGCATCCCCCGTCGTCAACCGCACATCATAGACCGGCGTCCAAGTGGCAAAGCCTTCAATCGTGCTAACCGTGATGGTCACATCCTGCGCGGTCGCCGCATCAAGGGTAAAGGTCAGGACAGAACCATCACTTTCGGGCGCCAACAGCGCATCAAGCGCCTGCTGCGCATCCGCCAACGCATCCGCATCGTCCTGCCGCGCACGTTCGGCGGCAAGGGCGTCTTGTTCCGCAGCAAAGGCGTCTTGCCGGACGCGCAGGGTTTCACTGCCGACCATCTGGGCCAGTGCCTGAATATCGGCAATCGTGCTGCTGGTCAGGGTTTCGCCCGCGCTGGCCTGCGACAGGCTTTGCAAGAAAACAATCTGGTCATCGGCGGCCTGCACCCGCAACCGCATTTCGGCAATGGACACGTCGCGCTGGCGCAGAACCTCTTGCAGACGCTCGACTTCGGCCTTGGCCGCTTGAATGGCGGGCGATGTCTGATCAGGCGTGACGGGCAACCGGTCAAAGGCCAGATTGACGGCCCCAATCTGCACCCCACCCGGCGCAACAACACGCAACCCCTGCGGATCAAGGTGGCGCGGCAAACCCGGCACAACGATATCATGACGGCCCGCCGGGACGCGCAGCACGATATCACGGCTGACAGTCGCCTGACCGGGATAGATGGTTACAGTATCGACACGGGCCTGACCCGTGATCGTATCTGCAAGGGCGGGCGTGCCCAGCGCAATCAGGCTGGCGGTCAATATGGGACGGTACATATGGGCTCTCCTGCAAATGTCGCTCATCAAGTCATACACCTTTGACCCACGATGGACCATTGCTTTGCGGGCATGCATACTCTTTCGTGACCGTCCGCGATGGCCTGATCTGTTCCGCACGGATTGTGTCAGCCCGCCCAAGGATGCCAGCACCGCACCCCCAAACCCGTAACCTCAGCTTGTCCTGCCAGGCACATGGGATCGAATCTGCAACAAAGCCACAAAAAAAAGAGGGCCATCAAGGCCCAGCCCCTGACGCTAAATTTTGAAAAAACATTTCTGTTGGCCGCATTGTGGCAAACATTACCTTCGACACCTCGCTTAACCCTCAATTGAACGGAGGAAGAATTTGTCGTAAGCGGCGGCCGCGGCCCACTTATTTTTCAGTTGCGTTTGGTCGATCGCGTGAAGCTGAGGTCTATTGGTAGCCCGTCAGGGGCTACGAGACGATCCCCTGACGAGCCATCTGGCCGCTGGGCGTAGGCCCATGGCACCAACGCGTCGATGTCCTTGTCGAGATGGCCGTTGGCGAGCCTGATGAAGATATCGCGCAGATAGGCATAGGGCTCGACACCGTTCATCTTACAGGAGCCGATCAGACTGGCGAAGCGGGCCCAATTACGACGGCCCCCATCGTGTCCCGCAAAAAGTGCGTTTCGACGGTTCATGGCTGGGCTGCAGATGGCATTTTCGACCAAATTGGAACCGATGTCGACGCGGCCATTGTCAAGGAAGAGCCGGAAGCCTTCTTCCCGGCGCAACATATTCGCCATGGCCTCCCCGAGTTCTGACTTGCGTGAGACGCGCGCAGCCTGGGCTGCCAGCCAAGTCAAGAATGCATCGACCAAGGGGCGGGACGGGCTCTGGCGGGCGGCCCGGCGCTGATCAGGATCCGAACCACGGATTTCAGCTTCAATCTTGTAAAGTGCTGCGATGCGCAACAGCGCCTCGTCCACGATGGGCGAGCCCTTCTTGGGCTTGGCCTTGATCAGTTTGCGCCGCCCGTGTGCCCGGCAGAACGCCAGCCGCAATGGATCGCCGCCCGTGCGCTTTAGCGTGGCAAAATGAGTATAGGCGCCGTAAGCATCAACTTGGATCGTGCCGTTGAAGCCGTGCAATATTTCGGCGGCATATTCCCCTTTGCGCCCGGGATCCCGCACGGGGGCCGTGGTCTCATCAACATAAAGCCGTGTGCTGTCCGTCATCAGCCGTTTGGCCAGGTGGTCGACCACGGGGGCGATCAACGCGCCGGTCCGACCCATCCAGTCGGCCAGCACCGAGCGGTCGATCAGCACCCCGAGCCGGGCCATGACCACGGCTTGCCGGTTCAGCGGCATGTGTTCGGAATGTTTAGAGACGGCGATCTGCGCCAGAAGCGCCTCTGTCGGCCAGCTTGCCTCCAGCAGGTGCGCCGGTGCCTTCGCCTGCACCACCCCCCCCCCGCGCACCCCTTGGGGCAGGCGTATTTCGGGCGGACAGAGACGATCACTTGATAGCTTGCCGGGATGTAATCCAGCCGTTCGCTCCGGTCCTCGCCGATGCGGACCATGTCGCCACAGCCACAAGGGCAGGCAATGCGGTCTGGCTTAGTCACACGCTCAATGCGCGGCGGGCTTTGCGTGTCTTGCGCAGAGCCTTCTTCTCAGGATCGGTGGCGCTAGCTGCCAGTCTTTCTTCGACGGCCTCGATTTGGGCCTGCGTTTCGGCAATCGCAGTCTCCAGGTCCTCCAATGCCAACTCCAGTTGCGCGGGGTCCAGCCTCTCGGATTTCGGCCCGAACTTGGTGCGCCGACAATCCTGAACCTGGCCTTCCAGCTTCTCGATCAGCGCTTTCAGCTCGCTGATGAATGCCTCTTTCTCGGCGACCAAGGCCTGCTCGTGCTGGCGGGCTGCGCGCTCGACAGAGGCCTCAAATTTTGTATGCTCCAGCGCCTTCTGCTGCGCCGAGAAAGCTTGCACCACCTCGGGCGGCAGGTCTGGAAACTGGTTGAGAACGAAGGGCTGCGACATGAGCTTTCATACCAAATAGCAGCAGGAAGGCCCAATAAAACAACGCCAGAAACAACCAGGTCAGTTATCCTGCCGCAGTCGGCGTCAGCACCCGCTGCGCCATGACACGACGCCAATCCAGCCCCTCGAACAAAGCCTCAAACTGCGCCCGCGACAGCCGCATCGTTCCATCCTGAACCTTCGGCCAGGCAAAGCTACCCTGCTCCAGAACCTTACAAGTCAGCACCAGACCCGTTCCATCCCAAACCAGGATCTTCAGCCTGTCGCCACGCTTGGAACGGCACACAACTGTCACACCGGAATGCGGATCAAGCTTCAGTTCAGTCTGCACGATCAGCGCCAACGCATTGTGACCAGAACGGAAGTCCACCCGCTGCCCGGCAGCGCATGCTTGCATGCGCGAGAGGGGGCTTTGTCGCGGTGAGGATTGGCAGACGTTGTCCGGCAATAACCACGATGCACCCCGCAGTGCCAGCACCAGGGCGGCCGCGCTTTCATTCCCGATCCGTGCAGCGCGTCCATCAACTGCTCGGGCAGAGCCAGATGACCTTGCCGCGCATGACGGCGCCAATCCGACAAATGATGAGGCAGGATGTCGTAGCGCGCCGCGACGTCCACGACCCGGGCACCGGGCTGCAGGCTTTCAGCCACGATACGCGCATTCACATCATCCGGCCAATGCCGCTTGCCGCGCCGTCGAGGTTCCACGACCTCGCACCGCCCCACAAAACCCTCGCCAATGACTTTGGAGGGATTTGTCAACATTTAGTGTCAGGGGCTGGCCCACAGGCCCCCCCTTTTTCAGATAACCAATCGGGTCACCCTTTTTTCAGGCACTCGCGCCCCAGCGTTTCTGCGATCTGGACCGCATTCAGGGCCGCCCCTTTGCGCAGGTTGTCCGACACGCACCACAGGTTGATCCCATTGTCGATCGTGCTGTCCTGACGGATGCGGCTGATAAAGGTTGCATAGTCACCGACACATTCGACAGGCGTGACATAGCCGCCATCTTCGCGCTTATCTATCACCATGATACCCGGTGATTCACGCAGGATGTCGCGGGCCTCTGCTTCGTCCAGATGCTCTTCAAACTCAATATTGATCGCCTCGGCATGGCCGACAAAGACCGGCACACGCACACATGTGGCCGTCACCTTGATTTTAGAATCAAGAATCTTCTTGGTCTCGGCAACCATTTTCCATTCTTCTTTGGTGGTGCCGTCTTCCAGAAAGACATCAATGTGCGGGATCACGTTAAACGCAATCTGCTTGGTAAACTTGGTGGGCGGCTTGCTGTCGGTCGGATTGTAGATGCTTTTGGTCTGGTTCCACAACTCGTCCATGCCTTCCTTGCCGGCACCCGATACCGACTGGTAGGTGCTGACAACGACGCGCTTGATCCCGGCACGGTCATGCAGCGGCTTGAGCGCGACAACCATCTGCGCAGTCGAACAATTCGGGTTCGCGATGATGTTCTTCTTGGAATAGCCATGAATTGCACCCGCGTTCACTTCCGGCACAATCAACGGCACATCTGGATCATAGCGATACAGCGAAGAGTTATCGATCACGACACAGCCCGCCTTGGCCGCTAGCGGCGCATATTTCTTGGTGGCATCAGAGCCGACCGCGAACAGGGCCATGTCCCAACCCGTAAAATCAAAGGTATCAAGGTCCTTGGTCTTCAGGGTTCTATCGCCAAAGCTGACCTCGGTTCCCAGCGATTTACGGCTGGCAAGTACGGCCAGTTCATCGACCGGAAAAGTCCGCTCGTGAAGGATATTCAGCATTTCACGACCCACGTTGCCCGTGGCACCGACAACGACGATTCTGTAGCCCATTGGTTGGCTCCTTGATTGCAACAGGGGCCTATTACAGTGCTGCGGCAGCAAGGGAAAGGGGGTGGTGCAGCAACACCCGCAACCGACCACCTGTAAATCCCGCTAGACACTTTGCACCGCCGCGATAGGGTGACTGCATGACATCAATATCTCCGCCTCTTCGCGATCCTGCCCCACGCGGACTTTGCACCGATTGCGGCGTGTCACGGATGGCCGATGCATCCGCTTGCGGAAAGGCTTGCCAGTTTATCAAACCCGATTATCCGCAGCTCGAAACACAGGTACACGGTCGGACGGCGACCACCGATGGCGACGAGGCATTCTTTGGCGTGACAGGTGCGATGTACCGCGCGGCGCTCACGCCCGCCCGCCAAGGCGCGCAATGGACCGGGCTTACGACCCGGCTGGCGGAAAGGTTGCTAGAAACCGGCCAGATAGACGCCGTTCTGGCGGTGGTCCCAGATGACGCCGACCGCTGGCGCCCGCAACCGGCCCTGATCACGGACCCCGCCGATATGGCCAAGGCCCGAGGCATGCGGATGGGCTATGCCCCATTGCTGGCGCTGCTTGAACCGGCACGGGCTGCGGGCCATCGCCGGATCGCCGTCATCGGCATTCCCTGCCAGATTTATGCCCTGCGCGCGCTCGAACGGAAACTCGATTTTGATCGCATCTACGTGATCGGCACGCCGTGTTCCGACAACACGACGACGGAAAATTTTCACGGATTTCTGGCGCGGCTGACCGATGCGCCCGACACGGTCACCTATCTGGAATTCCGGGCTGATTATCACGTCGAACTGCGGTTCCAGAACGGCACGACCCGATTAATCCCCTTTCTCAAGCTGCCCATCTCTGATCTGCCACCCGATTTCTTTCCGGTGACCTGCCGGACATGTGTGGATTACACCAACCGCCTCGCCGATATTACCGTGGGCTACATGGCCGGAGAGGGGGATCAGTGGCTGATCGTGCGCAACGCGCGGGGTCAGGAAATGCTGGACGGGCTTGGCGCTGAAGTGCGGCTGAATACCCCCGCGTCCCATGGCAAACGGGCCGGCCCGGTGAAAGGCTTCATCGCCAACACCCGGCTTGCCGCCGGGGGTCTGCCGCTGCGCCGCATGCCGGATTTCATGCGTGGGATCATGGGCTGGCTGATGCCCAGAATTGGGCCGCGTGGCTTGGAATTTGCCCGTGCCCGGGTCGAGATGAAAGCAGCGGAAACCATCCTGCATCTGCGGCGCGAAGCGCCCGCCAAGATCAAGAACATGGTGCCCGATCACGTGTGGAATCTTGCCGCACCCTACGGTCTGGAACCCGAAGGCGACGAACGCCACCGTGCGGACGGCCAAAATAACTAAAAATTTTGGCCCGCAGAACTATTTTCTGGAAAATCCTTCACCCTACCACCGCGTCGAAACCGGCAGGGCGGTGGTTTGCAGAACCGTCCGCAGCGCAAACGATGATTGCATCTGCGCCACACCCGGCAGCGTCGCTAGATAGCGCCGGTGGATACGCGCAAAATCCTCGGTATCGCCGGCAACGACCTTGAGTAGGTAATCTGCCGTGCCCGCCATCAAATGACACTCCAACACATCAGGCACACGGGCCACCGCACGCTCGAACGCATCCAGAACCTCATCGGCCTGACCGCTGAGCGTGATCTCGACGAAAACTGTCGTAGGAAGCCCAACCTTGCGCGGATCCACCAGGGCGACATAATCCCGAATATAGCCGTCTTTTTCCAACCGCTGCACCCGGCGATGACAAGCCGAAGCAGACAGGTTGGCCACTTCGGACAACTCCGCGTTGGACATGCGCCCTTTGCGTTGCAGAACCTCAAGGATTCGCTGATCAATACTGTCGATTTCCACGTGACGCAAAATCCTTCGAACATTTGTGACTTGTGCGCACGATATTACCAAACTTATAGCAAACAGCCAATGAAAACTCCATGCAATTGCGTGATCATGGGCAGACGTTGCACCTAGGAATAAAAAAGGGGAGGCAACTCACATGCACATCGGATGTCCGAAAGAGATCAAACCGCAGGAATTTCGCGTCGGCCTGACACCAAATGCCGTCCACGAGGCCACGAACCATGGTCACAAAGTGACGATTGAGACCAATGCGGGCATTGGCGCGGGCTTCACGGACGAAGATTACATTGCCGCCGGGGCCGCCATTGCCGAAACCGCAGCAGAGATATTTGCAGCAGCTGATATGATCGTAAAAGTGAAAGAACCACAGCCAATCGAGCGAAAAATGCTGCGGGAAGGTCAGATTTTGTTCACCTACCTGCACCTCGCTCCCGATCCTGCACAGACCAAAGACCTGATGGAATCCGGTGCAACCTGCATCGCCTATGAAACAGTGACCGATGATCGCGGCGGTCTGCCACTGCTGGCCCCAATGTCCGAAGTGGCAGGTCGGCTTGCCCCACAGGTTGGCGCATGGACCCTGCAAAAGGCCAATGGCGGGCGCGGTGTTCTGATGGGCGGCGTACCCGGCGTCGGTCCCGCCAAGGTGTTGGTGATTGGCGGCGGTGTCGTCGGCACCCACGCCGCCAAAATCGCGGCAGGTATGGGCGCTGATGTGACCGTCCTTGATCGCTCACTGCCGCGCCTGCGGTATCTCGATGATGTCTTTGGCGGCACCTTCAAGAACAGCTATGCCTCTGCCGGCAACACCATTGATCTGGCCCGTCAGGCTGACATGATCATCGGCGCGGTTCTGATCCCCGGCGCCGCAGCACCCAAGCTGATCAGCCGCGCGCAGCTGTCCGAACTCAAGCCCGGCGCGGCACTGGTTGACGTGGCGATTGACCAGGGCGGTTGCTTTGAGACCTCCAAGGCAACCACCCATCAGGACCCGATCTATGACATCGACGGGATCATGCACTACTGCGTGGCCAACATGCCCGGTGCCGTCGCCCGGACATCAACCATCGCACTGGGCAATGCGACGATGCCGTTCATGCTGGCCCTCGCGACCAAGGGCTGGAAAACAGCCTGCGCAGACGACCCGCATCTGCTGAACGGCCTGAACGTCCATGCCGGAAAGCTGACGTATGCGGCCGTCGGCAAGGCGCTTGGGATCAGCGTGATCAGCCCCCTCGACGCTCTGACCATCTGACAAAATAAAGGCTCGCCAAACTGGCGAGCCTTTACCCGGCCAAGCGGCAAATTACTTCTTCATCGCATCGCGGATCTCGGCCAAAAGCTCTTCCACTGATGGCCCCTTGGGTGCCACGAGCGCTGGTGCCACTTCTGGACCCTTCAGCTTGTTCACCGCTTTGACCAGCACAAACACAACAAACGCAATGATCAAAAAGTTGATCGCGGCTGTGATGAAGTTGCCGATCATGAACTGGGCATCGCCGATGCCAAAGCTGACACCGCCAAAGTCGACGCCGCCGACGATCAAACCAATCAACGGCTGAATAAGGTCATTTACCAGGCTGGTCACAATGGCCGTAAAGGCCGCGCCGATGATGATACCAACGGCCAAGTCCATTACGTTGCCCTTGGCGATAAAGTCTTTGAATTCTTTGATCATGTGTACGTCCCCATTCATGTGTTTTCAGGCGCGCAGATCTGATGCCTGCTGCGCAACTGCGCACATCCATACCGAAATTCACCAACATAACCATGACTTTTATTCGCGCCCAAACGCGTTACTTGTCTTCCAATACATTTCATAAAGGACCGTCCCCCATGCCCGACCTCTCCTCATTTGCGATCACACAGCGCTGGCCCGCTACAGACACGTCGGTCATTCAACTGTATTCATACCCCACGCCAAACGGTGTGAAGGTGTCCATCGCCCTCGAGGAAATGGGGCTACCCTACGAGCCGCATCTGGTGACCCTGAAAGATGAGGATGTAAAAAGCGACGCGTTCCTGTCGCTGAACCCCAACAACAAAATTCCCGCGATCATTGACCCCAACGGACCAGACGGGCCGCTGGGCATCTTTGAAAGTGGCGCAATCCTGCTATATTTGGCCGAAAAGACCGGAAAGTTCATTGGCACAACGGCCAGCGACAAGGCCGGAATCACCCAATGGCTGATGTTTCAGATGGGCGGGCTTGGGCCTATGTTGGGGCAAATGGGGTTCTTTTACAAATTCGCGGGCAAAGACATCGCCGATGAACGGCCCCGCGAACGCTACCGCGACGAAGCGATCCGCCTGCTGACCGTCGTGGATAACCACCTTGAAGGCCGTGACTGGATCGTTGGCGACTATTCCATCGCAGATATGGCAATCGCGCCATGGATCAATGCGTTGGAATTCTATGGCACCAAAGATGTTGTCGGCTATCACGACTTTAAAAATGTGCCCGCATATGTTGATCGGTTCTTTACCCGGCCCGCCGTGGAAAAGGCGCGGCACATCCCCGACCCATCGTAAGTTGGGATTTACCCCGAAACGGGTAACACGCCATCCAGCACATATCGCAGGATTTCAACCACCTGTCCCGGCTCTTGCACAACAGCAAGGGCCGCGGCGTCCACCTCTTTCAGCGCGTGCTGATGATCGGTGCCATGCATCACGATCAGGGACTTGCCAAGGGCGGCGGCATAGCCCGCATCGAAGGCAGCGTTCCACTGCTTGTATTTCTCACCGAACCGGACAACGACCACATCGGCATTTTCAATCCCATGACGGGTCCTGATCGCGTTGAGCCGGGCGCCTTTGTTGTCATGCCAAAACTTATCCGGCTCCGCCCCCATGATCGCGACACCGCAATCGTCCGATGCCGCATGGTCCGTCACGGGGCCCGTGAACGCAACATCCATGCCTGTCGCCTCGGCGATAATCTGGTCACGCCAATCGGTATGAATTTCACCGGAAAGATAGATGTTAAGGGTCATTGGCCTTGATCCTTTCACGTCGCCGCTATTGCGTCGAAACATAGTCGCTTTCCGCCCGGTGACCAGCCAATTCCAAAGACGGTAGCCGCACGTCCGGCAGTTCGCTTGCGCGCCACGACATAGCGAAATCGCTGGATGATCGCCCGTTCCAGTATCTCATCCGTAAATCGCCGCCCCTTTTGTCCCAGCACATTTGACAACAATCGGATGCAGCCCCTTGGACGACCTGAAAGAAATCGTGCTTTCCCCAGCACGATGCACGGCTCTTAGCCGCGCAAAATGCCGCCCGTCGCTTTCGTTACCTTTTCGACGATCCTGGCGCTGACCGCCTCGATGTCGGCATCTTTCAGCGTCGCCTCGGTCGGTTGCAACCGCACGGTCACAGCAAGCGACTTTTTGCCCTCGCCCAGCGACCCGCCGATGAATTCATCAAAGACCCGCACATCGGTGATCAGCGCCTTGTCCGCCCCGGCAGCGGCGTTGACCAGCGTCAGCGCCTCGACCTGTGAATCTACGACAAACGCAAAGTCACGCTCGACCGCTTGCAGATCAGTGGCAATCAGCGGCCCACGCGTGGTCGTCTTGTTTTTGGGCAAAGGCAACTCATCCGGCCAGATCGTAAATCCAACTGCAGGCCCCTTGATATCCATTTCGCGCAGGACCTTGGGGTGCAACTCACCAAAGACCGCCAACACCTTTTTCGGGCCAAGGCAGATTTTGCCGTGCCGCCCGGGGTGCCACCAATCGGCAGCGCCGCGCAGAATTTGCACCTTTGCAGGCGCACCCATCGCAGCCAGAACCGCCTCGACATCGGCCTTTGCATCATAGACATCAACAGGTCGCGACGTGCCATGGACATCTTTTGGACCCGTGCGCCCGATCAACACACCCGAGATCAGCGCATGCTGCTCGCCCGGCTCACCGCCATGGAAACCGGCACCAACCTCGAACAGCGCCATGTCCATGAACCCCCGCGCCTGATTGCGCGCGGCAGCACGCAACAGGCCCGGCAACAGGTTTGGACGCATATGGGACATTTCCGTTGAAATCGGGTTTTCCAACATCGTCGCGTCGTCACCGCCGCCAAACAGCGTCGCCGCCTCGCGATCGACAAAGCTGTAGGTCACACATTCGTTGTACCCCAGCACCGCAGCCGTCCGCTTCCCCGCTTGTTGGCGCACCTGGCCCATGGTCAGGATCGGCTTGGGCACACCTGCGGTCATGCGCGGCAACGGCTTGCCCTGCAATTTGGTCAACGATGCAATCCGCGCGACTTCCTCCACCAGATCGGCCTCGCCCTGCACATCGGGCCGCCAGGACGGCACATTGGCCATATCCCCCTCAAGCCGGAAACCCAGCGCAGTCAGCGTTTGACGCTGCGTGCTTTCGGGTATCTCCATGCCGACCAGCGAAATCACCCGCTTTGCATCCAGTTTATACGCACGCGCGGTATCCGGCACCCGCCCGGCTTGGATCAGCTTGGATGCCTCGCCGCCAGCATGATCCACGATCATCCGCACGGCATGTTCCAACCCGTCGGGCGTAAAGGCCGGATCAATCCCGCGCTCGAACCGATACCGCGCATCTGAATTAACCTTCAGCGCGCGACCCGCATAGGCGATCTGCACCGGGTCCCAATAGGCGCTTTCCACGAACACATTCACCGTGTCCAGAGTGCAGCCCGTATCGGCACCGCCCATGATCCCGGCGATGCTTTCGGGGCCATTGTCATCGGAAATCACCATCTGACCGGTCTGCAGCGTGTATACTTTGTCATCCAGCGCGGTCATCACCTCGCCTCCGGCGGCACGATGGACCCGCAGGTTGCCCGCAACCTTATCAGCGTCAAAGACATGCAGCGGACGGTTCAGATCGTAAGTGAACCAATTCGTCACATCGACCAGAAAACTGATCGGGCGCAACCCAATCGCACGCAGCTGCGTTTGCAGCCACGCGGGGCTTGGGCCATTCCGAACCCCCCGGATCAAACGACCACAGAAAATTGGGCATCCATCCAGCGTATCATCATCAATGGACACTTTCATATCTGCGGTGAATTCCGCTGGCACGACATCCACGTCACACGGCTTCAACGTGCCCAGCCCACGCGCTGCCAGATCACGGGCCACGCCGCGCACACCCAATGCATCAGGGCGGTTCGGTGTAATCGCGATCTCGATCACGGGATCAACGCGCGCCGGATCGTGGATCGACAGCCAATCGGAAAAGCTCTGACCCACCTCACCCTCGGGCAGTTCGATAATGCCGTCGTGTTCTTCCGACAGCTCCATCTCGCGCTCTGAACACATCATGCCAAAGCTTTCGATGCCACGAATCTTGCCCACGCCGATCGTCGTATCAATGCCGGGCACATAGGTGCCGGGGCTGGCAATCACGACAGTGATCCCCGCGCGCGCGTTGGGCGCACCACAGATGATCTGGGTCGGGCCGTCCTTTGTAGTGACCTGACACACCTGCAACTTATCCGCATCCGGATGCTTTTCTGCCGACTGCACATAGCCAATCGTGAAATCCGCCAACCGTTCAGCCGGATTTTCAATACCTTCGACCTCAAGCCCAAGATCGGTCAGGGCCTCGGCGATCTGGGCAACAGTGGCGTCAGTCTCAAGGTGGCGTTTCAGCCAGGAAAGCGTGAATTTCATCGGATCGTCCAGCGTAAGTTGTGTTGCAATCGCATTACCGGATTACGCGGGCATGCGAAAGGCCGTAGGGCCAGCGCCTAGAGTTCGCGCCCGGCCAAATCCTCGACCAGTTCAAAGTGTTCGAACACCAGCAGCATCTCCGGGTCGTAGTCCCCATTGCGCTTGAAATAGGCTTTGTGCGATTTGCGCCATGCCAGCAGGCTGTCGTCCTCGCCCTCGGCCAGCGCCATTTCTTCGGTCACGTCGCAAAACCGCACCTCTTCGACATGCGTGGTCCGAATAACCAGCGCCGGGGTGCCATCCCAATTGGCCGCGATATCGCAGCGGCCAACCAGCGGCATCGCCTCCGGCTCGCCCTCAAACTCCGCAAGCGCCGCACAGGTCGCGGTCTTCCTGCCTTGCCGGACAAGCGCAATCAACTGCTGGCAAAGCGCCGCACTATCCCCAAACTTAAACGTCCCCGCGCCGGGGTAAGTATCTTGCAGGTCTTCGATCTCGTCGTTCATGTGGTTTTCCTATTCAAACAGAGGGCAGCCCCCGAGCCTGGGTGGGGGTGAAGCCCCCTCCCGGGGGGTGGGTCGGGGGCTGCCCGGCGATGCCGGGCGGGACATTAGGGTTCGTAGTGGCCTTCTGGCTCGGCTGTCAGCGGAGTTGGCCGCCCAATCGGAACGACATACTCAAGTTCAGAAATGACAAGCTTTGAACCATTGAAACAGTCTTTCCTCATCTCCAAGATTAAATCAGTCACAGCAGCGTGGACGTCGCCAGGTCCCGTTGCGTCCATATCCATCGTTGCCATTTCCTGCACCAAAACCAGTCTCTTCAAGACCGGGTCCGGCGCAACAAGCAAAAGAGCTATTTTACTGTAATCGTATGCTTTCCGAGACTCTTCGGTTCGCTGCTCCGCATGCTCAAACAGCGCATCCAAGAAGGCGCGATACGCCTGCTTTTTCTCTGCTCGAAAATCTTCGTTTCGATCAAACCGCTTCTGCACAGCATATACGATTGTTCCTCCTAGGACGCCGATGACGGCGAGCACAATGGGCAACCAATTGCCGACGCTCACCTCGACAACCCACCATGCAAGGTCGGCACATCCAGCGCAGCAAACCCATAATGCCGCAGCCAGCGCAAATCTGAATCAAAGAACGCCCGCAAATCTGGGATGCCGTATTTCAGCATCGCGATCCGGTCGATGCCCATGCCAAAGGCAAAGCCCTGCCACTGCGTCGGGTCAACGCCCGCCGCTTGCAGCACCTTGGGATGCACCATCCCCGATCCCAGAATCTCAAGCCAATCGTCGCCCTCGCCGACTTTCAGCGTGCCGCCTTCCCATGAACAGCGGATATCGACCTCGGCGGACGGTTCCGTAAACGGAAAATGCGACGCGCGGAAACGGATGTCGACGGTATCGACCTCGAAATACGCCTTTACGAATTCTTCCAGCACCCATTTCAGGTTGGCCATGCTGATGTCTTTATCTATCGCCAGCCCTTCGACCTGATGGAACATCGGCGTGTGCGTCTGGTCGTAATCGGCACGGTACACCCGACCGGGGCAGATGATGCGGGTGGGCGCGCCATTGGCCTCCAGACTGCGGATCTGGACGGGCGACGTATGTGTGCGCAACACATGCGGCGGGCGGTTATCGCCGGGCGCACGATGCGTGTAAAACGTGTCCATTTCCGCCCGCGCGGGGTGGTGGCCGGGGATGTTCAGCGCATCAAAATTATACCAATCCGATTCAATCTGCGGCCCTTCGGCCACGGCGAACCCCATATCGGCGAAAATCGCGGTGACTTCTTCGGTCACCTGACTGATCGGGTGGATCGTGCCCTGACGGCGGTCGCGCGCGGGCAGCGTCACGTCCAGCCATTCGGTCCGCAACCGCGCATCCAGCGCCGCATCGGCAAGGCCCGCCTTTTTAGCCAGCAGCGCGCTGTTGATCTCATCCTTCAGCGCGTTCAACGCAGGGCCCGCCACTTGCCGTTCTTCGGGCGTCATGCGGCCCAGCTCGCGCATAGCTAGGCTGATCTCGCCTTTTTTGCCCAGCGACTGCACGCGCAGCTGCTCCAGACCAGCTTCATCGGCGGTATCGGCGATCAGGCCTAGGTACTTTTGCTTCAGATCATCCATGTCCAACCCCTGTTGATTGCTCGGCGGTGCTAGCGTGCTGGGGCGCGCCTTGCAAGTCTGACGATACACATGAGGCACGCCGCCTGACCGATCGCCTCACTAGGCCAAGCTGACGGGGGGACAGGGCGCGCAATAAAAAAGGGCTGCCAGTAGCAGCCCCATTTCAATCGCTTGTCCGACCTATATGGCTTACGCCATCGCCGCCTTGGCTTTTCCGACGATCGTCGCAAATGCATCGGGCTCGTTCACGGCCAGATCAGCAAGAACCTTGCGGTCCACTTCAATCCCGGCCAGCATCAGACCATTGATGAACTTGGAATAGTTCAGTGTTTCATCAATCGAACGCACACCTGCGTTGATCCGCTGAATCCACAAAGCGCGGAAGCTGCGCTTGCGATTGTGACGGTCGCGGGTTGCATATTGATTGGCTTTATCGACGGCCTGCTTGGCGACCTTGAAGGTCTTGGAGCGGCGATCATAATAACCTTTTGCAGCGTCGAGCACTTTTTTGTGACGACGGTGCGTGACGGTACCACCTTTAACGCGCATATCTCAAATCCCCTATATTAACGTGCGTAAGGCATCATCGGTTTGATGATACCTTCGTCAGCTTTACACAGCACAACAGTGCCACGTGCGTTGCGTAGGAATTTGTTCGAGCGCTTGATCATGCCGTGACGTTTGCCCGCTTGGGCAGCCACAACACGGCCAGATGCCGTCATTTTGAACCGCTTTTTGCAGCTCGATTTCGTTTTCATCTTCGGCATTTCCGTCTCCTCTTTGGGTTCGGTCGAACGCGCGACTCGGCATGCCATAATGGCCGGACGCGCGAATTAAGAACCGCCGTATATGACGCATCCCCCATGGACGCAAGGGGACAATACGACACCACCGGCGCGCGGCGTTAATTCAGGTAACGCCCGACAACGCTCACAAAAACCTCGTCGAGCTTGTCAAGTTCGTATGGCTCGGGTCGTTGCTGCACCGCATAGCCGATCATCCCGGCGCTGATCAACATGATCAGCACCGACATTTTAGGCGCCCGGCGGTCTGCAAACGCACTGACAAGCGCAGGGATGGAAAAGGCCCCGGCGATCAGGCCCAGCACAAAGATCAGGTCAATATCCAACATCCGCCCCCATGGTTTTTCTCTGGGCAGCCTACTCTGGATCGGCCGCGTAAATCAAACGCTCTGCGCATGGCGCCACACGCAGGATGTTGGTCGACCCCGGCGTGTTGAACGGCACGCCTGCGGTGACGACGATCATGTCGGTCTCGGTTGCCAGCTCCTGGGCAAGTGCGGCCCGAACCGCCTCGATCACTGCGTCCTTAAACCGGTCTACATGACCCGTCACGACACAGTTCGTACCCCATGACAGACACAGGCGGCGCGCTGTTTCGGCATAATTGGTCAGCGCGATGATCGGCACCCGTGGCCGTTCGCGCGACACCAGCAGCGCCGTTGTGCCAGATTGGGTAAAGCAGCAGATTGCCTTCACATCCGTCGTTTCGGCAATTTCACGCGCCGCCGCAACGATACCATCGGCAACCGTGGTGCGCACGGCCCGGCGCGACGCCTCGATGATCTCGGTGTAGGTCGGATCAGATTCGACCTCGCCCGCGACGTTCGACATCGTCGTGACCGCTTCGATCGGATACGATCCCGCAGCAGATTCCGCGGACAGCATGATCGCATCCGCGCCTTCATAGATGGCGGTCGCAACGTCAGACACCTCGGCGCGCGTCGGCATCGGCGAATCGATCATCGATTCCAACATCTGCGTGGCCACAATCACCGGCTTGGCTGCCGCCCGGCACTTGCGCACCAGTTGCTTTTGGATCGGCGGGACATTCTGCACAGGCAGTTCAACACCCAAATCGCCGCGGGCAACCATGATGCCATCACTCACCGCGAGAATCTCATCGAACATTTTCACGGCGTTGGGCTTTTCGATCTTCGACATAATCGCGGCACGGCCTTTGGCCAGCGCGCGCGCCTCATCGACATCGGCCGGGCGCTGCACAAACGACAGGGCAAGCCAATCGACACCCAACGCGCAGACAAATTCCAGATCCCTGCGATCTTTCGCCGACAGCGCGGCAAGCGGCAGCACCACATCAGGCACGTTCACACCCTTGCGGTTGGAAATCATGCCGCCCACGATGACCTCGCAATCAGCGAAATTCGCGCCGCATTCCTTGACCCGCAGCTTGATCTTGCCATCGTTGACCAGCAAATGCGCGCCCGGCTCAAGCGCATCGAAAATCTCCTTGTGGGGCAGCTTCACGCGGTTCACGTCGCCTTCGGCATCATCCAGATCAAGACGGAACGCAGCACCCGGCACCAGTTCCTCTTCGCCATTGGCAAAGACGCCGACGCGCAGCTTTGGCCCCTGAAGATCGGCCAAAATGGCAATCGGGCTGTTCAGATCCTTTTCCACTTGGCGAATAATCTCGTGGCGGGCTTTGATTTCGGCGTGATCGCCGTGCGACATGTTCAGACGAAACACATCCGCGCCCGCCTCGTGTAGCGCACGGATCATTGCATAATCATTCGAGGCAGGGCCAAGTGTGGCGACGATCTTAACATTACGGTGGCGTCTCATGGGTCATCCTTCGCGCATTTTATGGGCTGTTAGCGGTAACAATTTCTGTTGCGCTCTTATTGCGCAATTCCATTCGCGCTACAACTAGCCTAAATGCGGTGACAAAGGAATGACACCTCGCATGACTGACATACCCTATCAGATCGAAGGCGCAGATCGCCCTGGCCGCTGGCTGATCAGCTGTGATCACGCCTCTAACTTTGTGCCGCCGTGGGTCAACAATGGCGACCTTGGCCTGCCCGACGCCGACATGGAACGCCACATCGCCTATGATATCGGCGCGGCGGGCGTGACCCGCGCCTTGGCCACGGCACTGGACAGCCCGGCGATTCTGTCGCGTTTTTCGCGATTGGTGATTGACCCAAATCGCGGCGAAGACGATCCGACCGTACTGATGAAACTTTACGACGGTACGATCATCCCCGGCAACCGGCACGCCGATGATGCCGCCAAAGAGGCGCGGATGCAGCGCCTTTATCGCCCATATCACACAGCTTACGGCAACCTTGCGCGCCGCATGCATGCCCCCGTGATCTGCGCCGTGCACAGCTTTACCCCCCGCCTGCGCGGTCGCCACCCGCGCCCATGGGAGGTTGGCGTGCTATACGCGGGCGACACCCGCCTTGCCGTCCCGCTGATGGCTGCCCTGCGCGCCCAGGGCTGGTGCGTCGGCGATAACGAACCCTACGCGGGCCACCTGCCCGGCGACGCGGTTGACCGGCACGCCCTGCAACACGGGCGCCCCAACGTCTTGCTGGAACTGCGGCAGGACCTGATTGCCGATACCGCAGGCCAAACCCTTTGGGCACAGCGCCTTGCCCCCATATTAACCGATGTCTTGGCCCAAAGTGGCCTGTAAAGGAAAAACAAAATGGATGACCAAACCCAAATCGAACTTGAAGCAGCCGCCTTTCGCCGCCTTCAAAAGCACCTGATGGAAGATCGGCCAGACGCGCAAAACATCGACATGATGAACCTCGCTGGCTTTTGCCGGAACTGCCTGTCGCGCTGGTATCAGGAAGCCGCAAACGAACGCGGAATCCCCATGACCAAAGACGAAGGCCGCGCCGCGTTCTACGGCATGCCATTCGACGAATGGAAAGCCAAACACCAGACGGACGCCAGCCCCGAGGCCAAAGAGGCCTTTAAGACTTCGCACAGCTAACCCCATGACGGTGTTCCACGGGCTATCCGCATTTCCGATCACCCCGACCGACCCGCAGGGGCGCGTCGCGACCGACGAGCTTGGTCTTTTGCTGGAACGGCTGGCAGCGGCCCGCGTCGATTCCGTCGGACTGCTCGGCAGCACCGGCGGCTATGCTTATCTGACGCGGGCCGAACGGCAGCGCGCGATCACGGTGGCCCGTGCCGTACTGGGCGGGCAGGTCCCCGTGATCATCGGCATCAGCGCGCTGCGCACCGACGACGCGCAGACTCTCGCCCGCGACGCCCAGATCGCGGGTGCCGATGGGCTATTGCTGGCGCCCATGTCCTACACGCCCCTTACCCAAGAAGAGGTGTTCCAACACTACGTCGCGGTAGCCCGTGCGACCGACCTGCCGCTGTGCATCTACAACAACCCCGGCACGACCCACTTCACCTTCGACCAAACGCTTTTGGAACGTCTCGGACAGGTGGAAAACGTTGCCGCCGTCAAAATGCCCCTGCCACAGGCTGCGGCGTTCAAGGCCGAATTGGCCCAACTGCGTGCCGCGCTGCCGGATGGCTTTGCCATTGGGTATAGCGGCGATTGGGGCTGCGCTGCGGGCCTGCTTGCCGGTGCAGACGCATGGTACAGCGTGATTGGCGGCCTGTTCCCGGCCCAAACCATGCAACTGGCCCGGGCCGCACAGGCGGGCAATGCGGCGCAGACGGAACATATCGAAAGTTTCTTTCAACCCCTGTGGACCTTGTTCAAGGCGCTCGGCAGCCTGCGGGTCGTCTATGCCGCCGCCGCACAGCTATCATTGACACAGGCCGTCCCGCCGCGTCCGATCCTGCCCCTTGATCCGGCAGACCGGCAACGTGTTGCTGCCGCGATTGAAACACTCGGCCAGTTGGACACGACGGCAAATTAGCCGGGCGTTCGCCGCGAACGTCGGCACAGACGCCCGGGGTACGGAATTCCTCCATTTCGTGACGCTACGTCACTGTCGGCCTTGCAGCCGATACGCGATCACGCTAATTGCCCCGATATTCAAAACCACCGCCAGATATTCAAATATTGATTTTACCAGAAAGCCACGCCGATGACGCCCTATTTCCAAGACACATTCTTCAGCACCCCTGCCCAGCCCGGCGACGCCGCCATCTTGATGGCCCCACTGACCCCGCGCGCCCTTACGCTGCGCCGTGCCCAGCGCTATGGGATGCTCTTGATGGCCATCGTGCTGGGCTACGGCGCGCTTGCGGCCTGATAAACTCAGACCGCTACCTTGCGGCTTTCCTCGAGATAGATCTCGCGCAAGCGCCGCGCAAGCGCCCCCGGCACCCCTGCACCCACCGCAACACCGTCCACCTCCACGACCGGCATCACGAATGTGCTGGCTGAAGTGATAAACGCCTCATCCGCGCCCTGCGCTTCGGCAATCGAGAAGCTGCGTTCTTCCACCTGCATCTGTGCTTCGCGGGCAAACCGCAGGACCGCAGCGCGGGTAATCCCGTGCAAAATTTCAGACCCCAAGTGCCGCGTGATGATCGTATTGCCCTTGACGATATAAGCGTTGTTCGATGTCCCTTCGGTCACCATACCGTCCTCGACCATCCATGCATCATCGACACCGGCGGCCTTGGCCATCATCTTGCCCATCGACGGGTACAATAGCTGGACAGTCTTGATATCCCGCCGTGCCCACCGCTGATCTGCAATGGAAATCACCCTGATCCCCTTTTGCGCCGCAGGGCTGGCCGCAAGGCCGGGCTTGTTCTGGGTGAACAGCACCACCGTCGGCGTGGTCGTTTCAGGGTCCGGAAACGCGAAATCACGGTCGCCGGGCGCACCACGGGTGATCTGCAGATAAATCATGCCCTCTTCGATCCCATTCATCCGCACCAATGCGCGATGAATATCAATCAGCTCGGGCATCACGGTCGGATGCGGCATGTCCAATGCGTCCAACGACCGCGCGAGCCGTGCCGCGTGACCCGCGAAATCAATCAGCTTGCCATCCAGAACGGACGTCACTTCGTAAACCCCGTCAGCCATCAGGAACCCACGGTCAAAGATAGATATTTTCGCTTCATTTTCCGGCAGGTATTCGCCGTTAACATAGACAGTGCGCATGCTTATCCCCATAGTGCGGCGGCCGGTGGATGCACGCCTTGCTGATCAAATTGCAGTCGTTCCGACCGGTCTTCGGCCAATAACAGCGGCCCGTCAAGGTCGGTGAACGCCACCCCCTGCGCCAACAGGGTCGCCGGCGCCATGGCCAGTGACGACCCCACCATGCAACCGACCATCACACCATACCCCTGCGCCATGGCCGCCACCTTCAGGGCCAGTGCCTCGGTCAACCCGCCGGTCTTGTCGAGCTTGATATTGACCATATCATACTTGCCGACCAGCGCCGGCAGGCTGGCGCGATCATGGCAGGATTCGTCGGCACAGACCGGCAAAGGCCGCGCGATCTCGCCCAGCATGTCATCCGCCCCGGCGGGCAACGGCTGTTCGACCATCTGCACGCCCAGACGGATCAGATGCGGCGCAAGATCAGCATAGATTTCCGCCGTCCAGCCTTCATTCGCATCGACAATCAGACGGGCATCCGGGGCGCCGCGCCGCACCGCCTCAAGACGGGCCATATCATCCGGTGTGCCTAGCTTTATCTTCAAAAGCGGACGGGCTGCGTGCCGTGCGGCCTGCACCTGCATCGCGGCGGGTGTGTCCAGCGACAGGGTAAAGGCGGTCACCGCCGGCAGCGGCGAAGGCAGATCCAGCAGATCCCAAATGCGGCAACCAGCCCGCTTGGCCGCCAGATCCCAGAATGCGCAATCGACCGCATTGCGGGCCGCCCCGGCGGGCAGCAGATCTGGCAGGCGGGCATGGGTGACGTCAACAGGCAGCCCGGCAATCTGCGCCCTCACACTGTCCAGCGTCTCGCCATAGCGAGCATAGGGCACGCATTCGCCGCGCCCGACCCCGCCACCATGCAGGGTGACGGTCAACACATCTGCCTGACGGCGCGCACCGCGGCTGATGGTAAACACCTGCGCCAGCGAAAACATGTCATGCGTGACTTCGATCTGCACGATATCACTTCTTCCGAGCATAAATATCCCCGCGCGGCGCGCATCAAATTTCTGGAAATTTGATCATAAACCAAAGCACCGGCTGTGACCGGACGCACTGCAACTTGCCGTTACCCTCGAACAACCGTCAAGGGGAACATTACCCCCGTAGGGTGGATCAAGATCCACCTTACGCCGTCAAAAAAGCCCGGGCGCGAACGCCCGGGCCACCTGAAAAACCGATAGCAAGGGCAATCAGCCCTTCGCGAATTCGGGATAGGCCTCCATGCCCAGCTCGGACATGTCCAAACCGTTGATCTCGGATTCCTCGGACACACGAATGCCCATGACCCCCTTGAGGATGATCCACACCACCAAGCTGACAAAGAAGACGAACGCGCCGATGGCGGCAAAACCAATGAACTGCGTCACAAAGCTGGTGTCGGCCGTATAGACAGGCACCACCATCGTCCCCCAGAAACCGGCCAGCAGGTGAACCGGAATAGCACCGACCACGTCATCAATCTTCAGCTTGTCCAGCATCGGCACGGCAAAGACGACGATCACACCGCCGACGGCACCGATCCAAAGCGCACCAAACAATGTCGGATCAAGCGGACCTGCCGTGATGGATACAAGACCCGCCAGCGCGCCGTTCAGAACCATCGTCAGATCGACCTTTTTGTACAGAATCTGCGTCAGAACCAAGGCCGCAACCGCACCGGCAGAGGCCGCCATATTGGTGTTCGCAAAAATCCGGCCCACGTCCGTGATATCGCCCACGGTGCCCGCAGCCAGCTGCGAACCGCCGTTAAAGCCGAACCAACCCAGCCACAGGATGAATGTACCCAATGTGGCAAGCGCAAGGTTGGAACCGGGCATCGGAATGACTCGGCCCTCCTTGTTATACTTGCCAATCCGCGGGCCCAGGATCACCACACCGGCCAGCGCTGCAAAACCACCGGCAGCATGCACAAGTGTCGAACCGGCAAAATCGCTGAAACCGATTTCAGACAGCCAGCCGCCGCCCCACTGCCAGGACGCTTCGATTGGGTAGATCAGGCCAGTCAGGACGACCACAAAGATCAAGAACGGCCACAGCTTTATACGTTCGGCCAAGGTGCCCGAAACGATCGACGCCGTCGTCGCACAGAACATCAGCTGAAAGAAGAAGTCAGACGCAACAGAGGCATAGTCAAGCGTTGCATCCGCGGCGGCAAGGCCGACCGGTTCCAGAGAGGTGGCACTGAAGCCGCCCATCCAACCTGCGATGATCCAGCCGTCGCCGGGGTACATCAAATTGTAACCAACCAGCCAGTACATGATCGACGCAATCGCAAACAGCGCGATGTTCTTGGTCAACTGGGTCGTGACGTTCTTGGACCGGACCAGACCGGCCTCCAGCATGGCAAAACCTGCCGCCATCCAGAACACCAGAAAGCCGCCCACAAGGAACAGCAGCGTGGTCATGATATAGGGGCCGACTTCGTCGAATGTCGGTGCCGGCGCATCCTGCGCCAGTGCCAGCGTCGGAAGCAACGCAAGCCCCGCGCCGACGCTAAGTGATTTCAGTAATTGCATCATAATATCCCTCATTCCGCCGCGATCACAGCGCGTCATCATTGGTTTCACCGGTCCGCACGCGCACTGCGCTTTCCACGTCGAGCACGAAAATCTTGCCATCGCCGATTTTTTCGGTTTTGGCGGTCTTGGCGATGGTGGCGACCACCTCGTCGGCCATGCCATCAGGCACGACAATTTCCAGCTTCACTTTCGGCACGAAATTCACCGCGTATTCTGCGCCGCGGTAAATTTCCGTATGCCCGGACTGCGAGCCGAAGCCCTTGATTTCTGACACCATCATGCCGCGCACGCCGACAGAGGTCAGCGCCTCGCGGACCTCCTCAAGCTTGAACGGTTTGATTGTTGCAATGATGAGTTTCACGATCTTCCCCTTGCAAATTATCTTGCAGGCCCGATTGAAACGGGGCTGCTTGCACAAGGACAAAAAGCGCGTCCTCGTGGGGTGGGCAAGGTTCACACGCAACAGCCACCCCCCTAAAACGCACGCTGTTGCACAATTTTTGCACAATCACCCAGACACGCACATTATTTAGGCGCACGCGAAAGCCGCACTTTGCCGCGCGACACGAATCCACCGCCATCGCCAAACCACCCGGGGCCCGGCAAACGCGCTGGTCGCGCCGCCCAATGCCCGCTATGATGCCGCAAAATACATAAAAACGGTTGGTCGAGCGGAACATGAGTGGAAACGGCAATAAACGGCCCCCTTTGGTGGCTGACCGGCGCTACGCGGCAAATCCTGCGGCGAAAAAGCCTGCCGGCAAAAAGACGCTAACCAAGGCCAAGACAAGCCGCCGAACGCGTGCCCCCGCCAAGAAAAAGCGGGGCCTGATCGGCTGGATTCTTGCACCATTCGCCTATGTGCTGCGCTTGATCTGGGCCGTCAGCTGGCGCCTTGGTGCCGCAACCGCCCTGATTATCGGCGTCGCCGTCTATTATTTCGCGACACAAATGCCGCCCATGACCACGCTCGTCGATGCGCGCACCCGTGGATCGGTCACGTTGCAGGACTACAAAGGCGATGTCTTTGCCTGGCGCGGCGATCAGTTCGGCGGCATGGTTACCGCGACCTCCGTGTCACCCCACCTGCACAACGCCGTCCTCGCCACCGAGGACAAGCGGTTCTACCGCCACTTCGGCATTTCACCGCGCGGCATCGCGTCGGCTGTGCGGATCAACCTGCGCGCCGGGCGTGGGCCATTATCAGGCAACGGCGGCTCGACCATCACCCAGCAGACCGCAAAACTGCTGTGCCTTGGCGTGCCCTTCGACCCCGATACATGGGACACCGAAGCCGCCTATGAAAACGACTGTCGGCAATCGTCAATCTGGCGCAAGGCAAAAGAGGCGATTTTCGCCATGGCCATGGAGGTCGCCTACACCAAGGAAGAAGTCCTGACGATCTACCTCAACCGGGCCTACCTCGGCGCGGGCAGTCGCGGATTCGAGGCCGCCGCACAGCGCTATTTCGGGATCTCTGCCGCGCAGGTGAACCCGGCACAGGCCGCCATGCTGGCCGGGCTTCTCAAGGCGCCGTCGACCTATGCGCCCACCACCAACATCGAACGCGCCCGCGACCGGGCGTCGGTAGTGATCGGGCTGATGCAGGATCAGGGCTATCTCAGCGCCGCACAGGCCAGCACAGCCCGCGCCAATCCCGCAACCCTCTCCGAGGCGGCAGCCGCCCGCGCGGGCGGATTCTTTGCCGACTGGGTCATGGAAAGCGGGCCAGAATTCTTTACCAATGACACCACGGAAGACGTGATCATCCGCACGACGCTGGACCAGGACATCCAGAACGCCGCCGAAAACGCGCTGATTTCGGTCTTTGAAAATCAGGTCCGCGACGGGTCCGAGGCACAGGCCGCCATCGTCGTGATGTCAGCAGACGGTGCCGTCCGCGCCATGGTCGGTGGCCGCAACATCCGGGCGACAGGAGCGTTTAACCGCGCAACGCAGGCCCTGCGGCAAACCGGGTCATCGTTCAAACCCTTCATCTATGCGGCAGCACTCGAATCCGGTTTCTCGCCCAATGACATGGTCGACGACAGCCCGATCTGCTGGCGCATTCCCGGCTCCGCCGACTGGTGCCCCAAAAACTATGACCGCGCATTCAAAGGGCCGATCACCCTCACCCAGGCCCTCGCCGAAAGCCGCAACGTCCCCGCCGTGATCCTGTCAGAAAAAGTCGGCCGCGAGGCGGTGCGCACCGTCGCCACCCAATTCGGCATCGACAGCGATCTGGCCGCAGGTCCCGCACTGGCCCTTGGCGTGTCCGAAAGCACCCTGATCGAAATGACCGGCGCCTATGCCGGTATCCTCAACGGCGGCTCGTCCGTGACCCCCTACGGGCTGATCGAACTGCGCATTCAGGGCGATGACACCGCACTGATGGATTCATCCGGCAGCGGCATCGGCGAACGCGTGATCCGCGAAAGCGCAGCGCGGCAACTGACGTGGATGATGTCCAAAGTCGTCGCCGAAGGCACAGGCAGCCGCGCCCAGATCGACGGCTGGCAAATCGCAGGCAAATCAGGCACCACCCAAGCGTCGCGCGATGCATGGTTCATCGCCTTTACCGGGGACTATGTGACAGGCGTCTGGATGGGCTATGACAACAACAGACCGCTGACTGGCGTCACCGGCGGCGGCCTCCCAGCCGAGATTTGGCGCGAAACCATGGCGCCCGTACTGGCCGGGCGCACGCCGACACCACTGCCGATGCAAGCCCCGGCTACGGCCTTGAACGCTGGCGTTCTGGCTGGCGAAGGCGGCACGCTGTTTGACCGTGATATCCTGAATGTGCTCGATATCATCCTGCGCGATCAGCTGAATTGACCCGGCGGGCGGGCCTAATGCTCGCCCGCTTCGCAGCGATCATACCGGAACGCATAGCCGTTCCAGATCATATAGATGCCAGCGCTATCCGCATCGGTCATCAAAATGGCCCGTTCCGTCCAGGTTTGCCCCTCGCCCGAACAAATCATCGTATAAATCGTGGCATCCATGTCGTTGACGTCGACAGGCCGCGTCATCCGACACGTCACATCAACCCCAAAAAACGTGCCTTCCGCGATCCGAAGCGAGCCGCCATCGGTGCCCACCAGCGAACACTCCGCGTTGGCCGTCTGCTTGTAGATACCGTCGTATGGCCCCGCAGCGGCAAGCGCGGGCAACCCAAGGGCTAGGGCAACGGTCAAATATATCTGATGCTGTGTCATAGCGGATGATTCTGATCCATATTCGCCGTCAAATCAATAGGATCGGCCCGTCCGGGCTGCGATTGAATATTAGACGTTAACTCCGTTGTGGTTTTCTGTAGGTTGCGGCGCAGGACGACATGAAACGAAAAGGCAAACCAACGTCATGGCTGATGCACTGACACAGACCGGCTCTGAGGAATTGATCGCGGCACGCCGCGAAAGCCGGACCCTGTATTGGCTCGTGGCGATTTTCAGCTTTTTCGTAAACGTCCTGATGCTGACCGGCCCGCTTTATATGCTCAATGTCTATGACCGCGTGCTCAGTTCGCGGTCGCTTGAAACGCTGATCGCACTGTCGGTGCTGGTCGGCTTTCTGTACGGTATGATGGGTGTTCTGGATTTCGTGCGTGGCCGCGTGATGGGCCGGGTCGGCGCCCGGTTTCAGGCCCGCCTTGACCGGCGCGTCTTTGGCGCCGTGCTGCGGGCCACGACGCTCAACCGCGCCCCGCGCGAGGCGGCAACCGGCCTGCGCGATCTGGAATCCGTGCAGCGGCTTATCACATCACCTGCACTGATGGCCGTATTCGATCTGCCTTGGGTCCCGCTCTTTATCTGGGGCATCTTCATCTTTCACCCGTTTATGGGCATTTTGGCGCTGGCTGGCGGGGCGGTTCTCGTCGCCATGGCGCTGCTCAACCAATTCAGTGCGCGCAAACCACTCGAAGCCGCCAATGCCGCCACTTTCGCTTCCGAACAGCTCGGCGCGCAAATTCGCAGCGAAAGCGAACTGGTGCATGCCTTGGGCATGCGCGCCGCCGCTTTCGATCGCTGGCAGGTGGCGCGCGGGCAGTCGCTGGATGCGACGATCGGTGCCGCCGATACGTCAGGCACCTATACCGCACTGACCAAAGCATTCCGCATGTTCCTGCAATCGGCGATGCTGGGCCTTGGCGCGTATCTGGTGCTGATCAACGAACTGTCGCCGGGTGCGATGATTGCCGGGTCAATCCTGCTGGGCCGTGCCCTGGCCCCCATCGAAATGATCGTCGGACAGTGGCCCGTGTTCCAAAAAGGGCGCGAAGGCTGGCGGCGGCTTTGCATCCTTCTTGGCCATGTGCCTGCGGAAACCACCCGCACCCAGCTGCCCAAACCCCGCGCCCGCCTGCTGGCCGACCAGGTCACCGTCGTGCCGCCGGGCGAAAAACAGGCAGCCCTGCGCATGATCAGCTTTGACGTCAAACCGGGGCAAGCCGTCGGCGTCATCGGCATCTCTGGCGCGGGCAAATCTACGCTGGCCCGCGTGCTGACCGGCGTATGGCAGCCAGCGGGCGGCAAAATTCGGCTCGATGGGGCGGCGCTGGATCAATACGATCCTGACGTGCTGGGCCAGCACATCGGGTATCTGCCGCAACGGGTGCAACTGTTTGACGGCACGATCAAGGAAAACATCGCCCGCATGTCAATGCAGCCCGACGATGCGCTGGTCGTCCGTGCCGCGCAAAAGGCCGCCGCCCACGACATGATCCTGAAACTGCCCGATGGCTACGATACCCGCGTCACCGGCACGGGCGGGCGGCTGTCGGGCGGGCAGATCCAGCGCATCGGGCTGGCCCGCGCAATGTACGGCGACCCGGTTGTGCTGGTGCTGGACGAACCGAACTCCAACCTCGACAACGACGGATCGACCGCCCTGAACCACGCGATCAAGACCTTTAAATCCGAAGGCAAAATCGTCTTTATCATGGCCCACCGCCCCGCCGCCATTCAGGAATGCGACCTGCTGCTGGTGATCGACAACGGCGCCCGCCGCGCCTTTGGCCCCAAGGAAGACGTGCTACGCGACATGGTTAAGAATCACGACCAGATCACCCGCAACGCGGGCCTGTCGGGGGGCGTATCATGACCCGTCAACGCTGGTCCGCCCGTGGCTATATCATCACCGGCCTAGTGACGCTTTTGGTACTTGTCGGCGGTTTTGGCACTTGGACCGTCACGGCCCAGATCACCGGCGCCGTGATTGCCACCGGCCAGATCGAAGTGGACCGCAACCGGCAGGTCGTCCAGCACCCTGACGGCGGCGTAGTGCAGGAAATTCTGGTCAAAGAAGGCGACAGCGTCGCAGCTGGCGACCTGCTGATCCGGCTTGACGCCAACGCGCTGCAATCCGAACTGGCCGTCGTCGAAGGGCAGCTTTTCGAAATCCTCGCCCGCCGTGGCCGCCTCGAGGCGGAACGCGACGACCTGCCGACGCCCGCCTTTGACCCCGTGCTGACGCAAAACACCGTCGCCGACGCCCGCGACCTGATTGCCGGTCAGTTGCGCCTGTTCGACGCGCGCCGCGAATCGTCGGCCAGCGCCGTTGAACAACTGACCCAACAACGCGCCCAGATCGCCAGCCAGCTTGGCGGGATTGCCGCGCAGCAAACCGCCCTGACCACCCAGCGCGGCCTGATCGCCCAGGAACTGACCGATCAACAAAGCCTGCTGGACCGTGGCCTTGCTCAGGCCAGCCGCGTTCTCGCCCTGCAACGCGAAGAAGCAAGCCTGCTTGGCCGCGCCGGCGAACTGACCGCCCAGGCGGCCCAAGCCGCCGAACGTATGACCGAAATTGAAATCCAGATCATCGGCCTCTCCTCGACCCGCCGCGAAGAGGCGATCACCAGACTGCGTGACCTGCAATATAACGAACTGGAACTCTCTGAACGGCGCCGGACCCTGACCCGGCAACTCGATCGGCTGGACATCCGCGCGCCGGTATCGGGCATCGTCTATGGCATGCAGGTCTTTGCACCGCAGTCGGTGATCCGGCCCGCCGACCCCGTGCTGTTCCTGATCCCCCAAGACCGCCCGTTGGTCATCGCCACACAGGTCCAACTGACCGATATCGACCAAATCCATCTGGGTCAGGAGGTCACGCTGCGCTTTTCCGCCTTCGATCAACGCCGCACGCCGGAACTCAAGGGTAAGGTCACGCTCATCTCAGCCGATGCGTTTCAGGACGAAGGGTCGCGCCTGTCCTACTACCGTGCAGAGGTGCAGTTGGACCCCGGCGAAATTGACCGCCTACCCCCCGATATGACCCTGATCCCCGGCATGCCGGTCGAAGCATTCGTACGCACCGCCGACCGCAGCCCGATGGATTACCTGCTGAAACCGCTGGCCGATTATTTTGCCAAGGCTTTCCGCGAAGCGTGATTGCACCCCGCCGCATTGCCCGCTAGCGTCCCCGCAAACAAGGAGAACGCAATGAGCGCGATTGAAACAAAGCTGGCCACACTTGGCGTCACCCTGCCCGATGCGCCTGCACCGGCTGCAAACTATGTCCCCTTCGTCGTGATCGGCGATATGGTCTATGTTTCGGGCCAGATTTCCGCCAATGCCGATGGCATGATCAAAGGAAAGCTGGGCGCCGACATGGCCGCCGACGTCGGGGCCGAAGCCGCCAAAGCCTGCGCGATCAGCCTGCTGGCCCAGTTGAAAGCGGCCTGCGGTGGTGACATCGACCGGCTGGTGCGGGTGGTGAAACTGACCGGTTTCGTCAATTCGACCCCGGACTTCCCCGATCAGCCCAAGGTGATCAACGGGGCCTCCGACTTCATGGTCGCGGCCTTGGGCGACAAAGGCCGCCATGCCCGTTCCGCCGTCAGCGCCGCAAGCCTGCCGTTTGGCGTCGCCGTCGAAATCGAAGCGATTTTCCAAATCGCATGACCCTCCCTGCGTCTTTCCTAAAGCGCCCGATCACCCACCGCGCCTTGCATGATCGCAAGGCGGGGCGGGTCGAAAACAGCATCAAATCAATCAAGGCCGCGATTGATGCAGGCTACGGAATTGAGATCGACGTACAGTTGACCCGCGACGGGCACGCGGTGGTCTTTCACGATGATATGCTGGACCGGCTGACCGATGCGGTGGGACCCGTCCGCGCCAAAACTCGCGCCGAACTGCACGCGATCCCACTCAAGGACGACGGCGGCACGATTGCATCGCTGAACGACGTTTTGGCAGTGGTCGCCGGCCGCGTCCCCCTGCTCATCGAAATCAAAGACCAGGATGGCGCCATGGGTCCAAATATCGGCCCGCTCGAGACCGCAACAGCCAAGGCATTGGAACATTACACCGGCGATGTCGCATTGATGTCCTTCAACCCGCACGCTGTAGCCGCACTGGCCGACCTTGCCCCGAATATCCCGCGCGGGTTGACCACATCCAGCTATCAGGCGCAATTCTGGCCAGAGGTCCCGGATCAGGTCCGGGACGTGCTGCGCGACATTCCCGACTATGACCGCACGGGGGCCAGTTTTATAAGCCACGAAGCCACCGATCTGACCCGGCCCCGCGTCGCTGACCTCAAATCCCGGGGCGCCGCCATCCTGTGCTGGACAATCCGCAGCCCCGAGGCCGAAACCGCAGCGCGCCGCAGCGCGGATAATGTGACCTTTGAAGGGTATCTGGCTTGACGGCGGCCCCCCGCCCCCCAAGTTGCACCCTATGACCGACGCACCGATTGAAATCGCCGCCCACCCCAGCCTGTCCGGGATCAGCCCCGCCGACTGGGATGCCTGCGCCTGCCCCGAAGATACCACCGGGCGCTCCAATGACCCCTTCACCACCTATCGGTTTCTCAAGGCATTGGAAGACAGCGGATCAGTCGGGCCGGGCACCGGCTGGCAACCGCGCTACTTGACTGCGCAGCAGGACGGGCTGACGATTGCCTGCGCTCCCCTGTACGCCAAGGGCCATTCACAGGGCGAATACATCTTCGATCACAACTGGGCCCAAGCTTATGAAAACGTCGGCGGGCGGTACTATCCCAAACTGCAAATCGCCGTCCCCTTCACACCGGCCACCGGGCGCCGCTTCCTGACCCGTCCGGGATTCGAGGCGGTCGGCATGTCCGCCCTGATCCAGGGAGCCATCCAAATCGCAGCCGACAACGACCTGTCGTCACTGCACGCCACCTTCTGCACCGAAGCCGAGGCGATCACGGGTGCCGAAATGGGCCTGTTGCCCCGGATTGGCCAACAATTCCACTGGGTCAACGACAGCTATGCCGATTTCGACGGCTTCCTTGCGTCGCTCTCCAGCCGCAAACGCAAGAACATCCGCAAGGAACGCAGCACGGCACAGGATTTCGGCGGGGAAATTCTCAGCCTGACGGGCGACCAGATTCAGCCCGAACATTGGGATGCATTTTGGCGGTTCTACCAAGACACCGGCAACCGCAAATGGGGCACCCCCTATCTGACACGGCAATTCTTTGACTGCGCCCAAGAGACCCTGCGCGATGACATGCTGCTGGTGCTGGCCATGCGCGATGGGCGGGCCGTTGCAGGCGCGCTGAACTTTATCGGGCGCGATACGCTCTACGGGCGCTACTGGGGCTGCACCGAACACCACGCCTGCCTACACTTCGAACTGTGCTATTATCAGGCCATCGACTTTGCCATCGCCCATCGTCTGGGCCGCGTCGAGGCCGGTGCCCAAGGTGAACATAAACTCGCGCGCGGCTACCTGCCCGTGGCAACCCATTCACTGCATTGGTTCGGTGACGCCGGTTTCAGGGATGCCGTCGCCCACTATCTCAAGGCGGAACGCAACGCCATCGACCACGAAATCGAAGTCCTGACCAGCTACGGCCCATTCCGCAAATCCCAAAGAGAGGAACAGCAATGACCGACAAATTGACCCAAACAGAACGTGCCGCACAGATCACCCCGCTGCTGGCGAATGGCTGGTCCATGGTTGATGGGCGCGACGCGATCCACAAAACCTACGTGTTCAAGAACTTCATCGCGGCGTTCGGCTTTATGACCCGCGCCGCGTTCTGGGCGGAAAAGCTGAACCACCACCCCGAATGGTCTAATGTCTACAAAACCGTGGACGTCACGTTGACAACCCACGATGCAGACGGCCTAAGCGCATTGGACGCCAAACTGGGCGCCAAACTGGACGTGCTGGCAGGAGAATAACGTGCAAGACATGATGAACACCGCGATCTGGGATGGAAAAACCATCACGGATCTGCTGACAATTCAATTTATGGCATCAATCTTTGGCAGCGTCATCGCCGCAGCATTGATCCTGTTTTTGGGGTTCATCATCGGTGGCTGGCTACGCAGGCGGCTGATCCGGCTGGGCGAAAACAACCGCCATCTGGATATCACCCTGTTCAACTTTCTGGGCAACATGGGGCGCTATGTCGCTATCGGCTTTGCGTTCCTGTTCGTGCTCAATACCTTCGGAATCCAGACGACATCGTTCGTGGCTGTCATCGGTGCGGCCGGTCTGGCAATCGGTCTCGCCCTGCAAGGCACCCTGTCCAATGTGGCCGCAGGTGTGATGATCGTCTTCTTCCGCCCCATCAGAATCGGTGATTTCGTCGAGGTCAGCGGCCAAATGGGCACCGTCAAGGAAATCACGCTGAACTTCACCGAACTGGCCGCGCCCAGCAACGTGCAGGTGATCATTCCAAACGCACGGGTTTGGGGCAATACGATCCTGAACTATTCAATCTACGAGACGCGCAGGGCAGAATGGATCTTTGGCGTGGGCTATGGCACAAACCTCAAAGACGCCGAGGACGTGATCCGCAATACCATCATGGCCGACCCCCGGTCAAAAACGGACCCCGCGCCATTCATTCAGGTCGATAACCTGAACAGCAGTTCTGTGGATTTTCTGGTCCGCGTCTGGTGCAACAGCGGCGATTATTTCCAGTATCAGGCCGATATGAAACGGCTGGTAAAAGAGGCGCTGGATAACGCCGGGATCAATATTCCGTTCCCGACCCAGACAATCATTCAGGCCAGCGCCTGAGCAAAGGGGCGGCGTCAGGCGCCGCCCCTTTATCGTTACCCCAACGCTTCCAGCAGCGTCTCGCCTGCGGAAATTTCGCAAACGCCGGCGCGCTCTTCGGCGTTCAGAATGGTTACAACACCGTCTTCAATCAACATCGCATACCGCTTGGACCGGTTGACGAAACCGGCAGGTGCTGCGCTAAAGTCCATGCCGATCGCGGTTGTAAATGCGCTTTCTGCATCGGCGAGCATTGTGATCCCCGCGTCGGTGGCGCCCGTCACATCGCCCCACGCCTTCATCACGAACGGATCATTGACCGATACGCAAATAATCTCGTCCACGCCTTTTGCCTTGAATTCGTCATGGGTGATCATGAAACTGGGCACATGCGCGGTCGAACACGTCCCGGTAAAGGCACCGGGCAGACCAAAGATGACAACCTTGCGTTTCTCCAGTTTGTCGGCCAGCACCACTTGCTGTGGTCCATCGTCGGTCATATGCAACAGCGTTGCTTGCGGCACCCGGTCGCCGATCTTAATTGTCATGAATATAGCCCCTGTTCGGAATTGTGCCTGCTTACAACCTCCATATAGTGTCCCGTTCAGCAATGGACCAGCAATCAAAGGTGAAAATCACGTGACCCATATTATCGTTGTCGGTGCCGGTCAGGCTGGTGCATCCTTGACCGCCAAGTTGCGCAGCGCCGGGTTTGATGGCGACATCACCCTGATCGGTGCCGAAACGGTGCCGCCCTACCAGCGCCCGCCACTGTCAAAGGCCTATCTGCTGGGCGAAATGGCTCAGGAACGGCTATATTTGCGCCCTGCGGATTTCTATGTCGATCAACGCATTACCCTGCGGTTGGACACCCGCGTCGTGGCGATTGACCCTGCCGCCAAGACCGTGACCCTGACCGGCGATGAGGTCCTGCCCTATGATGAACTCGCGCTGACCACCGGCGCGCATCCGCGTACACTGCCCCGGTCCATCGGCGGAAATCTGGGCGGCGTTTTCACCGTCCGCGACCTCAGCGACGCGGACGCGATGGCCCCGGCGTTTGTCGCCGGCAAACGCGTGCTGATCATCGGCGGCGGCTACATCGGTCTCGAGGCGGCAGCGGTCGCGTCAAAACTGGGTCTGCAAGTCACGCTGGTGGAAATGGCCGACCGGATATTGCAGCGCGTCGCGGCGCCCGAAACGTCGGATTATTTCCGGGCCCTGCACAGGTCGTACGGCGTCGATATCCGCGAAGGCGTGGGGCTGGACCGGCTGTTGGGCGACGATCACGTCACCGGCGCACTGCTGACTGACGGGACCACGCTGGATCTGGACTTTGCCGTCGTCGGCGTCGGCATCACCCCCGCCACAATCCTGGCCGATAGCGCGGGACTGGCGATTGAAAACGGCATCAAGACCGATGCACAGGGCCGCACCTCTGATCCGCATATCTGGGCTGCGGGCGACTGCGCATCATGCCTTTTCCACGGCAACCGCATCCGCATCGAAAGCGTCGGCAACGCCATTGATCAGGCCGAAGCGGTCGCGCTGAACATGCTGGGCCACGATGAACCCTATACGCCAAAGCCATGGTTTTGGTCGGATCAATACGACTGCAAACTGCAGATTGCCGGGCTGAACACCGGCTACACCGACGTCTATGTCCGCCACGGCGATGCGCCGGGGGTGCAGTCCAACTGGTACTTCCGAGGCGATACCCTGCTGGCGGTGGACGCGATGAACGATCCGCGCAACTATATGATCGGCAAACGCCTGATCGACGCAGGGCGCAGCCCCAAGCCCGCACAAATCACCGATCCCGCAACCGATATGAAGGCCCTGCTGCGCCCATGAGGATCATCGGCGGCACCCATCGCGGCACCGCACTGGCCGCCGTCGGCACCGGCGATGCGGCCGCGCATCTGCGGCCCACGACAGACCGGGTGCGCGAAAGCCTGTTCAATGTCCTGCAGGGTGGGCGCTTTGGCGATCCGATCCGTGGCGCGATCGTGCTCGACCTGTTCGCAGGCACCGGTGCGCTCGGGCTCGAAGCCCTGTCGCGCGGCGCCGCCCACGTCACCTTCGTCGACAGCGGGCGGGTGGCCCAAAAGTTGATCCGCGACAATGTCGGCAAACTGCGCAGGCAGACCGACACGACCCTGATCGGCACCGACATCGGCAAACTGCCCGCAGGCCCGCCCTGCGACCTGATCTTCCTTGATCCCCCCTACGGCCAAGGTTTGGGCGGCAAAGCCCTGACCGCTGCCACTGCGGGCGGCTGGGTTTCCCCGGGTGCCTTGATCATATGGGAAGAAAACACCCCGCAAATCGCCCCTCCCGGCTTTGCCGCACTGGATCAGCGCCGCTATGGCGATACGTGGATCACGTTCATGCGCCGCAATCAAACAACCGATGCGCCCAGCGGCGGCAGCTAAAGCAGTTCAGCGGGGGCGACCCACCAGCTCATCTGCGACACCTGCAAGACGCGGGCCACCTGCCGCGCGGCGGCCATATCCTTGACCAATCCATAACAGGTCGCACCCGACCCCGACATGCCCGCCACGGCGACGTTCGGCTGCGCATCCAACTTGGCAATGGCTGCGGTGATTTCCGGGGCGATCATGCTGGCCGACGGCAGCAGGTCATTGCGCTGCCGGGCCAGCCAACCGGCAAAATCGTCGAAATCCAGCCCCGCCTGCAACGGCTCCATGGCGGTGCCGTTCTTATCGGCCAGCCCCTTGAACACATCCATCGTTGGCACAGCGACAGGCGGACGCACCAGCACCAGCGCGCACCCCGGCAACGCTGCTACCGGCGATAGCACATCACCAATCCCCGACATCCGCGTCGGGTTCGGCGCCTGCAGGCAAACCGGGACATCCGCGCCCAGCGCCAGCACCTCTTGGGCATGCGCCGGCAGCGGCGGCACCCCCCATAGCGCCGCCAGCATGGTCAGCGTGATCGCAGCATCCGACGATCCGCTGCCGATACCGGCAGCATGCGGCAGATGTTTTTCCAGCGTCAGCGCGGCGCCCTTGGTCACACCGCGCACCTGACGCAGCGCCTCGGCGGCACGGATCATCAGGTTGCTGGCGTCCGTGGGCACACCAAATGCAAATGGCCCCGTCACGCTGATCCGCAGATCAGGGGCAACCGTGGCACCCAGTTGATCCGCGACACCCGCGAACACCACCAGACTGTCCAGCAGATGATACCCGTCATCGCGTTGCCCCGTTACGTGCAGGGTCAAATTGACTTTGGCCGGTGCGGTGCCTCTAATTGTCGCCACGGGCAACCCTGATAGGGTCAAGACCCTCGTCGCGCCGTACCAGATCCAGCCCGCGGGCCAGCTTGTCACGGATACGGCCTGCGTCAGCGGCGTCAGGGTCGAACGACAGCGCGCGCTGCCACTGGAATTGCGCCTCGTTTTCGCGGCCCACAGCCCAATAGACATCGCCCAAATGATCGTTGATCACCGGATCGACCGGCTCAAGCGACGCGGCAAGCTCCATATGACCGACGGCCTCGTCGTAATGTCCCAACTGGAACATGACCCAGCCAAGGCTATCCATGATCGCACCATTATCGGGGCGTGCGGCGGCGGCGGCCTCGATCATGCCCAATGCCTCATCAAGCTTTTCACCACGCTCGACCAGCGAATACCCCAAATAGTTCAATACCTGCGGCTGCCCCGGACGCAGCACCAGCGCGGCACGAAAATCCAGCTCTGCCGCTGGCCAGTTTTCCAGCAGATGATTGCTGATCGCTCGGGTGTAATACACAAACCACTTGGCTGCGCTGTCGTCACTATACAGCGCCAGCGCGCGGCTATACGCTACCGCCGCCTCTTCATAGCGTTTGACCTGTCGCAGGGTATCACCCCGTGCGGCATGGACCTGCGGCAAATCGGGATGGCTGCGCGCCAAGGCGTCCAGCACCTCGATCGCGGCGTCGTCACGCCCCGCCGCGCGCAAGACTTCGGCGCGGCCCAACTCGGCGGCATCGAACGCGGGATCGTCACGCGAAACGCTTGTATAGGTGGTATTGGCCAAATCGTACTGGCCCAAATCGTCCAGCAACCGCGCCGTCATCAAAACGGCCTGCGTATTGCCCGGTGCCAGATAGGTCGCAGCCCGCGCATAAAGCAGGGTATACGCATCGGGCGCATCACCTTGGACCGCACCGGCGATGACATGGTAAATATCGGCGATCCCTTCGGTCGGGCTCGCCACGGCGTCATAGGCCACGGCAGTCCCCGCAATCAGCGCAGCGCGCAGCGCGGCAACGCCGGCATCCAACTGCGTGCCAAAGACCCCCTCAATAATCGCGACCGCATCATCGTTACGGTCCAACTGGCTCAGAATTTGGGCGTGAGCCATCGCACTGCGGCGACTATACCGCAGTCCACCCGTGGCCGATTCGGCAAACACGGCCTCAGCCGCTTCGAAATCCCCGACGGTGGCAAGGGCATAGGCCTTGTGCGTCAGCCCGTATATTTTCATCTCATCGGCTTCGATCACCTGATCAAAACTGGCCAAAGCCTTGACCATCTCGCCCTCGCCCATATGCGCCCAGGCCTGCGCCAGTCCGTCAACCAACGGGCCAATACTGCGCCCTTCCTCCAAAGCAGAGAAAATATAGTCCCAGTCACCCGATTTCACGGCGGACAGGCTCAGCACGATGTTGGCGATCTGACTTTGGTAACCAAGGTCGACAATCACCTGCGCAATCGGAATCGCACGGTCCACCTGCCCCAGCGCGACATAGGACGTCAGCGCGTTCTCAAGCAGGGCGGCATTGCCGGGGTCCGCGATCAGCCCCTTGGTGAAATAACGGGCGCCGCGGGCAAAATCATTCGTCAAACCGGCCTGCCGCGCGGCCAGATAGGCGCCGGAATCAGGGTCCGCCAACGCGGCTGTTGCAGGACAAAGCAGGCAGGCCAATACTGCGGCGGAAATGGAACGTCTGAACACAGTCACGAAACCCTCTTGATGCATGTCAGGCCAGACTAGAGCCACAAAGCGCGGCTTGCAAATGCGACATCGCGCAGGTGGCAAATTGTTGCGGACCGCACGGCAGGCACGGTCGCCGCAACCCAAACGACAGGACCAATGCGCTTGGTTTGGCAGCAGCGCCGTGTCGATCACCTGGATCACGCCATTCGCCGCGATGATATCCGCCGTCGCGACGTCCTGACGCCGATCGACCAACTGGTCCGGTGTCACAGCCCCCGGCACGACATTGCAGGTCAGGATCGCGACCAGCGTATCCTTGCTTTCAGGCAACAGCAGGCTTTCCACGGTGCCCGCAGGCAGCGCAGCAAAGGCGGCATCTGTCGGTGCAAAAACCGTTGCCCCCACGTAAGGTAGGTTTTAACCCACCCTAACCTTGCGTGTCCCTGCAATGCCGCCGGAACGCACCCTTCAGCAGGTCCAGCTCACTGCGCAACAACTCCACCTCTGCGCGGATATCCTCGGCCAAGGCCTCACCGGACAATAACGCGAAACTGGCAAGCGCATGCCCCTTGCCGTCAGCGATCACAAACGTCTGCACACCATCCCTGATCATATCCACAGGCACCGGCACCGTGACACGCCAAACGTCATGCGCCGTATCATGCTCCAGCCGCAGCCCATCGACGACCGCCCCCAAATGGGTCACCGTCAACTGCGGTTCATCCGCGCCCGCACCGATGAGCTCGCCTTCCCACAGGCCCGCAAAAAGCCGCGTCTTGGTCAATGTCCACTGTGTCATCAGCAAGGCCTTTCGCCGTTCAAAGCGCCGCACGCGGGTAGCGGCAAAAGGTAAGATCGCGGATCGAAATCTGATTCATCTGCGGGTTTTCAAACATCAAATCAACCCAAATCCGTGCGACCCGGCTTTCGTTCATCTGACTGTAGGCCAGATCGAATTCAACCATCACATCATCGTCCTGTTGCGGCAGTGTCAACAGCACCTGCTCGGTATTCGGGCCATGCTTCACATTCAGCCGGGCGAATACATTGATCGGACGCTCTGCATCAATCACGGCGGCCAAACGGATCAAATGCCGCTTTTGCAGGCCCACACAGGCCACGGCGGGCAGATCAATCACCAGTGACAGAAAATTCCCGTCAAACTGAAACACCTCAAGCGCAAGCCCGAACGGGGCCAGATCACGATCCTGCTGATTGCGCGTCTGCCGCAGCGCGATTTCGGTCGCGGCGCAGTCGTGGAAAATCGTGACCTCACCGCCAAGCGACATCTTGTTGCGCGCAGGTGCCAGTCCGCGTTTCGCCAGCGCGGCGCGCCATGCCTGTGGCCGCCACGCCCAATCGGTGCCCGCAGGCCGCGCAAATGCATTGGACCCGATGCGCGGCAATGCAAGGCGGCTGTCGGCGATATGGGTCAACTCCTGCAACGGGCCGCGCAATTGCCGGGCCCGCTGACGCTGCGCACGCAAAATCGACAGTTCTGCATCGGGCGCCGCCCGCGCGGCAGCAGTCCAGCGCGTCAATGCGCGCCTGTGCAGCAGCCGATCGACCAGTCCACTCAGGTATTTCGCCATATAGTCCCTATCCCGGATCGGCCCATTGCATGCCCCCGTCACCGCTTGCCCGGCGCCCTAGATCTGCGTGTCGCCGCCCGCCGCCGATACCCCTTTGACCACACGGTCAAGCAGCCACGACGCCATGCCATCTTGCAGCGGCGCACCCGCCAGACCGCGCACCGCAATTGTCACCAAACGCCCGTTCATATCCAAAAACGCGCGCCACTCTTCGCGTTGCAGGCCCGCTATCGGCGGTGGCGCGCTATCGGTGAAATGCACGGTGACATTGTTTTCAGATACCTGTGACCCCAAAACGGCAATGGTATCGGCGCTGCCGGTCGTGCTCAGCAGAACCGCCCCGGCGTCGGACACCAGCAGATCACGCAACGCAGGCTCGGCACCGGCAACGGCACCGCTGCCCGCGGGGCCAACCTGCACCGTCGCCACACCGACTGCGGCAGGTACCGCACCGCCGCCGCCCAATGTCACACAAGGTGCCATCACCGCGAACCCATCGCGCGGATCGCTCGCCCCCGGATCAAAGCAATAGCCGGCCGGGGTCGTCGCCATGATGTCCCCCCCAGCCAAGGCCAGCACGTTGACGGGCGCCGCAGGGGTACACCCTCCAACAGCCATCAACGCCGACACGATCAGGCCGATCACACAGCCAGGCCGCATACCGTCAAAGGTCCATATAGATGTGCTTTTCCATCTTCGCACCCGGATGCGTCACCGCACCCAACCGCGTGGACCCAACAAGCTGCGCGTATTTCCAAAGCGCACCTGACGCATAGATCGTGTCGCGCGGGCCTTTCCAATCGGCCTTGCGCGCGGCCAGCTCTGCCTCGGTCAGATCGACCTTCAGCTCACCCGTGATCGCGTTGATCGTGATGACATCACCGTTCTGCAGCAATGCAATCGGACCGCCATGCGCGGCCTCTGGACCCACATGACCGACACAGAAACCCCGGGTGGCACCCGAAAAACGACCATCCGTGATCAGCGCGACCTTCTTGCCCATGCCCTGCCCCGACAGCGCCGCCGTGGTCGATAACATCTCGCGCATACCCGGACCGCCTGCGGGGCCTTCATTGCGGATGACCAGCACTTCGCCTTCTTCATACCCACGGACTTTGACAGCCTCGAACGCATCTTCTTCACACTCGAACACGCGCGCAGGCCCGGTAAAGCTTTGCTCGGCCACAGACATCCCGGCGACTTTGACGATCGCACCTTCGGGCGCCAGATTGCCCTTCAGGCCCACAACACCGCCGGTCTGGGTGATTGGGTTTTCAACCGAATAAATGACCTTGTTGTCAGCTTCGCCTTTGATCATGTCCAGCTCTTCGCCGATCGAACGGCCCGAGGCAGTCATGCAATCTTCGTGGATCAACCCGGCCTTGCGCAATTCCTTCAGCACAACAGGCACGCCGCCTGCCTCGTACAGGTCCTTTGCCACATACTGACCACCCGGTTTCAGATCGACGAAATACGGCGTGTCGCGGAAAATTTCGCAGACGTCGAACAGATCAAAATCAATCCCCGCCTCGTGGGCAATCGCCGGCAAATGCAGACCGGCATTGGTCGAACCACCCGTACATGCCACCACACGGGCCGCATTTTCCAGCGACTTGCGGGTCACGACATCGCGGGCCCGAATGTTCTTTTCGATCAAATGCATGACCGCCTGACCCGACGCCTCGCCGTATTGATCGCGGGACTCGTAGGGGGCAGGCGCACCGGATGAATTCAGCAACGCCAGACCGATCGCCTCGGACACGCAAGCCATCGTGTTGGCGGTAAACTGACCACCACATGCGCCCGCCGATGGGCACGCCACACGCTCCAGAATTTCCAACTCTGCGTCGGTCATGTTGCCCGCCTGATGCTGGCCGACGGCCTCGAACACATCCTGCACGGTCACGTCTTTGCCGTTCAGCCGACCCGGCAGGATCGACCCGCCATAGATAAATACCGACGGCACATTCAGCCGCACCATCGCCATCATCATGCCGGGCAGAGATTTATCGCACCCCGCCAGACCAACCAGCGCGTCATAGCAATGCCCGCGCATCGTCAGCTCAACCGTGTCCGCAATCGCTTCGCGCGAGGCAAGCGAACTGCGCATGCCCTCGTGGCCCATCGCAATCCCGTCAGTGACCGTGATCGTCGTGAATTCGCGCGGCGTGCCATGCGCGGCCTTCACGCCCATTTTTACGGCCTGCGCCTGCCGGTTCAGCGAAATATTGCACGGCGCGGCCTCGTTCCAGCAGGTAGCAACGCCGACAAACGGCTTTGCGATGTCTTCTTCATCCAGACCCATTGCGTAGTAATACGACCGGTGCGGCGCGCGGCTTGGCCCTTCGGTCACATGGCGGCTTGGTAGGTTGGTCTTGTCGGCTTTGCCCTTAAGCATTGGTTGTTCTCCCGGAAACTATACAGAACGGTCTAAATAACCGACCGTCACGACACAAGACGGAACTGGTGTTGCGGCGCAATGGCGCTGCGGCCTAGTGTCGGACATGTCAGGTCATATTGATCCATACCGCGCACATCGCGCCTTTGCCCGCGCCGCAGCCCCCCGGACCCAGCGGTGGCGGCTTGCCGTCATGATACTGGGGTTCGAAGCCGCCTTCATCTGCGCGCCCCTCATTGTCGCATTTATACTGCCCGGCCCCGCCAAGACCGCCTACATCGAAGGCGTCAGCGCCTTTGGCACGCTGGCGCAATTTAGCACCTTCGCGGTGGCTGGCTATCTCTTTCTGCGCTTGCTCCGGCGGGTCCACGGGCGCGGGTTCTGGTCACTGATCGGACCGGCGGATCGCGCGGGTGCCGACCTTAAACGCACGGCAATGGCCGTCGGCCTGCTGCTGCTGGCGATTGAACTCCTGCCGCCTTGGGTCGTCTTGTCCGATCTGGCCGAAGTGCGCGGGCTGCTTCGCTGGGTCGCGCTGATGCCTTTGGCCTTTGCGGCCATCTTGCTGCAAGTCGGCACAGAAGAGCTGTATTTCCGCGGCTACCTGCAACAACAACTCGCCTGCCTGTCACCCTCTCCTGTGGTCTGGATGGGTATCCCGTCATTGTTCTTCGGGCTGTCACACTACTTCAACGGGATCGGCCCGGCGGATTCCATTCTCTATGTGGTCTGGGCCACCCTGCTGGGTCTGGCCTGCGCCGACCTGACCGCCCGCACCGGAACGCTGGGTGCGGCCATCGGGCTGCATCTGGCCAACAACGCCTTCGCGCTCCTGCTCGTCGGGATCCAGGGCAGACCCTCCAGCGGCCTCGCGCTTTTTCTCTACCCCGACTTCGATTCCACGGAATACGACTACAGCCTGCAGGCCCTGCTCGCACCCGGCGGCATCCTGCAACTGCTGACCAGCATCGCCATGGTTCTGGTCATGTGGCTCGCCGCCCGGATCGCAATAAGGCGCTGAAAATCATGCGCCTGCAATCGCACCGGCTATTTGTCTTGTGACTCTGGACCGCAGTGAAACACCTCGCGGGCAACGGCGTTTCGTGTCAGCGCGCCAGAGGTGACACTGACGACACCCGTCACATCATAAACGATGTCGCATGCCATAAAGATGTGCGTTTTATTGTTCCCAAATGACCCCAGACTGATCGTGTACTGGCCGGGTTCCCCATTGTCGGTGTTGTGCGCCTGAATATAGGCACGCAGCTGATTGTGGGACGTAATGCCATAGGCGGCCCCCCAGCCATCGCCATAATGCGTCGTCAGTCGCTTCTGTGCGTCCTTGAACGTCCAGGCATCGCTGTTCGCTTGCAACTGCCACGCCGCTTCCGCAGCAGCCTCCCGCTGCCCAAGTATCGCATCTTCGGCCTTCTGCGCATCTACTTTGCTGTTATGCGGTACAAGGCTGGCTTCGGTCGTGATCCACTTGCCCTTGGTCGGCCCCCAAGGTGCCTCACTCAGCTTCACCACCCGCTGAACAGGCGCGCTGCCGTTCGCCGCGTCATAAAGCGCCCGCAACTGCCTGACCTGCGGGCTGCTGTCGGCCCTATTTGCCAACTGCATCAACCGCGCCTCGCCGGGGCCCATTGTTGCCGAGCGTTCCCGCGCGACATGGCCGCCACTGCCAACAGGCCCGCGTCTTGCCGGTTGTGCCGCTCTGGGCTCGTTCGCCATCGTTGCGCGGCTCGCCATATCAACGCCACCCGTTTTCCGGTTGAAATTTCAAAATCAGTCACCGATCATTAAGCAATGCCCCATCTGCTGTTGCAACCAAATTTTCTGAAATTTCATCGCTCAAACACCGGTTTGACCCTGTTGCCCCCAGCCGCTGATTGCATTTCATTCCCCAGCGGCATATCTCAAAGGCGTTAACGCAAAAGGCATCCCATGAACTGGATTACCAACTACGTCCGTCCCACGATCAACTCGCTGTTTTCGCGACGCGAAGTGCCCGACAACCTGTGGACCAAATGTGGCGAATGCGGCACCATGCTGTTTCACCGCGAACTGGCGGACAATCTGAATGTCTGCACCAATTGCGATCACCACATGGCGATCGGCGCCCGCGACCGGCTGACCTCCATCTTCGACGGTGGCGTTTTTGTCGATGTGGCCGTGCCGGAACCTGTCCTCGACCCGCTGCATTTCCGCGACCAGAAACGGTACACCGACCGGATCAAGGACGCCCGCAAGAAAACCGGTGAAAAAGACGCGATGCTGGTTGCCGAAGGCGACATGGGCCGCACCCCGGTCGTCGTCGCGGTTCAGGATTTTTCCTTCATGGGCGGCTCGATGTCGATGTATGTCGGCAACGCCATCATCGCCGCCGCCCAGCGCGCGATCAAACTGAAACGCCCGCTGATCCTGTTTTCCGCCGCAGGTGGCGCACGCATGCAAGAAGGTATCTTGGGCCTGATGCAAATGCCGCGCACCACCATCGCGGTGCAGATGCTCAAAGAAGCGGGGCTGCCCTATATCGTCGTGCTGACCCACCCCACGACCGGCGGCGTCACCGCATCTTATGCGATGCTGGGCGATGTGCAGATCGCGGAACCCAACGCGCTGATCGGCTTTGCCGGTGCCCGCGTGATCGAACAGACCATCGGTGAAAAACTGCCCGAAGGCTTCCAGCGCGCCGAATACCTGCTTGATCACGGCATGTTGGACCGAGTGACCAAGCGGACCAACCTCAAGGACGAGCTGGTCACCATCATCCGCATGCTGACCAAGCAAAACGCCCCGATCAAAGGCGACCTGCCTGCGCCTGCAATCAAATCGGACGCCGCCGGCGAGATCGCCGCAACGGACAAAGCCAAGTGACAGCGCGCTCTGATGTGATCCTTGAAAGGATGATGGCCCTGCACCCCAAGGTCATTGACCTGACGCTGGATCGGGTCTGGCGGTTGCTTGCCGCGCTGGACAATCCGCAAAACCGCCTGCCCCCGGTGATCCACATCGCCGGCACGAATGGCAAAGGCTCGACTCAGGCGATGATCCGCGCGGGCCTTGAACAGACCGGCGCAGGCGTCCACGCCTATACCTCCCCGCATCTGGCACGGTTCCACGAACGGATCAGGCTGGCGGGCGACCTGATATCAGAGGACGCGCTGACCGAAGTCCTTGATCGCTGCTACCGCGCCAACGGCACCGACCCGATCACATATTTCGAAATCACCACCGTCGCCGCGTTGCTGGCCTTTGCCGAAACCCCCGCCGATCATACCTTGCTCGAAGTCGGGCTTGGCGGGCGTCTCGACGCGACCAACGTGATCAGCGCACCCGCCGTGACCGTGATCACCCCCGTTGATCTGGACCACCAGCAATACCTTGGCGATACCCTGCGCGAAATCGCGCGCGAAAAGGCCGGGATCATCAAACGCGGCGTGCCCTGCGTTGTCGGCCCGCAGCACGACGAATCCATGGACGTCATCGCAGATATCGCCGCACGTCTGGGCGCGCCACTGCACGCCTACGGGCAGCAATGGCATGTCACGACCGAACGCGAACGGCTGATCTTTCAGGACGAACGTGGCCTGCTGGACCTGCCGTTGCCCGCCCTGCGCGGCCCGCATCAGATCATGAACGCCGGTGCCGCCATCGCCACCCTGCGCCTGCTGCACAAAGACGAAGCCGCCTGCGACGCCGCCGTCACCGCCCCCTACTGGCCCGCCCGCATGGAGCATCTGAAAACCGGCGTGCTGGCTGATCTGGCCGCCCCCGCCGATCTCTGGCTTGATGGCGGCCACAACCCCGCCGCCGGGCACGCGCTGGCCGCCACCCTCAAACAGCTACCTGCCCGCCCGATCCACCTGATCTGCGGCATGCTGAACACCAAAGACATCGGCGGCTATCTGGCCCCCCTGGCTGCCGTCGCCCAAAGCCTGACCGCCGTCTCGATCCCCGGCGAGGCGAACACAATCCCCGCCAGCGAAACCGCCGCCGCCGCACAAAAGGTCGGGCTCACCGCCCATAGCGCCGACAGCGTGCAGACCGCGATCACCCGCATCACCGCAACGACCCCCAACGCACGCATCCTGATCTGCGGATCACTGTATCTGGCCGGGCACGTCATCCGGGAAAACGGCGGATGATCCGGGGGCTGTCCATCATCATGATGCTTTCCGCCAACCCGACGCAAGCGGCGGACTACTATTTCTGCTGGACCGGATCGAACAACTATACAATGACCGGCCAAATGACAGTCCCCGACGCGGCCCTGTCCAAACCAATCGTGACGGCCGATGACGTCACCCGCTTTAAAATCGCCGGATACCGCGATGGCAAACTGCTTGGCAAATGGGACATGGCAGCGCGGGGGCCGGACGACACATGGGTCCTGAATTTCGACCCCGCCACCAACAGCTTTCTGCCCGGCGATACCCCCCTGCTCGGCTACTCTCAGGGCTGGAACGCAAACGGCGACACCGACAACTGCGGACCGGGCGGCTTTGGCTTCAACTCCGGCGGCTACGCTCAGGATTTCTGCGTGAACAATGTCTGGATCGAAGAAAGCGGGATTGATCCGCCCACGCCCTTTCTGGTCAGCCCGACGCCCGTTGACCCATTCTGCCGGATCATCGCACCCCTAAGCTAACGATTGCCGAATCATGGGATTGACTGCGAATCACTTCATGACGTAGGGTCACAGGCAACGCGAAGCGCCGACGCAAAAGGCGCCGCTGGGCAGTCTTGGCAGGGCGAGTGGGCAGGCGTTAAGCCTGTCTTCTTGTGCGCGACGACAGGCGCCCCCCACCATAAACCTTAACACTACCTTCACATTTGCAGCGCACGGTCGATTTACCGGCGCGGGAACGTACATATGTACATACGCGCCCTGCACGGGTTCCCTACGGGATATTTACGCGCTTTTGGCCAAATAAACCTGCATTAACGCATGATTCGCGATGGCCATCGCCGCATCCGGTACACCGGGGCACCGAACGTTGCCCGTTACGCCACGTTGGGGGTGACGGACGGGTGCGTTTTGGCCATTCTCAACCAGCAACCTGGGAGGCGCGCAATGACCCGATATCCACATCTTCTGGCCCCGCTTGATCTGGGATTTACGACGCTGAAAAACCGGGTTTTGATGGGGTCGATGCACACCGGGCTTGAGGAAACGAAAGACTGGAACCGCGTCGCCGAATTCTACGCCGCGCGCGCGCGTGGCGGTGTCGCGCTGATGGTCACCGGCGGCATGGCCCCCAACCCCGAAGGCGGTGTTTTTCCAGGCGCCGCAGGGCTTTACACCGACGACGACATCACAAACCACCGCATCGTCACCGACCGCGTGCATGCCGCCGACGGCAAGATTGCGATGCAGATTTTGCACGCCGGACGCTATGCATATTCGCCCGATTGCGTCGCCCCCTCCGCCATAAAATCCCCAATCTCGCCGTTTGCGCCCAACGCGTTGGACGAGGCCGGAATCGAGAAGCAAATCAGCGATATGGTCACCGCCGCCACCCGCGCCCGACAGGCCGGTTACGACGGCGTCGAGGTGATGGGATCAGAGGGTTATTTCCTCAACCAGTTCCTTGTCACCCATACCAACAAACGCACGGATCGCTGGGGCGGCAGCTACGAAAACCGCATGCGCCTTCCCGTCGAAGTGGTGCGCCGCGTCCGCGCAGCCTTAGGCCCTGATTTCATTGTGATTTATCGGCTTTCGATGATTGATCTCGTGCCTGATGGATCGACCTGGCAAGAGGTCGTGCAGCTTGCCAAAGCCATCGAAAATGCGGGCGCGACGATCCTCAACACCGGCATCGGCTGGCACGAGGCGCGCATCCCCACCATCGCCACCTCCGTCCCCCGCCGCGCCTTCACATGGGTCACGAAAAAGCTGATGGGCCAGGTCGGAATTCCAGTCATCACCTCCAACCGGATCAACATGCCAGACGTCGCCGAAGCCGTCCTTTCGGATGGTTGCGCCGACATGGTCAGCATGGCGCGTCCGTTCCTTGCCGACGCTGATTTCGTCGCGAAAGCCATGGCCGGCACAGCCGCCGAAATCGCCCCCTGCATCGCCTGCAATCAGGCCTGTCTGGACCACACCTTCGGCGGCAAACTATCGTCATGTCTGGTCAATCCACGCGCCTGCCATGAAACCGAGCTGACCGTAGAAGCCGCTGTAACAAAAAAGAAAATCGCGATCATCGGCGCCGGGCCGGCAGGTCTTTCTGCGGCGCTGACGGCTGCGGAACGCGGCCACCATGTCACGATATTCGACAAGACGCACGAACTTGGCGGCCAACTCAATATGGCCAAACAAGTGCCCGGCAAAGAAGAGTTTTGGGGCCTCGTCGAGTACTATAAAACCATGGTCGCAAAGGCAGGGATCACCCAGCGGCTTGGCACCACGGCAACCCCCGATGACCTGACCGATTTCGACGACATCATCATCGCAACCGGCGTCGCCCCCCGCGATCCCGCGATTCCCGGCCAAGACGGCCCCAACGTGCTGTCCTACATCGACGTCCTGCGCGGCAAAGCCAAGGTCGGCCAGACCGTCGCCGTCATTGGGGCAGGTGGCATCGGGTTCGACGTGGCCGAATATCTGGTGACCGACGAAAGCCCGACCGAAAACCTGGACGAATGGTTGCAGGAATGGGGCGTCGGTGACCCCGAAGCAACACGCGGCGGCCTGCGCCCAGAGGGGCCAAAGCCAGACGCGCCAATGCGCCAAGTCACTCTGCTACAACGCAAATCCGAAAAGCTGGGCAAGCGTCTGGGCAAAACGACCGGCTGGATTCACCGCGCGGGCCTACAGATGAAAAACGTCCGGATGGTGGGTGGTGTGAGCTACGAAAAGATCGACGCCTACGGCCTGTACGTCACCTACGGCCCGGACCATGGCAGCCCGACCCTCATTCCAGCCGACACCATCGTGCTTTGCGCCGGGCAGGTTCCGGAACGGTCACTTGCCGATGCGCTGATCGCCGCCGGGCGCGCGGTTCATATCATTGGCGGGGCAGATGTCGCCGCCGAGCTGGACGCGAAACGCGCCATCGACCAGGGAACACGACTGGCCGCAACCCTGTGACGCCACAAAAAACCGCTGAATTATGGCAGGGGCCGCACGGCACGAAATGCCAACCGGGCACCGCTTCCACGCTGTGACTCCATAGAAACAAGGTGGCCAGCGGACCACCCCGCTGTTTCCGCAACCGCACCAAAGCCGACAGATACCCCGGTATTGTCAGGCATTCGTCCCATTCCTGCCTGAATTCACGCCCAATAAAGAAGGCGAACTGATTGGTTGTAGGGAACGGGTATGGATCGTCTGACGGAAATGGAAGCCTTCGCTACGGTTGTTGACCAAGGCGGGTTCACGGACGCCGCAAAAAAGATGGGGATTTCAAAGTCTGCCGTCTCGAAACACGTTTCCTCTCTTGAGGCGCGGCTGGGTGCCCGTCTTCTTAACCGTACCACCCGACGCGTCAGCCCGACCGAAATCGGCCTTGCCTACTACGACCGCGCGCGCCGCGTTCTTAACGATGCCGGCGAGGCAGACGCGCTGGTCACGTCGATGCAGTCCGCGCCGTCCGGCCTGCTGCGGATCAGCGTGGCAACCGATTTCGGGGTCAATCATCTATCGCCAGTTCTGGGCGATTTTCTTTCGGAATTCCCTGATATCACGGTAAATATGGTCCTGAATAACCGTTATGTTGAACTGATCTCCGAAGGGTTTGATATGGCCGTTCGGATCGGAGAACTGGAAGACAGTACCCTGCGCGCCCGCAAGCTGACGGAAACAACAAAGCGGATGATTGCCAGCCCCGGCTACTTTCAGGCATATGGCCGACCCGAAAAGATCGACGATCTGAACGGGCACAAATTGCTGCACTATTCCAATCAGGCGAACTCTGCCGTGTGGAAACTGACCGCGCCTTCGGGCGAGAAACGACAGGTCCGGACGGCGGGCTGGCTGACGGTGAATGATGGCCAGTCATTGCTGAACGCCTGCGTCGGCGGCCTTGGCATCGCGTATTTGCCCAGCTTTCTTTACGCGGATGCAATGCGCAACGGTCTGGTCGAAGAAGCAATTCCCGATCTGCCGGTCGAAACCCAAGGCATCTATGCTGTGTACCCTCCGGGGCGTTTTACCCAACCCAAGGTACGGGCCTTCATTGATTTTCTTGCGCATGCCTTTGCCGAAAAAGGGCCTGACATCTGGTAGGCATCCGCGACATTCCCAAGGTGCAACAACACCTCACTGGCGCGGCCCGCACTGGCCGCGCTTTTTTTTCGTAGGATGCCGCACAAGTGCCCCCCTGATCCGTTCATTCCGACGTTGATGTGATAATAACTTCGACACGCCGGTTCGCCTCGCGGCCGGCGTCCGTCAGGTTGGATGCGATAGGCGACAGATAGCCCATGCCCTCGGCCCCCAGCTGCCGGCGGCTGACACCGTAGTTGCTGATCAAGCGTTCAAGCACGGACCCGGCCCGCCGTTTGGACAGCGCAATATTTGCAACAAGCGATCCAGAAGAATCGGTGTGCCCCACCAGCGCGACCGTGCGATCCGGAAAAGCGGCCAGATAATCGGCCAGCGCCTGCAACGATGCAAACGGCCCTTCACCCAACTGCGAGGACCCCGTGTCAAATGTCAGATCGCCAAGCACCGCGTGCCCCGTCGTATCAAGACGATCAGCCAGCCCCCCAGACGCCGGTTCACTGCCCGACGCCCGCAGCGGCGGCGCCCCCGAGGTGGCCAGCCGTTCTGGCTCTTGCTGGGGTGGGCCGACGCGCGTGACCTGCACAAAACCCGCCTGCGTGGTGCGGCTTACAAACAGGCTGATGTATTCGGGGCCATCCGCGCCCATCCGTTCGGCCGACAAGAACCGAAAGTCGCCAACGTTGATTTGCATCTGTGGCGGCGGCAATGTTTCAACACCAAAACGGAAGTCAAAGCCGCCGCAGGCCTCTGTCTGGCATTCAAAAATGATCCGGAACCTGTCATTGCGCAGCTGTTCACGCAAAGGCCGCAAAAGCTGCAAGGTGGTCAACCCAGACGCCGCGATCCGCCACGCCTGCCGCGTCAACTGACCTTCGATCACCTGCGCAGGCAAGGCCCCGTTCGCCCAGATTCCGACCGGCATGGCATAGCTATCAAGATCGCTGGATGTTGCGTCCTCAAGGCTGGCGTTACTGGGGAAATCCAGCGTTTGCGCATGCGCGGCACCCGCCATGGACAAAAAAAGGCCGAGCAGCAAAAAAATCATCGCGCCTGCGCGTGGTAGCCGTCGTTGGGCCGCATGTCCGTGGCTGAGGCAATGCGGTTGCTCATGTTATAGAAACCGGCCACGGCGGCGATGTCCCAGATATCGCGGTCAGAAAAGCCGACTTGCCGCAGGGAATCGCGGTGCCTTTCTTCAATGGTGGCACTGGCCACGGTCATCAGTTCTGCAAATTCCAGCATCGCGCATTGTCGCGCATCCAATGGCGCCACCCGCCAGTTCATGACCAGCATCTCGCCCAGCTTTGGATTGCCAGACAACTGCCGCACCGCCGCGCCATGAGCGGTCAGGCAATAGTAGCATTTGTTGATTGACGATACGGCCACTGCGATCATCTCGCGCTCTAACTTTGACAGGCCGGACGCTGCCAGCATCACATCATTATAAAGCGCGGTGAACGCATTCAGCTTGCCCACGTCAAAGGCATAGGCCTGCAGCACATTTGGAATCATCCCCAATTTTTCCTGACAGACGTCAAAGTATTTCTGCGTATCGGCAGGCAGCGGATCGGCCATGGGCAGATCAAGGGCTGTGGGTTTCTCGGTCAAGGGTTCACTCCTTCAAGGTCCGATAGTGATAGTGTCCCACAACCATCATCCCGAGGGAAGCATAGAGAGTATTGGCCGCCGCATTCGCCGTTGTCGTGACAAGCGTCAGATATTCCGCGCCATGGTCACGCCCCCAAAACGCCGCCGCGCGCGTCAGGTGTTGGGCAAGCCCCTGCCGCCGGTGTCCCGGTGCGATTTCCAATGCGTGGATCATCGCGCAACCCTGCGCGATGCCGACATAGACCGTACCGGCGGGCCGGTCATTCAGCCGCCCAAGCAAGGTGGTCTTGGGATGCGGCGCGCGATCCATCACGCTGATCCGCCCCGGCCCGATGCCGCCCTGCGCCCAGACCTCTGCCTGAACGGCAAGCGGTGGCCAGACTTGAAACGTGGTCACAGCGGGCGGGCGTTGGGTCGCGATCACATCCACCGGGGCCGCATACATCGTGACCGGATCTTTGATGACATAGCCCGCGTCATCCAGCATCTGATCAAGTGCCGTATCACTTTCGCGGATCATGAACAGGGGTGTTTGCCCAAGCGCGCGCATCGCACCGGCGGCCATGTCGATGGCGTCAGGCGTCACCGGCCTGGCGGCAGTTGCCGCACTGACCCGGCTTCCGCCGCCCTGCCCATCACGGATGATCCACGGCCCGACAGTCTGCTTTGCGGCCGCTGGCCATGTCGCATCAACGACCGCATATAGCGTTGTGGGGTCAGGTCGCGTCATGCTGGAAACAGGGCGGCGAGCACGCCCATCGCGGCATCCAGCCGGGCGGCATCACTTCCACGCACCACTAGATTGGACCCATAAACACCGTCTTTTTGGAACGGATAGGACCCAACGGACAAATCGCCGAACTGCGCTGCAAAGTCCCCCAAGGGACCGGCAATATCACCTTCACCGCGCACAACCCGCAAAGTGCGCGATATCAGCGGCGCACCACCCGTAAGCGTTGGCAATATGCTTGCGACCATCGCCTGAAACACTGATGGCACACCGGCCATGACATGGACATTCTGCAGGGTGAAACCGGGTGCCGTACTGACCGGATTGTCGATCAGCGTGGCCCCCTGAGGGATTCGCGCCATCCGCAACCGCGCCGCATTCATCTCCTGTCCGGATCGGTCGTAATGCGCCTGAAGCAAGGCGCGGGCATCGCTGCGGATGTCGATAGGCGTGTCAAAAGCGGCGGCGATGCAGTCAGCGGTGATATCATCATGCGTTGGCCCAATCCCGCCGCTGGTGAACACGTGATCATAAGCCGCAGAAAGCGACTGCACGGCGGCAATAATCGCAGGGGCATCGTCGCTGACGACCCGTACCTCCTTCAGGTCGATCCCCGCCTCCGTCAGCCGTCCTGCCAGATGGTGCATATTCGCGTCGCGGGTCCGGCCCGACAGTATCTCATCCCCGATGACAAGCATGGCGGCGGTGGGGTTAGGCATGGGTGGTTCTCCTGTGCGTTTGAATGGGTTATAGGCTGCCCCTATGCTCTTTTCCACGCCCCTTGTGCCCGCCCGGCTGATCCGCCGCTACAAACGGTTTCTGGCCGACATCCGGCTTGAGGACGGGCGTGATGTGACCGCGCACTGCCCGAATCCCGGGTCCATGATGGGACTGGCGGAACCGGGCATGAGAATCTGGCTGGAACCCAACGATGACCCCCGCAAAAAGCTGAAATTCGGCTGGCGCTTGGTGGATCATGAAAACGGGCATTTCACCGGGGTTGATACATCCGTACCCAACAAGGCACTGAAGGCGGCGCTCATGGCGCGTCAGGTGCCCGGCCTGCCCGATTACACTCTGGTCCGGCCCGAGGTGAAATACGGGCAAAACAGCCGCATTGATTTCCTGCTGTCAGGCAACGGACCGGACACCTATGTCGAGGTGAAAAGCGTGACACTGTCGCGCCAACCCGGCCTTGCAGAATTCCCCGACAGCGTGACCGCACGCGGTGCCAAGCATTTGTCAGAGATGGCGAATATGGTCCGCGCGGGGCACCGCGCGGTGATGTTTTATCTGGTCCAACGCACAGATTGCAGCGCGATGACCCTCGCCACCGATCTTGACCCGACATATGCCCGCGCATTTGCGGATGCACGCGCGTCAGGGGTCACTGTTCTCGCCCAATCCTGCCAGATCACCCCACAAGAAATAACACTTGGGTCATCAATCCCGTTACGAGACTAGAACTTCACCCCCGTTTCGCTTATGCCGCTGGGGAAACACGACTAAGGAAAACCAACGTGCAGACCAACACCGGCCGCCTGACCAAAGACGGCATCCGCATTCATGAAGCCACTGATTTTGCCGGCATGCGGACCGCAGGCGCCCTTGCGGCGCAGATTCTCGATGATATCGCCGAACATGTTTTCCCCGGTCAGACAACCGGAGAGATCGACCGCCTGATCACCCAATGGGTGCAAGATGCCGGCGCGACGTCCGCCACGATTGGCTACAGGGGATATCAGCACGCCAGTTGCATTTCGGTGAACCATGTCGTCTGCCATGGTATTCCGGGCGACAAGATACTCAAGGATGGGGACATCCTGAATATTGACGTGACCGTGATCGTGGATGGCTGGTTCGGCGATACCAGCCGGATGTATGTGGCAGGCACCCTGTCACGCAAATCCGAGCGGCTGATCGAGGTCACGCATGACGCCCTGATGAAAGGGATCGAGGCCGCAAAGCCCGGCAATACCTTCGGCGACATCGGCCATGCGATCCAGCTTTATGCGGAAAGCAACCGCATGTCGGTTGTGCGCGACTTTTGCGGGCACGGGCTTGGCCGGGTTTTCCATGCGCCACCCAATGTCCTGCACTACGGGCGCCCCGGAACCGGCCCGATCCTGGAAGAGGGCATGTTCTTTACCATCGAACCGATGATCAATATCGGTCGCCCGGAAACCAAGGTACTTGCCGACGACTGGACTGCCGTAACGCGCGACAAATCGCTGTCGGCACAGTTTGAACATTCCATCGGGATCACGGCAGACGGCTGTGAGATTTTTACGCTTTCACCAGGCAACAAGTTTCACCCAACCTACCAGATCTGAAAACTGCACGCGCCGGGCGTAATTGGATTTCACGTGCTCTTTGGGTTTCGCCCACGCTCAGAAACGGGCGCGCCTTATCAGGAAGTGCATCTGTCTGTGGAAAATGCGCCAGCACAGCCAGCTTGTGGCGGACGGGCAATGCATCAAGCGCCTGTTCGCCCGGGTACAGGCTTTCGCTGGGAACGCCATTGGCGTAAATCACCGCATGTACCGACAGCAAAAGGTGGTGATAGGTCACGGCCTTTACGCCCTTCTTGACCCGAACATAGCGGCGGTCGGTCAGGCCGATGGCAGGGGCCAAAACCTCGGTGCCGTGGGCATCAATCATCAGCATCCGGTGCTGCGGTGACACCACAAGCGTTGCGGCTGGCATCGCAGGACCCATGCTACCGGGCTTAAAGGCAACCGGTTTCTGATCGGGATCTGCTCCTTTGGAGAAATCAAGCATCGTGCTGCCTGTCCACAACACCGGCTGCGGCCCATGATCAGCAGTCAGAATCTGGTCACCGACCCGCAGGGTTTCGATCAAACACGGTCCGTCTATCGTATCAATCATAGTCCCGCTGGCATAGCAGGGCACAAAGGCCGGGCCGTAGATATAACCATCGGTTGCCGCATCATATTGGTAGGAAAAACCGGCGCCCGGGTCATCCTGCACCGCATCCCCGTCGATCACACCCAACAATGTCGTCCCTGTAAAACCCGATATACCTGCGACATTGGGGGTGTTGGTCGACATGTTGAACACGATATATTCACCGGTAGCAGGGTTCACCAGCGCAATTGATTCGCGTGCGCCGCCGGAACTGCCTTCAGTCAGCAGGTTCGTGTTGGGGCTACCCGTACCGGATTCCAGCCCCCCCTCCGACGCCTCTTGCGCAAACCCCAGCGTGCCGGTAATTTCGTTGATGACCCAGAGCGTCTGACCCGGTGCCAGGATCGTTCCCGGCGGAAATGTATGGAACAGCCCGTCCTGTGGCGGGTCATCCGCGCCGCTCCCCGTCGAGTCAGACCAGGTTTGCCAGCCCGAAATATCCAGGGGGGCGCCGGTCGTATTGGTGACCGACACGAACTCATCCTCTTGGCTCGCAGCCCCATCACCGTCTGTATCAAATTCCGTGCCACCGGAATTGTCGGGCATGATCTGACCGAAAATCAATCCATCAAGACTGAGAGGCATTCACAATCTCCCTTTGAAACGCGGCACTGGCCACTATGTACCTCACTTAAACACGGCCCTGGAATGGCAAATTCGCGTCAATTGCCATCTGGGGCTAAATATCACGTCTGCCGTGCGTTGGCGATTCTTCTCGTTTCCTCATGCGAATGACTTGCAACTAATCTGCCATTCGCCCATATGGATGTTGTCGCTAGCGGTGGCGCCCTCCCACATGAAACAAAGGATGCACAATATGCACCTCATCAAGCAAGCGGCGTTTGCTGCCGCTGTTACCTTGTCCGCAACCTCTGCCTTTGGTCAGGAAGTGACCCTGCGTTTTCAGCACTTCGTCTCACCGGCAAGCGCGAATCCGACCTACTTCATGCAGCCTTGGGCCGACATGATCGAAGAACAGTCGAACGGTCGCATCAAGGTGGAACTGTACCCCTTTATGCAACTGGGTGGTGCCGCCCCCAGCCAATATGACCTGATCCGCGATGGCGCGATTGATGGCGGCTGGGTGATCCCCGGCTATCAGCCCAATCGCTTTCCCGAAGCCGAAGCGATGGAGCTGCCCTTCATGACGACCAAGTCGGGTGAAGAGGCAAGCGCCGCCGCATGGGAATTCACCCAACAATTTCTGATGGATGACTTTGCCGATGTTCACGTCATTGCCGCCCACATGCATGGCCCTGGCATTGTGCACAAACGCGGACCGGCTGTCGAAACAGTCGAGGATTTCGCCGGTCTGAAGCTGCGTGGCCCATCCCGCCCCGCGACGCTATTGCTGGAGCAATTGGGCGCCACGCCGATCGGCATGCCTGTGCCCCAATTCCCCGAGGCGCTGTCCAAAGGTGTGGTCGATGGCGGTGTCATCACATGGGAAATGTCGCCGTCTCTGAAACTGAATGAGCTGACAGACAGCCACACTGACGTGGCCGGCGACCGGGCGCTTTATAACCTCTACTTCATCTGGGCGATGAACAAGGACGTCTACGAAGGGATGCCCGACGACTTGCGCGCGATCATCGACGCCAACTCTGGCCTGATGGCCAGCATGTGGGCGGGCCGGGCACATGACACGGGCGATGTCGTCGGGCGTGACCTGATGGCAGCCGATGGCAACCAGATTGCCGCGCTGTCAGTGGCCGAAACCGACCGTATCAAGGCGCATGGTGACACTGTGACTGCAAATTGGATCGCGGAAATGGACGCCAAAGGCTATGATGGCGCCGCATTGGTTTCCGCAGCCCAAGCGGTGGTTGCTGCGAACATCGGCATCGCGAACTAGAGCCAACCAAGCGCCCATCGCGATTGCGGTGGGCGCACTTTGGATTACGTGATCCGCGCGACCACGTAATCAGCCAAGTCGATCAGCATGGTTTTCAACGGGTGGTCAGGGACCCGGCCAAGGGACACCTTGGCTTTGTCGGCCCAGCGGATCGCGTCGTCTCGCGTGCTTTCCATCGTGCCGTGTTTGGCCAACAAGGCAATCGCGTGATCAAGATCGCCATCCTCCTGCCGCCCCTTCTGAATGGTCCGCACCCAGAACGCATGTTCGTCGGCATCGGCCTGCGCGACGGCCCGGATCACTGGCAGTGTCAGTTTGCGTTCCCGAAAATCATCGCCGACGTTCTTGCCCGTGGCTTTGGTCCCGCCATAATCCAATAGGTCATCAACGATCTGGAACGCGATACCAAGCGCATCACCATAGTCATATAGCGCCCGCACGGTGGCCTTGTCCTGCCCTGCAATTTCGCCGCCCACTTCCATCGCCGCAGAAAACAGCGCGGCCGTTTTACCACGCACCACCTGCAGATAGATATCCTCGGTCGTGGCAAGATCGCTGGCCGCCGTCAGTTGAAGCACTTCGCCTTCGGCGATCGTGGCCGAGGCATTGGCGAGGATATCAAGAACCCGCATCGACCCAGTTTCAACCATAAGCTGGAATGACCGCGCAAACAGGTAATCCCCGACCAGAACGCTTGATGTATTGTCCCAAAGCAGGTTCGCAGTGGGCCTGCCGCGCCGCTGGCTACTTTCATCAACCACATCATCATGCAGCAATGTGGCGGTATGAATAAACTCAACCGTGGCGGCCAGATGGATGTGATATGGCCCGTCATACCCACAAATCCGCGCCGCCGCGAGGGTCAGCATCGGGCGCAGACGTTTGCCGCCCGCTTCGATAAGGTGGGCCGTCACCTCGGGGATGCGCGGGGCGTGTTCGGAAGCCATGCGCGCCCGAATCATGTCGTTCACGCGGGTCAGATCATCGGCCAATGCCGCAGCAAGCTGTTCGTGCGGTTTAGTGGCAGCGGCATCAAGGCTCATTAACAATTCCGTCATGTGATAGACAACGGCACGCCGTCGCCTTAGGTCTTGGATATGAAAGAGCTTTTGCGCACCAACGACCCGACTGTCATCGCCTTTGCAACCGCCCTGTTGGACAGCGAAGGTATAGACTGGTTCACCTTCGACGTAAATATGAGCGTCCTTGAGGGCAGCATTGGCATAATGCCGCGCAGGCTGATGGTATTGGACCGCGATTTGTTCATGGCCGAGGCCGTGATGCGCGACGGTGAGATTGATTTAGGCCGGTGACGACAGAACTGACAACCGACGCATTTTTGGGTGGAAAGTTGCAGATATTGCAGCCCCGCCGGGGCTACCGCGCCGGGGTGGACCCTGTGTTGTTGGCCGCGTCCATAGCTGCAAAACCCGGACAATCAGTGTTGGAGCTGGGTTGCGGCGTGGGCGTCGCATCGCTGTGTTTGGCGGCACGTCTGCCGGGGCTGACCCTGACCGGGGTGGAATTGCAGGTCGATTATGCCGCGTTGGCGCGCCGCAATGCCATGGCCAATGACGCCCCGCTGACTGTCATTACGGCTGACTTACGCGCACTGCCTGCAAAGTTGCGGCAGAAACGGTTTGATCATGTGATCATGAACCCGCCGTATTTTGACCGCGCCATGGGCACTGCGGCAACGGATCAGGGCCGCGATATGGCGCTGGGAGGCGATACGCCGCTGGCGTCATGGCTGGACATCGGCGCGCGGCGGCTCGGACCAAAAGGGTACCTTAGCATGATCCAGCGGATCGAGCGCCTGCCCGAAGTGCTTGCCGCGCTGGACGGACGGCTTGGATCGCTGATCGTCAGGCCCATTGCCGGGCGCGAAGGCCGACCGCCAGAGCTGTTCTTGCTGCGGGCCCGGCAGGAAGGGCGCGCAGCGTTTCAGATGGCCCCGGCGTTGGTCATGCACCAAGGGGCCGTGCATCTGGGCGACGCCGAAAGTTACACCGCTGCGGTCGGCAATGTTCTGCGAAACGGCGCCGCTTTGGACATTCTGCCTTAATCATTTGACAACTTTTTTGGCAGAACCTGAAAAAGTCGGAAAATTGCTGTCATGCGGCGTGACAGACCGCGCCAGATATGTTGCAATACTTTTACAAACCAACCCTGAGGAGGACCACCATGAGCTTGAGTTCGCATTTGCAGGAACTGAAGAAGAAGCACCAACACCTCTCGGAATCGGTCGAGGTGATGCAGCGCAATCCTGCGACTGATGACCTCGCCATTGCGCGGCTGAAAAAACAAAAGCTGATGCTGAAAGAAGAAATTACGCGCCTCAGCACGCATTAAGCCTCCAGACCTTGGCGCTGGCGCCAGACGCCAGTGCCGCTAACCCCGCCTGTCGGCAGGCAAACTCCGCACACAGCCGCGTAGCTGTCAGCGTAATTCGACAGAAACAAATACGCGCGCAAAACTCCGGGTTTGATGTGCAACGCGTTGTATAGGCCGGTTATGGAAAAGGGCCACGCGGTATTCGCGCAGCCCTTGCCCTGTGATCGACGCCAAGCGGATCAGATCATATATTGGCCACCATTGGCCGAGATGGTCGAGCCGGTGACAAACCCAGCATCGTCGGACGCAAGGAACAACACAACCCGCGCGATCTCGGATGCTTCGCCAAGACGCCCAACGGGGATCTGTGGCAGAATCACTTCGTTCATCACCTTCTCGGGAATCGTGCTCATCATCTCGGTGTTGATATAGCCGGGCGCGACGACGTTCACGGTGATGCCAGCGCGCGCACCTTCTTGGGCCAGCGATTTGGTAAAGCCAATATCACCGGCCTTGGCGGCGGCATAGTTGGTTTGGGCGAATTGGCCCTTTTGCCCATTGATTGAACTGATCGTGATAACCCGACCGAATTTGCGTTCGCGCATACCGGGCCAGACAGGATGCGTCATGTTGAAAACACCGGACAGGTTGGTGTCGATCACTTCTTTCCACTGCTGCGGGGTCATCTTGTGGAATGGCGCATCGCGGGTGATGCCGGCGTTGTTGACAAGAACCTCAATCGGGCCCATATCGGCCTCGACCTGCGCGATGCCTGCGGCGCAAGCGTCATAGCTGCCGACATCCCATTTATAGGTCTTGATGCCGGTTTCAGCGGTAAAGGCTGCGGCCTTTTCATCATTTCCCGCATAGGTCGCAGCAACGGAATAGCCAGCGTCCTTTAGTGCGGTTGAAATTGCGGCGCCTATTCCGCGCGAACCGCCAGTAACAATTGCAACACGTCCCATAGTCATCTCCCTGTTATTTTCGTCTGTAAAGTCTGGCGGCGCCTGCGCGGCACCGCCGTTGTCTGGATCAAGGACGTTCGACGCACATTGCAACGCCCATGCCGCCACCGATGCACAGTGTCGCAAGGCCACGCTTGGCGCCGCGACGCTTCATTTCGAACAGCAGTGTGTTCAGCACCCGGCATCCCGACGCGCCGATCGGATGGCCGATCGCAATCGCGCCGCCATTCACGTTCACGATCGCTGGGTCCCAGCCCATCTCTTTGTTCACCGCACAGGCCTGCGCGGCGAAAGCTTCGTTCGCTTCGACAAGATCAAGGTCGGCAACCGTCCAGCCAGCTTTTTCCAGCGCCTTGCGGCTGGCCATCACCGGGCCCACGCCCATGATTGACGGGTCAAGCCCTGCGGTGGCATAAGACGCGATACGGGCCAAATGCTCGATTCCGCGCTTTTCAGCGTCGGCGGCTGTCATCAAAAGGGTTGCAGCAGCACCATCATTCAGGCCCGATGCGTTGGCAGCAGTGACAGAACCATCTTTGGCAAACGCCGGGCGCAGTTTTTGCATCGCGGCCATCGTGGCGCCGTGACGAATGTATTCATCCTGATCGATGATGATATCACCTTTGCGCGTTTTCACCGTGAATGCGGCGATTTCATCAGCAAAGCGGCCAGCCTTCTGTGCAGCCTCTGCCTTGTTCTGCGAGGCAACAGCGAATTCATCCTGCATATCGCGGGTGATCTGCCACTGGTTCGCGACATTTTCGGCCGTCTGCCCCATGTGGTAGTTGTTGAATGCATCCCAAAGACCGTCGCGGATCATCGTGTCGATATAGGTCATATCGCCCATTTTATGACCCGCACGCAGGTTGGCGGCATGGGGGCTGAGCGTCATGTTTTCCTGGCCACCGGCCGCAACAATTGCCGCATCGCCCAATTGGATGTGCTGCGCCCCAAGCGCAACGGCGCGCAGGCCGGACCCACACACCTGATTAATGCTCCACGCGGCGCTTTCAATCGGAAGACCTGCGTTAATGTGCGCCTGACGGGCCGGATTTTGGCCTTGGGCGGCGGTCAGAACCTGACCAAGAATAGTTTCACTGACTTCAGATTTATCGATGCCAGCACGCGCTACCACCTCTTCCAGAATAGCCGCGCCGAGGTCATGTGCCGGGGTGTTGGCAAATGCCCCACCAAAGCTACCCACGGCGGTGCGGGCGGCGGATGCGATAACAACATTGGTCATGGATTGATCCCTTCAGGTTTATTCCCATGGCAAGGCGGCACCATATGCCCAACGGGCACGAGCAGAACCCCCTGCCGCTCACCCACTTGTTTATTGGGTTGAATGGCCTAGGGCAATGTGATTCACCCCAAATGTATAGGTTGCAATGCTGTTAGAGTTCGAACTTGGGCACGCCATAGTGATAGCCCTGCAGGCAATCGACACCAATCTGTTTCAGGAACGCCGCCTCTGCCTCGGTTTCGACGCCATCGGCAATGGCGAACATCTCGAACTGGTGCGCGACAGTAATCAAAGCTTCGGCCAACACCTGATTATCGGGGTCGTTGTGAATATTGCGGATAAAACTTTTGTCAATTTTCACCAGATCAAAGAAGAAATCCTTTAGATGGCGAAATGCCGTCAGGCCCGCCCCAAAACCGTCCAACGCAAAAGCAACACCTTTAGGTTGCATTTCCGTCATGAACCGAATGACGATTTCATGCAGCATCATCGCCGATGTCTCGCTAATCTCAAATATTAGGCGATCACCAAGATCGGCCCGATCACGCAGTCCCCGATCCAATATGCGCCGCCATTCGCCATCCCCAACCGACCGCGCTGACAGGTTGATCGACAGCCGCAAGCCCGGTTTTTGCCTAAGCAGTTTCAGCGCAAGGGCCAGCGTGACACAGTCAATCTGCCGGCCCATCCCGGTTTCTTCGATAAGCGGCATGAAATGGGCGGCGGGAATGATCCGGCCAGCATCGTCCATCAGCCGTACCAGACCCTCGTAAAAGGCAATCCGCGGTTGCGCGTCGGCGGTGATGATCGGATAGAACGCCAGCTTGGCCCGTCCGGCAGCCAGCGCATCGCGGACCAAATTCATGACATCCGCGTCGCGGCTGGCCATCGCATAGTGCAACGGATCCAAAAGGGCTTGTTCTTCGATTTCGGCGCGGCTTAGCGTGGCGTTTGACATTTGCAGGTCCCATAAAGCCCCCGCAGGATGGCGCATATCCTGCTAATAACTGATTAAGCCCCGATGGAGAAACCAATGACAGAACGCTGCGGCTGGGCTGGGCCTGAACAAATTTACATTGATTATCACGACACTGAATGGGGTGTGCCTGAATATGACAGCCGGGCATTGTGGGAAAAACTGATTTTGGATGGCTTTCAGGCGGGCCTAAGCTGGATCACGATTCTGAAAAAACGCGACAATTTTCGCGCGGCTTTTGCGAACTTCGACCCTAATACAATCGCGAATTGGGATCAGGATGACGTGGCACGGCTGCTTGCCAACCCCGGCATTATCCGCCATCGCGGCAAAATAGAAGCGACAATCAGCAATGCGCGCGCATGGCAAAATATAGAAGCAGACCAAAGGTTTGATCGGTTTCTCTGGCGATACGTCGATGGCACCCCGCTGCAAACCCGCCTGGCCGACCGGACGGAAATGCCGACACAATCGCCACTCTCTGCGCAAATTTCAAAAGACCTCAAGCAAGCCGGGTTCAAATTCTGCGGCCCGACAATCGTCTATGCCTTCATGGAGGCGACGGGCCTGATCAACAATCACCTGACCACCTGCCCGCGTCATGCCCCATGTGCGGCTCTGGCCCGGTCACCAGCGGTTTAGCGCGTCTTCGTCTGCATCCTTGGCGGCGACCCATTCGGCACCATTGACCGTCACTTCTTTTTTCCAGAACGGCGCGCGGGATTTCAGGTAATCCATCAGAAAATCTGCCGCCTCGAACGCCGCGACCCGGTGCGCAGCTGCGGTCGCAACCATCATGATCGGCGCACCCACCGCCAACGGGCCATGGCGGTGGATGACCAATGCATCCGCCAGCGACCAGCGTTCACACGCCTGCGCCACGATCCCGGCAATCGCCGCCTCGGTCATGCCGGGATAGTGTTCGATTTGCATTTCGCGCAGGCCGCCGTCCACGTCGCGGACAACACCGGTGAAACTGACAATCGCACCAACATCACTGCGACCTTGCGCAAAACCATTCAGTTCCGCGCCGGCATCGAACGGCTCTGGCTGGACGCGTACGGTCATTCAACCACCAGTCATCGGTGGAAAAAACGCCACTTCGCGCACACCTGCCAACGGCGCGTCAAACGCCGCCAGTTCTTGGTCCAGTGCAACGCGCAATGCGCTGACATCAGCAAACGCGGCAGCATAACGATCTTCGCGCGCAACAAGCTCGGCCACCAAATCAGCCACGGTTGCCGCATCGCTGTCCACCGTTTCATGCGGGATACCAATCCGTTCCCGGACCCACGCAAAATACATCACATTCATCAGCCAACATCCTTCAGATAGGGGCGCGCCTTGCTGAAATAATCCCAACCGGTCACCAGCGTCAAAATGGCCGCGACCCACAATACCGTGATCCCGGCCCACCAACTGCCCACCATACCATAGTACTTCCACAAGAGCCCCATTTCGTCGGGGATGGTCCGGCCCAATACCCCTTCGACAATCTCGGCGTTCATACCAATGGCCTGCATCCCAAAATAGTGTTCAAAAGCGCCAGTCGCAAAAAGCAGCGCAATGGCGACCATCTGCGCCGTCGTCTTCCATTTTGCCATCACGGTGACCTTCAGCGTACCAGCCGTATCACCCAAAAATTCCCGCAGGCCAGACACAAAGACTTCGCGGAACATGATCAGTGTCGCAGGCAACAGAATAAGCGGGTTCATACCCGAAAACCCGGTGATGACAAGCAGTGCAATCACAACCATCGCCTTGTCCGCAATCGGGTCGAGCATCGCACCAAGGCGGCTTTCCTGTTTCCACGCGCGCGCCAGATACCCATCCAGAAAATCCGTCAGCGCGGCCGTCACGAACAAGACCAGCGCGAACCAATCCGCCAAAGGCCGATTAAAGTATAAAAACATGATCACAAGACCCGGCGCAGCGGCCAAGCGAAGGATTGTCAAGATATTCGGCACATTCATTCTCATGTTCTTTACCTAACCCGCTTCTGCGGCGCTGACTATAACGGACATGCTACCCGCTTCTTCCGAGCACAAATATCCCCGCCGGAGGCAAATTTCTTTTCCAACTCAACCGTTTTCATGAAAATAGTCATAAATGGTCTGGGCCATGTTCCCCGATATGCCGTCAACCGCCTTGAGATCGGCAAGATCGGCACGCGCCACAGCCTTGGCCGACCCAAAATGCACCAGTAGCGCGCGTTTTCGGGTGCCACCCACGCCCGGCACGTCGTCCAACGGGGTCGCGCCAATTGCCTTTGATCGCTTCGCCCGGTGCGTCCCAATGGCAAAGCGATGCACCTCGTCCCGCATACGCTGCACAAAATACAACACAGGATCATTGTGCCGCAGCGCCATCACGGGTTTGCCGGTGCGGTGAAACTCTTCTTTTCCCGCGTCGCGGTCTTCGCCCTTGGCAATACCAACCATCGGGATATCGCCGACACCCAGTGCCTCCATGATCTCGCGCACCGCACTCACCTGCCCGGCCCCGCCATCAATCAGCAAAAGGTCAGGCCACGTGCCAAGCGTTCGTTCAGGGTCTTCTTTCAAAAGACGTTGGAACCGGCGGGTCAGCACCTCTTTCATCATGCCAAAGTCATCGCCGGGGGTCAGGTCATCGCCACGGATGTTGAATTTGCGGTACTGGTTCTTGTCAAAACCGTCAGGTCCGGCCACGATCATCGCGCCGACGGCATGGGAGCCTTGAATGTGCGAATTGTCGTAAACCTCGATCCTCTGGGGTACCTTGGGCAGATCGAACGCCTCTGTCAGCCCTTTCAGTAGGCGGCCCTGCGTCGCGGTTTCGGACATCTTGCGCGCCAGACTTTCACGGGCGTTGCGCAGCGCGCCTTGCACCAGTTCCGCCTTTTCACCCCGCTGCGGCACTATAATATCAACCTTGCGGCCCAGCTTTTCGGCCAGCGCATCGGCCATCAGATCGTCATTATCAAGACCATGCGAAAGGATCAGCATGCGGGGTGGCTCGCGGGTCGCGTAGAACTGCCCGACAAAGGCTTCCATCACCTCGCTGATATCCTCATCGCCGCTGATACGGGGATAATAATCGTGATTGCCCCAGTTCTGGTGGGCCCGGATAAAAAAGACCTGCACGCAGGCCTGCCCGCCATCCATATGCAGCGCGATCACATCGGCCTCGGGCGTGTTCTGCGGATTGATGCCTTGGACACCCTGCACCTGCGTCAGCGCCTTGATCCGATCACGCAGCGCAGCGGCCCGTTCGAATTCCATGCCATCCGAGGCGGCCTGCATCTGCGCTGCCAGCGTCTCTTGTATCGCTTTGGTACGGCCCTGCAGGAAACGCTCTGCATCGCGAACGGTTATGGCGTAATCTTCCTCTGAGATCAGGCCGACGCAGGGGCCGGAACAGCGTTTGATCTGGTATTGCAGACACGGGCGTGTGCGTGTCTCAAAATCGTTATCGGTACAGTTGCGCAGCATAAACACGCGCTGCAATTGGTTCAGCGTACGATTGACCGCACCGGCCCCCGCGAAGGGGCCATAGTAGTCGCCTTTTTCCTTTTTGGCGCCACGATGCTTTTTGATCTGCGCAAAAGCGTGCCCTTTGGCGACCAGTATATTCGGGAACGATTTATCGTCACGCAGCAGCACATTATAGCGCGGCTTCAACTGCTTGATCAGGTTCTGCTCCAGCAGCAGCGCCTCGGTCTCGGTGCGTGTGGTCAGGAACATCATTGATGCGGTTTCGCGGATCATGCGCGCAATCCGCGGCGCATGATTGCCGGGCCGGGAATAGTTGCTGACGCGCGCCTTCAGGTTGCGCGCCTTGCCCACGTACAGTACCCGACTGTCCGCATCTAGCATCCGGTAAACCCCCGGTGACGCATCAAGTGTGCGCAAATACCCCTGTATCCGGTCATAACCTGTCGTGGGTGCGGTGGTTGGCTGCTCTGTCATACGCACGCTTCTGTGATTCTAAGTTGGCTGCAATGGTAACGCAGCGGGGACAAGAGAAAAGGCATCCACTTTTTCTGTGGATAAGTCGGTGGGTTAATCTTGCAGATCGCGAAATTTCCCTTGCATTTGGCAGGGTTCAGCACTTTGCACAAAAAAAAGGCACATTTTCAAGCCGTTGAATTTGCTGTATATTTTTATTTACAGGCAGTTAACTCATTGAAAAACCGGCTAATTGTAAAGGTTTCGTGAACAACACCCCGACACGTGCACAACTTTGCCCCTGCGTCATTCCACCCCGAGCACATCGGGCGTTTCCCATGCCAGATGCTGCCCCCCGTCAACAGCGATCATTTGCCCTGTGACGGCTGGCGCATCCAGAAAATACCCCAGTGCGGCGGTGATATCGGCAATGTTCGCACCGCGCTTCAGGACAGTCGCAGACCGCTGTCGGGCAAAGTGGTCTGCGCTCTGCCGATGCCCCTGCAATGTTGGCCCCGGACCTATCCCATTGACACGCACACGGGGTGCCAGTGCCTGTGCGGTGGTACGGGTCATGGCCCATAGACCCATCTTGGCGATCGTATAGCTCATGAATTCAGGGGTCAGTTTATGTACCCGCTGATCCAGCATATTGATGACCAGCCCGCGCGCTACCGGTTCGCCGATGTCGTCAGTCAGCGGGTCAGGGACCTGTGCGGCAAACCCTTGGGTCAGCGCGAAGGGCGCGCGCAGGTTGGACTCCATATGCCGATCCCAACTGGCCCGCGTCGCCGTCGCCACCGTGTCATGCTCGAAGATGGACGCATTGTTGATCAGGCAGGTCAGCGGCCCACCCAGCGCATCGGCAGCGCGCCCGATCAAGGTTTGTGTGGCGTCTTCGTGCAGCAGATCCGCCTGAAGTGGCACTGCCTTGCGGCCCATTTTCTGCAACGCTTCTACCGTCTCGGCGGCACCGGCGGCGGAATCCGCGTAATGCACGGCAACATCATAGCCGCGCTGCCCCAGATAAAGCGCCATCGCCCGGCCCAGCCGGGCACCTGCGCCGGTCACAAGTGCCTTCATGGTCGGCCCTTTTCACACTGGCATGGCCCCTTGCCAATTCGGTAACGCTGGCATTTCGGGCATTTCGCGTCGGCCAGCCGCTGCTGTCCAGGGAACCGCCATTTCCCGAAAATGCCAAGCACGCCGATGAAGGCGAGGAACAGAAAGACCGACTTGATAATCACAGGCCATACCTTGCGAAGGCCGCACGTTCATCAATACCGGCAACTGTATTACCCACAATCTGCGCACCGAAACGGGCCAGCAGCGGGCGTTTCTGGTCGTAGCGACGGAACCGCACATTGTCGCCAAAGCGTTGTTTCATGGTCGGGACAAGATGACCGATCCCATCGACAAGGCCCGCATCAATGCCTCTTTGTCCTATAAACACCTCTCCCGTGAACAAGTCAGGGTTGTCGGCCAGTTTCAGACCGCGCCGCGATTGTACGTAGGCGATGAAAGTGGCGTGCAAATCCTCTAGCCAGCCTTTGAGCTTGGTCACGTCGGCCGGATCTTGCTTTTTAAACGGGTCGAGCATTGATTTGGATTTGCCCGACGTATGCACACGGCGTTCGATACCATAGTTGGCAATCGCCTCATGCGCGCCAAAACCAGAGCTGATCACACCGATGGAGCCTGTGATGGAACACGCATCGACAAAAATCTCGTCTGCGGCGCAGGCCAGCCAGTAACCGCCCGATGCCGCGACATCTTCGACGAAGGCGAAAACGGGGATTTTCTTTTCGTCGGCTAGCCGCCTGATCCGAGAGGCTATCAGTGACGATTGCACAGGCGATCCACCGGGGCAGTTTATTTCAAGTGCGACAGCGGCAGGTTTGCCGCGGCTAAATGCCTTTTCAATCACCGGCGCAAGGCCGGGGTTATCAAGGCCACGACCACTGTTGGCAATCGCGCCTTGCAGGCGGATCACGGCGACGACGGGGTCAGAGGTGACGAAGGGAATAAAGCGTTTCATTTTCTACCATTTAGGCCGTGCTGCGCTGGGCACAAGGTGCGTTATTGCCGGATGCGCCAGCCGGTGCGGAATATCCACCAGATTGCCGTCAGACAAATACCAGTGAACAAGGCAATAGCGCACAAGGAGAGGCCGATTGATACGTCGGCGGTACCAAAGAACGCCCAGCGGAACCCGCTGATCAAATAGACGACCGGATTGAACAATGTGATCGTTTGCCAGACTGGCGGCAGCATCGAGATTGAGTAGAAGGATCCACCCAAGAAGACCAGCGGCGTGATGATCAGCAGCGGGATAAGCTGCAGCTGTTCGAAATTCCCGGCCCAGATACCGATGATGAACCCCAGCAGTGAAAAGCTGATGCAGGTCAGCGTCAAAAAGGCGAACATTGCAAACGGATGCGCGATTTGGATGTCCACAAAAAAGTAGGCGGTGGTCAGGATGACCAGTCCGATGAACATCGCCTTCGTCGCGGCGGCACCCACGTAACCCATTGTGATTTCAAGAAAGTTTACCGGAGCCGAGAGGAGTTCGTAGATCGTCCCGATGAACTTGGGAAAGTAGATGCCAAAGCTTGCGTTGGTGGTGGCCTGCGTCATCACCGACAGCATGATCAGGCCCGGCACGATAAAGGCGCCATAGCTGACGCCTTCGACCTGTTCGATCCGGCTGCCGATGGCCGCGCCAAAGACGACAAAATACAGCGATGTGGACAAGACCGGAGAGATCAAGCTTTGCATGATTGTTCGGAAAAAGCGTGCCATTTCAAAGATATAAATGGACTTTACGGCGGTATAGTTCATGCCTGTTCCTTTACGAGACCGACAAAGATGTCTTCGAGGCTGCTTTGCTTGGTCTGGAGGTCTTTCATTTTCAACCCGCTGGCCGCGAGGTCATTGAGCAGGGTTGTGATGCCTGTCCGCTCGCCTTTGGTGTCGTAGCTGTAGGTCAGGTGTAAACCGTCGTTAGCGCGTGCTAAATCATATGATTTCAATCCCTTAGGGATTTCGTCAATGGCTTCGGCCAATTCGATCTGCAACTGCTTGCGGCCCATTTGGGCCATCAACTCGGCCTTGTCTTGCACCAACAAAATCTCGCCTTTGTTGATGACGCCGACGCGGTCGGCGATGGCTTCGGCCTCTTCGATGTAATGCGTCGTCAAAATTATCGTTACACCAGAAGCCTTTAGCCCGGCGACGACTTCCCACATATCTTTGCGCAGCTCGACGTCGACACCGGCGGTGGGTTCGTCGAGAAACAGCACGCGGGGTTCGTGGGATAGCGCCTTGGCGATCAGCACCCGCCGCTTCATTCCACCAGACAAGGTCATGATTTTACTATGTTTTTTGTCGATCAGGGACAGCTGGTCCAGCACTTTGTCGATATAGGCGTCATTGCGCGGCTTGCCGAACAGGCCACGCGAAAAGCGAACAGAGTTAAAGACGGTTTCGAACGGTTCAAGGTTGATTTCCTGCGGCACCAGCCCGATCAGATTGCGCGCTGCGCGAAACGCGGTCCGGGTGTCGTGGCCACCGACGGTGACGCTGCCAGAGGTCGGCACAGTGATGCCGCAAATGGTTGATATCAAAGTAGTTTTCCCGGCACCATTGGGACCTAGAAGCGCAAGTATTTCGCCTTCTTCGATCTCAAGGTTGACACCTTTGAGAGCCTCAAAACCCGAGGCGTAGGCTTTGCGCAGGTTTTGGACGGAAACGATTGTGGGCATGGGGGGGGACCTTTGGCTTGTTGGCGCGAACCTAGTCCGCGGGACCGCAAAGGGAAAGGGCACGTCGCAAGCGGGCGTACGCAAGCCGTACAGACAGCGTACGTACACGATATGCCCAAACCGGCGCGGGCGATGTGTCGCGGGAACACATCAGCGGTCAGGGCGCGGCACCCTAGGCGAACCCTGCGCAATGGCGTAGTATAACGTATGCGCGCGCCCCGCGCCCTGGAGTCGCGATGACACAGTCCCTTTTGCAAAACGAACCCACCGTGCGGCTGGCCGTGTTTTTCGGCCTGCTGATCGCGATGGCCGTCTGGGAGGTGATCGCCCCACGCCGTCGCATGGAAATCCCACGGTTTATTCGCTGGTCGAATAATCTGGCGCTGGTCGTGATCGACACGATGCTGGTGCGGCTGGCCTTTCCGACGCTGGCGGTCGGTCTTGCCGTGATCGCGCAGGACAAGGGCTGGGGCCTGTTTCAGATTGTCACCCTGCCCGGCTGGGTCAAGGTTGTGCTGGCGATACTGGTGCTTGATCTGGCGATTTACCTGCAACATGTGATGTTTCATGCGGTTCCGGGCCTGTGGCGCCTGCACCGGATGCACCATGCGGATCTGGAATTTGACGTCACAACGGGACTGCGGTTTCATCCCGTTGAAATACTTGCGTCGATGGCGATCAAGCTGGGCGTTGTTGCCGCGCTTGGCCCGCCCGCGATTGCGGTGTTGCTGTTCGAGGTTTTGCTGAACGGCACATCGCTGTTCAATCATGCCAACATCCGGTTGCCGGGTCGGGTTGATGCGGTGCTGCGCCTGTTTCTGGTGACGCCGGATATGCACCGGGTCCATCATTCGATCTATCGCGACGAGACAAACAGCAACTTTGGATTCAGCGTGCCGTGGTGGGACAGGTTGCTGGGCACATATATTGCCCAGCCCCGCGACGGGCACGATGATATGGTGATCGGAATCGAACAGTTTCGCACGCCGCGCGATCTTTGGCTTGATAAGATGCTGATCCAGCCGGTCATAGGCCCCGCGTCGGGCGACCCTGTGAAACCCGCCCCGCGCTAGGCCATCATGCGGGCCACATCCAGCATCCGGCACGAAAAGCCCCATTCGTTGTCGTACCAGCCGAACACCCGCACCAAGCCGCCCTGCGTGACGCGTGTTTCAGGCAGCGAGACGATCAGGCTTTCGGGCCGCGCGCGCAGGTCCGAGGACACCAGCAGTTTGTCGGTATGGCCGATGACGCCGGATTGTTGACGGATCACGTGGTGCAAGGCGTCCAACGTCGGCGCGGCGTTTAGCATCACGGTCAGATCCACCGCCGAGACGGAGGCAACAGGGACACGCACCGCTGCCGCCTCGATCCGGCCCGCGATGCCGGGCAGGACCAGATTCAGCAATTGTTGCGCCGATGTGGTCGTGGGCACCATCGACAGGGCCGCAGCCCGACTGCGCAGCATGTCGCCACGGGGTGCGTCAATCGTGGGCTGGCTGCCGGTATAGCAGTGGATCGTCGTCATCCAGCCGGTTTGCAGGCCCCATGTATCGTCCAGCAACCGGACCAGAGGGGCCAGCGCATTGGTGGTGCAGGACGCATTGGACACGATGGTCTGATCGGCAAGCAGGACTTCGTTGGCACCCAGCACCATGGTCAGATCGGCCGCGTCGGACGGGCCGGAAATAAGGATACGTCTGGCCCCCGCGCGCAGGCCACGTTCCGCGATGTCGCGGCTGTTGGCCTTGCCGGTGCATTCCAGCACCAGATCAACGCCGGACAGGTCCAGCGTGCTTGCGTCTTCGCTGCGGTAAAAAGGGATTGCATGGCCGTCGATCACCAGCGCGCCGTTTTCGTGTTCGGCGCTGCCGGGAAATGGCCCGAAGACGCTGTCATATGCGAACAGATGCGCGCACAGGTCGGGGGCGGCGATGTCATTTATGCCCACGATGTCAATCTCTGGCCACGCGCCTTTTGTCCATGCCCGCAAGACGGTACGACCGATCCGGCCAAACCCGTTGATGAATACCCGTGTCATAATTGCCCTCTGCCCTGCGGACGCGATGCTGCACCTTAATGCAGGCGGCGACAAGCCGGGTTTCAAACCGGGCTCTGAAACCGTTATATGCACCGCAACGTCGGGAATCAGGGGGCCGGAACGATCCATAAACGAGAGAATCGGTACCGACGCGGGTTAAGATAGTGTGAGTCTGATCCGGCTCCTGCGGCCGCAACCGAATTTTTCATGTTCATGATCAAATGCTTGCCTACGCAAGATGCACAAACGCAATTTGACGGTGAAAGCATCGGTTATCACTGGTAATCAGCCAAAAAATGCCTAGCACTGTTTCGGCATTAGGCGGTAATGGTGGTGAATAATCGGGATTAACGGCCACTAAACAACAAGTTGGCGTCACTTTTTGGCCCAATTTTGATGAGACTAGAAAACGTGGGCAGGCGGAAATCCGTTGAGCCACCAAGAGTTTGAGAGCTGGATGTTGAGATGGCTAAGCCACAGGTGACCGAAAACACAGACGAGGGGGAAGGCTTTGTCGATGAGCTGAAGCCGGGCACAAAGTTGATGCACGGGCAGTACACGATTGAAAGCTTCCTGAACGCGGGCGGTTTTGGTATTACATACCTTGCCCGTGACAGTCTTGACCGCAAGATCGTGATCAAGGAATGTTTTCCCGGCGCCTTTTGTCGCCGCAGCCGGTACATTGTGCAGGCCCGGTCGCGTGCCCACCAGAATGAGCTGAAGTCGATTGTCCGCCTGTTCGTCCAGGAGGCCCGCAGCCTGTCCAAGCTGAGCCACCCCAATATCGTTGGCGTGCATCAGGTATTCGAGGATAACGACACCGCTTATATGGCGCTCGACTTTGTCGAGGGGCGCGATTTGCTGGATACGATCGAAGATCCGAACCACGGCCTGACACCGACGCAGATCAAGGCCATCTTGAAGGAAGTTCTGGGTGCGATTGGTTTCATCCACGATCAGGGCATTCTGCACCGTGATATTTCGCCCGATAACATTTTGATCAACAAGTCGTTCCACCCGGTTCTGATCGACTTTGGCGCCGCGCGTGAAGAAGCGACGAAGCAAAGCCGCGTTCTGTCGGCGCTGCGGGTGGTCAAGGACGGTTATTCCCCGCAGGAATTCTATATTGCCGGCAGCGCGCAAAGCCCCAGCAGTGATCTTTATGCGTTGGCCGCGTCATTCCACCATCTGATCGCGATGGAGGTGCCGCCAAACAGTCAGGCGCGTCTGGCCGCCATCGCATCGGCCGAGCCCGATCCCTACGTGCCGCTTGCCGGTCGGTTCCCAGAGTACGAAGATGATTTTCTGGCCGCCATCGACAAGGCGCTGTGCGTCTTGCCGAAGGATCGCCTGCAGTCCGCCAAAGAGTGGCTGGACATGATGGATGGCAATCAGGGCAATGTGACGCCACTGAATGTTGGCGGCGCTGTGCCGACTGCGGCTGTCCATGCTGAAGCGCCGAAATCCAAGATGCCGTTGTTGCTTGGCTCCGCCGCGGCGGTTGCACTGTTGATCGGCGTCGGCGTGATGACCATGACCGGCGGCCAAGATGCCGCCACACCGGCACCAGCCGTTGCGACAAGCACCGCACCAACCACTGCACCAACCGCTGCACCAACCACTGCGGCACTGCCAGAGCCATCCATCGCCGCAACGGATGATGTTGCAGTCGCCATAGCAGAGCCGGAAGCCGTTGTGCCTGCGCCCGTTATCATTGCGGAACCGGCGCCTGTTGAAACACCGCCCGCGCCTGTCATCGTTGAAGATGCCGCGCCGGTCATCGTGGATGCCCCAGCGCCCGTGATCGTCGGCGGCCCGGTAATTGTTGACGACGTCGCGCCAGAGCAATTGCGCCCGACCACGCGCCCACAAAACATCGAGGTTGCCGCCCTTCCAGAGCCGGTTGCACCGCCCCTGCCAGAGCCTGTGGAAACTCCACGCCCCGTTGTGGCAGAACCTGTCGCGGGTGCGGATTTCCCCGATCAGACCGGGAACGGTCCGTCTGCGGATACGCAAACGGCTGATCTGGATTTTCCAGCGACACCAGACGCGATTGCGGCGGTGGGCACCGGTCCAGAGGTTGACATTGCCGCGATTACCCCCGGCAATGAGCTGCCGACCGCAGATGTCGCGAAAAGGTGGGCGGTGTTACTGCCGTTTGACGCAGCCTCTGCAGAGTCCAACACGATCGGTCAGGTTGGCGCCGTTTCCCCGGTATGGGTGAGCGAAGGTTTGATGATCACCTCCGTCAACGGCATACCGATTGAGAATATCGCGGAAATCTCAGCGATATTGCGCAACACCGTTTCACCCGCTCCGACGGACACAATCGAAGTGACGTTCGGCACGCTGGACCCGGCATCGGGCGCAACCGGCGCACATAGCTGGAGGCTGCAAGTTGTCGATGAAATCGCATTGTCGAGCGGTGTACGCTTCCAAACCACAAGATCCGGGTCGGATTGGCAGACGTCGGTCGTGGCTGTGCCGGCAGATGCGGCTGGTGATCTGCGGATCGGTGACGTGATGACATCGTACATCCCCACATCGGAAAACATCGCACAGCGTGAGTCACTGTTTGACATCCTCAATCGCGAAATCGACAACGGGACGGAACAGTTCATGTTTGCCGTACAGCGCGAGGGCAGCATGTGGGTTGCGTCGCTGAGCTATGCAGGCAGCGAAAACTAAACAACGGCGACAACGGCATATGAGGCCGCATCTGTGCCGTAAACTGGAAGGTAGGTAACATGAATTTCATTCGTGCAATCTTTGGTAGAAAGCGCCGCGTTTCGGACGCGCGCGCGATAAGCAGCCAAGACGCTTTAGAGCAATCGTATCGCGATACGATTGGCGCCCTGGCCGATGATCAGCAGGCCATACAGCGCCGGGCAGGGACCGCCGAAAAAGGCGTCAGCGACATCCTGACCAATATCAGCGCCAAGGTGAATGCCCAGGAAGCGCCGGCACCGGCGATGAACATCTGGGACATGGACGACGATGGCACATCAAGCGAGTTGCCGGAGATCGCGCCCGAACTGCCTTCGGCCTCGCCAGCGGCGGCATCTGCTGCGGCGTCCCGGTCGGCGGCACGGTCACGTCGGACCAAGACCCGGCTGATTGGTTTTGAAAAGTCGGACGGTGATGTTGTCGACCTGTTCAACGATGCCCCCAAGGCGGCCCCAACGCAGCGCGTCAAGTTCCCAGTGGGCTGGATCGTTGTGATCGAGGGTCCGGGCCGTGGCGAGACTTTCTCGCTCATGACAGGCATGTCGCAGATCGGTCGCGGCGAAGATCAGGCCATTCAGCTTGATTTTGGCGATAATTCGATTTCGCGCACGAACCATGCGGCCATCGTTTACGACCCCGAAAGCAAGGAATTCTTGCTGGGGCATGGCGGCAAGTCGAATATCGTGCGTCTGAACAAGAAGCCGCTGATCAGCAACGAGCCGATCAAGACCGGCGATCTTATTCGCATCGGTGAAACGGTGCTGCACTTTGTCGCGCTATGTGACCAGACATTCAGCTGGACCGATGGTTCGACCGGGGAGGACGAAGATGTGGCGATCGCCTGAACCGCGTTTTGATGTCGCTTCGGCGATCTGTCAGGGTGGACGTGATTATCAAGAAGACGCAATTGTCACCGATTTTCCCTTTGGGTCGGACAGTGGCGTGGTGGTTTTAGCCGATGGCATGGGCGGCCATGCTGCGGGCGACGTGGCCAGCAAGATCGTGGTCACCGAAGTCTATAGCGAGCTGAAGTTTCAAAGCGCGAACTTTACGGATTTCGAAATGGAAATCCCGCAGTTCCTGACGGCGGCAGCGGTCAATGCAAACAACTGTGTCCGCCAACACGTCAAGGAAAACCCTGACACACGCGGCATGGGTGCGACCCTTGTTTCGCTGGTGTTGATCGAAAACCGGATGTTCTGGATGTCGGTTGGCGACTCGCCGCTTTATCACTTCCGCGGAGGCAAGCTGAAGCAGTTGAACGAAGACCATTCGATGGCACCGCAGATCGACTTTATGGTAAAGTCCGGTTTGCTGGACCCGATTGCAGGCAAGAACCACCCGGACCGGAACTGTCTGACCTCGGTGATCCTGGGCGAACGCGTGGCCAAGTCTGACTGCCCACGGACCCCGTTCGAGTTGCAGGTCGGTGATATTGTCGTGGTGTCCAGTGACGGGCTTCAATATCTCGAAGAGCCGCATATCCAGAAGATCCTGCACCGGTATCGCCGCCGCAAGAGTGCTGAAATCGCCGGATATCTGCTTGAGGCGATTGAGGCATTGGCCGACCCCGATCAGGATAACTGCACGTTTTCGGTCATCAAGCTGAACCACAACAAGCCGGTCATCCGCGCCATCCGCGCCAAGCCTGTGGGACATATTGAAACCCACACATCGACCATTACCCGTGTGGTCAAGCAGGAAGATTTTGCGAATGACGACAGGATCGTTGCCGAGGATGCAGCCATGTACAGAGGCACTGTCGATCCGGCACAGCGCGGAAAGTTGCCGCCAGCGATCAAGGAAGTGCGGCCAGTCAAGTCAGTTGGCCCGCGCGATGACATGAACACAAGGACACAGGAGGTTGATGAGGCAGCGCCGCCGGCTAAGATAGCCGCCGGAGGTAAGTAATGTCGAATCAGTCGGTGGGGAACAAAGTTCAAGAAAAACTTGAGCAGGCAGTGGCGTCACGCCAGCTGCCTGCCAACGTGCAGGACCGTGCGGAACAACTGCTTGCGCGGCTCAAGAAACCCGTGCGCATTGGCCTGATGGGCATGCCGGGGTCCGGAAAATCAACGCTGATGAACCTGTTGGTCGGCGCAAATGTGCTGCCCGAGGGTGTACGGCTGCCGACGCTGGAGCTGTCGCATGGCGACACACCGCAGACGATCTGCACGTTGGCCGACGGGTCCAAGGTGACGTTGCCCCATGCGGATGGCGAACAGATCGCGGCGCTTGCGCCGGCGTTTGTCGAAATGCACCTGCCATTGCCCGCCCTGGGCAAGATTTCCGTGCTTGAGGTCGTTGCACCGGCGGAGGCCACGGCGATGCATCGCGCCAGCCAATGGGCCGCCAAGCGCAGTGACGTCGCATTGTGGTGTACCCAGACATTCAACGTGACAGAGCAAACGCTGTGGGCGCAGATGCCCGACATCATCAAGGACCACGGGTTCCTGATGTTGACAAAGGCGGACCTGTCGAAGGCTGATGGCCAATTGGAGACGACACTGCAAGCCGTGCAGGGTGTCGCCAAGCATGAGTTCAAACAGATATTGCCCATTGCGACCGCCGACGCGCTGGCCGCCCGCAAGCCCGATGGGACGGTGGACAAAACCAAGATGCGCAACAGTGGCGGTCTTGCCCTGATCTCGGCGGTGCTGAAGCAGGTTGATCAGGGCCGTCAGTCCGCCTTGGATATGGCCGAAATGCTGCTGCGACAGCATGCCGATGTGCTGACCCCCGCAACCAGCAGCGCACCGCCGCCAGCGGCACCCGTTGCAGAGCCTGCGCAGCCGGTCAAGAAACCAGCGATCACAATCGTTCCAACGGCCAAATCGCCGCCGCCGAAACCGCAGGTCCAGGCGGCACGGCCTGCCCCGGTGGCCGCGCCAATCAATGTGACCGGCTTGCAGCCCGCGACACGCGATGCTTATGAGCAGGTTCTGGCCTATATCGCGACGCAAAGCCTTGCCATGGTTGCGCTGGCCGAGAAAGAGGGCGACGCAGCCCCGGCGCGGATCATGGCGGAATCTGTCGCGCATATACTCTGGCTTAGCGATTACCTGAATGAACACGGCCATGAGGGCGACCCCGCGCTGGACCGCGCGCGCGCCGCTGCGATGGACGCATCGGATCTGGTGCAACTGATGCAGATGGAAAAAAGCGACAGCGCCGCTGTCGAGGCGGTAAGTTTGATGATACAGATCAAACATGAGTTGCAGGCGGAGTTGGCGGCGTAACCTTTGGCAACAGCATAAGAACTTGTGAACACAGCGCCACATTTTTGCCGTGCTGCTCTGTTCCGATAATCGCAATAAACCCAGTGTATGTCTCTCATTTGTCGAAGGGGCAGACAGATGATAAGGGTAGTACCAATAAGAATTGAGGACGGACAAGAATGAAGATGGAAGAGCTGACCAAAGGGGACGGCTACAAAGTTCCTGCAGCGCACCACCCATTCATGCGGCTTGGCCTTGAAAAGCTTGACGAGTTTCATGATGAAATCAGCGATCTGGAGCTGACGCTGGCTGATGTCGTGAAACTTGGCGGGGCCGATGCCGAAAAGAAAGCTGTGAAGCTTATCAAGCAGTTACGATCATTTGAGCCAAGCATCACCATGATTGGGCAGATCAAGTCGGGCAAGACATCGCTGGTCAATGCGATGGTCGGGCGCCCCGAACTGTTGCCTGCGGACGTGAACCCGTGGACGTCTGTTGTGACGTCGCTGCACCTGAACGCGCCGCTGCCAGTGGATGCGCCGACGGCGACGTTTCAGTTTTTCAGCCAGAACGAATGGGATCATCTGGTCGAAAATGGTGGCCGAATCGGAGAGCTTTCCAGCCGCGCGGGTGCCGACGATGAACTGCGCAAAGTCCGCGAACAGATTGCCGAAATGCGCGAAAAGACCAAACAACGGCTTGGGCGCAAGTTCGAGCTGCTTTTAGGCCAAAAACACAATTACGCCGATATCAACGACGATCTGGTCCAGCGCTATGTCTGTATGGGCGATGATTTCGAGGATCTGGATGAAGAGACCCAGCAGGGCCGCTTTGCCGATATTACCAAATCCGCCGATCTGTATCTGAGCGCCGACGCCATTCCGATGCCGATGTGCCTGCGCGACACGCCCGGCGTCAACGACACCTTTATGATGCGCGAACAGATCACGATCAACGCGCTGCGCGACAGCCGCATCTGCGTGGTGGTTCTGTCGGCGCATCAGGCGCTTAGTTCCATGGACATGGGCCTGATCCGGCTGATCGCAAACGTGAAATCGCGTGAGGTTGTCATCTTTGTGAACCGGATCGACGAATTGTCGAACCCCGCCGAACAGGTCCCCGAAATCCGCGAAAGCATTCTGGCAACCCTGGCCACGCACAACGGCCCCGAGAACCCGCAAGTCATTTTCGGCAGTGCCTATTGGGCCAACATTGCATTGTCGAAAAACCTGGACGATATCGTCGCGGAAAGCGCAGAAGCGATGTTCAACTGGGCCGAGGCATCGTTGAATGCAGAAACCGCAGGCATGGAAACCAATGAACTGGTTTGGCATTTGTCCGGCCTGCCACAGCTATTTGCGGCATTGGCCGTGCGGATCACCGAAGGCCCCGGTGCCGAGATTTTGACAGCGTCGCGCAAACGCGCGCTGAACCTCGTGGGCGGTGTGCGTGCGTCAAATTCCGTCGTATCCATGCGCCTTGAAGGCGACAAGGTCGAGGTCATGCCACATGCAGAGCTGATCACGCATCTGGACAAACTGGAAGCTGACAATCTGAAGTTCCTGAATGATCGTCTGGATATCGTGTTCCAACAATTCGGGTCCCGGGTCGATCAATCGCACAAACGGTTTCTGGACCGCGCGCTGGAATCGCTGCTGCAACATCTGGAAACGAACGGCGAAGATCAGGTTTGGCAATACAGTCCGGACGGGCTGCGGATGCTGCTGCGCACCAGCTATCAGGTGATGCGGCGCAACGTGACATCGACCTGTGAACAGGTTTTCGCAAGTGCGGCGGCAGATCTGGCGAACACCTATCGCACTGCCTTTGGTGTGTCGGTCGAGAATTTCTCGATCACGCCGCCCGCAGCTCCGGAAGTCCCGGCACCGGTGTCACTGGGGCAGACGATCGCGCTTGATCTTCAAAATTCATGGTGGAAGGGCTGGTGGAAGCGCCGAAAAGGCTATCGCGCGTTTGCCAGCGGGTTCTATGACCTGATCGAAGCGGAAACAGCACCGATTGTGGATGAACTGAAGGTCCGGCAGGCCGGTGATATCCGCGCCATGGCCGAAAACGAATTGCGCGAATTTCTGGCAGAACAGCGCGGGTTCCTGACCGATATCAGCGATAAATCCAACATTGGCGTGGATGATTTAAAGGATATTTTCGGCATCACGGCCCAGCAGGAACGCGAAGAGCTGTTCGATTTTATCTTTGAGGAACTCAGCGATGGCGCCGCTGCGGCAGAACGAGGAGCAGCGTAATGTCCGCCGAGGGTCCACGCAAACCACGCATCGCCCTGATGGGCGAATTCAGTGCGGGCAAAAGCACGCTGTCCAACCTGCTGCTGGGCGCCCGTCCGCTGCCTGAAAAGGTAACGGCGACGCGGCTTTCCCCGGTCTGGATGTCGTATGGCAACGGCGCGCCTTACCGGGTTGATGTCGATGGCACGACCGAGCCGGTATCGCTTGACCGGCTGGAAGATATCCCCGTCGAACAAACCCGCGTCATTCGGTTATTTTTGGAATGCGATATTCTGGATGTGTGCGACCTGATTGATTTTCCCGGCATTTCCGATCCGAATATGTCGTCCGACGTGTGGGAACGTGTTCTGGCCGAAGTTGACGCCGTGATCTGGTGCACCCATGCCACCCAAGCATGGCGGCAGTCAGAGGCTGCGGTTTGGGACGCAATGCCAGACGCGGTGCGGGAAAATTCTATCCTGCTGATCACGCGCTTTGACAAGCTGACAACCGATAATGACCGTCGCCGCGTGTTCAAACGGGTCCGCCGCGAAACCGAAGGTTTGTTTGGCGGAACTTTCCCGATTGCCCTGTTGCAGGCCCTGCGGGCAGGCGACGATGGTGAAAAATGGGACGCCAGCGGTGCGGGACCTTTTGTGAACCACCTGATCGACATGATCCAGACGGTATCGGCACTGGCCGCTCGGTCAAGCGTGGCATTGTATAATGTGGCCAATGGGACGACCATTCCAGAGCCTGTCGTGGTCCCTGTCAAACCCCGCCGGATCGAACGGCCATTGGATGGCGACAGACCTTCACGCCCGCGTCCTGTAACGAATGCAGATACGCAGCCTGCACCCGGTGCGGGCCGCATTATGGGCAATTCCTGAACGCTGGCTTCTTCACAGGCTTCCACAACCGCATTTTTTGACGTAGTCAGGGCATAACGAAGGCAAAAAACGGCAGGCGCAAAGAATGGTTGTGGACGAATTGGACGCACTGCAAGGCAAATTTGCGGGCTGTGAGACGCTTGCATTTGCTGACCTTTCCACACAGATGATTCTGGTGACCAGTACGGACACAAGCTATCGGCGCGAAACGCTGGACATTTTGTGCGCAGAAGCCGCGCTTGCGCTGGGAACCGCCGAGCGGCCGCAACTGGGCGTGAGCGAAAGCAATACCGCGTTTGTCGCCACCAAAAACCAGCTTCGGATTTTTCTGCGCGCCATTGAAGAACCGACGGATGTGTTGTGCTGTGTCTGCAAACCTGACGTTGACGTGGCAGCATTTCTGTCCGACGCCCGCCCGTGCCTTGAGAAGATCAGCAATGGCGCATGATATGACGAAGATCGCCCCCATGATTTCAGGAATCCGTTCGTGAGCAACACTTCAGCCATTGCCAGCAAGCTTGCCGGGCTTAGCGCCGAGGGTGGTGTTTTCACCGATGGCCAGCGGGTCATCAGCCAAGCTGGTGCGCCGCCTGCATTGGTCGCCATTTTGCGCGAAATTGACGACACCGTTCTGGAACGGACGCTGGTGTTCAACATAGGCAAGACCGCGCTTAGTCTGGTTGTCGCCGGGCGGCGCCTGCGCGGTCTGGCCGCGATGACGGGCGACATACCCGGCATGGACGATGTCGTCGGTCAGGGCCTCTCGCATGAAGACCCCGAGATATTGCGCGCCGCAGGTGCGATCATGACGCAAATCTGCAAAGGCGATCAGACGCTGACCGTGCGCAGCACCCCGGTTCGCCCCATTGGAACCAGTTCCGAGGTGGGCGTTTCCGTATCGGTGCTGGCGACGCATTGGCAGGTTGATCTTGATGCAAAGCCGCCGTCGCCGATGAGCCGTTTTCTGGCCGCCAACGCCGCCGCGATTGCCGCCAGCACCTGTGCCGTCGATGGTAATCCGCCCGAAACCCGTGGCGACACCACCACGCTCGAGGCGATTTGGGATGCGCAGCTAGCCGCGTTTCGCAGGCGCCACAAGGCGATATTGGGGCGGCAGGAAGGTCCGACGCTGGTTTGTCTCGATGCCGCACTGGATGGGCGTCCGCTTGCCCTTGCTGTGGTCGGCCCCGAAGTCTGCCTGTTTTCATATACCCGCGCCATGCTGTTGCCGCTGCTTGCCTCGTGGTTCGCAATCAATGGCCAGCCGTAAGGCGGCAACGATTGTCGTCGCGCCGACCGTTTTAACAAGGTGATCCCATTGCATCCCACAGCCGCCGCCGCACCTGTCGCGCCCGCATTCTTTGACGGGTTCGAAGAGCGGTATGTGGACACGCCGGACGGCCCCGTTTTCTGCCGCGTCGGCGGCACGGGTGCCCCGCTGCTGTTGTTGCATGGGTATCCGCAGACCTCGGCGATGTGGCACGCGGTTGCGGCTGATCTGGCGCGGGATCATCAGGTGATCTGCCCCGATTTACGGGGATATGGCAGGTCGCTGAAACCCGCGACGGATGCCAGCCACGCGCCCTACTCCAAACGTGCGATGGCCGGTGACATGATCGCGGTAATGGATGCGCTGGGGCACGACCGGTTTTTGATCGGGTCGCACGACCGGGGATCGCGCGTTGCGCATCGGCTGGCGGCAGACCACCCCGCCCGCGTCCGCGCGCTTGCCACGTTGGACATCGCACCCACCCGCGAAATGTATCGCGATGCCGACAGCGGCTTTGCCCACACCTACTGGCATTGGTACTGGCTGACGTTGCCGCATCCATTTCCCGAAACGCTGATTGGTGCCGACCCCGCCTATTTCTGGCTTTTCAAATGCGGGGCAGGCAAGGCAGGGTTAACGCCGTTTGTGCAGCAGGCGCTGGACGAATACCTGACCTGCTTTGCCGATGCGGGCGCAATCCATGGCGCCTGCGAAGATTACCGGGCCGCCGCAGCCATCGACATCGCCCATGATGATGCCGACCCCAGCAAACTGCAGATGCCGCTTTTGGCGCTATGGGGCAAGGATGGTGCGATTGAACGGCATTTCGACTGTTTGGCACTGTGGCGTGAACGGGCCGCCGATGTGCGTGGCTGGGCCGTGCCCGGCGGGCATTACCTCGCCGAAGAATGCCCCGATACTGTCATTGCGGCATGGCGCGATTTCTTTGGGCAGATCGCGCGATAGCGATAAAACAACGCCCGTTTTGCAGGCAAACGCCCCTTTGACTGGCGTACAAAGCCGCAAAGCACCCTAAACGCGACAATTTTTCGCATGGTTTCTGAGACTCGCTGCGCTGCAGCGAATACCAAATGGACGTCCATCCTTGGACATCATTTGCCGCGCAGCGGGCTTTCCTGGCAGAAACCTCCCGCTGCGCGACGACAACATCACTGTTGCGGTTCCCCGTTAACACCCACGTTGGGTCGAAGATAGGGCACCGCAGCGCCGAAACAGGGACATTTTTCCGATGACCACTAAAAAATCACTGAGTGCGTCCATCATTGCCGGCCTGCTGGCCAGCACTGGCATGGCCACCGCCCAAGACTGCGCCGCGCCGATCAAGGTTGGCGTATTGCATTCGCTGTCCGGTTCCATGGCGATTTCCGAGACGACGTTGAAAGACGTCATGCTGATGCTGATCGAAAAGCAAAACGAAGCGGGCGGCCTGCTGGGCTGTCAGATCGAGGCAGTCGTGGTTGACCCCGCGTCGGACTGGCCTTTGTTTGCGGAAAAGGCCCGCGAACTGCTGACTGTGTCCGATGTTGACGTTATCTTTGGCAACTGGACGTCAGTATCGCGCAAATCCGTGCTGCCTGTGATCGAAGAGCTGAACGGCCTGCTGTTCTATCCGGTGCAATACGAGGGCGAGGAAAGTTCGCGGAATGTGTTCTACACCGGGGCTGCCCCGAACCAACAGGCGATCCCTGCCGTCAATTATTTCCTGGAGGAACTGGGCGTTGAAAAGTTCGCGCTGCTGGGCACCGACTATGTCTATCCACGCACCACGAACAATATCCTCGAAGCTTATCTGATGGACCATGGCATTGCCGCCGAAGATATTTTCGTCAACTACACGCCGTTCGGTCAGTCGGACTGGGCCACGATTGTGGCTGACGTTGTCGCACTGGGCGAAGATGGCAAACAGGTTGGGGTGATTTCAACAATCAACGGCGACGCCAACATTGGCTTTTACAAAGAGCTGGCCGCAGCGGGCGTATCTGCCGACGACATCCCCGTCGTGGCGTTTTCCGTCGGCGAGGAAGAGCTTTCGGGTCTGGACACCTCGAACCTTGCCGGACACCTGGCTGCGTGGAATTATTTCCAGTCGGCCGACACCCCTGCGAACGCCGAATTCATTGCTGCGTGGAAAGAATTCGCCGGCCCGGACCGTGTGACAAATGACCCAATGGAGGCTCATTACATTGGCTTCAACATGTGGGTGAACGCAGTCAAGGCGGCAGGCACAACCGATGTGGATGCGGTGCGTGCCGCGATGTACGGGCAGGAATTCCCGAACCTGACCGGGGGCACAGCCGTTATGTTGCCAAACCACCATCTGGCCAAGCCCGTGCTGATTGGTGAAATTCAGGCCGATGGCCAGTTCGACATCATCAGCCAAACCACCGAAGTCGCGGGCGACGCTTGGACCGATTTCCTGCCTGAATCAGCGGTGCTCAAATCCGATTGGCAGACGCTGGGTTGCGGCATGTATAATGTCGAAACCGAGACCTGCGTGCAGCTGACGTCAAACTACTGAATGTTCGGCGGGCGCGGGATACCCCCGCGCCCATCCCTTCCCGCATATTGAAAGACCGCCATGCGCCGCGTGTTTCTTTTTCTTGCCCTGTGGCTGGGTTTCGCACCCGCGCTACAGGCCCAGGACCTGCAATCCATTCTTCAAATCCATGCAACCGAGGTCGCCGATCCCGGCCGCCGCACGGTGAACGCCGTGCTGGATGATCTGGCCGTGTCGGGTCTGTCGGGGGTCGCTGACTTTCTGGAAAGCTGGCAAGATAAAGCCGTTTGGCAACGCGCCGATGGGCAATTCTTTGTCGCCGCCGAGGCCGGCAATGATTTGCACCTCACCGACATAGTCAGCGGCGCCCAAAGCACCGCATCAAAGGCCAATTTCACCCAGATCAAGCCCAACGGCGGTGTGCGACGGGTGATTGGCACGGCTCTTGTGCAGTTTCAACTGACGGACCCCGATCTGGCACGCCGTACGACCGCCGTTGCATCCATCGCACGCAGCCCCAATGCCGACCAACTGGCCCCTTTGCTTGCCTCGATCGCGCCAGAGCCGGACGCAGACCTGCGCGCCCGAAAGGTGCAACTGGCCAATTTCCTGTCCGCCAGCTTTGCCGCCACCCCAAATGACCGGATTGCCGCGATTGACAATATGGCACAAGACACAAGCGTCGAGGCGCGCGCGGTTCTGAACCAAATTCTTACCGTGCGGCCCGGGGTGGCTGCAATGCTGCCCGACAATGAAAACGTGGCCGGTGTCTTGACGCCGGGTCAAGACATGACGCCGGACGCCGCATATTCCCTGCTGGTCGCAGCCGGTCTTGCGCCCCCACGTACCCCGCCGGGCGTGATCCGCGCCGCACTCGAGGCGCATATCGACGGTGGGCGCGTGGCCGATGTGCCCGTGGCGCAGTTGAACACCAACGCCATGCGCGAACGCGCCTATGCCGGGCTGGCCGCAGCAGGCCGCGTGCCACCACTGGTCACACCATCTGACCGTGACGCCGCAATGGCCGCCTTTGCCTTTTTTGAGATCTACGCCGAAGCAGACCCCGCAATCACAGATGCTGCAAAACGCGCCCTCGCCTCTGTTGAAACCCGCGTCGCCGCAGGCCAGACAGTGGATCTGGCACTGGATGCGCTATCGCTCGCGTCGATTTATTTTCTGGCCGCCATAGGTCTGGCGATCACATTCGGCGTGATGGGCGTGATCAACATGGCGCATGGCGAATTCATCATGATGGGCGCCTATACAGGCTATGTCGTCCAACTGTTCATCCCCGATTACACCCTGTCAATCATCGTAGCCCTGCCCCTGGCCTTTGCCGTGACATTCGGTGCAGGCGTCACGATGGAACGGCTGGTCATTCGCCATCTTTACCATCGGCCCCTGGAAACCCTGCTGGCCACTTTCGGCATTTCGATTGCTTTGCAGCAACTGGCGAAGAACATCTTTGGCACGCAAGCCCGCCCGCTGACGTCGCCTGCATGGCTTGATGGCGCATGGGTGTTCAGCGACGTGATCCAGATCAGCTACATCCGCATCGCGATTTTCGTATTGGCGCTGATATTTCTGGCACTCATCTTGTTCGTCCTCAAACGCACCCGTCTCGGGCTCGAAGTCCGCGCCGTCACGCAAAACCCCGGCATGGCCGCATCCATGGGGATCAATCCAGAGCGGATCAATATGCTGACGTTCGGCCTCGGCTCCGGCATTGCGGGCATCGCCGGTGTGGCGATCGGCCTATACGCTAAAGTCACGTCCGAGATGGGCGCAGATTACATCGTGCAATCCTTCATGACGGTGGTTGTCGGCGGTGTCGGCAATGTCTGGGGTACACTCGCCGGCGCCTCGCTGATCGGCTTTCTGCAAAAGGGGATCGAATGGCTGAACCCCTCCAACACGCTGGCCGCCCAGACCTATATGATCTTGTTCATCATCCTTTTCATCCAATTCCGGCCCAAGGGTATCGTCGCCCTCAAAGGTCGGGCAGCAGCGGATTAACGCCATGCCTCTTCCGAGTGTAAATATCCTGGGGAGGTCTGGAGGGGTGAAACCCCTCCAGCGTGGCGACGCGCAACGCGCGGCGCAAGACCTGCCCGGCAAAGGGCACCCCACATGAACAGCTTTTTCCTGCGCAACCCCTCCACACTGTGGTTCCTCATGGGGCTTGGCCTTTTCACCATCGGCGTCACGATACTGTCGGAAGCCGGGATCGGGTTCTTGTCCACGTCCTTCATCAAGATCCTGGGCAAGACCCTGTGCCTGTGCCTGATCGCCGTCGCGATGGACGTGGTCTGGGGATATTGCGGCATCCTCAGCCTTGGCCATTTCGCATTCTTCGGGATTGGCGGCTATGCCGTCGGCATGTGGCTGATGTACGCCCGCACCGAAGGGATCGTGCTTGACAGTTTGGCCGCGCAGACCATTCCACCAACCCCGCAAGAAATTTCCGACGCCATCGGCAACCAGATTTTCGGGGTTGTCGGCAGTTCGGAATTTCCGCTGGTCTGGGCCTTCGCCGACAGCCTGTTTCTGCAATTGCTTATGGTGGTGCTGGTGCCGGGGCTGCTGGCGCTGGTCTTTGGCTGGCTGGCATTTCGCAGCCGTGTCACGGGCGTGTATCTGTCGATCCTGACGCAGGCGATGACCCTGGCGCTGTCGCTTTATCTGTTCCAGAACGACAGCGGCCTGCGTGGCAACAACGGCCTGTCCGGCCTGCAGAATATTCCAGGGTTCGAAACCACGCCGCAGGCGACAATTTCGCTGGCGTTCTTTTACGCCTCCGCCCTCGCCTTGGCGTTGGGGTATGTCCTGTTCGCCTGGGTGGTGTCGGGCAAGATGGGCAGCGTGATCAAAGCGATCCGCGACAACGAATCCCGTGTGCGGTTCCTTGGCTATCATGTCGAAAGCTACAAGCTGCTTGTCTTCACCCTGACGGCCATCATCGCCGGGATCGCCGGGGCGCTTTATTACCCGCAAGCAGGCATCATCAACCCTGCCGAAATTGCGCCCATTGCGTCGATTTATCTGGCTGTTTGGGTCGCCATCGGCGGGCGCGGGCGGCTTTACGGGGCGGTGATCGGCGCAGCGTTCGTATCGCTATTGTCCAGTTGGTTCACCGGCGGTGGCGCGCCCGCGATCAATCTGGGCTTCTATACGGTGAATTGGACCGACTGGTGGCTGGTGCTGCTGGGCCTTTCGTTTGTCGCCGTCACCCTTTTCTTTCCCAAGGGCATCGGCGGGTTGTTCGACTATCTGGTGCGCAAGCCATGAGCACACTTCTGGAAGTCTCCGGTGTATCGGTCAGCTTTGACGGGTTTCGCGCCATCAATAATCTGTCCATCCAGATAGGCGAGCCAGAGCTGCGCGCGATTATCGGACCCAATGGTGCGGGCAAGACGACATTCATGGACATCATCACCGGCAAGACCAGACCCGATACGGGCCGGATAATCTGGGGCGATCAGAATATTTCGTTGCTCGGAATGTCCGAAAGTCAGATCGCGATGGCCGGGATCGGGCGGAAATTCCAAAAACCGACCGTGTTCGAGGATCAGACAGTGCGCGCCAACCTCGCCATGGCGCTGCGCAATCCACGCGGGCCATTTTCGGTGCTATTCGATCAACAAACGCGCGCCGGGGCTGATCGGATCGCAGAAATCGCCGCTGAAATCGGCCTGACCGACAGTCTGGCCCGCACGTCCGGCGCGCTCAGCCATGGTCAAAAGCAATGGCTGGAAATCGGGATGCTTCTGGCACAAGATCCGCGCCTGTTGCTGGTCGATGAACCCGCTGCGGGTATGACCAGCCAAGAACGCGCGCACACCACGGACCTGCTGAAACGTGCCGCCAAAACGCGGGCCGTCGTGGTGGTGGAACATGATATGGAGTTCGTCCGCCGTCTCGATTGCAAGGTCACCGTCCTGCACGAAGGGTCCGTCCTTGCCGAAGGCAGCTTGGATCATGTGACCGCGAACCAGACCGTGATTGATGTGTATTTGGGGCGCTAGATGCTAAAAGTTGAAAACCTGACCCTGCACTATGGGCAAAGCCAGGTCTTGCACGGGATCGACCTGCAGGCGGCCGCAGGCGAAGTCACGGCGGTGATGGGCACCAATGGCGTGGGCAAGACCAGCCTGCTCAAGGCGATATCGGGGCGGCATCCGTATTCGGGCGGGCAATTGTCGGTGAACGGTGTCGCGCTGCAACATCCATCGGCGTTTCAGGCAGCCCGCGCGGGTATCGCCTATGTGCCGCAGGGCCGCGAGATTTTCGCATTGATGTCGGTGATGGAAAATCTGGAAACGGCCTTTGCCTGCCTGCCCAAAGACCAGCACCGCATCCCGGACGATATTTTCGACCTGTTTCCCGTGCTGCGGGACATGCGCAACAGACGCGGCGGCGATCTTTCGGGGGGGCAACAGCAGCAGTTGGCGATTGCGCGCGCGCTGATGACCCGGCCCAGGGTATTGCTGCTGGATGAACCCACCGAGGGGATTCAGCCCAACATCATCCAGCAAATTGGCCGCACGATCGGCCTGCTGCGCCGCCAAGGCAATATGGCGATTGTACTGGTCGAGCAGAATTTCGACTTTGCCTACGGGCTTGCCGATCGGTTCGTTGTGATGACCCGTGGCACGGTGAAACGCCGCGCCGACAAGGCCGCGGTGACGGCGGACCAATTGTTGGCGGATGTCGCGCTGTAAGCTATTCCAGACGCGCGGGAAAACCATCGGCGCGCAGATCCGTATCCAGCAGATCCTCAAGCAATTTCACGATCATCGGCGATTGCGCGGCGCCGCCATAGGCCGCACGCGCCGCGATATAGGTTTGCTGGGTTGCGGCAACAAGATCGAGCGGCACTTCGAATTCACGGCCAAAGCCAATGGCAAAGCCAAGATCCTTGAGCGCCAGATCAATGTTGAACGCCACGTCATAGGACCCGTTCAGCACCAGCGCCCCTTCGGTTTCATGCACGAATGAATTGCCTGACGATGCCTGAATCGCGTGCCATGCCTGTGCAAGGTCAAGGCCGCCACGTTTGGCCAGCATCAACGCCTCGCCGCACGCCTTGAGGTGAACAAAGGCCAGCATGTTGGTGATGACCTTGATGATCGCGGCAGAGCCAAGGGGACCCATGTGGAAAACCCGGTCGCCCATTGCCTGCAGCGCGGGCAGATGCGTATCGAACATGTCTGTGTCACCCCCAGCCAGCATGGTGATCTTGGCTTGGGCGGCCAGATGCACACCACCCGTCACCGGCAGCTCCATCATGCGAATGTTCCGGGTGGCGGCACGCGCAGCCAGCCGCAGCACATCGTCGCGGCCAAGGGTCGACATTTCGATCCAATGGCTGTCGGGGCGCATGACGGGCAGGATTTGTTCCAGCACTATTTCGGTGACCGTCGGCGATGGCAGGCAGGTGATGACATGATCGACCCCCGCGGCAAGTGTCGTCGGGTCGTCGGCCCATGTAGCCCCCAGCGCGATCAGCGGATCAGCGGCGGATTTATTCAGATCGGTGACAGTGACCGCAAAACCGCCGCGCAACAGGCAGGCCGCGCAGTTCGCGCCAAGATTGCCCAGACCGATATAGCCATAGTGCATGGAAATTCCTTTAGTGAAAGTAGATGTTATAGTCGGCGCGGATGGCCGCATCGACGGCAGGATCGACCTGTATTTGCGCCCTTGCAAGGATATCATTCTTGCGCGCTATGGCCTTGTCCAGCAGCATGGGGCGTCCGGCCTCGACCCATTCCTTGGGGCTCATCCGGTTGCCCAAAGCGGGGTAGATGTATTCGGTTTGCATCAGCTTGAGCGTCTGATCGGACCCAAGATAGTGGCCGGGGCCACCAAGGCAGACAGCCTTCATTGCGTCGATTGACGTCGAATCTTCGGTCACGTCGATGCCCCGGATCGTGCGCAGAACCTGACCCAGAATATCGTCGCCCAACACCAGCGATTCAAGGCAGAACCCCAGCAGGGACGCGTGCATTCCAACGGATTCGTAGACCATATTCAGGCCCGAAAGCCCCGCAAGGACATTGGTAATCCCCTGCTCCCATCCGGCCTGCATGTCAGGCAGCTTGGCGTCGGATATCCCTGCCGCCGCGCCGCCCGGCAGATCGTAGAACCGGTGCATCTGGGCACAACCGGCGGTCAGCAGCGCCTGTTCGGCCGACCCGCCGGACATCGCGCCGGTCCGCAGGTCCGACACGAAAGGCCATGTGCCAAAGACGGCGGGATGCCCCGGCGCCATCGCGTTCACGTAGACGACACCGGCCAGGCATTCGGCCATCGCCTGAACGATGGCAAGCGCGATGGGGGCTGGTGCCGTCGCCCCCGCCTGTCCGGCAGACAGCAGCAACACCGGCATGCCACCCCTGATGCAATGCTCCATCGCGATGCAGCTTTCCTCGGCGAATTTCATGGGTGGGACGACGAAACAGTTCGAGTTGGAGATGAAAGGGCGCGCGCGCCATGCCGCCTCGCCGCCGGCAATACGGTGGATCATATCGAAACCGGGGGCGACATGGTGCGGGTCGCTGAACGACGTGCCGACGTGTTTGGTGGTGCCCGCACAACAAGCGTAGATCGTGTTCAGGTCCATTTCAAGGTTATCAACCACATCACGGCAGACCATGGCGCGCTGGAAAAAGTGTACATTATCAAGGTTATGAGTGATGCGGGCGGCATCGAACAGGTCTTGGGCGGTGCTATCGCGATAGGTATTCGTTGCCAGATCGACGATATGCACAGCCGCGCCAGCCGTGCCAAAATGGACGTTGGACCCGCTGAGGTGCAGGTCATGTTTCGGATCGCGCCCGTGCAGTGTGATGTTGCGCGCAGCAAGCGCCAGCATGTCTTCGACCAAGGCGCGGGGGAACCGCAATCTGCCGTCATCGCCCAGGATCGCCCCCGCTTTGGTCATGATCTCGACCCCGGATGGTGGGGCTTGCGACAAGCCGATTTGTTCCAACGCATCAAGCGCTGCGGCATGGATGCGCGCGACACCGGCGTCGGTCAGCGGCTTGTATTGCCCGCCCGGCATGCCCGCCCGCACGGGGCGCATATTATCCGGCAAAGGTGCGCTGCGCAGCGCGACGCGGGCGGCCCGACCGCCACTGCGAGATTTGGTAAGTACGGTGTCCGACATGGCGTGATCCCCCAATATCATCGCAGTATTGCGCCGGCCCGCACGCAGATCAATTCGCCGTTTCATATGATATTGATCGGCATTACCGATTAGTGCAAAGTGCAGCCATGCAGATTGAATTGATCGAAACCTTTCTGGACCTGTGCGAGACGCAAAGCTTTAACCAAACGGCGGATCGGATGGGGGTGACGCAGTCCACCGTATCGGGGCGGATAAAATCGTTGGAAAAGACGGTCGGGCGGCGGCTGTTCCGGCGATCTCGTTCGGGGACCGCGCTAACCACCGAAGGGCTGCGGTTTGAACCCCACGCCCGCAGTTTGCGGCACGGCTGGGCAACCGCGCTGAATGCCACGCGCGACAGCGGGATCGCCGGTGTCACGATGCGGATCGGCGTGCAGCATGACCTGATCGGCGTGGCCCCCAGCCAGTTGATCGGGCGATTCCGCGCCGCCCTGCCCGAGACGGTATTTTTCTTCGAGGCCGATTATTCCGCACAGATGTGTGCCGATCTGGTGGCCGGCACACAGGATGTCGCCGTGCTTTATTCACCCAGAATGCACCCGGACCTGCATTTTGAAACATTGGGCGAAATCAACTATGTCATGGTATCGACAACGACGGACCGTTTGGCGGATGTGCGGGCCGACACGTATATTCTGGCAAACTATGCCCCGGCATTTGCCGAAGCGCACGCGGCGGCGTTGCCCAGCCTGACGCGGGTGTCCCTGTCGATTGGGCAAAACGCGGCGATGGTGGATTTGCTGACGTCGCTCTCGGGCGCGGCCTATGTCCTGCCGCATTCAGCAGCCGCGTTGGTCGCGGCCGGTGCCGGTTTTTATGTGCAGGATGCCCCGCCAATATCGCAACCGATCTTTGCCGGGATCACGATGCGCAATCGGCACCGGGCGGCCTATCGCAAGCTGATGCGTCTGGCACATGACCAGTTTGGCCCCAAGACGCAGGGGCGTCCAAAGGCGTAGGGGTTGCCGCCGCGTCTGTGCGTCGCGACGGCGTTGGGCATCAATGGGCCAGAAACACAGCCGCAGTTTCCTGTTCGATCATCGTGCGGGTGGTCCCGCCGAAAACGGATTCGCGCAGACGGGTATGCCCATAGGCACCCATCACAATCAGATCGGCCGCATCAAGGCTGGCCCGATCCAGAATGACCCCGCCAAGCTCATCGCCGTTCGTCTGATATTGCTGAACGGTGACGTTGCAGCCGTGATGGCTGAGCCATTTTGCAAGGTCCGCACCGGGTTCTTCGCCATCCTCGCCCTCTTTCCTGACGGCATCAAAGGTCGCGATGGTGACCTTTTTCGCAGAAAGCAACATCGGCAGCGCCGCGTGAACGGCACGGGCGGCCTGCTGGCTGTTGTTCCACGCGACGAACACGTGTTCGGGCGACAGCGGCTTGGCCGTTTGACGCGGATTGATGATCACACCCGTCGGGGACTGGAACAAAATCCCATACAGGATCGTGCGAAACGCATCCCCGTTTTCGCGCATGTTGTCCTGCATCACGGCGACATCGCACAGCATCGCATGCGGGGCGACCATCTCATCCAAAGTTGCCGGAAAAGAGCAGATTACGCCCGCCTCGCCGGACACGCCTTGCACGGTGAAGAAATGGTTACTTTTCTCGCGCTGATCGGCAAGATCCTGGGCCAGCGCCTGACGCTCTTCGACCCAACTGTGCGGGATTTCAACCGCGCCATAGGGCATGCCGCCATAAGCATAGGCCGGGATCGGTTTGATCGGACCGATATGCAGGACAGACAGATGCGCGTTCTGCTTGGTCGCCGCATCCACCAGATATTCCAGATCGGCGGTTGTACCAGACGGCCCTTGCAGGACGAGGATGGTTTGGTTCTTCATGACAGGCTCCTTTGCATGACCTTGTTAATGTCCTAAGCGCTTTGCCCGTCACGCGAATTGACCTGCATCAATAGGCACCTTTTTGCCTGCGATAGCGTGCCTGCAAACAAGGAAAAGAGCGTCGGGCATGGCTGGTGAGGATTTCTATAAGGTTTTGGGCGTGGCCCGGACTGCCAGCGCGGACGACATCAAGCGTGCGTATCGCAAGCTGGCGCGCAAATATCATCCCGATGTACACAAAGGTGCCGGCACAGCCGAGAAATTTCAGGCCGTCGGCAATGCGTATGACGTGCTGCGCAACCCCGAAAAACGGGCGGCCTATGATGCGTATGGCGCGGATTGGGAAAACCCGCCACGCCCCGCGCAAGAAGGACAAAACTGGGACGGCGGTTTTGGCTTTGCCCGCGAAGACATGAGCCGGGCCGATGCGGGTGTTTTTCGGGATTTCTTTGATGCCTTCGGGTCGCGCGGGGGGTTTTCACGGCCATCCCCCCAACAGGCGCGTCTGGCGCTTGATCTCGAGGATGTGTTCGCCGGTGCGCGCAAGATCGTCGGGCTGCGGATGCCGGAAATGGACCCGCAAGGCCGGATGCATTGGCGCGATCACAAGGTCGTCGTGAACGTGCCCAAGGGTATTGGCGAAGGCCAGCATCTGCGCCTCAAGGGTCAGGGTGCCGAAGGGGCCGATTTGATCCTCGAGATCGCGCTGAACCCGCACCCGATCTTTCGGGTGGATGGCCGCGACATCAGTGTCGATCTGCCGATCACACCCTGGGAGGCGGCGTTGGGCGCCCGTATTGCCATGCCCACACCGGGCGGCAAGGTGCAAGTCAAAGTGCCGCCCAACGCCCGCAGCGGACAGCGCTTGCGCCTGAAAGGGCGCGGAATGCCGGGGGCCGTGCCCGGCGATCTTTATGCGTCTTTGTTGATCGTGAACCCACCGGTCAAGACAGCCAAGGCGCGGGAATTCTACGAACGTATGGCGGGGGAACTAAAGTTTGATCCACGCAAAGATCAGGGAGCTTGAGGAGATGAGACTGGCAAATCGCGAGCATATCGAAGTGATTGAAACGCTGACGCTGACAGAGCTGAGCGCGTTCTGCCATGTGCAGGCCGACTGGGTCACGTCGCTGGTTGATTACGGCGTATTGGACCCGTTGGGCGGTGACGCGGCGGATTGGCGGTTTTCGCCGCCCAATGTGCTGCGCGCCCGCAAGGCCCGCCGATTGACCCATGATCTGGGTCTGAACTTGGCCGGTGTGGCGTTGGTTCTGGATCTGATCGAGGAACGCGACGCATTGGCGCGCAAGCTGGCGCAGTTGGGTTACTGACGCACCGGGGCGCGCCCGCAACGGCGCCGCGCCCCGTTTCGCGCTACTTGTCGACGATTTCAACTTTGCGCAGGGCAGCCTTTGCCGTGGCGGGTTTGCGGATTTGCAGCTTGAGCACGCCGCCTTCGAATTCAGCGGTCACCGCCTCGTCATCGGGGGCAAAGCCCAGCGGGATCGTGCGCTGAAACCGGCCATAGCTGCGTTCGACAAGGCGGTAATTCTTGTCTTTCTCTTCGCGCTTATCCTCTTTTTCGCCTTTCAGCGTCAGCAGTTCACCATTGATCGTGACGTCGATGTCATCCTTGGTGACACCCGGCACCTCTGCGGTGATTTCCAGCATGTCATCGGTTTCCGACAGGTCAATGGCGGGCACCATCTGGCCCGAAACACCCAGACGAAACGCCGTGTCGCGGGTCATCGGGTTGAAACGGAATCGGTCAATCACGCGCTCCATCTCTTGCTGCAGCGTCTCAAAGAAGGGCTGTGGGTTGTTGGGTTGCAGAGCGATCTGGTTATCCATGACGATTCCTTTCGGTTGGGGTTGATGCCGGCAGGGATACAGTTTCACCCCGAAAATTGATTGATTTTAGTCAATTGGGCGGCCCTTGGGCTGCGCTAGAAAGGGCGCAACCGAAATCAGCGAGGTCATGCCATGTGGAAATTCATCCTGATACCGCTGATCGTAATGGCAGGCATGGCCGACGCCGAAAGCGTCACCACGACGAACGGCACCGACACGTTCACCGCCGGGTCCACGATCATGCAAAGCTATAACGCCACGGGTGATGTATTTGTCGCCGGTGATGTCGTCACGACCGCAGGTCAGGCCGGCGGCGACGTGCATGTCGCGGGTATGGACGTGGATTTCAACACCGCGACGGACGCGGATTTATACGCCATCGGGGCGACCGTGACGATCCGTGCCAATGTCGCCCAAGACGTCACCGCGATCGCCTATAGCGTGCGCCTTGCGCCCGAGGCGGCGGTGGGCGGCAATGCGCGCCTTGCCGGGCGGGCGGTGATCATTGACGGTCCCATCGCCGGGGCGCTGTCGGTTGCCGCGGGCGAGGTCACGCTGAACGGCACGATCGCTGGCGACGCGCGGATCACGGCAGAAACGATCAGCTTTGGCCCCGACGCCAAAATCCTTGGCCTTCTGACCTACGCCAGCGAAGAGCAGATGCGCATCCCCGAACGTGTGATCCCCGCCGACCGTGTCCGCCATGAAACATTGGACAGTGGGCGCATGTGGGACGAAATAAACCGCACATGGGACAAAGCCGAAATGCCGATGATGCCGACGTTCATGTCGCTGTTCGGGTTCTTCTTGATCACGCTGGCGTTCTTTGTGCTGATTGGCAGCATTTTCCTGACGTTCACGCCCAAGATCATCGCCAGCATGCGCCGCGAGGTTGCAGACCGGCCCGGACATATCTTTCTGCTTGGTATTCTGGGGCTGTCGATGCTGTTCGGGCTGGTGCCGATCACCGCGCTGACCATCGTCGGACTGCCGTTTGTGCCCTTCGCGATCTTGCTGATCCTTCTGGCCTGGACGCTGGGCTATGTGCTGGCCGCCTATGCCATTGCCATGCGCGTGATGGCGCTACTGGGCGGGGCCGAGCATCCGCCATTGCTGATCCGGCTGCTGATTCTGGTGGTTGCCGTTTGTATCGTGACGCTGCTGAACTTTATCCCGTTCGTGGGGTGGATCATCAACTACACGCTGGTGTTGCTGGGTATCGGCGCCATGACCAGCGCGCTTTTCAACTGGCTGATTGGCAACCCAGGTTACGCATTCGACGTCGATATGAAGCCGATCACCCCCCAAGAACCAACCACAGGAGCCTGACCATGACACGTACGATACATGTCTTTGACCGCACGGTGCATGAAGCCCACGATTGGGTGAACGAACTGACGGGGCGGCTTGACTGGACCAGCGAACGGGATGCGCTGCGCCTGTTGCGCACCGTGATGTGCCGGGTCCGTGACCATCTGCCGGTCAATGAAATGGCGCAATTTTCGGCACAGCTGCCGATCATATTGCGCGGTATGTTCTATGAAGGATGGCAGCCCAAACTGACCCCCGTGCACGAACGCCGTGCCGCAGATTTTATCGACACCATCCAGCAGGACGTTGGCGATATCCTCGACTATCGCGGGCCCGCCGACATCACGGCGGTTTTCAAACTGATCAACGCGCGGATTTCACGCGGCGAGGTAGAGGATGTGCGCGCAAACCTGCCCGCACAACTGCGTGATATGTGGCCGGAACCCTGATGTCCGGCTCGCCGTGGGTGACTATATGTCACCTTCGGCAACGGCCAAAAGATCACGTGGTTTCAACACGATAACCGTATGCACCCGATCAAGCGCGATCACATTGCTTTTGCGCAATTGGGTAAACGTCCGGCAGACCGTTTCCGTGGTCAGCCCCAGAAAATCAGCGATATCCGATCTGCTCATGGGAAGATCGAACTGGGTGAATTGGCCAAGGTCGGTGCCGACACGTTCCGACAGGATGCACAGAAACGACGCGACCCGTTCGCTGGCCGATTTGCGCCCCAGCATCAAAAAATGATCCTGCATCGCGCTGATCTCGCGCAGGGCCGCCTGTAGCAGACGGGTACGCAAGGCCGCATCGCCTTTGTTGCTTTCCAATGCGGATCGGTTGTGTACCACAACGGCCGCTGCCCGCAGCACATCGCAGTCCGTGTGATAGCGCCCGTCACTGGGAAAGCCCACGACGTCGCCGGGATAGCCAAAAGCGATGACCTGCCGCCGCCCATCTTCCAGCACACGCGTCAGGCGCAAAACGCCGCTGACGACTTCGTAGATATTGCGTGCATCCTGACCTTCGTGAAACAGGTGCTTGCCCGGTTGCAGCCGATGCAGGTGCCGCATGCGCGACGCCGCGCCAGACTCGGAAATCGGCTGCCGTTCGAGATGGTCGTTTGGTCGTGTAACGTACATTGCCGTTGCCCCCAGTTGCATAAGCCACCGTTATGGGGTTAAAGTGTCGCAGGCCTTTTATCGTGATCGTATTCAATTGTATTAATTTGTATCATTGAATTTGCTACGTTCAATTATTCGGTGTCGTAACGATTTAACACCCGAGACCGATCCTAATCCACGGTGGTGTTCATGCCCGATACGAACATTCTAGTCGTTGACGACGACCCAAAGATCCGCACGTTGTTGCGTCGCTGTCTTGAGGGCGAAGGATATCATGTGCACGAGGCGTCTGACTTGGCGTCAACCCTGGCGATGGTCAAAACCGTGCAGCCCGATCTGGTCACGCTTGATCTGCAACTGGGGTCTGATGATGGCTTTGACATCGCCCGGCAAATCAGGACCTTTTCACAGGTCCCGATTATCATGGTCACCGGCAAGGATGATGTCATCGACCGCGTCGTCGGCCTTGAGATTGGCGCGGATGACTATATCACCAAGCCGTTTCACCTGCGCGAGGTGGTGGCGCGGCTGAAATCGGTTTTGCGTCGTGCGCAACAGGCCCATTTTGCCGCAGACGACACGCCTCCGGCTAAAGACCCCGCCAAGGTGCTTTGCTTTGATGGCCTGAAGGTCACGCTGGACCGTTTTGCGCTGATCGGTCGCGACGATAGCCCGATTGAGCTGACAAGCGGCGAATTCAAACTGCTGCGGGTGTTTCTGGAACGCCCCAAACGCACCCTGTCGCGCGAAATGCTGATGGATAAGGTTGGCGGCATTGAATGGGCGCCGCTGGATCGCACGATTGACAATCAGGTGGCACGCCTGCGCAAAAAGATCGAACGGGACCCCGCGCACCCGCGCCTTATCTCGACGGTGCGCGGCATCGGCTATGCGTTTTCCTGCGAGGTGACGCGGGCAAACGATCAGTCGCCAGCCAATATGGACTGAAGCGTTTCGGCCAGATGGGCCTGACCATGCGGCTTTTGCAGTATTGCGAAGACTGACGCGCTGTTATCGGGATTTGCGGCATACCCGGATGTCAGAAGTATCTTGATGGTCGGGAACGCCTCCTGCACTTTGATCGCAAGGTCATACCCGCTTAACATGCCGGGCATCACGACATCGGTAAACAAAAGGTCGACCTGCAGGCCCGATTGCAGCATCGCGAATGCGGTGTCGCCGTCCGGTGCCTCAAAGGAGCGATAGCCCAGCGCGCGAATACGCCTGACCGACAGGGACCGCACCAATGGATTGTCGTCAACGATCAGGATGGTCCGGTCCCCGCACGAAAGCGGGACAGCGCGCGGCGTGGTGTCAGCGACACTGCGGGCGGCGATATCCGGTAAAATCGGAAAATATAGCGCGAATGTGCTGCCCATGCCGGGGTGGCTCTGCAATGTGATGTACCCGCCCGATTGCCGCAAGAACCCATAGACCATGGCCAGACCAAGCCCTGTACCCTTGCCCGGCGGTTTGGTCGTAAAGAATAGCTCGAAGGCGCGGCGTTGCACATCGGGCGGCATGCCATCCCCGGTGTCGGTGATCGACAGGCGCACATAGGCACCCTGTGCGACGTCGGCTTCCTGCGGCATCCGCGTGTCGTCAATGACGGCCACTTGCGTCTGCAACGTCAGCTTGCCACCGTCGGGCATGGCGTCGCGGGCATTCAGCACAAGGTTCACGACGGCTGTCTGCAACTGGGTCGGGTCAACCGCAATCAAAGGCAGGTCTGCGGCCAGATCGACATAAATCTGGTAATCGGCACCCAGCGTCCGCTTGAGAATCGCCAATGCGCGTTCGCACCCCTGGTTCAGATCAAACGCCTCTGTCTGCAGATCGCCGTGCCGGGAAAATACCGTCAGCCGCGCCGTCAGGTCCGCCCCCATCGTGGCGGCCTCAAGGGCATCGGCCAACATGCTTTGGCCGTCATCCCCCGTGACCTTGGATTGAAGCAGTTCAAGATTGCCGATGATGACGGTCAGCAGGTTGTTGAAATCATGCGCGATACCGCCCGTCATCTGCCCCAGCGCATCCATCCGCTGTGACTGCGCCAGCGCATCCTCGATCACGCGCCGTCCGGTCAGATCATGCAGGATCGCAATAAAGATCGGCTCTCCCTCGGCGTCCGTCCGGCCCACCGAAATGTGCAGGGGAAACAGCGTGCCGTCCTTGCGTTTGCCGTCAACCTTGCGGCCAGTTCCGATGATCCGCGCGTCGCCTGTCACCAAATGATGCGACATGTAGCCATCATGCCGCAAGGCGACCGCATCCGGCATCAGATCATTCACGGACAGACCAGCAAGCCGGCCCACGTCATACCCGAACAAATCCTCGGCTGCGGTGTTCGCCCTTGCGATCATCCCGGCCCGATCGGCCACCAGAATGGCATCAACGGCGGCATCAAAAACCGCGCCAAGCAGTGTTGCGTCCTGAAAGGAGCTGTCAATCATTGTGTGACACTGCCTGACAGTTCACCCTATGCACAAGCATAGATTGATCGGTTGTGCGCAAGGCCGCCACCCAAAGGCTTGGAACCGACCGATTGTTCAGGAAAGTCCGGGGAACATCGGAGGGGGGGGTCATGCCACTTGGGACGGCGCCGTCTGTAGCGTTTGCAGCAGGCTCAGATAGCCGATCAGGTCGGAAAGCGTGATAACGCCGCGCAATTGGCCGTCTGAAACCACCAGAAACTTGCGCTGCGGCCCTGTGGCGATCCGGCTCAGCACCGCTTCGGCGTTGTCGGTTGGCGCCACCATATTGTTGGCACGTGCCTCGACATAGACGTCACCGACAGCGGTCCGCGGCCAATGTTCGCGGTCAATCTTGCTCAGCACCGCGACATCAATGTAGCCCAGCACGCGCGTGCCTTCGACCACGGGCACAAAGCCGACGCGCCGCGACAGGATATAGTGATCAACCAGCGTCTGCAGCGTTTCATCCGGCGAAATGGTCAGCGGACGGGGCGTCATGATCTCGCTGACGGTTTTGTCGCGCAGCGCAGCGTGGATCCGCATGTTTTGATAGGCGTTTTTACCCGAAGCCAGTATGAAAAGACCGATAATCACAATCCACAGCCCCCCGAACTGTCCCGAGACGACGACATCCAGCGACCCAAGGCCGATCAGCAAATAGGCAAACACGCTTCCGATTGCCGTCGCTTTTTCGGTCGCGCGCAATTGGTCGCCCGAACGGTTCCACAACACCGCCCGCAAGACACGCCCGCCATCAAGCGGGAACGCGGGCAGCATGTTGAATATCCCAAGGATCAGGTTGGCCAGCGCCATGTATGACAGCAGCGCAAGAATGCTCGCTGGCATTTCAGCGACCTGAGCGACCGCCGCTGCGATCCAGAACACAAACGCCAGTGCCAGACTGGCCGCAGGCCCGGCAAGCGCAATCCAGAATTCAGTGCCCGCAGTCGGCGGTTCGCTGGCCAACTCGGCCACGCCGCCAAAGATGAACAACGTGATCCCCTTGATCGTGACACCGCAGCGCCGCGCGACAAGCGAATGTGAAAGCTCGTGCAGGATCAGCGAGGCGAACAGCCCCAGCATCGCCAAGACCGCCAGCACGACAATCTGGCTGGTCGACGCATCGGGAACAACGCTGGGAAAATAGCCCCCTGCGAGACTCCAAACGACCAAGGCGGCGATGAAGAACCAGCTGACATCGACCTTGATATCATATCCAAACAGCGAAAATATCGTCAAACCTCTGAGCGGCATGGTGAGTTCCCTCGCTTTTGCTCAACTTACAATGTGTTATCGGGTGCCCGATTGATTTGTGTCACTTTGGACTGCGGGCAGCCGCCACCCGCGTCACCCTGCGCTTGATCAAGATCAATGGGCGGCACCGCCAAGCGCATTAGTTTTCCCAAATCATAACCCAGCAAAGGACGGCACCATGGCCAAAAAGACGCAAACCCCCGACACCGATGACCCGATGACCATGGCCCTTGAGACGATGCAGGACGCCGGTCTGGGGTCGTTTGCATGGATGGGCACCACATGGACCGAGGCGATGTCAGATATGGGCAGCGAGGTTCTGAATTTTATCGCCAGCCGGTACAGTGAAGATGTGAAAACCCAACACGAAATGTTGCACTGCAAATCGCTGACAGAACTACAGCAGGCTCAGGCGGCGTATCTGGAACGCGCCTATGTGCAATATACGGTTGAGGCCGGCAAGCTGCTCAAGCTGGGAACCGAAGCGTTTCCACAGCTACCGACCAAGACCAAAGCAACGCCGCTTTAGTCGGTCAACGTATGACGCAGGACAATGCGCTGGCCCGGTGACAGGTTGTCATTGGGGTGCATGACCACCGCATCCCCGGCCACCAGACCATCCAGCACCTGTGCAAACTGGCTGCCACGCCGCCCCAGCGTGATGGCCCGTTCGCGTGCGATATCGCCGTCTGCGACAAAGACGGTCCACGTCTCCCCACGCTTGAAAACCGCGCTCAGCGGGACCTGAAGCGTATCGTCGGTCTGCCATTCGATAATCCGCAGGAAAACCGCAAATCCGTCGCCCAGCGCGGGCCGCTCTTCGGGTGCGGATGTGATGTCAAAGGTGGCATCGACCCGCTGCTCTTCGATCCCAAGCGCCGAAATTTTGGTCCGCGCAGCCGGTGCGATCTGCACCAGCGTCGCGCTCAGCGCATGATCCCCGCCCCAACGCTCCACGACGGCAGAGGCGCCGGGGCTGATGCGCACGGCATCGCTGGACAACAGGTCGGCGACAATCTCAAGCTGGGATGGGTCACCGATGCTTAACAGCGGTGCGCCGGTGCTGACGGGCCGTTCGCTTGCGCTGGTCAAGGTCAGGACAACGCCATCCGCCGGTGCCATGATCTGCAAGCAACAACTTGGATCGGTCGCGGCCAGCGGGTCGGGCACCTGCAGCATCGTTTGCAGCCGGATCAACGTGCTGTTGGCCATATCAATGCGCGCCGACGCGGCGGCGACGGTTGCATTGGCAACGGCAAGACGCTCTGCGGCAGCTTCAAGCTGGGTGATTGATGCAACGCCGCGCTGCACCAATATCTGGGTCCGGTCGAACTGTGATTGGGCCAGACGTTTGTCATCCACGGCCTTGGTCATATCTGCCTGGGCGACGCGCAATGCCGCCTCGGCCTCTTGGACGCTGGCTTCGGCCTGTAGCTGGCTGCGGCTGTCCAGCAGGCCAGAGGTCGCCGGACGCACCGTCGCGACAACGGTTTCACCCGCGATCACCGGGTCCCCCACGGCCACCGGCGACCGCAATGCGGTGCCCGCGATCGGGCTGGCCACGTCATAAATATCGCGGATCTGCGTCACGCCGTCGGCATTGATCGTGACCCGCAGCGGGCCGCTGGCCACATGATGCAGATCGACCGGCACCGGATCAGGCCGAAAGGCGACATAGGCCAGCCCGACCATCACAGCGACACCCGCCGCCGTCAGAATAATTGTGCGCGGTTTCCAGGACATGGGCTATTCCCTTACTTTCATGACAGTGACGAGGCTTTGTTTGTCCAGACGGCGCCGCACGATCATGACCGACGCAAACGCGGCCAACAGCACGACCAGACTGGCTTTTGCAAAAATGGCAGGGCGCAGGACCAGCGGAATATTGTACAGATCACTGGTAAAGCCATTGGCCATTGCCGCCGCGATTTGCGCGCCCAGCAGCCAGCCCAGCGGCTGCGCCAAAAGCGCCAGCAGCATGGTTTCACCGATCAGGATGTAAGAGACTTCGCCACGGGTAAAGCCAAGAATACGCAGGCTGGCTAGTTCACGCGACCGTTCCGACAACAAGATGCGCGCGCCGTTGTACGCGACACCTACGGTGATCAACAACGAAATGACGATGTAGACAGTGTTCATCGCCACCACGTTTTCCTGAATCGTATCCAGAAACGACCGGCGGCTGTCGGACATCATGACGATGCCGGCCAGATTGGGAATATCCTTGACTGCGGCATGAAGGTCCGCAACCGCGCTGTCGTCCAGCGACACGTTCACCACCGTGTAACGCGGCGATTGCCGCAGCAGGCGATTGACATAGACCACGTCCATATAGGCCCCAAGGCCAAAGTATTGATCGACAATGCCGGTCAGCGTCACCGTGAATACTTCCTTCCGCCCGCTCAGGAACGCAACGGCCAACGGATCGCCAACCCGCAGGTGCAGTTCTTCTGCCAGCCGCACGGACAACACGATACCGCCGGACGGCACGTTGATCTGTGCGCCGCTTTTGTCGATGATACGGCTCAGGTCCACATCGGGCGGTCGCGCCTCGATGGCGACACGTTTTTCATAGGGGCCATTGCGCAGAATGACCGGGTGGTATTGCTGGCCCTCGGCTTGCAGCACCGCAGGCAGTGCGGCGGCCGTTGCGATCACGCTTTGCGGCATGTCGTGGGACAGCACCAGCATCGCATCCTGACGGTTGGTTTCGTAAAATGCGCTATCCACGATCTTGTCCAGCGCATCGTTAAAGAACGATGGTGCCACAACCGTCGCCACCGCCAGCGCAAGCCCCAGCGTCGTCAGCCCGCTGCGCCACGGCCACCGCAACAGGCTGCGCAGGATCATGACCGTTGGCTGGCTCAGGCGCAGCGTCGCCATCGCCCGGTCCACAAACGACCGTTTGAACTGCGGCGGTGCGGGGGGCAGCATGGCCACGGCGGGTGCCAGACGCGCCGCCTGCAACGCGCTTTGCGCCGCGCCCAGCGTCGTGGTCAGCAGGGCCGCCGCGCCCGACATCGCATAGACCCAAGGCGACGTGCCGAAAATCAGAAACGGAAAATCGAAATAGCGCGCGTATTGCATCGCCAACAGGCGCGCCAGCCACGTGCCCGCCACCCAACCCACACCGATACCGACAAACGCGATCAGCGCCGCCAGCATCAGATAGTGCATGCAAACCTCCAGATCAGAGTATCCAATCGCCTTCAAAAGCCCGATCTGGCTGCGTTCCAACGCCACGATCCGGCCCATGACCATACTGACCAGAAACGCCGAAATGCCGAAAAAGATTGGCGGCAGGACCGACGCCATCATGCGCAACTGTTTGATTTCCGCGTCGATAAAGCTGTCGGATTGTTGCAGGCTGCGGTCATATGCGCCCAACCCGCCATAGGGATCAAGCACCGCATCGACCCGGTCGATCACCGTCTTGGTATTGGCACCGGCGGTCAGCTTCAGGGACACGTCGTTAAACGCCCCCGTCATGTCAAACGCAGCCGCGACCGCAGGCTCTGACATCCACAAAATCCCAAAGGTCGCATTGTTGGGCATCAGCGCGCCGGGGCCGATAGTATAGATGAATTCAGGCGAAAGCGCGGTGCCGGTGATCGTCAGTTGCCGCTTTTGTCCGTTCAGGTTGGCAAAGAAATGGTCCCCCGGCACAAAACCGTTTTCAATCGCAAACGGGGCATTCACGACCACCTCGGTCGTCGAGGTGGGCGCCGGAAACCGCCCAGTGCGCAACAGCGGCACATTCACGCGCGGTTGTCCGTCTATGGGCAGCGACAGGATGCGCCCGGTCGCGCTTTCCACAACCCCCGGCAAGTCCAGAACCGCATGGCCGGTAATCCGCGTTTCAACCGCCCAGACGCCGTCAATCGCAGCCAATTCTGCCGTCAGGCTTTCGGGCGCGCGCCGCACATCGCTGAACACATCGGCAAAACGGTTGCGTTCGTAATAAGTCTGCCGCGTTTCGCCCAGCGCATTATACATCCCCACAGCGGTCAACAGGATCGCCACACCGCACGCCAGCACAAGGGCAATCGCCACTGCCTGCTTCCAAAGGCGCGCAAAATCGCGGACCAGCTTTTTGTCCAGCGCGTGCATCACCATGTGATATCCGCCGGGGCAATGCGTTTGTCATTCACCAGCACATTGCTGATCTTGCCGTCCTGAAACTGAATCACCCGATGGGCCATCCGCCGAATTTCAGCGTTATGGGTGATGATGACGGTCGTGGTGCCAAAGCGTTCGTTGATATCCTGCAGCACCTCAAGCACCTGCACCCCGGTCGTGCTGTCCAGCGCGCCGGTCGGTTCGTCACACAGCAGGATTTCGGGCCGCTTTGCGATAGCGCGGGCAATGGCCACGCGCTGCTGTTCGCCGCCCGACATTTCGGACGGGAAATGGTCGATGCGTTTGCCCAGACCCACCAGTTGCAGCGCCTCTTCGGCGGGCATCGGATCGGTTGACACATCGGTCACCAGTTGCACATTTTCGCGCGCGGTCAGGCTGGGCACCAGATTATAGAATTGAAAGACAAACCCCACATGATCGCGCCGATACCGCGTCAGGCCGCGGTCCGACATCTTGGTCAGTTCGGTGTCGCGAAACCAGACCCGCCCTTCGGTGGCATGATCCAGCCCGCCAAGAATATTCAAAAGTGTCGATTTGCCACTGCCCGATGGCCCCAAAAGCACGGTCAATTCGCCTGTATAAAGCTCCAGATCGACCCCGGCGAGGGCAAAGACCTTGACCGCGCCGGTCTCGTAGACCTTCGTTACACCCTGCGTTCTGAACACGACCTCAGGCATGGACCGGACCATTGCGCGCGCCACGGGTGCCGCCGGTTTGCCCTGTGGTTTGCCCTGTGGTTTGCCCTGTGGTTTGGATACAACGAAACATATCAACCTCATCCAGTAATCCATCACGACAGTCGCCGAACGGCCCCCCCAAGACATTGACGTATATCAATGAAGGCAGGGGGCCGCCTGTTATGGTGGAATCAAGATGCCCGTGGGCGATCCACGGTACCTGCATCATGCAAAGGAGATCAAAAATGGCCACTAATGTTGGAACAGTAGACCGGTTTATTCGGTTTGTGGTTGGAATTGCCTTGTTTATCGCGCCGCTGCTGAATTTCATGGGCACCGGAAGCAGTGCGGTTGTCGCCTATGTGCTGATGGGGATCGGCGCGATCTTGGTCCTGACCTCTGTCATGCGGGTCTGTCCGATTTATAGGGTGCTTGGCCTTTCAACATTCAAGGCCTGACGCGCCCATGGATATCCGGCGCATTGCCGCAGATTTTGCTGTCAGCGATCAGTTGACGGCAAATGATGTCGCGCAGGCCCATAGCCTTGGGTTCCAAAGCATCATCTGCAATCGTCCCGATGGCGAAGACGTCGCGCAGCCGCTGTTCGAAAGCATTGCCGCCGCAGCCTACAACGCCCTTCCCAAGCCCGTTTTGGCCTATTGCAAAACCGGCACCCGCAGCGCCACAACCTTTGGTTTGGCGTTTCCCAACGGCCGCTAGGGCCGATTGACAAGGATCAACCAGACGCTTTGCGCGTCATCTAGCCTTGGTGCGACAGACCCTGCCCAAAGGATGCAAAAATGGTTGATCCGTCGCAAACCCAGACCGTCAGCGCGTCAAAAGACCGATTTCCGTCGGCATTCACCATTCTTTTTGCCCTGATCGTGATCGTCGCCGCGTTGACTTGGGTTATCCCCGCGGGTCAATACGACCGCGCCGAAGACACCGTCCTTGGCCGCAACATGCCCTTGCCCGGCACCTACAAGCTGGTGGAAAGCGCACCCCAAGGCTGGCTGGATGCGTTGCGTGCGCCCATCGCGGGGTTCTACGATCCCGCGACCTACACTGCCAACGCGATTGATGTTTCGCTGTTCGTGCTGGTTATCGGCGGTTTTCTGGGCGTGGTGAATGCCACAGGCGCGATCAACAGCGGCATTGCGGCGGCCATGCGCCGGATGGAAGGGCGCGAAAAATGGATGATCCCGATCCTGATGGCGCTGTTTGCGGCAGGCGGCACAACCTACGGCATGGCCGAGGAAACGCTGGCTTTTTATACCATCCTTATTCCCGTGATGATTGCCGCCGGTTATGATGCCGTCACCGGGGTTGCGGTGATCATGCTGGGGGCGGGCATTGGTGTGCTTGGGTCCACGATCAACCCTTTTGCGACAACGATTGCGTCCAATGCGGCGGGTATTGCATTCACCGACGGGCTGATGCTGCGGCTGGTCATGCTGGTGCTTGGCTGGGCGATCTGCGTCGCCTTTGTGATGCATTACGCAGCCAAGGTCAAAGCCGACCCAAACCGGTCCATCGTCGCTGACCGGGCCGACGCCAATCTCCGGCATTTTCTGGGGGGCCAAAGCAAAGCGCCCGATCCGCTGACCGGTAATCAGATGATTATCCTGCTTTTGTTTGCCGCCACCTTTGCCCTCATGATCTGGGGTGTCGCCCTGCAGGGCTGGTGGATGGCCGAAATGTCGATGCTGTTTCTGGGGGCTGCCATTGTCATCGGCGTCGTTGGGTGGATCGGCGAAAAGCCGTTTGTCACCGCCTTTGTCGATGGCGCAAGAGACCTGCTGGGTGTCGCCCTGATCATCGGGCTGGCGCGCGGGATCGTGGTGGTGATGGACGCGGGCCGGATCACCGACACGATCCTTTTCAATGCCGAACAGGCTATCGCGGGCACATCCGAAGTGATGTTCATCAATGCCATGTACTGGACCGAAGTCGCGATGAGCTTTCTGGTGCCATCGACCTCTGGGTTGGCTGTTCTGTCGATGCCGATCCTTGCGCCGGTATCCGATTTTGCGGGCGTCGATCGTGCGATGGCCGTCACCGCCTATCAATCGGCTTCGGGGATCGTGAACCTGATCACCCCGACCTCTGGCGTGGTTGTGGGCGGGCTTGCCATCGGGCGGGTCCCCTATGACCGTTGGCTGTGGTTTCTGGCGCCGCTGCTGCTGGTTCTGACACTGCTGATCATGACACTTCTCAGCATTGGGGTGATGATATGACCGCCCTTGGCGTCCATTCAGAGGTCGGAAAACTGCGCAAAGTGATCGTGTGCCGCCCCGGTCTTGCCCATGATCGGCTGACGCCCGCAAACTGTGACGCGCTGCTGTTCGATGATGTGTTCTGGGTCGCTCAGGCCCAGCGCGACCATGCTGACTTTTGCCAAAAGCTCAGCGATCAGGGCACCGCCGTTCTGGAGGTGCATGATCTGCTCGCTGACATCCTGGCCGAAAAATACGTGCGCGACGTGATCCTTGAACAGATGGTGACGGCCAATGTCGTGGGCGTCGCCATGCTGGACGAAATGCTGGGCTGGTGCGAGGGAATGCCCGCCGCCGACCTTGCCCGCTATCTGATCGGCGGTATCGCGGTGCATGACCTGCCGTTCAAGCCAAACGGCATGACCGCTGCGGTGCTGGGGCCGACCGGGTTTTTGCTGCAACCCCTGCCGAACATGATTTTCACCCGCGATACATCGGCCTGGGTCTATGGCGGCGTCACGCTGAACCCGATGCATTGGCCCGCCCGTCAGCGCGAGACGGTATTGATGTCAGCGATCTACCGGTTTCATCCGCTGTTTCAAGACGACACGCATATCATTTGGGAAGGTGATACCGCCCCCGGCCCCCGCGCGTCCCTGGAAGGGGGCGATGTGATGCCGATCGGCAAGGGCGTCGTGCTTGTCGGTGTCAGTGAACGCACGATGCCGCAGGCCGCAGGGCAACTGGCGCGCGCGCTGATTGATACGGGCGATGTGACGCGGGTGATCGGATGCGCGATGCCTGCCGCGCGGACGTCAATGCATCTGGATACGGTTTTCACCCTGTGCGACCGCGACGTCGCCACCAGCTTTGTCGACGTGGCGCAGGCGCTGCGCTGCTTTTCGATCCGGCCCGGTGACCGCGATGGCACCCTGGATATCCGCGCCGAAGACGCTGGTTTCTTTGATGTCGTCACGCAGGCGCTGGGCGTGCCAAAGCTGCGGATCGTGCCGACCGGCGGCGACAGCTATGAACAGGCGCGCGAACAATGGGACGATGGCAACAACGTGGTCGCCACCGGGCCGGGCACCGTTCTTGCCTATGACCGCAACACCCACACGAACGCCCTGCTGCGCAGCGCTGGCATCGAGGTGATCACCATACACGGCGCCGAACTGGGCCGGGGGCGCGGGGGCGGCCATTGCATGACCTGCCCCATACAGCGCGACCCGTTGGAGGATTGACATGACAGACAAGCTACACGGTCGCAGTTTTCTGACATTGCGCGACTTTACCCCAGCCGAGATCACACATCTTCTGGACCTTGCGGCGCTGCTGAAAGCCGCCAAAAAGGCAAGACACGAACAGCAATACCTCATCGGTCGCGAGATCGCCCTGATCTTTGAAAAAGACAGCACCCGCACCCGCGCCGGGTTCGAGGTGGCCGCCTACGATCAGGGCGCCCATGTGACGTACCTTGGGCCATCGGGGTCGCATTTGGGCAAAAAGGAAACGGTCAAAGATACCGCGCGCGTGCTGGGCCGGGTTTACGATGCGATTGAATATCGCGGGTTCGGCCATGTGAATGCCGAAGATCTGGCGAAATGGTCCGGCGTCCCGGTTTACAACGGCCTGACCGACAGCTTTCACCCCACACAGATTCTGGCCGATCTGCTGACCATGCGCGAGCATAGCAAGAAAGCCTACAAGGATATCGCCTTTTGCTTTTTGGGCGATGTCGGCAATAACGTCGGCGGCAGCCTGATGCTGGGCGCGGTGAAAATGGGTATGGATGTGCGGCTTTGCGGGCCAAAGGCACAGTGGCCAGACCCTGACCTGCTTGCCGAAGCCCGCGATATTGCCGCGCAAACCGGCGCCCGCCTGACCGTGACCGCCGACGTCAAGCAAGGCGTGACAGGCTGTGATTTCATCCACACCGACGTTTGGGTGTCGATGGGCGAGCCGGACACAGTATGGGCCACCCGCATCGCTGCACTTTTGCCCTATCAGGTGAATGCCACGCTGATGGCGATGACCGGCAACCCGGACGCCAAATTCATGCATTGCCTGCCCGCGTTCCACAATACCGATACCGAAGTCGGCGCCCGCGTCGCCCGCGCCCACGGTCTTGACGCGCTGGAAGTCACCGACGACGTGTTCGAAAGCCCGGCGTCCATCGTCTTTGATCAGGCCGAAAACCGGATGCACACGATCAAGGCGGTGCTTGTCGCCACCTTGGGGGACTAGACCATGCGCGTCGTCGTCGCGCTTGGCGGTAATGCGATGCTGCGCCGGGGTGAACCGATGACCGCCGCCAATCAGCGCGCCAATATCCGCCGCGCCGCTGTCCCGTTGGCGGGGTTGGTGCGGGCCGGTCATATGTTGATCATCACGCACGGCAATGGCCCCCAGATCGGCATGCTGGCCAAGGCCGAAACCGGTTGGCCCCTTGATGTGCTGGGGGCCGAAACCGAAGGCATGATTGGTTTCGTCATTGAACAGGAACTGGAAAACGCGCTGGATCACGCGCATCCCGTCGCCACGATGCTGACGCAGGTGCTGGTTGATCCCGACGATCCGGCCTTTCGGGCGCCCACCAAATTCGTCGGCCCCATGTGGACCCACGCCGAGGCCAAGGCAATGGCCGCCCCCCGTGACTGGACCATTGCCCAAGATGGCAAAGGCTGGCGACGGGTCGTGCCTTCGCCCATGCCGATGGGTATCCCAGATATCCGGGCGCTGAGACTTTTGGTCGATAACGGGGTGATTGTCATCTGCGGCGGCGGTGGCGGCATCCCGATTGCACGGGCGGCCAACGGCACCTATCATGGTGTCGAAGCGGTCATCGACAAGGACCACCTGAGCGCGCTTTTAGCCAAAACGCTGGCGGCCGATGCGCTGCTACTGTTGACCGATGTCGATGCCGTCTACCAGAATTTTGGAACGCCCGATGCCACTGCGATTACGACCATGACCCCGACCCAGGCCGCCGCATTGCCATTGCCCGCAGGCTCCATGCGGCCAAAGGTGTTGGCCTGCTGCAATTTCGTGACCGCAACAGGCGGCATTGCCGCCATTGGCAAGCTGGCAGATGCAGCGGACATCCTTGCGGGTCGGACCGGAACGCGCATTGTGGCGCAGGCCGAATGACGCGCCACCCCCATATTGAAATCGCTGACGACACGATGCGCCTGAGCGGCGATATGTTGATCAGCGATATCGAAGGTATCGCCGGGGCCAACGTGCCGTCAGGCACGATCAGCGTCATCGACATCACACAGGTCGGCCGGATGGATACCGCTGGCGCATGGGCGGTTGTCTCGCTGGAACGGCGGATTGGCGGCGGCGGTTCGAAACCCATGGTCACCGGCGCATCGCAAGCGCAGGCAGGACTGCTTGCCACCCTGCGCGAACACATGCCCCAGGACGCCGCCGTGCCGTCGCACAAAATCTCGGTCGCCGACAGGCTCGAAGCATTCGGGCGCGCAACCACGCGCGCTGCCCACACGGCCATCGCCATGACCGGGTTTCTGGGGCAGGTCGTCGCCACGATGTTTGGCCTGATCCTGCACCCCAAACGCATCCGCTGGATCGCAATCGTGCATCACATGCAGCAGGTCGGCCTGAACGCGGTGCCGATCGTGTCACTGATGGCGTTCTTGATTGGCGTCGTGCTGGCCTTTCAGGGGGCGGCGCAACTGCGGCAATTCGGGGCAGAGGTGTTTGTCGTCGATCTGATCGCCATTTCGATCCTGCGCGAACTGGGCGTGCTGTTGACGGCGATCATCGTCGCGGGCCGCTCTGGTTCTGCGTTCACGGCGGCCATCGGGGCCATGAAAATGCGCGAAGAGATCGACGCGATGAAGACCCTTGGCGTCGATCCGATAACGGTGCTGGTCGTGCCACGGGTGCTTGCGCTGATCCTGATGCTGCCGGTTCTGGGGTTGATTGCCAATGTGTCGGGCCTGATCGGCGGCGCCATCATGTCGTGGATCGAACTGGGTGTATCGCCCAGCGTATTCAAGGCGCGGTTTGTCAGCGATACCGACGTCTGGCACTTTGGCGTCGGTATGATCAAGGCGCCGTTCTTTGCGCTGATCATCGGCATTGTCGGCTGCTACGAAGGGATGCAAGTGAAAGGCGACACTGAATCACTGGGCGAATTGACCTCTGTATCGGTGGTTCTGTCAATTTTCCTCGTCATCGCAGCCGACGCCCTGTTTTCGATCTTTTTCGAAATTGTCGGGGTATGACCATGGGTGACCCGATTATCAGCGTGCGCGGTCTTGTGACGCGCTTTGGCACGCATACCGTCCACGACGGGCTGGACCTTGACGTGCGGCGGGGCGAAATCATCGGCATTGTCGGCGGTTCCGGCACGGGAAAATCGGTGCTGTTGCGCGCGGTGGTCGGCCTTTTGAAACCCGCCGCAGGCGAGATCCGGGTGTTCGGAGAAAGCGTGCGCGACACCCCCGAACTGCAATACCGTCAGTTGCGCAAACGCTGGGGCGTGATGTTTCAGGGCGGCGCGCTTTTTTCATCGCTCAACGTCCAACAAAACGTCGAAGCGCCGATGCGCGAACAACTGGACCTGTCCCCGCAAACCCGCGCAGCCCTTGCCGCGATCAAGGTGCGCATGGTCGGCCTGCCAGAAAATGCGCTAGGTCAAATGCCGTCAGAACTGTCCGGCGGCATGCGCAAACGGGCGGGATTTGCCCGCGCCATTGCATTGGACCCCGAAATCGTGTTCCTTGACGAACCGACGGCGGGGCTTGATCCGATCGGCGCTGCGGCTTTCGATATCCTGATTGCACAACTGCGGGCCGCGCTTGGGTTGACTGTATTTTTCGTGACGCACGACCTTGATAGCCTCCACGCGATCTGCGACCGTATAGCTGTTCTAGCCGAAGGGCGGGTGCTGGCCACCGGCACGATGGCCGAAATGCAACAGATCGACCATCCGTGGGTACAGGCCTATTTCAAAGGGCCACGGGCACGCGCCGCACTGGTGCAAAAAAGGACAGCCTGATGGAAACGCGCGCCCATTTCATCGTGATCGGGTTGTTTACAATTCTCGGCATCATTGGCGGGCTGGCGTTTTTTATCTGGCTGGCCAGCGTGCAGATCGACCGCCAATACACGCAATACGGGGTATTGTTCAACGATGTGTCGGGCCTCGATCAATCCGCCGACGTGCTGTTTAACGGGGTCAGTGTCGGTCGGGTGGTTGATATCCGCATCTGGGAAGAAGACCCCGGCCTTGTCTACGTCGGGATCGAGATTGATTCAGATACCCCGGTGCGGGTCGACACCATCGCGCAGCTTGAAACGCAAGGCGTCACCGGCGTTGCCTACATCGCCCTGTCGGGTGGGTCGCGTGACGCCGCGCGCCTGAATGGCTCGGTTGCGCAGCCGCCGATCATCGCATCGCGCCGATCGACAATGCAGTCGCTGGTCAACAGCGCGCCCGATATCCTCGCCGATGCGGCACAGCTTGTAGAGCAACTGCAGGACATCACCGGCCCGGAAAATCGCGCATACGTCAGAAGCATTCTGCAAAACGTGGACGCCGCAACCGCAGAACTTGACGCGGCCCTAGCCGATTTTTCCGACATCGCAAGAACAGTCAGCGATGCGACCGCCCAAATCACCGTATTCACTGATCGTCTGGACGAGATTGGTGCATCGGTGCAATCCACCCTCGCGTCGGCAGATGGCACGTTGGCGTCAGTCGCCAAAACCTTTGAAGACGCAGACGCCGTGATTGCCGCAATGAAACCTGCGGTCGAAAATGCCGATGCCGCTTTTGCGTCGATGGACGCCTTCATCACCGACGATCTGTCACCCCTGACGGATACCGTGACAACGACCTTGGCCAACACGGACACCGCTTTGGCCAGCGCCGATCAGGCGTTTGTGTCGGCAGACCGGATCATGGCAAATGATCTCGGGCCGGTATTGACCGATCTGCGCACCGCCCTGACACAAATCACCGAGGCCACGTCAACCATCACGGCAGATGCCCCCGCAATCATCGCCGACATTCGCAACATCGTGGCCGATGTCCAAAACGCCGTGACCGCCGCCGCGCCGGGCATGCGCGATTTCGGCCAGCTTGGCGGCGAAGCGCGCGCGCTTGTCCGGTCGATCAACGCCCTTGTCCGCGACATCGCCCGCGACCCCGCCCGCTTCTTTCTTGATAACCGTGTCCCCGATTATCGGAGGTAATAAGATGACCCAGCCACGTCTGACCCGCCGCATGACGCTTCTTGGGGCGCTGTGCCTGCCGGGCTGCACCGCGTTGACCACGCTCAATCAGGCCGCCATTCCCCGCGACACCTACGATCTGGCGCCCGCACCGCCCACGGGTCAGGGACCGCGCACATCGCGGACCTTGCTGGTGCTGGAACCCAGCGCCGCCGCCGCCATCGCCACCGACCGGATTTTGATCAAACCCGATGTGTTGTCAGTGACCTACTTGCCGCAGGCCCGGTGGTCAGATGATGCCCCGTTGATGGTGCAATCGCTGCTGGTCCGATCCTTGTCCGCCGCTGGCCAGTTCGGCTATGTTGGCGCGGCGGGTTCCGGGCCCGTGCCCGATGTGGTGCTGCTGACGCGCATTGATCAGTTCGGTGTCGACGTTCTGGCCGATGGCGGGTTTCAGGCAAATATTGCGCTTCAGCTGACCGTACTGCGCGACCGCGACCAACGCATCGTCGGGTCCCGCAGGTTTCAGGGCGCCATGCCCGTCACCGATGACAGCGCGACAAACATCGTCAGGGTATTTCAACAAATCACGAACATCATTCTCGCCGAGGCCGTCATCTGGGTCGGGTCAACCGCCGCGCGCAGCTAGGCCGCACATCGTTTCACCACCTGCGCACCAGTTTCGAAAAATATCCGGATCAGTCTGAAACTTTTTTCCAGACGGTCCCGTGTCTCAAGGGTCGCACAACATCGGTGCGGCGTTTTGAGGATCGTGAAAATGGCGCCACCGGATACCCAACGCGCAGTGGCCCAGCCCGATCATCGGGATGTGTCCGTGCGCGCAGGCCAGCCATGGCCGGTCCGCGTCATATCCGGCGAACCGCACTATGCGCCCGCCCGCCACCGCATGCGCTGCAAAGCACGCGGGCAGCGCCTGCAACAGCTTCCCAATGTCGATCTGTTCGCAATGCCAACCGAGCCCGACAGCATCGGCACGCGCCAAATCACCGATACACCCCGAACCCGGCAGGGCAGTAAATTGCGCAGACCCGCCGCCGCCCTTGGTGCGCTGGTCGTTGCCGGATTGGCCCTGTCGGGCTTCGTGGGCGACGACAGCCCGATCCGTGTCGCAACCACGGTTGTCGCGCCCGCAGGTGGCACCGCCGATCAGACCACCGCAATCGCGCTGGCCGCGACCGAAACAGCCCCCGCCCTGCCGCAAATACCATCGTTGACCGCGCCGGTTCCGGGCCCGGCAACCGCATATACGCACGTCGGCCCGCCATCTGCACCGGTTTTGGATACCCAGCAACGCGATCTTCCCACGCCGCCCGAAACAGCCCCCACCCCACGGTTGGCCGTGTTTGCCGACCCCGCAGTCCGGGGCAGCCTGCCGCGGCTGGTCGAACCGGCAACCGCACCAAATTCTTTTCGCTGTCACGGCTGCACGGCGCCGCAACCGGCATTTCAGGACATCACACTTGAAATCCACACCGCACAAACAACGCCAACCGACACGGTATCTGCGCTGGTCCGACCCCTTGGGTTCAACAGCGTCACCCAGACGGCGCACCCCATCACGGTCCTGAAAAATCAGGTTCGTTTTTACCACACGACCGATGCGGCTGCGGCAACGGCACTCGCCACACGCTTTGACGCCACGCTCGTTGACCTCACCTGGTACGCCCCGGCGCCGCCCATAACCAAGATCGACCTGTGGCTCGCGCCCGGAAACTAACCACGGAACCCAGCACCGACTTACGCAGGTCACGCCGTGCGGCACGACAAAACGACCTGCAATAACCAGTTCAAAAAGGACGAATACCAATGACATACCTCAAAGCAGCCCCCTTCATGATCGTCATGGCGATGATGGCGGGCACAACCACCGTCAGCGCACAGGAAGCGCCCCAAGCCACGACGCTGATCACCGAACAAGCCGCCGATTCGCCATGGCTCAAGGTCTACTTTTCATCGGGCAGCGCCACGATTGCCCCCGATCAGGCCGCCACGCTGGACCGCGCCGTGCGCACATTCCGCGAAGGCGACCCATTTGTGATGATCGTCGCGGGTAGCGCCGACAAGGTGGGCGACCCCAGCACGAATCTCGAATTATCACTGCGCCGCGCAAGCGTCGTTGCCGCCGCTTTGACGAACCGTGGCATTCCGATCGACCGCCTGCAGGTCCTGGGCCGCGGCACGAGCGAGCTAAAAGTCGCAACCGGCGACGGCGTGCCCGAAGAAGAAAACCGCGTCGTCGAGATTAGCTGGCGCTAATGCAATACCTCGCCCTCGCCCTGACCGTCGCCTTGTCATTGTGTCCAGCCGGAAGCTGGGCACAAGCGACAGGTGCCGATGCATTTTCCCAACGCGACTTTGCCACCGCTCAGCGCCTTTGGCAGCAAGAAGCCGCAGCCGGTTCAGCCGACGCAATGCTGGGCCTTGGCCTGCTGGCTGACCGTGGATACGCTGCCAGCCGCGACTTTGCGGTCGCATTCGACTGGTATCTGCAAGCCGCCGAAATGGGTCTCGCCGAGGCGCAATTCAATATCGCCGTGATGTATGACGCAGGTCTGGGCCGTGACCGCGATGCGGTGCAAGCCGTCGTCTGGTACACACGCGCCGCGCTGCGCGGACACCCGCGCGCGCAATATAACCTTGGACTTTTGTACGAAATCGGTGACGGCATCGACGCAAATGCAAATCTCGCCGGGTATTGGTTCCACAAGGCGGCATCGACCGTGCCCGCCGCCGCCGCCAAAACGATCGCCCCCGACCCACGCCCCACCAACGTGGCTTTTCCCAACATCCTGTTCGCACGCGTTGGCCCAACCACGGTCGAGATCATCTGGACCGCGACCCCCGCCATGAACCCGTCCTATGTGGTCGAAATCATGGATGGTGCCGACGATGAGGCGCCCGTTTTCCGGCGTGCCACGCAAGGCTCGGGTCTGTTGCTGGATGACGTCACCGTGCAAACGACTGCCATTTGGCGCATCGTCAACCTGTCAGCCGACGCCGCCGATTACGCGGCCACCCCATGGCAAGGCTTTGCCAACGACAGCGCCCCCAAGGGCCGGATCACCTTCGTCGTCGATGACGCTCTGCCGCAAATGGCCGCGGCTGTGACCATCTTTGCCGATGATCTGCGCTCGTCAGGCTATTGGGTCACGCTACGCAATACCCCCCTGCGCGGCACCGATGACAAACCCGAAACCTTCATCAGCTACGGCTTCGCGGCGGACAAAACCATGGCCGAGACCGTGTCGCGCTACCTACCCGGATCGCCGGACCAATCCCGGCCAGCACAGCCCACGGACACCGTGCAGCCCGGCGAAATCGTGGTGAACCTGGCCGCGCTGTGATGCACCGGAACACTGGTGCCATACGTCAACGTCCAATCGCGGCCACGCGCAACGCCACCCCAGCTTTCTTGCACCGGGACGTCACGGTGCGCGGACAAACGCGACATCGGCAGGCACCATCGGCCATCTGCGATACCGCAGCGCGGGGTCTATGTGGCCGCCGTCACGGGCCTGCATGCCCGCCCGATAATCGGCATGCCCATCCAGAACTTTCAGGAAAGTATCTGCGCTGCGGTCACGCGAACCCTGCCGCAAAGATGTCCTGCCGCGTTCGTTCGACAAACCGATTTCGGCACAGAAATGGCACCCTGAATCATCCCTTACCTGCCCCCTTTGATCCACCGAAAAGAACCGCCGGTGCAGCAATGCAGCGGTCGCGCGTGTCGTCGGCCCCTCAAGACCAAAATGATTTGACGACCGCCAGGGCAAACCAGTCGAAACGACAAAGCCGCGCCTTTTATCCGCCGGAAAAGGCACCGTTAAACCCTGCCGAAAACATGTCGCCTTGCGCCGGAACACCCTCTTGGACCCGTGCATAAAAAACAAGTTCCTGAACCGGGCAAAGTCCGGCCTGATCACCTGTCGCCCTGGCGGCCACAATGCCACCAGCACGGCGCAGACCAGCCACCGGTGATGCCTGCCCCAAACACAGTCGCCCATGACCAAACGATAGGCCACAAATGATCACCATCTGCGCCGCCTAACGCACGATGAATTCGGCGTGCAACGCACCACTCGCCTTGATGCTTTTCAGAATATCTATCATGTCCCGCGGTGCCACGCCCAGCGCATTCAAACCGGCGACCACTTCGCTCAGTGATGTGCCGCCACGGACCTCAGCCAGACCGATCCCCGGCTCATCCACAATCGCGGCATTGGTACGCGGAACGATAACCGTTTCACCAGACGCAAATGGATTGGGTTGTGCAACCAGAGGGGCCTCTTGAATCCGCAGGGTAAGGTTGCCTTGGCTTACGGCAACGCGGCTGATCCTGACATCTTCACCCATGACAATCGTGCCAGAGCGTTGGTCAACAACCACGCGGGCCCGGCGTTCCGGCTCAACAAGGATATTTTCGATACGGCCAAGGGCATGCGCAGGCGACGGCATCCGCGTTGCAATGATATTCATTTCCACCGTGCCTGAATCCAGCATCACGGCAACCGGACGGCCAAAGTTCTGGTTGATCGCCTGTTCGATACGGCCTGCTGTGGTAAAATCCGGTGTGCGCAGGGCCAACCGCAACGTCGTCATCCCGCCAAAATCAAACTGGACTTCGCGCTCGACTGTCGCGCCGGACGGGATCACACCGGCAGTCGGCACACCCTGCACCACCGTAGCGCCATCACCCGTTGCCGAAGCTCCCCCAGCTATGATGGTCCCCTGCGCCACCGCATAAATATCACCGTCCGCCGCGTTCAATGGTGTCATGATCAGCGTTCCACCCAACAAGCTGTTGGCATCACCGATAGCTGAGACTGTCACATCGACCGGACTGCCCGCACGGGCAAACGGCGGCAGGCTGGCAGTCACTAGAACGGCGGCCACGTTCTTTGGGCGAAACTGCTCTCCCGTCACGTTGACGCCGAGCCGCTCCAAGATATTGCTCAAAATCTCCTCGGTAAATGGCGAGTTGCGCAACCCGTCACCTGTGCCATTCAGACCCACGACCAGCCCGTACCCCACCAAGTCATTCGATCGCACGCCGTCGAACTCGACCAGGTCCTTGATCCGGATGGGCGACGCGATCCCGGCGTTTGGCAGGGCAAGAACAATCAGCGCGATCAGCGCCCACAACACTTGCATCAAATATATCCCAACAGGCTGAGCTTTGACATCCGCGCGGTCACCGTAAAATGCGTTTCAAGCTGTAACTGAACGCTTTGCAGCCGCGATGCTGTATCGAATGGGTCCGCAGAAATGAGGTCGTTCTTTGAAATGGCCAGCGCCGTCCGCTGGGCGTTCATTTCAACCATTCCGCGATCAACGCTCTCTTCGACAAATCCGATACGCGCTTGCACCGCAATCAGGCCGCTTGCGCCCGCGAATAGCCGAACGCCCGCGTCGCGCAGCAAGCCCGACTTCGTTTGATTATCCAGCCCTGGCAGATCATTTGCCACAGCCGCATAGGCTGCCGATTTGAGGACGTCCCTGACTGCCGGGTCATTCGCCCGCGCATCAATCCCAACCACCTTGTTTTCCGTCACCCGCCTTTGCACCGCAGGTCCCGCGTCACCCAAATATCCCATCGTTGCGAACCCGCCCGCAGGGTCATCGAACCAGTAATCTATCGCTGTTTCGATTGCAGCCTGCGTCGTCGCACCGCCGATGAATGTCTGCAAATCTGCCATCATATCATTGGCCGAAGCAAGCGGAGGGCCATCAACCGCAGCGCCGCCCATCAGGGCACGATCTGCCAATTGCGTGTTCAGGGTGCTGACCATGGTATCAAAGGCACCGCGGGCGGCGCGGCCAGCCTCATCCACCTGCGCCGTCGTACTGCTGCTGCTAAGCAAGAGCAGTTGCGCGCTTGTTTCATTACGGCTCGCGTCAAGCTTATCCAGCACGATCTGGACACCGACGAGCGTCTGGCGCGTTTCACTTGCCGTTTGCAAATAGCCATCCAACTGGGTCAGACTGTAGTTAATGCCAGAAAACTGTGTGGTTTGACCATCCAGATGGGCGGTAATATCCGCCACGCGGCCCGTCGACATGCTTTTGGCAAGACTGGACAGCTCGGTCTTGATCGCACCACTATTGCGCATCGCGTTGAACTGCTGGGCCATGTCACCTACTGAAACAACTGGCATTTCTAAATCTCCATCAAACGTTGCATCATGAACTCGACCGTCTGGATGACCTTGGCGTTGGCTGCATAGGCCTGCTCAACACGCAGCAATGTCTGCAACTCGATGTCGGTATCGACGCCATTGGCCAGTTCGGCCCCATGCAGCATATCCCAGCGTGCCGCAGTAAAACTTAGCTTCTCTTCCGCGACCAAGCGGGTAACGCCAACGTCAGCCACGAAATCAGCTACCCGACCTGCCGCACCTCGCGCGGCCGTGCCGGGCAGATCCGCGCGCGACGTGCCCAACGCCGTAATCCAACGATCAATTTGGCTGGCATTGCCCGACGGTCCGGGTGCCACAGCATTCAAACCATCCCGCAAAAGGTTTAACAGGCCCCCCTGGGTGGGATCGATCGCGGCATTGATCGTAATGCGCCCGGCAAGACCAACCGTATCGGCAAGATTCAGCGGCCCGCCCTGATCCGTCAAAAGCCCGATGTCGCCCGGGGCAAGCGTCGGGTCTGTCGTCGCGTCTTCAAACCGGGCAATCAGATCACCGGCAATGCCGTCAAGCCCCGCCTGCACATCGACGAGCGTGCCATCGCGCATCGCAAATGACGCGCCCAACGATCCACCATCCAGTCGTCCGATGCCCGTGGCCGGATCCAGCGGCACACCGTCCACGGTAATTCCCGACAAAGCCCCCGAGACCAGGGTCATGTCCGCCGTTATGGTCGGAGTCACTTGAAATCCGAACTGGGCGGCGCGGCCATCAAGTAGCGTCGTGCCCGTCGTCGTCATCAAGCCGATACTGCCGTTGCTGCGGGTGATTTCCCGCACCGGCACAATTTCGGCGATCTGATCAACCACCTTTTGCCGTGCATCAATTAGCGCCGAAGCGTCATTGCCAACAGAATTGATCCGCGAGATATCCGTGTTCAACGCCTTCACCTGTAGCAACGCGTTGTTGAGCGTCTCGATATCGCGGCCAATGGCGACATCCGCCTCCTGACGCAGTGACTGCACCGCATGCGCGTTCGCTCTCAGGGTCGCGGTCACATCATCCAGCCGCGTCACCACACCAGCCAGCCGGGTTTCTGATGCAGGATCGCTGCTCGCGTTGATCAGCGCACGTTCGAAAGCCGCCAATCGCGCATTCAGCCCGGCGGCGTCATCGGGACCGCCCAGCGTCTGCTCCAAACGGGTCAGCGTGCTGACACCACGTTCTTGACCACTTAGCGCGGCATCGGCGAGCCGCCGATCTGCCAGCAAACCGACATCGACGAAGCGGGTGATGTTTGCAATGCGCACCCCCCCGCCGACATTGCCAACCTGTACCGCCTTCAGCTCAACAGCGCGGCGACCATAACCATCGGTCAACGCATTGGACAGGTTGGATGACACGACTTCGGCCATACGCGACGTCGCCGTCAGACCGGTAAGTGCGTTGTTGAGTGCGCTGGAAATACTCATCTATCATCCATCCTTGTCAGGTTAACGCTTGATATTCGTTGTTTCCTGCAACATTTCATCAACAGTCTGGATCACCTTGGCGTTTGATGAATACGCGCGCTGCGTTTGAATCAGGGCAGTCAGTTCACCAGCCACATCCGTCGCGGATTCTTCGCGGGCATAGCTTACGATATCACCGGTCGGCCCATCGCCTGCGTCCCACAAGAAAAACGTGCCACTTTCCGGAGTAACGCGGTAGCTTTGCTGATCCAGGGCTTCCAATCCATTGACGTTCGGCACATCAACCAGCGGGATCTGGTAAAGGACCCGGTTGATCCCGATATCAAAAGAAGCCCGCACAAAACCGTTCTGGTCTATCTCGATCGAGGTAAGACTGCCCACCGGCGTGCCGTTCTTGGAAATCGAAACAGGCGCGAAAGCGTCAGACAGTTGTGTCAATCCGATCGAACTGCCAAGCGCGCCAATGTTAATCTCCATCGGGCCACCATCGACAGCAATCGTCAGGGCGCCCGTCAATGGGTCATAGGGGCCACCACTTGTCGTTGCCACTGCGGCCAGCGTACCGCCGCCTCCACGCGTGGCGTCGAATTGCAGCACATATTCACCGACAATGTCTGGAATGCCGTTCAGATCGACATCCGATTCGCTATCGCGAATGACCAGGCTCCACTCATTCGATGCCCCGGTTGCAGGGACCGTCGGCGTGAATGAAAAGCTCAGGTTCGATGACGCACCAAGGTTGTCGAAATATTCCACCGACAGCGTTTCCACGTCACCGATATCGCCCGCGCGCGTGGAAGTTGCCGGCAGGTTCACCGACAGATCAACTCGCGTTGTCGCCTCACCCGCGAATTGGTTGGCGTTAATCTGGATCGGCACCAGACCATCAATCGAATCGCGCGGATAATTGGGAATTGTACCGTCTGCCGCAGCGGGCACACCCAGCAAGACAAGCCCGCCGACACTGCGCAAATAACCCTGCGCATCAGGTCGGAAGGATCCCGTCGTCGTCAAAAACAAAGGGTTTTCGCCGTTGCCCACAGACATTGATGCCTCGGACGTTACCGGCAACATGCCACGCCCACGCACCGCAAGATCTGTTGGGTTTGACGTTGAAACCAGCGCACCGCGTTCATCAATCAAACGCGCGGTTGACGTGCGGACACCGACCGCCGAATACGTTCCGCGACCGCTTTCAATGACCATCGACTGAAAATCAGTCACCGCGCGCTTGTACCCATAGGTCGAAGAGTTCGAAATATTGTCGGAGATTGTGGCGAGCCGCGAGGCATTCGCGGACAATCCGGAAACACTGGCATTCATGGAAGAGGAAATCGTCATGGCTGAGCCTTTCTGCATCGGGGGATGACATCTGATTACCACCTTGCCTAAGGGGTCAGGCTTAACGCCGCCCTAACGGATCAAATCCAATGCAATTTTAGGATCAACGCCCTGACCGCAACAGCACGACCTCGACCCGGTTATTGCGCATCGCCGTGGGGTCGGCCACGGCGGGCACACGGTCACCGGCACCGGTCAGGCGGGCAATGCGGCCGGGGTTCAGCCCCCCGTCTTCGAGGATAATCCGCATCTGTGCGGCGCGGCCGGTGGACAGTTCCCACAGGGGGTTATCCAATTGCAGAACCGACTTTGCGCGCAGATGCCCCTTGATCGCGATGGGGTTGCTGACGCTTTGAAACAAGCGCCCCAATATCGCACCGATTTCGCGGGTCACCGGCCGTGGGGTCGCGCTGTTCGCTTCAAACAGGCTTGCCCCAGGCAGATCAAACAGTTCGATCACCAGTCCCTCGTCGGTCAAACGGGTCACGATATGCCGCAGCGCCCGATCTGACAGCATGCTTTCACCGCCAACACCCATCAGCACCGCCTCAAGGTCGCGCAGTGCCGCGACCTGGGCGGCCATTGCCGCCTCCCCCGCAGCGTCACTTTCGGACAGCACAGGGTTCGCCCCAATCGTCGGCTGGTTTATTCCGGTCCCGCTTTGGGCAAGGATTTGCTGGGTGAATATATTGTCACCGCCAAAAGCCCCCGAACCGCCCCCCGACACCCGGTTGATCGCAATCGTCGGTGCAAAATAATCGGCAAGGCCTTTGCGCTGCTGTTCCGTCGTCGCATTCAACAGCCACATCAACATGAAAAACGCCATCATCGCCGTCACAAAATCGGCATAGGCCACCTTCCATGCGCCACCGTGATGGCCCCCACCCGCCACCACCTTCTTGCGTTTAATAATTATCGGAGCGTTCGATCGCGCGTCCATATCACCACCTCGGTTTTGACTCCGGTCAAGGCGTAACTGATCGGATGTAAAGGCGCCCTTAATGTGAAAATTCGACAGAAATGCCACCCTTTTGGGCAGGCTCCGCCATCGCAGCGGCCCCCGGTGTCAACACACGACGGCAGCGGCACCCAACAGAACATTGATCTGCATCTTGATCCGCTTGCGATCATCGCGCGTGACAAGAATGGCCCGCACAAGTGCAACGAACGCCGGACCAAAATCTGCGCGCCCTTCAAACCTGCGCAAATCGCCTTCGATCACCAGCAAATCGGCGTTGACGTCGCGCAACGCGTCCCACTGCGCCTGCAACGCATCATTCATCGGAAGCGTCTGATCCGCTATGTCCTGCAGCCGCGCAATCTGGCAAACGATGTTCGATTGCTCTGCGGGGCCGCGCGCCTGTGCCGACCTCAGGCGGAGGATGATCAGCCGGTCAATCAGATCAGCCGGGGCCATCGGCACAAGAATTTCATTCATCAGCAACCTTCCAATCCGGCCCGGCCAGCCACCGCGATACGGCGCCCAGAGGGCCAAGCGCACAGATCATAGCAGCACATTCTTTCCAGAGCGTATCCAATCAAACCGAATAATGACCGCGCCACTGTGCAGATTGCCGGAACCGCTGGTGCAATCATGTGAAAACAGCCGCCAAACCCGACCAGTGACACGATGGCGCAGTGTCCATTTACCTTTACACTTGCCCCGCCCATATATGTCTAGCTAAACTGACATTATGAGTGTCATGTCAGGCTTACATACCCCCACGCAGACCCGCCGCTGGCCCGAACCCCGCGCGGCGCTGCGGCTGATCAAACCCGTTACATGGTTCCCACCCATGTGGGCCTACCTGTGCGGGGTGGTGTCATCCGGGGCAAACCCCTCTGGCCAATGGTTTTTCGTCGTCCTTGGCGTGATCCTTGCCGGGCCAATCGTGTGCGGCATGTCGCAAGCGGCGAACGACTGGTGCGACCGCCATGTGGACGCCATCAACGAACCTGACCGCCCGATTCCATCCGGGCGCATTCCCGGGCGCTGGGGGCTTTATATTGCACTGGCCATGACGGCCCTGTCGCTTTTGGTCGGCTACCAGCTTGGCCCATGGGGGTTCGGCGCGACGATCCTTGGCGTCACCGCCGCATGGGCTTATTCGGCCGAACCGATCCGGGCGAAAAAATCGGGCTGGTGGGGGCCGGGCCTGTGCGGACTGGCCTACGAAACACTGCCATGGATCACCGGCGCCGCAGTCGTTTCGGCCAGCGCGCCGACGATCGAAAACATCACCATCGCCACCCTCTACGGCCTTGGCGCACATGGCATCATGACACTCAACGATTTCAAAGCCATCGAAGGCGACCGGCAGATGGGCCTGCGCTCGCTCCCGGTGGCGCTCGGGCCGGACCGCGCGGCCAAGGTCGCCTGCTGGATCATGGCCCTGCCTCAGGTCATCGTGATCGGCCTGCTGACCTATTGGGACAAACCGTTCCACGCCCTGGGCGTGGCTGCGATGCTGGCCGTGCAGCTTGGCGCGATGCGTGTCCTGCTGCGCGATCCCCAAGGCAAAACCCCATGGTATCAAGGCATGGGTATCGTGTTTTACATCAGCGGCATGATGATCGCCGCCACCGCCCTGCGTGGCATCGGAGGCTAAATGACACTCTCATGGTTCCAAATCGTCCGGCTTGGCCTTGTGCAAATGGCGCTTGGCGCGATCGTCGTGCTGACGACGTCAACGCTCAACCGGTTGATGGTGGTCGAACTGTCCCTGCCCGCCGTGCTGCCCGGCCTCTTGGTGGCGCTGCATTACGGCATCCAGATGACGCGCCCGCACTGGGGCTTTGCGTCCGACGCGGGGGGCCATCGCACCAGATGGATTATCGGCGGCATGGCGGTGCTGGCAGCGGGGGCGCTGATGGCCGCGTTTGGCGTGCTTGCACTGGAAACATCGTTTGCCACGGGCATGCTCATCTCAATCGTGGCCTACGCGCTGATCGGCCTTGGCGTCGGGGCGTCCGGCACATCGCTTTTGGCGCTGCTGGCCACCACCACCGCGCCACACCGCCGCGCCGCAGCCGCCACGATCACCTGGCTGATGATGATCTTCGGCATCGCGGTGACGGCGGGCGTGGTCGGCGCGCTGATCGACCCATACACGCCCCAACTGCTGATCAAGGTGGTCAGTGTTGTGGTCATCGGTGCCGTTGTCGTCACAATCATCGCCGTCTGGGGCGTCGAACGTCACCTGATCGCCGTGCGCGAACCCGACGCCACGCCATTCCGTCAGGGGCTGACCGAAGTCTGGCAGGAACGCAAAGCGCGCAATTTCACCCTGTTCGTATTTTTGTCGATGACCGCCTACTTCATGCAGGAACTGATCCTTGAACCCTACGCGGGCCTTGTGTTCGGCTATACCCCCGGTCAATCCACGTCCCTTTCGGGTGCCCAGAACGGCGGCGTTTTTGTCGGCATGCTGACCGTCGGCATTATGGCCACCGGCCTGAAAATCGGCGCATTGCGCAACTGGGTCATGGCGGGTTGCGTCGGTTCTGCCGGTGCCTTGGCGATGATCACGTTCCTCGGCCCTATAGGGCCGGGCGCACCCCTGATGCCTGCGGTCGTGGTGCTTGGCTTTTTCAACGGGATGTTTGCCGTCGCCGCGATCGGTGCGATGATGGCACTGGCCGGCCAAGGGCGCAGCCAACGCGAAGGCACCCGCATGGGGCTATGGGGCGCGGCCCAGGCGGTCGCTGCGGGGTTCGGCGGGCTGGCCGGGGCGGCCATGGTCGATATCCTGCGCCTCACACTGACAGACGCCCAGGCCTTTGGATCGGTCTTTATCTTCGAAGCCGCACTGTTCATCGCCGCCACCGCGATGGCGGCCAAAATCATGGACCGGCCCCTGCCGTCCGCCACCCTTGTTCCAGGAGAATGACCATGCAGTATGATGTTGTCGTCGTGGGCGGCGGGCCGTCGGGTGCCACGGCGGCCCTTGACCTCGCCCGCTCTGGGCACACCGTTGCCATGCTGGACCGGGATGGTCGGATCAAACCCTGTGGCGGTGCCATCCCGCCCCGGCTGATCGCCGATTTCTGCATCCCCGATGCCATGATCGTGGCCAAGGTGAACACCGCGCGGATGATCTCGCCCAGCGGGCGGCACGTCGATATCCCCATCGAGGACGGCTTTGTCGGCATGGTGGATCGCGAACATTTCGACCCTTTCCTGCGGCAACGCGCGGTCGATGCGGGCGCAATCCACCATACCGGCACCTTTACCAAGATCACCCGCGACAGCGCCGGCACCCATGTGCATTACCGCGACAAGATCACCGGCGAAGACCGGCAGCTTGCCACCAAAATGGTCATCGGCGCCGATGGGGCACGGTCCAAAGTCGCGGCGCAATGCGTGCCCGGCGGCGACAAGATCCCCTACGTCATCGCCTATCATGAAATCATCGAGGCCCCGTCCCTCAGCGCGACGTATGACCCCAAACGCTGCGACGTGATCTACGACGGCAAAATCTCGCCGGACTTCTACGGCTGGGTGTTCCCGCATGGCGGACAGGCCAGCATCGGCATGGGATCACTGGTCAAATCGGTCGACGTCAAAAAAGCCACCGCCGACCTGCGGGCCAGCGCGGGCCTGACCGACTGCAAGACCATCCGCCGCGAAGGCGCGCCGATCCCGCTGCAACCACTGGATCGCTGGGACAATGGGCGCGATGTCGTGCTGGCCGGTGACGCGGCGGGCGTTGTGGCGCCATCCTCGGGCGAAGGTATCTATTACGCCATGGTCGGCGGGCGGGTTGCAGCCACGGCAGCGGCGGCCAAACTCAAAACCGGACGGATCAAAGACCTGCAACTGGCGCGCAAATTGTTCATGCGCGAACACAAACAGGTGTTCAGGGTTCTCGGCGCGATGCAAAACGCGTATTATCGCAGCGACGAACGCCGCGAGCGGTTTGTGTCGCTTTGCCACGATGTGGACGTACAAAAGCTCACGTTCGAGGCATATATGAACAAGAAACTGGTAAAGGCCCGGCCCATGGCGCACCTGAAAATCGGCATCAAGAACCTCGCGCATCTGACGCGACTGGTGTCCCCGCTGCACATATGACGGTCATGATCCCGGCCTGGGTGAACGGCACACTGCAACCCGTGGAAAAACTGGAGGCCCATCAAAAGGGTCTCAAACACAAGGCCGTCAGCGTTTTCGTGATGAACAAGGGCCGCGTCCTGATCCAGCAGCGCGCCATGCACAAATACCACACGCCGGGGCTTTGGGCGAACACCTGCTGCACCCATCCCGACTGGGACGAAGACCCCGCCGATTGCGCCGTGCGGCGTCTGGACGAAGAACTGGGGATCACCGGCCTGTACCCGTGCCACCGCGACCAGATCGAATATCGCGCGGATGTGGGCGGAGGCCTGACAGAACACGAAGTCGTCGAAATCTACGTGGCTGACGCGCCCGGCACGCTCAAAATCACACCCGACCCAGACGAGGTGATCGCGACCCGCTGGGTGGACTTTTACGAACTCTGCGCCGATGTCGCCCGGCATCCGATGCAATACACCCCTTGGCTGCGGATCTATCTGCAAGACCATACCGCCACGATTTTCGGTCATCTGATGCGTGCGGGCTAACGCGCCCCCCTTTTCGTCTGTCCGATTCCGGTGTTTATGGGATCAGCGGATAAGGGGAATGGAACATGGCGCTTTGGGTCTTTGGATATGGGTCACTTTTGTGGAACCCCGGCTTTACCCCCGCACAGGCGGTCACGGCCCGCCTGCCCGACTATCACCGCAGTTTTTGCATGCTGTCGATTCACCACCGCGGCACCGAAGATGACCCCGGACTGGTGCTGGCGCTGGATGCGGCCCCCGGCGGGCAATGCACCGGCGTTGCGTTCCAGATTGCCGAAGCCGAACAGGATCAGGTGCTTGCCGCCCTGCGCGAACGCGAACTCATCTCATCGGCTTACGTCGAACACCACGTCGATCTGATCGCCGACACCGGTGAAACGATACGTGCGCTGGCCTATGTCATCGACCCTGACCATGTGCAATACTGCCAGTTCAGCCTTGAAAAACAGGCTCAAATGATCGCCCGCGCGATTGGCGGTCGCGGGCCCAATACCGAATACCTGTTCAACACCGCCGCACATCTGGCCCAGCTTGGGATCACCGACAATGACATGGCTTGGCTGGTGGACCGTGTGCGTGCTTTGGCGGCAACATAGGCGCGCCGCGATTTTATTTGGGTTTTGACGCGACGGGCCTTATGATCCAATGCGTATAACAAGTTAACGAACAAGAGGAATCCCATCCGTGTCGGACAAACGGGAACCCAAGGCAGTGACGCAGTTTTCACAACCCATCCGCCAAATTCTGTTCATGCTCGTCGTGCTTGGGCTGATCGGGGCAGGTTTTTACCTTGGGCTGGATCAGATCACCGCGATTTATAAATCAAATCCGTATCTCAACGGGGTGATTTTGGGCGTCTTCTTTCTGGGCGTGCTGTCGTGCATCAATCAGGTTTTCCTGCTGATCAACTCGGTCCGCTGGATCGAACATTTCGCACGCGACACCGGTGGGCACAGCTTTACCAAAGCGCCGTCGCTTCTGGCACCTTTGGCGACCTTGCTGCGGTCGCGCGGTGCCCGCACACAGGTCTCGTCCAGCTCGGGCCGCTCCATCCTTGATTCCGTGGCGCAGCGGATAGACGAAGACCGCGAAATCACCCGGTACATCGGTAACGTCTTGATTTTCCTTGGCCTTTTGGGCACATTCTATGGCCTTGCCACGACCGTGCCCGCGCTGGTCGAAACCATCCGCTCGCTTAACCCCGCCGAAGGCGAAGATGGCGCCGACATCTTTGCCCGCCTGCAATCGGGCCTCGAAAGCCAGTTGGGCGGGATGGGCACAGCCTTCTCCAGCTCGCTCCTCGGCCTTGCAGGTTCTCTTGTCGTGGGGCTGCTCGAACTTTTCGCGGGCCATGGCCAAAACCGCTTCTACCGCGAACTCGAAGAATGGCTGTCCACCATCACCCGCCTTGGCTTTGAAGGCGGCGAAGATGGCGCCACTGGCGACACCGGGGCCATGTCCGGCTTTGTCGACCAACTGGGCGAACTGATGGACACGATGCAGATGATGATGGGTCAGAACGATGCGGAGCGCGAACAGACCGACGGGCGTTTTGCCAGCCTTGCCGCCTCTGTTGAACAGCTTGCTCTGACCAGCCGGGACACGAATAACAACGATCTGCTGACCCGCGTCGCCGAAGGCCAGGAGGCGCTGATCAAGAAAATCAGCGACAATGGCATGGATGGCATCGACGCCGAAAGCCGGATGCGCCTGCGATCCATCGACGTGCAGTTGCTGCGGATATTGGAAGAAATGTCCGCCGGACGTCAGGAAAGCATCGGCGACCTGCGTATGGACCTCGCCAATCTGGCCACAGCGATCAAAGACAGGGGTTGATCCATGGCGCTCAGCCGCAGATCATCAAACCGCTTTCAAAACGCCATCTGGCCCGGCTTTGTCGACGCCATGACCGGGCTTTTGCTGGTGCTGATGTTCGTACTGACCATCTTCATGGTGATCCAATTCGTACTGCGCGAAACCATTACCGGGCAAGAAAGCGAACTCGACCAACTCAGCATCGAAGTTGCCGCACTTGCCGCGACACTTGGCCTTGAGCAGGACCGCAACACGGCCCTGACCGCGACCCTCAACGCCACTCTGGCCCAAGCCGATCAGCAGGCCAGCCGCATCGCCGCCCTGATTTCCGAACGGAACGCCCAAGACCTCGCCTTGGCACAGGCCCAGACCCGGATCACCGGGTTTGAGGCGCAGGTCGCCGGCCTGTTGGCCGAACGCGCCGACACCTTGAACAGCATCACCGGGCTGGAAGCAGAACAATCGCGGCTGATGACCGAACGCGAGGCGCTCAACCTCGCGCTCGCCCAAGCCCGCACCGAAATCGACGCCGAAACCGAGGCCGCACGCCTTGCCGCCGCCCGCCGCGAAGCATTGCAGGCACTCGTCGCCGACCTGCGCACCGAAGCATCGCAAAACGCAGAACGCATTTCCGACCTTGAAACCGCCGGCCTGACCGACTCCGCAGCCGCAGCCGCCCTGCGCGAACGGCTCGCCAATGCCGACACGGAACTGACCGCGATGACCCTCAACCTCGAACAGCAGCGCCGCAAGGCCGAGGAAACCCTGACCCTGTTAGCCGCCGCACGGGCCGCCCGCGCGGAAATTGATGCGATCCGCGCCACGCTGCAAAGCGACAACGCCGATCTGAACGCCCAACTCGCCGATGCCCTCGCCGCCCTGTCGCGGGCCCAGGGCAACCAAACCGCCACCATCACCGAGGCCGAACGTCAGGCCGCCCTGCTTGCGGTGGCCAATCAGGCGTTGTCCGAACAACAGGCACTTTCGGCCCAAAGCCAGCGTCAGGTCACCTTGCTCAACGAACAGATCACCGAACTGCGTCGGCAGGTCGGCAACCTGCAATCACTGCTCAACCTCGCCGAACAATCCGACCTCGAGGCGCAGGTCCAGATCGAAACGCTCGGTAGTCAGCTCAACACAGCCCTCGCCCGTGTCGTATCCGAAGAACGACAGCGCCGCGCGTTGGAAGAGGCCGAGCGCATCCGCCTCGAAGCCGAAACCGCCCGCCTTCAGGCCGAAGCCCAAGACCTCGCCCGGTTCAAATCCAATTTCTTCGGCCAACTCCGCGAGGTCCTCGAAGGTCAGGACCGCATCCGCATCGAAGGCGACCGCTTTGTGTTCTCCTCAGAGGTGCTGTTTGAACCAGGCCGCGCCGAACTTTCCGCTCAGGGTCAGGCCGAAATAGCCAATATCGCCGACATCCTGCGCCGCATCGCCGATGATATCCCACCGGGGATCGACTGGGTTATCCGCGTCGATGGCCATACCGACAACATCCCCGTCGGTGCCAACAACCGCTATGCCGACAACTGGGAACTCAGCCAAGCCCGCGCACTGTCCGTGGTCCGCTTCATGTCTCAGGATCTGGGCATCCCACCCGATCGGCTTGCCGCCAATGGGTTTGGCGAATACCAACCCCTGAACCCCGATGACACCCCAGAGGCCCGCGCACAAAACCGCCGGATCGAACTAAAGCTGACAGAGCGGTGACAAACCGCGCGTATGCCGCCCCGCGTCGCAGGCAATTGGGGTCCGTTTGATCGTCTGAAAGACCCTGCTGATCCGTCAACGCAGGGCCGGGATCCACCGCAACGGTTTTGACCACATGCGACCGTTGGCAAAAGCTGCAATTCTCGGAAGCCGCCATAGGTCGGTCTTTCCTGAATGGGGCACATGCAGCAACGCACAAAAAAAACCCGCCCTAGCAATGCCGGGGCGGGGTCATTATCGCAATGTCGGCATGATCAATCTGCGGTCAGCAGCGGCGGCTTGTTACCGCTCCCGGTGATCCGGCCTTGCTCTGGTGCCTCGAACTTCAGTTCCAGCTTGCCAGCTTTCACCCCGACCTTGACGATCCCGCCTTTGGTTAGCTTGCCAAACAACAGCTCTTCGGCCAGCGGCTTTTTGATGTGTTCCTGAATGACGCGGCCCAACGGGCGCGCACCCATTTTCACATCATAACCTTCATCGGCCAGCCATTCGGCAGCGGCACCCGTCATCTCGATATGCACATTGCGGTCGAGAAGCTGCGCCTCAAGTTGCAGTACAAATTTCTCGACCACCTGCATGATCACCGGCTTTGGCAGCGCGCCAAAGCTGATAACCGCATCCAGACGGTTGCGGAATTCGGGCGTGAACGTGCGCTCAATCGCGGCTGTATCCTCGCCGGTGCGGGTTTCACGACCAAAGCCCAGGGCGTTTTTCGACATTTCAGCCGCACCCGCGTTCGATGTCATGATGATGATCACATTGCGGAAATCTGTGGTCCGGCCATTGTGGTCGGTCAGCTTCCCGTGATCCATCACCTGCAACAGGATGTTGTAGACATCAGGATGCGCCTTTTCCATTTCGTCCAGCAGCAGCACGCAATGTGGGTTTTGGTCCACACCATCCGTCAGCATACCACCCTGATCAAACCCGACATACCCCGGAGGCGCACCAATCAGGCGGCTCACCGCGTGCTTTTCCATGTATTCCGACATGTCAAACCGCAGCAATTCCACACCCAGCGTATCCGCCAACTGCTTGGCCACCTCGGTTTTACCCACACCGGTTGGACCCGCAAACAGGTAGTTCCCGATGGGCTTTTCAGGTTCACGCAGGCCGGCACGCGCCAGTTTGATCGCCGATGCCAACGCCTCGATCGCCTTATCCTGCCCGAACACAACGCGCTTCAGCGACTTTTCAAGATCTCTCAGAATCTCGGCATCGTCCTTGGACACGCTCTTTGGCGGAATACGCGCAATCTTGGCCACGACAGCCTCGATCTCTTTGATGCCAATCGTCTTGCGACGCTTGCTTTCGGCCACCAGATGTTGCGCGGCACCGGCCTCGTCGATCACGTCGATCGCCTTGTCCGGCAGCTTGCGGTCATTGATATAGCGCGCCGACAGTTCCACTGCGGTTCTGATCGCATCGGCGGTGTATTTGATGTGGTGATGCTCTTCGAAATAGGGCTTCAGACCTTGCAGGATCTTGATCGAATCCGGCACGGATGGCTCCAACACGTCAATCTTCTGGAACCGACGCGCCAATGCACGGTCCTTTTCGAAATGCTGGCGGAATTCCTTGTAGGTGGTGGACCCCATGCACCGCAGCTTGCCGCCCTGCAACGCAGGCTTCAGCAGGTTGGACGCATCCATCGCACCACCGGACGTGGCGCCAGCCCCGATCACCGTGTGAATTTCGTCGATGAACAGAATCGCATCCTTGTGCTCCTCCATCTCGGTCATCACCGCTTTCAGGCGCTCTTCAAAATCACCGCGATACCGCGTGCCCGCCAGCAGCGCGCCCATATCCAACGAATAGATCGTTGCATTGGCCAGCACCTCTGGCGTTTCGCCGTTGATGATCTTGAACGCAAGACCTTCGGCAATCGCCGTTTTGCCCACGCCCGGATCACCCACCAGCAGCGGGTTATTCTTGCGGCGGCGGCACAGCACCTGAATACAGCGTTCCACCTCATGCGCGCGCCCGATCAGGGGATCGACATCCCCCTTCGCCGCCTTTGCATTCAGATCGACACAGTATTTCGCCAGCGCGCTTTCCTTGTCGATGCCTTCACTGCTTGCAATGGTTTCATGTTCTTCGGGCGATCCCGTCACCGGGCGCTGTTCGCCAAATGCAGGGTCCTTGGCCACACCATGCGCGATGAAATTCACCGCGTCGTAACGGGTCATGTCCTGTTCTTGCAGGAAATAGGCCGCATTGCTTTCACGCTCCGCAAAAATCGCGACCAGCACATTGGCGCCCGTCACCTCATTGCGGCCAGATGATTGCACATGAATCGCGGCGCGCTGGATCACCCGCTGAAACGCGGCTGTCGGTACGGCCTCTGACCCTTCGACGTCGGTGATCAGGGTCGAAAGATCATCTTCGATGAAATCCTCCAGATCCTTGCGCAGCTCGTCCAGGTTCACTGAACAGGCGCGCATGACGCGGGCGGCATCGGGTTCGTCGGTCAACGCCAGCAGCAGATGCTCCAGCGTGGCAAGTTCGTGTTTGCGCGCATTCGCAAGGGCAAGTGCCCCATGAATGGACTGCTCAAGTGTGGTCGAAAATGATGGCACCTTGTGTGCTCCTTCACATCGGGGGCGGGGCGGGCTGCATCAGCCTGACCAACCGTGGCCTCTTATCCTTAAAGTTTGGTGTTAGCCGGGAACCTTCAAGGGCTTTTTCTCAAATCGCTTCACTATTTGCCTGAAATAGCTGCAAAGCGGTTATTTTCATCTGCTCTGATCACGTTCTCACATCTTCGTGGTCAAAATTTGTCTTTCCGCGCTCGGATTTCGGCAAAAACATCCGCATCGGACGCATCTGCCATCCTCAGCACCGCCTTCAGGGTGGGGTCATCAGCACGCAGGAAAGGGTTCGTTCGCATTTCTTCGTCTAGCGTCGAGGGCACCGTTGGCCGGCCTGCAGCACGCGCCGCTTTGATCCCCTCACTACGAGAGATAAGCGCTGCGTTCGCCGGGTCAAGGGACAGCGCGAAACGCGCGTTGTTTTCAGTATATTCATGACCCGAACAAATCATCGTATCCGCAGGCAAAGCACGCAGTTTCTTCATGCTAACCCACATTTTGGCCGGTGTCCCTTCAAATAAACGGCCACAGCCCAGCGCCATCAAACTATCCGCCGTAAACGCCAGTTTCGCGTTCGGCATGTGATAGGCGATATGGCCAACGGTATGCCCCGATACGTCCAGAACATGGGTCGGCAACCCGCAAATATCAATCACATCCCCTGCGGCCACCTCCAGATCAAGCGGCGGCAACCGGTGCGCATCGACGGCGGCACCGATCACGCGCGCGCCATCGCGCAGGGCCGCCACGGCATCAATATGATCGCCATGATGATGGGTGATCAAAATATCGGTCAGGGTCCAGCCACGGGCGTGCAATGCATCCTTGATCGGCTGCGCTTCGGGCGCATCAATCAGGGCCGTCTGGCCCGTCGCGTCGTTGTGAACCAGAAACGCGTAATTGTCAGACAGGCACGGTACCGTTACCAGCGTAATGTCAGGTTGTTCGTTTGGCATGGCAATGTCGCTCGCTCTTGCTATTGTTTCCCCACAGCTTTGCCCAAAGGACCGGGAACCGCAATGCATCTGGACGTGCAGGACCTGCGAAACTTCTACTACCGCAGCGCGCTTGGGCGGGCGGCGCAAAAGGTGATCCGCGACGAGATGACCCAGATCTGGCCAGAGGCCAAAGGCCAGATGGTCGTCGGCTTCGGCTTTTCGGTGCCTCTTCTGCGGCCCTACCTCAAAAACGCACGGCGCGTGATCGGCCTGATGCCCGGTCCCCAAGGGGTCATGCCCTGGCCACCCGACGGCAAAAACGTCAGCGTGCTGTGCGAAGACACGCGGTGGCCGATTGAAACCGGGCATGTGGACAAGCTGGTCCTGATGCACGGGCTGGAAACCACCGATGACCCCGCCGCTCTGCTCGATGAGGCGTGGCGCGTGCTTGGCCCCGGTGGGCGGGCCATGATCATCGTGCCCAACCGGGCGGGCCTGTGGTCGCGCTCTGACGCGACACCCTTTGGTTACGGGCGCCCCTATTCGCTGGGGCAACTCGACACGCAATTGCGCAAACAGCGCTTTGTCATCGAACGGTCGCTCTCCACCCTGTATCAGCCGCCATCGCACGGGCGGTTCTGGCGCAAATCGGCACGTCTGATGGAACGGATCGGCCATAACATCCCCATCATTGCCGCAGGCGGTGTGCTGATCGTCGAAGTCAGCAAGCAGATGGCCGTCCCCACCCGTCCCGGCCTGACAGAGGCCGTCCGCCGTCCCCTGCGCGCCCTCGAAGGCATGACCAAGCCCAAACCAAAACCCGAACCGGCCTAGCATGGGTGAAACCCCCCTCGCAAATCGTCCAGATTGCAACTAAACGCTCCCAATGAATACACCTGCCCCCTTTGAAATCTTCATGGTCGCCACCCCCGGCTTCGAATCCGCGCTTTGTGCAGAGGCGCTGGAAAACGGCTTTGACGGCGCGACCGTGACCCAAGGCGGCGTGACCTTCACCGGCACGTGGCCCGATGTCTGGCGCGCCAATCTGCAAATGCGCGGCGCCACCCGGATTCTTGCGCGCGTCGGCACCTTCATGGCCTTCCATCTGGCACAGCTCGACAAACGGTCACGCAAGTTCCCGTGGGGCGACATCCTGCGTCCCGACATCCCCATCCGGGTCGAAGTGACATGTACAAAATCCAAAATCTACCACGCAGGCGCGGCCAGCCAACGCATCGAAACCGCCCTGCGCGAAAGCTTTGGTGCCACAATCGCCGCGGATGGCCCGATCAGCCTCAAGGTGCGCATCGACGATGATCGTGTAACGCTCAGCGTCGATACCTCGGGCGAAAGCCTGCACAAGCGCGGCCACAAAGAAGCGGTCGGCAAGGCACCGATCCGCGAAACCCTTGCCGCCCTGTGCCTGCGGCAATGCGGCTATTCCGGGATCGAACCCGTCGTTGACCCGATGTGCGGCTCTGGCACCTTCATCATCGAAGCCGCCGAAATCGCGGCGGGCCTTTTCCCCGGTCGGACCCGGCATTTCGCCTTTGAACAGCTTGCCACCTTCGCGCCCGCCGCATGGGCCGCCATGCGCCAAAGCACGCCGCGCCCCACATCCCTGCACTTTTACGGCTCTGACCGCGACGCGGGTGCCGTCAGGATGAGCAGGGACAACGCCGAACGCGCAGGCGTCAGCGATTTGACCACCTTCGAAAACCTCAGCGCAAGCGACCTTCAGCCACCGCCGGGGCCACCGGGCCTTGTCATCTGCAACCCGCCCTACGGCGGACGCATCGGCAACCCGAAACTGCTGTTCGGGCTTTACGCCAGCTTTGGCCAAACCTTGTCCGCGCGGTTCAAAGGCTGGCGCATCGGCATCATCACCAGCGAACCACCGCTGGCCAAGGCCATGGGCCTGCCGTTCAAACCCAAAGGCGCGCCCATCCCGCATGGCGGCCTCAAGGTCTGGCTCTTCCAGACCGACAAGCTGCGGTAGGGCGGGGTTCTCCCCGCCGCTCCGAACCTTGACAATCCTTAACACACGGCCCCGCACGCGGCATTAACGGCGCAAATACATGCCCTGCGTACGTACGCGATCCAGACGGTTTCCGCACCCGGTCTGTACGGCGCAAAGACCTGCAAACACAGGCGTTAACCTATGATTCGCCGCGACCGCCGACCGATAACCGGATCAGGCGACACAACGCGCGCTACACCCGGCTGCGCGTCTTGTGCAAATCAATGCCCGCCGCCTGCATCGCCATCGCCGCGATATCCACCGCCGTCAGCCCGGCCTCTGCATACATCGCATCAGGCGCGGCCTGCTGAATATAGCGGTCCGGCAGTGTCATCGTGCGGATCTGACAGCGCCCATCCAGCAATCCGTCATTGGCCAAATCATGCAGGACCATGGCGCCGAAACCGCCCTGCGCGCCCTGTTCCACCGTCACCAGCGCCTTGTGATGGCGGATCAATTGCCGGATCAGCGCGCGGTCCAGCGGCTTGGCAAATCGCGCATCAGCGATCGTCACGGACACACCCTGAGCCTGCAGCGCCGCCGCCGCCTTGCGACATTCACCCAGATGTGCCCCGAAAGAAAGCAAAGCAATATCAGTGCCTTCCTGTACAATCCGGCCCTTGCCGATCGCGATAACATCGCCGCGCTCGGGCAGCGCCAGCCCCACGCCTTCGCCGCGCGGATAGCGAAACGCAATCGGCCCCGCGTCGTAGGCGGCGGCGGTGCGGACCATATGCATCAGCTCCAACTCGTCGCCCGCAGCCATCACCACCATATTGGGCAGCGCGGTCATATAGCCGATGTCAAACGCCCCCGCATGGGTTGGGCCATCGGCCCCGACCAGCCCCGCCCGATCAATCGCGAAACGCACCGGCAAATTCTGCAAGGCCACGTCATGCACCACCTGATCGTAGCCACGCTGCAGGAATGTCGAATAGATCGCGCAAAACGGCTTCAGCCCGCTCGCGGCCATCGCGGCGGCAAAGGTCACACCATGCTGTTCGGCGATACCGACATCGAACACCCGGCTTGCAAACCGCTGCCCCATAATATCCAAACCCGTCCCCGAAGGCATCGCAGCCGTCACCCCAACGATGCTTGGATCGTGCTGCGCTTCCACGCTCAGGGCCGTGCCGAACACCTTGGTATAGCTTGGCGCATTGGGGCGGGATTTCGACTGTTCCCCGCTGGCCACGTTGAACTTTGACACCCCATGACCGCGATCCGCGCTTTTCTCGGCAGGGGCGTAACCCTTTCCTTTTGTTGTACAAACATGGATCAGGACCGGACCCGTGGCGCGGGTGCGCGCCGCCCGCAGGACGGGCAAAAGCTGCGACATGTCATGCCCGTCAATCGGGCCGACGTAACTGAAACCCAGCGCCTCGAACAACGTCCCGGACCCGGCTGATGGCATGCCCATCACCAGCTGACGCGCCCGGCGGGCATGGTCGCGCAATGGCCCCGGCAAGGCCGCCTCGAACCCTTCGGCCATCTTGTGCAATTCACCCACAGGCGACGCATAAAGACCCGACAGGTATTTCGACATCGCACCCACCGGCGGGGCGATCGACATCTCGTTATCGTTGAGAATAACAAACAACCGGCGCCCCTCGGCACCGGCATTGTTCATCGCCTCATAGGCCATCCCGGCGCTGATCGACCCATCACCGATCACGGCAATCGCATCGCCCGTCGGCATGCCCATGTCGCGCCCGACGGTGAACCCCAAAGCTGCGGAAATCGAGGTGCTGGAATGCGCCGCGCCGAACGGATCATAGTCGCTTTCAGTCCGTTTGGTAAAGCCCGACAGCCCGCCCTCCTGACGCAACGTCCGTATCCGGTCACGGCGCCCGGTCAGCACCTTATGCGGGTAACATTGGTGCCCCACGTCAAAGATCAGCTTGTCCCGCGGGGTGTCGAAAACCGCATGAATCGCCACAGTCAACTCGACGACGCCAAGCGATGACCCCAAATGCCCGCCAGTTTCAGATACCGCCGAAATCACCTCGGCGCGGACATCATCGGCCAGATTTGCCAATGCCGTGTCATTCATCCGCCGCATGTCTGCCGGACCTGTGATGCTATCCAAAAACGGGGTTGCGGGGCGATTGATCATGACAGCACCTTTGAAATAAAAAAGCGTCGCAAGGGGGGGGAACCCCACTTGCGACGCCAGTCTCCTGTAGCCAACAGGAAGGGAACTGAGGCCCGAGCCTCATGACGGATCAACCAGACAGGATGACCCGACAGCGAAGAACCGGACAGCAGCGTCGCGCGCCGTCTGGCCCAATCTCCTCAGATATACGTGGTCTGCACCGCTTCGATCGTCAGCGACGACAGTGGGGTCGGGTCCGCCGTATCCCGGCTTTCCGCAGGCAACGCCCGCCCGATCCCCGCAATCACCGCAATCACAAACCACACGGCCAGCACGAACACCGCCGCCATACCCGCGCCTTTCAGCATCAAAAGCGTGACATCGGCAGCCAGCCTGCTTTTCTCGCTCATCTCGAGGAGGTTTTCGTTTTTCATCATCTCTCTCCTTAGTTCATTGGCGCATAGCCGTGGACCTGCGCCCAGACGAACCAGTTATCCACGACAGTACCCGACAACAGGATGCCGATACCGCCGCACAGTGGGGTCAGAACCGCAAACCACCATGCCCAACGGTGGATACCTTCCATCGTGGCGTTAAAGCCCATGGTCCAGCGCCAGAACAGCGCCGCGCGTTCCGCCGCCGTACCACGGTCGACGATCTGCTCGATCTCACGCTCGCCGCCAAAACGGCTGACCGCCAGAATGGTCGCACCATGCATCGCAAACAGCAGGGCAGACCCATAAAGAAAGGCAATCGAAAGAGCGTGGAACGGGTTGTAGAACAGGTTGCCATGGGTGATCGAAAACAGGTTGGTCCAGTCCAGATGCGGGAAGATGCCATAAGGCACGGCCTCTGACCATGATCCCATCAGCACAGGCCGGATCAGGCCCAGAACAAAGATCAACCACAGCAATGCGGCAAACGCCCAGGCCACATGCATCCCCATGCCCAGCGCCTTGGCCCGTGTATAGGTCCGCACCCACCACGCGCAGCAACCGATCAGGAAAAAGGAGCTGGCGATCAGCCACCATCCACCCTCGGCCAGTGGCGCAAAGCCAAGCCCGTATTCAGGGCCCGGAGGCTCCAGCGCCAGCCAGAACAAATCGCGCAGGAACACGCCCGGACTGTAATCAACCTGCGCCCAAAAGTTCATGCCAATGATAAAGAACCACGCAGCAAAGCACACAACCGCGACCATCCCATACGACCCAAGATGGACAGGCCCGACCTGCGCATTGCCAAACGTGCCCAGCAGGCTGGAAAAGCGTGCGCCGGTGGTCCGTTCGCGCATGGTATCGGCGTCGGCGGCAATGCCCATTTCGGCCGGGCCCTGCACTTGGACCTGCGTAAAGATATTCTGATATTCAGCCATTTTCATACCCTCCTACAGGTCTACCCACCAAGGCAGTTCATAATACCAATCCCACCATACGATCCATTCGTCGAACCAGATGGTGCCGGAAATCACGATGCAAACCGCACTCCAGAAACCGGCCATCAGCGCCAGAAACAGACCCAGACGGTGAATACCCAACGGCCCGATCGAATAGCCGATCAAATCACGAAAATATGTGTCTTCGTGATCAGGACTGCGGATTTCCTGGCCTTTGCCGGGGTTGACTGCAGACAAGACCAACGACCCGTGCAGGGCCAACGCCACCGCCGTGATCCAAAAGAAACTGATCGCGATCATATGGGCCGGATTGTAGTGAAAGTTGCCGTAGGCGTAGCCCACGTTATTCACCCAATCGAGGTGGCTGAAGATACCATAGGGAAAACCATGTCCCCACGCGCCCAGCAAAAGCGGACGGATCACCACCAGCGTCACATAGGCCAGGATCGCCACGCTGAACGCAAAGGGCACATGATACCCGATGCCCAGTTTGCGGCAAATCTCGACCTCGCGCAGGGCCCAGCTGACAAAGGCGCCGATGGCGCAGATCGTGATGATTTGCCACAAGCCCCCCTCAAGCAAAGGTGCAGCCCCAAGACCGACGTCAAGCGACGGTGGGTCGATGGATATCAGCCACGGGTTCCATGTCGGGCCTTGACTGGCCCCGTAAAAAATCAAAAGCGTGCCAAGTGCGGCGAAAAAGAACGTCGTGACCCCGAAGAAGCCCACGTAGAAAGGCCCCACCCAGAAGTCGAACAGATCACCGCCGACCAGCGTCCCGCCACGGACGCGGTATTTTCGCTCAAAGCTGAGTTGCGCCATCTTCCTACTCCATTCATGGACAGGCCCGGTCGCCCCGCCGGGCGCGCCCTGTCGTCGTCAAAATAAGTGTTTGCTGCGGGCGGAACGGACCCCCGCCCGCAGCTTTTTTCGTTGTCCCAAAGGACCGATTACATGCCGTCGCCGAATGCGAGCGTGAACCAGTTTGTCTCTGGGTTGCTCAGCAGGACGAGGTGAATCATCGCAGCAAGCAAGAACAGGAAAACGCCCTGTGCCACGAAAACGCGGCGTGGGTCGAAAACCAGCCAGATCTTGTAGAACTGTGCCATGTGCTATTCCTTTCCTACCAGCTGAACCAAGGAAGCTTGATGTACGTCAGTATGTGAGCGACCACGGCAACCGCCGTGAAGATCGTGAACCCGCTCATATATACTGTGTGCAGTTCTTGGGCCTGCTCGTCAGTGAGACCTGTGAAGGACAGGTCAGATTTGTCAGCCATGCTTTGTCTCCAAAATAAAGTACTGACGCCGCGCACCCCCCGCGGCCGGGTTACGACAGAAGCTCATCCTCTGCCCTCTTTCGCCACTCCGGGGGGAATGGCGAACCTCGTATGCCCCGTGGGGCAAATGTCGTGCCTGCGTGTCATGCGCTGAAGATATGCGGCGTAATGATCCGGGCCTGCGTCCAGGCCTTGGCGATCGGGCCCTTTTCAGGCAGCTCCATCCGGCGGGCCGCGGTCAACGTCCACGTCAGGAACGCCAGCGGCAGGGTCGCCAGAAAGATCAGCCCGAAATAGGCGTAGTATTCGCGCTTCGGGGGCGCCTGTCTGACCCGCAGCATAGGTGTATCAGTTGTAAAATCAGTCATTTGCGTCCTCCCAAGGATGGTTGCAGTGTCTCAACGGTCTCCAGCACGACTCTGTCGTTACCGGCGTCGAGTGCTGCGCGTTCTGCGGCGTCGCGCAGTGTTTTCGCAGCGGAAATACGTGTCAGGATCGGATGCGTCGCCACAATCTCATCCAGGCGGGCCTGCGCATCGACATCCCACGGGAAATCGCGGCGCAGCGGCGTCAGCGTGGCATCGGTCGCATCCATATCTGTGCCCAGCGGCAGGATATGAAACAGTGCATCAAACAGGCCGTTGCAGACCTCTTGCAGCACATAGGTCGCCCCCGCATAACCCATGAACGGCGTGCCGGTCGCACGCCGGATCGCGGCGCCCGGAAAGCTGGCGGGAATAAACACGGGGCTTGGCCCATGCCCGGCTTTCATCTCGGCCAGATACATCTTTTCATTGATCGACCCCATGACGATCAACGGGCGTTTGCTGTGCAGCATCTGCCGCACTTCTTCATTGTTGGTTTTCTTGCCGCGACACCGCGCGACGGCAAAGGCACAGGGAAAACCCAGATCGCCCTCAAGATAATGGCGAATACCACGGGCATAGGTTTCACTGGCGACAATGGCGAATTCCGCCGTCGCAAAGAAATCCTGCGTCACCGACCGCCACAAATCCCAGACCGGCTTGATCGTCGAATGTTTTTCACGCTCGATAAACGGCTCGGGGTCCAGCCCCAGCACATCGCCCAGCCTGCGCAGGAATTTCGTCGTTGAATCAATCCCGAACGGCGCTTGCAGATAGGGCTTGCCCAGCACTTCGCACAGGCCCCGGCCAAATTCGCGGTACATGCAGATATTCACGTCCGCATTCACCAGATTGCGCATTTCAGCCACATGGGCACCCAGTGGCATCACCATATTGACCTCGGCACCGATACCTTCGACCAGACGCCGGATTTCGGCCAGATCAGATGGCATGTTGAACGCGCCATACATCGGCCCAAGGATATTGACGCGGGGCGCAGCACCCTCGATCCGCTTTTTCTCGGGCGGCATCCGGCCCTTGGTCATGCCAAATTCGGTGAAAATCCAGGTCATCGCCCGGTCCGCACATTCCCACTGATCCTCATCAATGGTGCGCGGCAAAAAGCGTTGGATGTTGGTGCCCTGCGGCGTCACACCGCCGCCGATCATCTCGGCGATGGACCCGGTGACGACAACGGCGGGCAGTGCAGGGTCCAGCACCTGCCAGGCACGTTTCATCGCCTCTTCCGTTCCCTCGCCCATCTCGGTTTCACCCAGACCGGTCACGACAATCGGCAGCTCATGCGGCGGCAGGCCATCGGTATAATGCAACACCGACGTCACAGGCAGATTTTCACAACCCACAGGTCCATCAATGACCACCTGCAAGCCTTTGACCGCGCAGAACGCGTAAACAGCACCCCAATAACCGCCCGCACGATCATGATCCGTGACCAGCATCAGATCATCTCCTGCGCTTTGGCGGCACGCGCCAATTTATCCAGCTTCTTTTGATGCTGCGCGCGGAAGTCAGGCCGCAGGTTCGGGGACCCTTCCCAGACGCCGGCGGTATCCGCTGTGCCGACACCTTCAAAAAAGGCGCGCATTGTGTCCATCTTCTGTTTGCCGGCAATCGCGGCATTGACGACCTGCGCCAACGATCCCGCACCAGCGGGCCCCATCAAAGGCCGCGCAGAGATCAAGTTTGTGAAATACAGCGACGGGATCGCGCGCTCTTTCGCATGCTGCACCACGGGCGTTGTGCCAATCGCCAAATCAGGCTTGATTGCATCGACCGCAGCCAGATCATCCTCAAGTGACGCGCGGTATTTCACCTTCACACCCTTGGCTTGCAGCCATTCCGCATCCGCGCGGGACCATTCCGTCTTGGGGCACGCGGTGCCGACATATGGCACATCCGCGCCGCTTTCGATCAGCAGACGCGCGACCAGCAATTCAGATCCTTCATACCCCGACAGCGTGACGGTGCCGTTGATCGGCGACCCGGCCAATGCCGCTTTGATCGCAGGCAAGAACGCATTTTGCGCGGCTGCGATCTGATCGGGACTGACGTTATAGGCGTCGCCAATCGCGGCAAGCCAATCCGCCGTGCCATCATGACCAACCGGGGCAGAGCCGACAACCTTGCGGCCTGCTGCCTTGAATTCACGGATGCTGGCCGTATAGAACGGATGGATCGCCGCAGCGACACCACAATCAAGCGCGGCATAAAGCTCGCGCCATTCACGGGTCGGAACCACCGGGCCAGCGGCCAGACCCATTGGGGCCAACATCGCGCCAATCATCATTGGATCAGCCGGGAACATCTCGCCCAACAGGGCCAAGGCCGGGCGATCCGACTTGCCGCCAACAGGCCGCGCAACCGGGCCCGCCTTGATCTCTTCGCGGGCATAATTCAGCATGGCACCCGCCAGCACGTCCTTTGCCTCCGCGTGGGTTGGAATACCAAATCCGGGCACGTCGATGCCGACAATGCGCACCCCGTTGATTTCACGCGGTAGCAACCGCAGCGGCACACCAGACGCGGTTGGCACACACAGGTTCGTCACCACAATCGCGTCATAGCGATCAGGGTCGGCCATATCATCCACGCTTTCGCGGATATCCTCGAACAGCTTGCCGGTCACCAACGTCTCGGAATTGAACGGGACATAGCCAACAGACCGGCGGGCACCATAGAAATGCGACACAAATGTCAGGCCATAGACGCAACAGGCCGAACCCGACAGCACCGTGGCGACGCGCTTCATCCGCAAGCCGACGCGCAGCGACCCAAAGGCGGGGCACATGCTTTGGGGCTGATCATGGGGACCTCGTGGATAATCCTTGGCGTATTGATCAAGGATATCAGACTTGCCAGCCGCACGGGCCGCCGCTTCCATCGTGGCAGCCCCAGCGGTACACCCACCGGCCAACGCGATCTGGGCATCCCCACCGGGCGGCTGATCACGCGTCACACCCGCGATGATCTGCACATCGCCAGCCGCATCATAGCTGACTTCGTATCCCTGCGTGCCAGCATCATGCGTCATCGTAAATGACCTCGAGGCTTTCTTTGGGCATCGCGTTCTTGCCGCGCATATCGGTGTCGGTGGCAGGCACCAACTGGTAATCGCCGCCGGTATCCTTGGCATCGAAAAGACCCAGCAAACCATCTTGATCCAGGGGCGTGGGCCGGACGGGCGGGGCGATGCCAACGGCATCGGCCAGACCCTCAAACATCGTGCCCCATTGGCTTTCATGCGTGCCAACGATCTGATAATTCGCTGATTTCTTTCTCAGGTCGTCGTTTTGCGGGATGGCGGCAAGCACGGGAATACGGACCGCGTCGGCGAACGCCTGTGCCTCTCCGGTTCCGTCATCCTTGTTAATGACAAGTCCCGCAACCCCGACATTCCCGCCAAGCTTGCGGAAGTATTCGACCGCAGAACAGACATTATTCGCCACATAAAGTGATTGCAGATCGTTTGACGCGACCAGAATGACTTTTTGCGCCATGTCGCGAGCGATCGGCAGGCCGAAACCACCGCAAACCACGTCGCCCAGAAAATCCAGCAGGACGTAATCAAAGTCCCAGTCGTGAAAGCCCAGTTTTTCAAGAAGCTCGAACCCGTGGATGATACCCCGCCCACCACAGCCGCGACCCACTTCGGGACCACCCAGTTCCATCGCAAACACACCGCCGCGCTTGAAACAGACATCGCCGATGGCAACCTCCTCACCCGCCAGCTTTTTTTTCGCACTGGTTTCGATGATCGTCGGGCACGCCTTGCCGCCGAACAGCAGGCTGGTCGTGTCCGACTTGGGATCACAGCCGATCAGCAGCACGCGTTTTCCCATTTCGGCCATCATGTGCGACAGATTGGCCAGCGTGAATGACTTGCCGATGCCGCCCTTGCCATAGATCGCGATAATCTGGGTTTTCGACGTCGGCGGGCCGCTGGGCACCGCAAGCGTCGGCTCTTCATGCGCCTCGTCCCGCAAACGTTGATCAAAATCCTTCAGGTTCGGAATTTCGTCCTTCATGCGGTTCCCCAGTTCAAAATCATTTTCAGGCAGGCCGGATCGGTAAAGGCGGTGGCATAAGCCGCAGCCGCCGCCGTCGCGGGCTGTTCATGCGTGATCAAATCCCCCAGCAAGAGGGTCCCATCCTCGACCAGCGCTTTGGTCGCAACCATGTCATCGGCGGTCCATTCCGCGCTGATGCGAAACCGCGCCTCTTTCATGAATGCAGGCGGATATGCGAATTGCAGCGGTGCCGTATAGAACCCGGCAAGCACAATCTCCCCGCCCTTGGCCAACCGACCAATCCATGCATTCAGCAGGTCACCACGGCCCGACGCATCATAAATCGACATGTAATCGCGGCGCGTATCGGCGTCAGGTGTCTTGACCTCATAGCCGCTGGCGCCGCCCATCCGGATCGGATCGACCTCCCACACCGTGGGGGCAGGGGCACCGGCGGCGATGGTCAAACGCGCCAACAAACGGCCCAGAACACCGTGACCGATGATCAGATCAGGCACCGCCTTGTGCGGACCCGCCATCGCATGACGCGCGGTCGCCGCCAGCGCCAGCAACGCACCGCCGGCACCCAGACCACGATCAATGCGCGTCACCCGCGACGCTTTGGTGACCACGGTCGCGGACGCGGCACCAAACAGGCCGTATGCGCCGTCATAGCAATTTGCGCCCGGCACAAAGACATGCTCGCCAATGCGAAACCCGCTGGCCGCACCAGCCTCGACCACCTCGCCGGCGGCCTCGTAGCCGGGAATCAACGGATAGCCCATGCCCGGAAAGGGTGGCATTTCGCCGGTCCAGAACAACTTTTCCGTACCCGTGGAAATTCCAGAATGCTTGATCGCGACCACCACATCGTCAGCGGTCGGCGGGATTATCCCGACGATATCAAGCGCCAGTTGCCCGGGCGCACTCAGAATAACGGCCTTGGTTTCCAACGGTCTCTCCCTTGTGTCGTCACCGGCGCCACGATGCGCGTGCGACACTCTGTCCTTGGTGTCAGTCTAGCTGGACATTGCGTTCTGTCAATTACTTTAGACACATAAAGTGTCAACTTTACCTGACACCCACCAGAACCGAGGTCACAAACGGGCGCGCTGTGCGGGGCTGGGTGATCGCGCCAAAGCCCGCCTGCGTCAGCAGTGTCCTGATTTCTGCGGCAGATCTGGCGCGGCCCGTCCGCATCGCCATGCAATACAGCGAAAAATAAGCATCCCCCGCGCGTTGCGGCTGTGCGCCACCTGTCATCGGCTCTGAAATCAGGATGCGGCCACCAGCGGGCAACGCGGTGTAGACAGCCCGCAACAAATCGGCGACCGTTCTGTCGGAATGGTCATAAAGCACCCGCACGAGGCTGATCATATCCGCGCCGGATGGCAGCGGATCATCCCGAAACGATCCTGCCACGATATCGGCGCGGTCCTGCATCCCGGCCGCATCGAATCGTTCCCGTGCTGCAGGGGCAACAGCAGGTAAATCGAACAGTGTCACCGCCAGCCCCGGATGGGCCAAGCCGACAGCCGCCAAAAACGCACCCGTGCCACCACCCACATCCATCAGCCGGGTAACGCCACTCAGGCGCACCGCGGCAAGCGTATCTTCGGCCACCAGCACCTGACTGTCGGCCATCAGTTGCGAATAAGTGGCCGTGACCTGCGGGTCCGTCGCACCTCCCGCGCCGAAAACATAGGGCCAGAATGTAGCAAGTTCCGTCGCGGTCTCGCCCCGGAAAAAGGCAACAGGATCAATAAGATCACGGTATAGCACATCATGGTGCGCGATCATGCCCGACAGGCCCGGAACCCCCGCCAGCGCGGCGCCACGGGTGGTCAGCGCATAACACCCCGCGCGCCGCCGCCTGAGCAGGCCAATCGCCACCCCACCCGACAGCAGGACCTGCATCCGGTCATACGGCACCCGCGTCGTTCGGGCCAAATCGGCAATCGACAATTCCCGGGCCAGCAACATCTGCGGTATCTCCAGCTTTACCAGCGCCTGCAAAATCTGGGAATGGCAAAAGCCCGCGACCAGATCGAACATCGCCGCGCCCTCGGTGCGGACAATGCGCCGGGTCAATGGAAACCGCGCAGCCCATTTCTGGAATCCGCGCGACGCAACAAGCCGCGTCAGGAATGATGCAGGGCGGCCCTGAACCGGGTCAGGCGTTGCCTGCACGCGCGGCAGATCAACATCCGCCATTACTCACCTGCGACAGTGGGCCGGTTTCGTGCGCCGGCGGGCACCAGTTTATCAGCATAGGCGCGCACCATCTGGGCCAACGCCGCCTCGCCCGGACAGGCCGGGATCGACGAAATCGCGCCGCCAAGGATATCATCGAACCGCTGCACCGCGCCGCGCACGCCAAACGACGCCACCGCGTTGGGTCGCCCGTGCAGGTCATCCTGCCCCGCAGGCTTGCCCAGCGTCGCCTCATCACACAACGCATCACGCAGGTCATCGGCAACCTGGAACGCCTCGCCCAGTCGCGCGCCCAGTTCTTCCCACGGCTCCGCATCCTGCCCGGCAGCCACTGCACCCATCTGGGTCGCCGCAATGAATAACGCGCCGGTTTTGGCCTGATGATAGGCCGAAAGGTCAATATTTGTTTCGCTTTCCCAACCCTGACCAGCGCAAATGCCAAACGGCATGCCACTGCGTTCGCCCAGAATTTCAATCAGCCCAAGCGCGCGCACCGGCACGTCAGCCGCCGCAGCCGTCAAAACCTGAAACGCCATGATAATCAGACTATCGCCCGCCAAAACGGCGAGCGGCTCTGAAAACGCGCGATGTACAGCGGGCTTGCCGCGCCGCAGATCCGCATCGTCAAAGCAAGGCAGATCGTCATGCACAAGGCTCGCACAATGCATCAATTCCAAGGCCACCGCCGCCGCATCCGTCAGCATCGTGCGATCATCGCCACAGGCCATCGCAACCGACATCAGGATCGTCGGCCTGATCCGCGCACCGCCGGGCGTCACGGCATAGCCCAGCGCCGCAGCCAGCTTTGCCGGGGCGACACCGCCCTGCCCGCGCTGAATGGCCGCCGTCATGGCCACCTCGATCCGGTCCGCGATTTTCATAGCGATCTCCTTTTACAATCCATAGTGTCCATTTCGGTTTACATGTGTCAATGTAAATAAACATGGACACTCAGAGTCTCGACATCGCATGAAGACCACCAAACCCAGAGCCGTCATCGTCGGCGCAGGCATCGCCGGGCTCGCAACGGCGCTGCGGCTTAGCCATCGGGGGTGGGATGTCACCCTCCTTGATATGCAGGCAGCGCCCGGCGGCAAGATGCGCACAGTCGCGTCCGCCGCAGGGCCGGTGGACGCTGGCCCGACCGTCCTGACGATGCGCCCCGTGTTTGACGCGCTTTTCGCCGATGTCGATGAGGTGCTGACTGATCATGTCACACTCAACCCCCTCGAAACACTGGCCCGCCACTATTGGGATGATGGTGCCACGCTTGACCTGATGGCAGACCCGCAGGCAAGCCATGCCAACGTCACCGCGACCTTCGGAGCCAAAGCCGGCACCCAATTCGCGGCCTTCTCGGCGCGGGCCAAGCGGCTGTTTGATGCTTTTGACGCGCCCATGATGCAAACCAGTGTGCCTGATCCATGGGCCGTGGCGAAAACCGTCGCCAGCCACCCCCGCCTGATCCGCGACATGGCCCCACATCAAAGCCTCGCCGCGCTCTTGCGGCGATCATTCAGCGATCCGCGCCTTGCGCAGCTGTTCGGGCGCTACGCGACATATGTCGGCGGATCACCCTACGCGTCCCCTGCGATTCTTGCCTTGATCTGGCAGGCCGAGGCGCGGGGCGTCTGGACGGTCGCCGGTGGCATGCACCAATTGGCCACCGCCATCGCAGGGCTTGCCGCCGCCCGCGGCACCGTCTTTCGCTATAATACCACGGCGGTGCGCGTCACCCGGCAGGGCGGCAAAATCACCGGCGTCGAAACCCATGGCGGCCATATTCCCGGCGATATCGTGGTGTTCAACGGCGATCCCCGCGCCTTGGAAACCGGGCTGTTGGGCGAAGGCCCAAAAGCCGCCGTTCCCGCGACCGCCACAGCAGCGCGTAGCCTGTCGGCCTATGTACACGCCTTTGCCGCCGCACCCGACGGGCCACCGCTGGCCCATCACACCGTCTTTTTTGGCCGCGACCCAAAGGCGGAATTCACGGCCCTTGCCAAAGGCGAAATGCCGCAAGACGCCACACTCTATCTATGCGCCCAAGACCATGGCCAAGCCGCCCCGGATGCCACCCAACGGTTCGAGATCATCATGAACGCTCCGCCCGTCCTGTGCGACCCAAAAAAGGAAAAAGCCAAATGTCAGACCCTGATTTTCGACCGTTTCCGCCAGTTCGGCCTCCAGTTCAGCCCACAACCGGGACCACAGACCCTCACAACCCCATGGGGGTTCGACACGCTGTTTCCGGCCAGCCAAGGCTCTCTTTACGGGCGCAGCCCACATGGCATGATGGCGGCGTTCAAACGCCCGACAGCGCGCACGGCGATGCCGGGGCTATACCTGTGCGGGGGCGGGGCGCATCCGGGGGCGGGGGTCCCGATGGCTGTGCTCTCCGCCCGGCACGCGGTCGCGGCGATCATGACGGACCATGCTTCCACCTTGACGTCCCGCCAAACGGCTACGCCTGGTGGTACGTCGATGGGATCAGCGACTGCGGAACCAAAGCGGTCTCTGTCATAGGGTTTATCGGCTCGGTCTTTTCGCCATGGTATGCATGGTCCGGGCGACGCGACCCGGCCAACCACTGCTGCATCAACGTGGCCACCTATGGCAAAGGTGGGCGGTTCACGATGACGGACCGGGGGCGCGCCGCGCTCAAGACAGCGCCGAACACGTTGCAAGTCGGCCCGTCGTCAATGCATTGGACCGGACGCGATCTGGTCATCGACATTGACGAAATCAGCGGCCCACCGATGATCAGCCGGGTGCGTGGCCAAATCACCGTCACGCCCCGTGCCGTGACATCCGTGGAACTGCCCCTTACCCCGGATGGCGCCCATATATGGCGTCCGTTCGCGCCGTCATCCGACATTACCGTCGATCTGGAAGCCAAGGGCTGGCAATGGTCCGGCCACGGCTATTTCGACGCCAACTTTGGCACCCGCGCGCTGGAACAGGACTTTTGCTTCTGGACATGGGGCCGTTACCCGACCAAGGCGGGGGCCACCTGCATCTATGACGCCGTGCGGCGCGACGGCACCACGCTCGACGCCGCCATCGCCTTTGACGGCGCGGGCCGCGCGCAAACCGTCGATGCCCCGCCGCGCACCCGCTTCAAACGCTCGCTCTGGCAGGTCAAGCGTGAAACCCGCGCCGACCCCGGCGTGATGCCCAGACAAGTGCTGCCCATGCTGGACGCACCTTTCTATTCCCGCTCTGCCGTGCAAACCCAACTGAACGGAGAAGTCGTAACAGGCGTCCACGAAGCCCTCGACCTGAACCGCTTCGCCTCGCCTTTGCTGAAACCCATGTTGGCCGTCAGGGTGCCCCGGCGGCGTGGCTGGCACAACGACCGGACATAGCGGCGTAGGCACCGAACAATCCGCAGACCCGCCCCTCGATCCAAGGAACGCGCCTGTGCCAGCCGTCTGTCTGCATGCGCGCATCAGCCCCCAAGCGTCACAATCGCCCCGCCCGCTGCCCGTGCATCATCCGCATCATGCGTCACCATCAGCACCGGAAGCGCACGCGCCCTTGCACGGGCAAAGACCAGTTCGCGCACCTGTGCGCGCAATGTCGCATCAAGCCGCGAAAACGGCTCGTCCAGCAGCAGCGCGCAGGGCTCTGACAATAGCATCCGCATCAGCGCGACGCGGGCCTTTTGACCACCCGAAAGCGTCGCGGGATCACGGTCCGCAAACCCGCCAAGCCCGACCTCATCCAGCGCCTCCTCAACCTTGGCCAAACGCGCGACGGCCGTGCCGCCGGGCAGCAGGCCAAAGCCCAGATTTGCGCCCACCGACAGATGCGGAAACAGCAGATCATCCTGAAACAAAATGCCCACGCGGCGTTTGTGCGGCGGGGTGTGGGTGATTTCGTGCCCACCCAGCCAGACCTGCCCGACGGCGCTGAAATCAGGGGCAAGCGTGCCGATAATATACGCGAGCAGCGTCGATTTACCCACGCCGGACGGCCCCATCACCGTCAACACATCGCCCGGCGCGATATGATGATCGACCGCCAGCAGCGGCTTGCCGCCCTTGGAAATGGTCACATTCCGCAATGTTAGACCCTTATCCATGTCGCAAACCCCTTCTGTTGCGCCAGACCAACGCCGGGATCAGCAGCGCCAGCGCAAAGGGCACCAAAGCGGCCCCCGTCTGCATCAATCCATAAACCCCGATGGCACGGCGGTCACCGCCCGACGCCAGTGCCACGGCCTCGGTCGTCAATGTCGCCACGCGGCCCCCGCCAATCAGCAGCGTCGGCAAATATTGCCCGACCGACACGGCCAACCCCACCGCCAAGGCGGTCAGGATCGGCCGCAGCAACATCGGCAACCGCACCCGCCACAACACGCCGTCCGGGCTTGATCCCAGTGCGGCGGCGATCGTGCCCATCCGGGTATCCCACGCACGAAACGGGTCCGCCAGCGACAGGAAAACATAAGGCAGCACAAATACCAGATGCGCCAGCATCACAGGGACACGCCCCACATCCGCGCCAAGGTTCAGCAGCATCGTCTGCAGCCCCGGCAAGAACGCCGTTTGCGGAATAAGCAACGGCAGGTAAAGCAACCAGACAGCGCCGCCGCCGAACCGCAAACGGTAGCGATATTCCGCTTCCAGACACCCGATGGTCAGCAGCAACGCCGCGCTGGCCACGGTCACCGCGATCAATGCCGTCTCGCCCAATGCCGCCAGCGTGCCGGGACCGTGCCGCATCCAATTGCGCAACGTCAGCTCATCGGGAAACGCATCCGGGAACCCCCAGTAGCCCGCAAACGACCAGATCGCCAGCACCACAAGGCCCAGTAAAATCGCCAGCGCCGATGCCGCCCCAAACCCCAGCGCCGATTGCGCCACGATCACGTCCAGCTTGCCCCGCGCCCCGGTCGCAATCCAACGCCGCCCCGCCGCCGCAACGATCAACTCGGCCAATCGCCACGCGCCCAGCGCCCCCATGACAAGCGCCAGTTGCAGCAGCGCCCCCGCCGCAGCCTGCAACCGCATCGCAAGGTCAGGATCAGACATCCATTTGACGATCTGCACCGACAACGAAGGCGGGGTGTTCGGCCCCAGGATCACAGCCACATCCACAACCGACATCGCATAGGCCAGCACCACGTAGATCGGCGGCCTGATCTGGGCGTAAACGCGCGGAAAAACGGTTTTCAGCCACCCGGTCAATCGCCCGTAACCCAGCGCTTGGGCGATGGTGACGCTGCGCTTGGCATCCGTCTGCCCAAGGGCGGCAAGGGTAATCAGCAGCAGAAACGGCACCTCTTTCACGATCAACCCGGCGGTCATCGTCAGCCCCCAACTGTCCTGCACGATCAGCAGATCCAGTGGCCGTTCCCACCCTGTGATGCCCGGCGACAAAAGCCGCGCAATCCACCCCGAAGGCGCGATCAGGAACGCCAGACCAAACGCCGCCGCCGCATGGGGCACCGACAGCAGCGGCGACAACATCCGCTCCAGCACCCGGAAAACGCGGGTCCCCGACCAGCCTGCCGTAATCAACACCACAATCAGCAGTGAAACCGCCGTGGCTACGATCCCGGTGCTCAGCGACAGCATGACGGCACGCGGCAGCCCGGCCCAACCAAACAGGTCCCGAAACGGGTCCAGCGACGGACCGACCAAACCGGCAGCAGGCAAATGGCCAAACGCCGGTAGGAACGTCCCGATCAGCCCCGCCCCGACCGGACCAAGCATCGCCAGCAATGTCAGGACCGGCAGAAACGGAAGCGCCCGACGATACGTCACAAGGCGCACCAAAGCCCCGGGATTTCCCCGAGGCCTCGTTGGTCAAATACAGTCACCCGACGCTATTGCGACACGCCATAGCGGGTCATCCAGTCATCGGCGATCCGGGTCATCCAGCTGGGGTGCGGTTCGGCCTGCACGCTGCCCAATTCAGCAGGCGACAAGGTGGCGATGCCCAACTCCAGCGCATCAAACAACGCGCGATCATCCGCCGACAGCGCATCCATGTTCAGCACCGTACCATAGCCAAGGATCGCGGGATCCTGCGCACGCGCCTGCGCTTCGGGCGACAAAAGGAAGTTCGCGACAACCATCGCCCCCGCCTTGGACCCCGAATTATACGGCACGGCAACAAAGGATGCGTTGCCGATGGTGCCCTTGTCCAAAACAAAGGTCCGCACCGTGTCGGGCAATTCGTAATTCGCAATCGCCGTCGAAGCCGCACCGGGGCTGAACGAAATCGACAAATCCAGCTCGCCATCCGCAATCAACGGGAACATCGCCGTGCCCGTCGCGGGATACGCCTTGCCTTCGCGCCACAGGTTCGGCGTCAACGTATCCAGATACGCCCACAGCGGCGCTGTCACCGCGTCATATGTCGCGTCCGTCACCGGAACCGCCAGAACGGACGGATCAGGCAAGATATCGACCAGCACCTGCTTCAGAAACGTCGTACCCAGAAAATCCGGTGGCTGCGGATAGCTGAACCGCCCGGGGTTCGCCTGTGCCCACTCCAGCAGGGCCTGCATCGACCCCAGACGCGCGGGCATATCGGCGGTGTCATGCACAAACACGACCTGCGCCATGGCCCACGGGCTTTCGAAACCCTCGACGGGGACGGTAAAATCGGTCTGCACCGTCTTGCCCTCGGCATCGACGATGGCCCAGTTCGGCAGTTGTTCGGCATAGGGGCCAAACAGCAGATCCGCCTCTTTCATCGCGGCAAAGTTGGCGCCGTTGATCCAGATCATATCAATTGCGCCATCGTCGTTTTCGCCTGCCTGCTTTTCGGACAGCACACGCGTCACCGCATCCGCCGTATCCGTCAGCTTCACATGCTCAAGCGTCACGCCGTACTCTTCGGCCACGCGGGCACCAACCCACGCAATGAAATCATTGGTGGTCGTCGACCCGCCCCATGCGTTCCAATAAACGGTCTGGCCTGCGGCCTCGGCGGTGACGGCATCCCAATCGGCGGGATTAACATCGGCAAGCGCAGGCAACGGTGCCAGCAACGCAGCAAGAACGGCAAGGTGTTTCATCTGATAGGTCCTTTAATCAGTGTAAATCTGTTTGGCGGCATAAATCCGCAGGGTGGCCGTGGCAAAACATAACGCGCCAAAGATCCACGCCAACGGGACAAATATCTGCGGCAAAAGGCAAAGGATCACAAAAAACACAATGGTTTCAGTCCCCTCCAGAATACCGTTGGAATAATAAAGCGACTTTTGCCCCTGCGCATCGGTCTTGTGTCCGTGCTTTTCAGCCAAAATCGCGTAGCCCAGAAAGCTAGTGCCGTTAAAGTAGAACGCCGTCAGCAAAAACGCTCCTGCGGCACCATTTGCGACAGGGTCATGCAGGACAAAGGCCAGCGGTATCGCACCGTAAAACAGAAAATCGGCCGCGATATCCAGATAGCCGCCAAAATCCGTCTTCTGCGTGGCGCGCGCCACCGCACCATCCAATCCATCAGCGATCCGGCTGGCCAGCAGCGGCGCCAATGCCAACATCGGCATCCCCAGCGCGATCAACGCAGCCGCCAACAGCCCAAGAGCCAGCCCAATCAACGTCACCCCATTCGCCGTGAACCCGCGCCGCGCGAGGTCGCGGCCAATCCGGTTCAGCGGCGGGTCAATCAGGTGACGGGCGTGGCGGTCAAGCATGTCGCATTTCCAAGGTTTCGCACCTTTTGACCGATGCGACCGTCTGACGCAATCAGCCTGACGCGAAAGTGAGCGGGACCCGGTCACTTGACACAATCAGCTTGCGATCCGCGGACGTCCCTGTGCCGTGACCCGCACCTTGGCCTCAATGAACATCGGCTGGCCTTCGACATCGACTTGGGTGACATCACGTTCAACCCGGATGCGGATTTCTTCGACACCGGCAGCGCGTGCGCTTGCGCGCGCCTCGTCCGCCAGCGCCGCCTCAAGTGCAGCCATCGCAGCAGCCTGATCGGCGAACTGTTGCAGACCGCCGGGCAGATGCACGACAAACGCACCCGGTCCGGGGCTTGTCACTGTTCCGCTTGCCAGCATCGCAACCTGCCCGACAACAGCGCCAATCGCATTGGCCACATCGGCATGGTCGGGCACATGCATCCGCGTACCCAGCCGGTCACCCACCGCGCCATAATACGCCGCCGCCGACGCCCCCAGCCCGATCACCGGCACGCCAAGCGACACCTGCACGTTCACAACACCCCGATGCCGGCCCAGCCCGGCCATCGTCAACGGATGCCGCGCCAGTCCGGCAGGATCATCCCATTCGGCGCTATCCTCGGCAAAGGCGGCCTGTAGCAGACAATCCACCGTCTGCGCGGTCAACTGATCGACGATCATCCGGGCCAATCCTGCGGCCCCATCGCAAATCCGTTGCCCGGACCCGATACGTCGGCGCGCAAACAACGTCAGCGCCTTTTCGGCCGCAGCCGTATCCCACGCCGCAACGCGGCCCAAAACATGCGACGCATCCGATGGCGTCACACCCGCCAGCATGACCAAACCGCGCCCGATCAACCGCCCCAGCGCCGGGGTTTCCATCCGCGATTGCACCACCGCCCCAAGCCGCAGCGGCCCATCGGCCAAACGCGCCGCCATGATCGCCTCGCGTTTGTCCAAACCACCGGGCATCGCGGCCCACATCGGGATCACAAACTGCCCGCCATCCATCGCCGGGACATCATGCGCCAGCGCGCGGTCCAACGCCTCATGCACAAGGTCCGGAAACTGCGCCGCTGCCAGCGAGATCGGCATCAACCGCCGTGGACCCAGCCGCAAGCCACCCGCCAACCCCTCGACCACATGCACTTCGCTGTCACCGCCAAGACCCGTCGTGCGCATCGCCACCGCCTCGACCATGGTGCGATAGGGGCCAACGCGGGCGCCCTGCGGATCAATCATCGGGCGGCCTTGGCGCAAAAGACACACATCGGTCGTCGTACCGCCAATATCACTGATCAACGCATCCGCCTCGCCGGTCAGCCAACTGGCCCCGGCCACCGACGCGGCAGGCCCGCTCAATATCGTCTCGATCGGCTTTTCGCGGGCCACGGCGGCGGATACCAACGCCCCGTCACCGCGCACGACCATCAGCCGCGCGTCAATGCCGATGTGCTGCAAATGCCCCTCGCAAGCGCTGATCAACCCGTCAATCATCCCGATCAACCGCGCGTTCAGCACCGCAGTCAACGCCCGTTTGGGACCACCCAGCGCCGATGACAATTCATGCGAACAGGTCACAGGTTTGCCCGTCACCGCACGGATCAGATCCCGCACCGCCAACTCATGCGCCGGATTGCGCGTGGCAAAACTGGCCGCGACGGCGAACGCGGTGACCCCGTCATCCAAATCAGCCAACGCCGTGCGCAACACACCCAGATCCAGCGGCGCGACCTCGCCCCCGGCATGGCTATGCCCGCCTGCCAGTTGAATAACCGGATCACCACGCAGCGCATCGGTCAAACCCGCGCGGCCCAATTCCGCCTCTGCGAACCCCACAAACACCAGGGCAACCCGACCACCTTGCCCTTCGACCAGCGCATTGGTGGCCAGCGTCGTCGATAGCGACACCATCGCAATCGCATCCGCACGAATATCCGCCAGCGCGATGGCCGCATCAATCGCGGCCCCCACGCCCAGCGCCAGATCAGGGCGGGTCGTCAGTGATTTGGCCTTTGCCACCACCTGATCGGTCGCCTCGTCCAAGACAACCGCATCGGTATAGGTCCCGCCTGTATCCACGCCCAATAGGAATGCCATGTTATCTACCCTGCCGCTTACCTGAGCAGTGATTTGCATGAATTGCGGATTGTGTCGATCCGTTCCTTGGCTGATAGTCGTCGCATGAACACCCGTCTCACCACCTTGATGCAGGCGATCACGGATCGGCGCGACGACCTGATCGCGCTGACCCAAGACCTGATCCGCATCCCCACGCTCAATCCACCGGGCGACAATTACCGCGAGATTTGCGAATATCTGGATAAACGCCTGCGCCGCAGCGGCTTTGAAACCGAACTGATCCGCGCGCACGGCACCCCCGGCGACTGCGACGTCTACCCGCGCTGGAACATCGTGGCCCGCCGGACCGGGGCGCACCCCGGCGACTGCGTCCATTTCAACAGCCACACAGACGTGGTCGACGTCGGGCGCGGCTGGACCGTGGACCCGTTTGGCGGCGCGCTGATCGACGGTAAAATCTACGGGCGCGGCGCCTGCGACATGAAAGGCGGGCTTGCCGCCTCGATCATCGCCGCCGAAGCATTCATCGCCACCTACCCCGACTTTGCAGGCGCCATCGAAATTTCCGGTACGGCGGACGAAGAATCCGGCGGCTACGGCGGTGTCGCCTATCTGGCCGAAAAGGGATATTTTGACCCTGCCCGCGTGCAGCACGTCATCATCCCCGAACCCCTGAACAAAGACCGCGTATGTCTGGGCCATCGCGGCGGCTGGTGGGCCGAAATCGAAACCTTTGGCGAAATCGCCCATGGTTCCATGCCGTTTCTTGGCGACTGCGCCGTGCGGCACATGGGCGCGGTCATCAATGAATTCGAAGAAAAACTTTACCCCGCCATGGCCGCCCGCCACACCGACATGCCCGTCGTTCCCCAAGGGGCGCGGTCATCGACAATGAACATCAATGCGATCCACGGCGGACAGGCGGAACAGCTCAAAGACAGCACCGCCCTGCCATCGCATTGCGTTCCCGACAGTTGCCGCATCGTCATTGACCGGCGGTTTCTCGTCGAAGAAACGCTTGATCAGGTCCGCGACGAAGTCACCGGCCTGCTCGACAACCTCAAACTGACCCGCCCCCGGTTCGATTACGCCCTGCACGAACTGAACCACGTTCTGCCCAGCATGACCGACCGCGATGCGCCCATCGCACAGTCCATCGCGGCGCAAATCCAAAACGTGTTGGGCAAACCCGCCGAGTTCGTGGCTTCGCCCGGCACCTATGATCAAAAACACATCGACCGGATCGGCAAGCTGAAAAACTGCGTGGCCTACGGGCCGGGCATCTTGGAGCTTGCCCACAAGCCCGACGAATACATCGGCGTGGACGATATGATCGACAGCGCACAGGTCATGGCGCGATCACTGGCGCAAATCCTGAAAACAGAGCCTGACCCGGCTTAAATCGCGATATTATCAATCAACCGGACCCCAGCCAGCCACGCGGCCGCAAACAGGCGGGCACCCGGCGTCGTGCGATCCAGAAGCGACAAGTCAGCGCCGTCGCGCAGCTCAAGATAATCTATCGTGTGAAACCCCGCAGCCAACAACCGCGCCTGCGCATCGCCCACAATCGCCGCCATCGCCGCGCCCGCCAACAGCTGATCGCGCATATCGCCCATTACCTCTGCCAGCACCGGCGCATAAACCCGCGACCGATCCGACAGCAGCAAATTACGCGACGACATCGCCAGCCCATCCTCTTCACGAATGGTCGGGCAGCCCACGATGGCAACCGGAATATCCAGATCCGCCGCGACCCGGCGCACGATCTGCAACTGCTGATAATCCTTCTCGCCGAAAAACGCCTGATCCGCGCCGGTCTGCAAAAACAGCTTGGATACCACCGTCGCCACGCCATCGAAATGCCCGGGCCGGTGCGCCCCGCACAGCATATCAGTCAGGCCATGCACGGACACATTCGTCGCAAAGCCACCGGGATAAATCTGATCCGGCTCGGGCACATAAATCAGATCGACCCCGGTCGTTTCCAGCTTGCGCGCATCATCCACCTCGGTGCGGGGATAATTTTCAAGATCATCGGGGTTATTAAACTGCCTGGGGTTCACAAAAATCGTCACGATCACCCGGTCGCATGCCGCCCGCGCCGCGCGCGCCAGCGACAAATGACCCTGATGCAGCGCGCCCATCGTCGGCACGACCCCAATCGTTTCACCCGCCTTGCGCCACCGGGCCGTCTGCGCCCGCAACCCGGCAAGCGTCCGTTCAATCGGTGCGATCATCAGGCCTGCGCCTCGTCCGCGAACACATGCTCTGCCGCGGGAAACCGACGCCCCCGGACTTCCTCGGCATAGGCCGCAATCGCTGCCGCGCCATCGGTCCCCAGATGCGCATACCGTTTCACAAACTTGGCCTTGAACGCGGTGAACAGGCCCAGCATATCATCGACGACCAGGATCTGCCCGTCACACCCCACACTCGCCCCAATGCCGATCGTCGGAATCGCCACGCGCGCGGTAATGTCATCCGCCAAACGCGCCGGGACCTTTTCCAGCACCACCGCAAACGCGCCGGCATCCGCCACCGCATCCGCATCCGCCAGCAACGCATCACGGGCCGCACCGCGCCCTTGCACCTTGTAACCGCCCAATGTGTTCACCGACTGCGGCGTCAGCCCGATATGCGCCATCACCGGAATGCCCCGCGCCACCAGAAACGCAATCGTCTCGGCCATGACCACGCCGCCTTCCAGCTTGACCGCTCCGGCGCTGGTTTGCGCCATCAATCGCGCGGCGTTGCGAAATGCCTGCTGCGGGCTTTCCTCGTAGCTGCCGAATGGCATATCAATCACCATCATCGCGCGGCGCAGCCCCCGCGCGACAGCCTGCCCGTGCATGATCATCATCTCCATCGTCACGCCAAGCGTGGACGGCAGCCCATGCAGCACCATCCCCACACTGTCGCCCACCAGCACAAAGTCACAGTGTTCGTCCATCATCTGTGCCATCGGCGTGGTATAGGCGGTCAGGCTGACCAATGGCGTGCGCCCTTTGGCTGCGCGAATATCGTCAGGCATTTTGGCAGTGGCGCTCATGTCGTGATCCCTCACCCGCGATTGATTTGACGGACCCGTTAGCAGCACACCCCCGGCCTTTCCAGCCGGAACCATCGTACAGGGCTTGATTTGCCACTCCGTTGGGGCAACAGTGACGCCTAGAAAAAGGGGAAAATGATGACCAAAATCAAATGCCTTGCCATGTCGTCCGTGTTCGCGCTTTGCGCCAGCGCGGCCTTGGCCAATGACACAATCACCGTCGCCATTCAGCTTGAACCGCCGAATCTGGACCCAACCGGCGGCGCGGCACAGGCCATCGACTCGGTCCTCTATTCCAACGTGTTCGAGGGGCTGACACGCTTTATGGCCGATGGCTCCGTCGTGCCGGGGCTGGCCGAACGCTGGGACATTTCCGAGGATGGGTTGACCTATACCTTCCACCTGCACAGCGGCGTGACCTTCCATGACGGCACCACAATGGACGCCGAAGACGTGAAATTCAGCCTTGACCGGGCGCGTGCCGACGATAGCACCAATGCGCAAAAGGGGCTTTTTGCGGGTATCACCGATGTCACCGTCGTTGATCCGCAAACGGCCCGTGTCACCCTCGACAAACCCAACGGCATGTTCTTGTTCAACATGGCGTGGGGTGACGCGGTGATCGTGGCACCCGAAAGCATCGAAAACATCGCCGCCAACCCCATCGGCACCGGGGCCTTTGCCTTTGCTGACTGGGTGCAGGGCGACCGTCTGGAATTGACACGCAATCCTGACTACTGGGGCGACGCGCCCGCGCTGGCATCCGCGACGTTCCGCTTTATCTCTGATCCAACTGCCGCTTTCGCCGCCGTCATGGCCGAAGATGTAGACGTCTTTGTCGGCTTTCCGGCCCCCGAAAACCTGCCCCAATTCGAAGCAGACCCCCGTTTTCAGGTCCTTGTCGGCAATACCGAAGGCGAAACCATCCTATCCACCAACAACAAAATGCCCCCCTTCGACAACGTCATGGTCCGCAAGGCATTGGCCCACGCCATCGACCGGCAGGCGATCATCGACGGGGCCATGTTCGGCTACGGCACCCCGATCGGCACGCATTTCGCCCCGCATAACCCCGATTACGTCGATCTGCTGGCCAACTCTGCCTATGATCCCGAAAAGGCGCGCGCGCTTCTCGCCGAGGCAGGCTTTCCCAACGGCTTTACCACGACCCTGAAACTGCCGCCGCCCTCGTATGCGCGGCGCGGCGGAGAGATCATCGCAAGCCAACTGCGCGACGTCGGGATCGAAACCGAGATCACGAACCTCGAATGGGCGCAATGGATCGAAGAGGTCTTTAAATCCAAGGATTTTGGCCTGTCCATTGTCAGCCACACCGAACCCATGGATATCAGCATTTACGCCAACCCGGACTATTACTTCCAATATGACAGCCCGGCCTTCCGGGCGGTTATGACCCAATTGGAAGGCACGACAAACCCCATCGCGCGCACCGCACTGCTGCAAGCCGCACAGCGGATCATCGCGGATGACTACGTCAACGGCTACCTGTTTGAACTGGCTGTCGCGACCGTGGCCAAGGCCGGCATCAACGGCCTCTGGCTGAACCAGCCCACCGCCGCCGTCGACCTGACCGGCGTCAGCTGGAGCGAATAATCGCATGCCCCCGGACGTTTCCGACCGGGGGCATGACGCCCGCTCAGGCGGCCTGACGCACAGCGTGATGCACGCTCAGAATTGCTTTGGCCGCATGCGCTGCCTCGGCACCCTTCAGGCGGAAATGATCACGGAAAATCTGCGAATGGTGGTCAGTTTCCTGAAAATGATGCGGGGTCAGGCTGACCGACAATACAGGGATTTGGGTATCAAGGCCGACACGCATCAATCCATCGACAACGGCGCTGGCGACAAAATCATGCCGGTAAATACCGCCATCCACGACCAGCGCGGCACAGGCGATGGCGTCAAACTGACCCGTCAACGCCAGCCGCTGCGCCATCATCGGCAGCTCAAACGCGCCGGGCACGTCAAAGACCTGCACCTGCGCGCGGGGGATTTCATCCAAAAAACCATCCAGGGCACGATCAACGATATCGGCATGCCAATTGGCCTTGATGAATGCAAAACGGGGTGGTGTCATTCGTGAATTCCTTTTGTAACAACAGGCACGTCACCCAAGGCATCACACGCAACAGCACACCCCACGACAGGGTGCGACGTTCCGCATTCTCTTTCATCCGGACTATGACCGTCGGCTCAGGCATCGCACCTGATCTGCTTGACCCTTCCACAAGAAGGCGCTCGCGGGCTCGTGGCAAGACCACATACCGCCGGTGGGGAATTTCGCCCCGCCCTGAGAATGGCGCCAAACTGCCAGCTAACCCCACCCACGGCAAGAGGCCGCAGGCATGATCCGCTACGTCACATCCCGCCTTGCGTCGCTGATCATCAGCCTGCTCGTCGCATCCATCGTGATCTTCGCCGTGATCGAGGTGATCCCCGGCGATCCCGCCTCCTTCATGCTTGGCGTCAACGCGCGTCCCGATACGCTGGCGGCCCTGCGCAGCGAAATGGGCCTCGATCAACCTCTGATACAGCGCTACTTTGCGTGGGTCACGGGCTTGCTCCAAGGCGATTTTGGCAACTCCTGGACCTACAAGACACCCGTTGCGGACCTGATCAACGACCGGATCTGGGTGTCGCTCCCCCTCGCGGTCTACGCGCTCGTACTTTCGACCCTTATCGCGTTCCCCGCGGGCATCTACGCCGCCAGCAGGCGGGGCAGCGCGGGCGACGTCACCATCATGGGCGCCACGCAACTGGGCGTCGCAATCCCGAATTTCTGGTTCGCGATGATCTTGGTGCTGATCTTTGCGATCAACTTGCGCTGGTTCAGCGCGGGTGGCTTTCCCGGCTGGGATAACCCGGCGCTGGCGCTCAAATCCCTCACCCTTCCCGCCATCTCGCTGGCCCTGCCGCAAGCCGCGATCCTTGCGCGCGTCATGCGATCTTCGCTGCTCGACATGCTGACCGAGGACTTCATACGCACCGCCCGCGCCAAGGGGCTGTCCCACCGCCAAGCCCTGTGGCGGCACGCCGTGCGCAACGCATTGATCCCGGTCCTGACCATCATCGGCCTGCAGTTTTCGTTCCTGCTGGCGGGTGGTATCATTATCGAACAGGTGTTCTTTCTGCCCGGCCTCGGGCGGCTGATCTTTCAATCCATCAGCGCGCGGGACCTGATCGTCGTGGAAAGCGTGGTCATGCTGCTGGTCTTCACGGTGATCGTCGTCAACTTTCTTGTCGATATGGCCTATGCAATCGTTGACCCACGGCTGAGGACAAAAACCTGATGTCGCGCAGCCTGATCATCGGCCTTTACCTGACCGCGTTCTTCATCACGCTCGCTGCGGTGTCCCTTGTCTGGACCCCCTACGACATCCAATCGCTGGACATTCCCAACAAACTGCACCGGCCAGACGGCACGCATCTGCTGGGCACTGACCATTTCGGGCGTGATATCCTGTCGATGATCATGATGGGTGCGCGGACATCCATCGCCGTCGCAGTGGTCGCTGTGGGCATCGGCATGGCGCTTGGCGTGCCGCTGGGCCTGCTTGCGGCGGCGCGGCGCGGGTCGCTGCTGGATGAAATCATCATGCGCGGCAACGACCTTGTCTTTGCATTCCCGTCGCTGGTGATCGCGATCCTGATCACCGCGGTCTTTGGCGCGTCGGCGGTCAACGCGATCATCGCCATCGGCATTTTCAACGTGCCCGTCTTTGCGCGTCTGACACGCGGCGCGGCCCTGCCCCTGTGGGAACGCGATTTCATCCTCGCCGCGCGGGTCTGCGGCAAATCCGCCTTTCGCATCTCATGCGAACACATCCTGCCCAATATCACGAACCTGATGATCGTTCAGGGCACCATTCAATTCTCGCTTGGCATTCTGGCCGAGGCGGCCCTGTCCTATATCGGCCTTGGCGCACAACCTCCGACCGCCAGTTGGGGGCGCATGTTGGCCGACGCGCAAACGCTGGTCAGCATCGCGCCGCACACCGCCCTTATTCCCGGCTTTGCCATCGTGCTGACGGTCCTTGGCCTCAACCTGCTTGGCGATGGGTTGCGCGACTGGCTTGATCCGCGCATCAGGGTGGTGCGGACATGACCCTATTGACGATCAGGGACCTGTCGGTGGCGATCAACGGCACGACCATTCTGCATGATGTGAACCTGACCATGCAGCCCGGCAAGGTGGCAGCCATCACCGGCGAAAGCGGCTCTGGCAAATCCATGACGGCCCTTGCCGTCATGGGCCTGTTGCCACGGGGTGCGGTCGCAACGGGCCAGATCATGCTGGACGGCACCGATATTTTGCAAACCTCGGAACCCGCGCTGTGCAAAATGCGTGGCAACACGATGGGGATGGTGTTCCAGGAACCGATGACCGCGCTCAATCCCGTCCAGACCATCGGTGATCAGGTCGCCGAAACCATCCTGATCCACGAAAACACGTCAAAGACAGCGGCCCACAGACGCGCGGCCGCCATGCTGGAACGCGTCGGCCTTCCCAATGATCGCTTTCCGCTGTCGCGCTATCCGCACGAACTGTCCGGTGGGCAGCGTCAGCGCGTCGTCATCGCCATGGCCATCGCGTTGCGGCCCAAACTGCTGATCGCGGATGAACCGACAACTGCGCTTGATGTGACCACGCAGGCGCGCATCCTTGATCTGCTGCGCGACCTTGTGCGCGAATTCGATATGGGGCTGCTGCTGATCACCCACGACCTTGCCGTCGTCAGCGACATCGCCGATCAGGTCGCCGTCATGCAAAAGGGCCGCGTCGTCGAAGCCGCCCCAACCCGGCAACTGCTGACCGATATGCGGCACCCCTACACCAAGGCGCTGTTCGCCGCATCGACCCACACCGTATATTTGCCTGTACGTACAGCGTCTGTACCGCTTCTGTACGCGAAAAATATCGTCCGGGATTACCCTTTGCCGCGCAAGCAATTGCGCGGTCCCCGGCCCCATTTCCGCGCTTTGGATCACGTCAGCTTTTCCATCGACCACGGCGAACGTGTCGGGCTTGTCGGCGAAAGCGGATGCGGAAAATCGACCCTGACACGGGCCATTTTGGGGTTGGAGGATGTGCAAGGCGGGCAAATCACGCTTGGCGGCGAACCCGTTTTCACCGGCAAAAAGCCGAACCTGACCGTGCGCCGCAAAATGCAGGTGGTGTTTCAGGACCCATACGGCAGCTTCAACCCCCGGCACCGGGTTGACCGCCTGATCACCGAACCCTTTCACCTGCTGGAAACCCCGCCCACCGGCATGGCCCGCGAGGTCGAAATTTCCAAAGCATTACAAGATGTTGGCCTGTCGCAATCGGATGCCAAAAAGTACATCCACGAATTTTCAGGCGGCCAAAGGCAACGCATCGCCATCGCCCGCGCGCTGATCATCGCGCCCGAACTGATCATCTTTGACGAGGCCGTCTCCGCCCTCGACGTCTCCGTCCGCGCCCAAGTCCTGGACCTGATCGCCGCCCTGTGCCGCAAGCGCCCGCTGTCGTATCTTTTCATCAGTCACGATCTGTCTGTGGTGCGATCAATCACTGACCGCGTGATCGTGATGCAGGCAGGGAAAATCGTAGAACAAGGCGAAACAGAGACTGTTTTTACGAATCCGCAACACCCCTACACACAAGCACTTCTGGCCGCCGCGCCACAATTGCCGGAGCTGAAACATGCCACTGAAATCGTTTAATATACCGCCAGCACATAACCTGATCGGGGGCACTTGGATTCGCGGCAAGGCCCCGATCCAAGTCACGGACCCGTCGACTGGCGCATTGATCACGACAATCGCCCGTGGGACGCCGGATGATATCGACGCCGCCGCGCGGGCCGCGCAATCCGCCCGCAACGGCACATGGGGCCGCATGACCGCGACAGAACGCGGACGCATTCTGACCAGGATCGGCACCTTGGTGCTGGCCCATGCCGAAACCCTTGCCGCGATTGAGGCAGCGGACGTCGGCAAACCCCTGACGCAAGCCCGCGCTGATGTCACATCGCTCGCCCGTTATATGGAGTTCTACGGTGGGGCTGCCGATAAAATTACCGGCGAAACAATACCTTATCTCGACGGCTACACCGTCTATACCCTGCGCGAACCCCATGGGGTGACAGGACATATCATCCCGTGGAATTATCCGATGCAAATCATCGGGCGGTCCATCGGAGCCGCGCTAGCCATGGGTAATGCCTGCGTCCTGAAACCCGCCGAAGAGGCATGCCTGACCGCGCTGGCCTTTGCCGCCATCGCGCAAGAGGCAGGACTGCCGGACGGCGCGCTGAACGTCGTTACCGGGCTGGGCGATGAAGCGGGCGCAGCGCTGGCCGCACATCCGGGCATCCAGCACATATCCTTTACGGGATCTGTACGCACGGGTGCGCTGATTCAGGCGGCGGCCGCCAAGAACGTCATCCCTGTCACCCTTGAGCTGGGCGGCAAGTCCCCGCAGTTGGTTTTTAACGATGCTGACCTTGATCGCGCGGTGCCGTTTCTTGTGAATGCAGGCATCCAAAACGCGGGTCAAACCTGTTCGGCGTCCAGCCGTATCCTTGTGCAGCGCGGCGTATATGACACGGTCCGCGACCGCATGGCAGACGCCTATCGCGCGCTGAAAGTTGGGCCGGCGATTGAAGATCTGAACATCGGACCGCTGATCTCGGCCCGGCAAAAGGACATCGTGCTGGGTTTTCTGGAGCAGGGCAATGACCTGACGATCGCGGCGCAAGGTCAGATCGTGACCGACGCTGCGGGGCATTACGTTGCGCCGACGCTGTTCGCAGATGTGCCGCCGGATCATCGCCTCGCGCAGGACGAAATATTTGGACCCGTGCAGGTGATCATCCCGTTCGAAGACGAAGCCGACGCGCTACGCATTGCCAATGCGACAGACTTTGGCCTTGTGGCGTCCGTCTGGACCCGCGACGGCGGGCGGCAAATGCGGCTTGCGCGCGCGCTGCATGCAGGGCAGGTTTTCATCAATAACTACGGTGCAGGCGGCGGGGTCGAACTGCCGTTTGGTGGCGTCGGTAAATCGGGACATGGCCGGGAAAAGGGGTTTGAGGCGCTTTATGGTTTCTCAAACCTCAAAACCGTCGCCGCATGGCATGGGTGAACATATGAGACTTCAGGGGAAAACGGCAGTCGTGACTGGGGCCGGGTCCGGCTTTGGCGCAGGTATCGCGCGCAAATTCGCCGCAGAGGGGGCAAGGGTGATCGTCGCTGACATCAATTCGGATGCCGCGTTTGAAATCGCCGGGCAGATAGGTGGGTTGGCTGTGCCCTGTGACGTCTCGGACGCCGTCTCGGTTCACAAACTGGCCAAGAGCGTCTTTCAATACGCGGGCCACCTTGATATTTTGGTCAACAACGCTGGGGTCACCCATTTGCCCTGCGCACTGGAAGACGTGTCCGAAGAGGACTTTGACCGTATGTTCAACGTCAATATGAAATCCGTCTATCTGACGGCCCGCGCCTTTGTCCCGCACTTCAAGGAACGCAAGTCAGGGTCAATCCTGAACGTGGCTTCAACCGCCGGTGTGTCGCCGCGCCCGCAGTTGAACTGGTACAATGCGTCAAAGGGATGGATGATCACCGCGACCAAGACCATGGCCATCGAACTGGCGCCCCATGGCGTGCGCGTGAATGCGATTAATCCTGTGGCGGGTGAAACGCCGCTGCTCAAATCCTTTATGGGGGAAGACACGCCCGAAATGCGGGCCAAATTCCTGTCAACCATCCCCTTGGGCCGGTTTTCCACGCCCGAAGACATGGGCAACGCCGCCTGTTTCCTGTGCTCTGACGAGGCGAGCATGATCACCGGCGTCGCGATGGAGGTGGACGGTGGCCGATGCATTTAACAAAAGTCCGGTTCGCAATAAAAGACTGATCATCTTCTCCTGCCTGCGACCAAAGCCAGCGGCAGCGATCGGAGGGGCAGCATGAACCGGACTTACGTACCCGGACCGCGCAATTTGATCACTGATGTTACGGGCTTGCGGGTGGGTAATGCGCAGGACGCCGCCCTGAAATCCGGCAGTACGGTATTGGTGGGCGACGCACCCTTCGTGGCCAGCGTGCATGTGATGGGCGGCGCGCCGGGGACCCGCGAAACGGATATGCTGGCGCCTGACAAAACCGTCACGGCAGTTGACGCATTGGTGCTGTCGGGCGGTTCCGCCTTTGGGCTGGATGCCTGTTCGGGGGTGACTGACGGGCTGCGTGCGATCGGGCGGGGCTTTGCCATCGGGAATATGATGGTGCCGATCGTGCCCGGCGCGATCATTTTTGACCTGATCAATGGCGGCGACAAGGATTGGCACGAAAACCCCTATCGGGCGCTGGGCCGCAACGCGCTCAATAACGCCGCTGAAATGTTCGACATCGGCAGCGTCGGGGCGGGAACGGGGGCAATGGCTGCAATGCAAAAGGGCGGGCTTGGGTCTGCCTCAATGGTGCTGCCGGACGGCACGACCGTGGGTGCGCTGGTTGCCGTGAACGCATTGGGCAGCGTCACGACACCGGGTGATCGGCATTTCTGGGCCGCCCCATTTGAGATTGGCGATGAATTCGGCGGGCTTGGTCCCGATCCAGACAGCGGGCTGGTCAGGCCCCAACCCAGCCGCAAGGAAAAAGCCATGATGTTGCGGTCTGCCGAAGGGGCCAATACAACGATTGCCATCGTGGCGACCGACGCGCCTTTGACCAAAACGCAATGCCACCGAATGGCCGTAAGCGCCCACGACGGCATGGCCCGCGCCATTGTCCCCGCGCATACGCCGCTGGATGGGGATCTGGTGTTTGGGGTGTCAACCGGCACTGGCCCGCCGATTGATCATCACGCGCTGCGCGACATCGGGGCCGCCGCTGCGGTGTGCCTCAGCCGGGCGATCTGCCGCGCGGTGTACGAGGCGACACCCGCAGAGGGTGATATCATCCCAACCTATCGACAGATGATCTGACCAGGACCTCACTGACGGCTCAGCAGAGCTTATGTGCGAACCGAGGCACCATTTCGAGGCGGCGGCGGCCGAGGTCAACTTGAGCGGCGGCAAAGCGCAGATAGCGAGCTTTGCAAAGCGCTCCGGTTGCTCTTACCTCAAGGCCTGAACATGCTGCACGGGGGCAGATTCCGGCTCAGTGCAGAATGACACCCTAATCGATCGGGGGTGGAATGTTCAGGCCGCGCAACCCGTGCTGCGCGACCATGTATCAAGCCCTCATGGCACCTGTTACCAGAAGTCCAAGCCATCCACTCCGAAATGCGATGTGGCTTGATCAAAAATGAGAGCCGACTGGTTCTGTGTGCGACATGACCGCTACGCTTGACGCATCAGTGTCTTCGGCAACGGTAATGCCCGATGAAACAGCCGTTGCAACTGGATCAAGGTCTTGGAAGACGAAGTCGAGATCGCCTGCGTCATGGCCAGAGCCTTCGACTTGAACGCTGACCCGCAGTGTTGATCCGTCGACAAGTGCCAGCTGGTAGGATTGACCAATCGTGATCAGATAAACCGATCAACGCCTCAGCAGAGAGCGTGATATCGAAGGTTGCGGTGTAACCACCGCCCCAGCTCAGTAAAGACCTAATATCCAATGGCAAGTACTGGGCTAAACTCTAATGGTGTAACTTTTGATTTTCTGTGCCTTTTGAACAAGTTCGCAAACCTTGGCAGTCAAACCACTTGTTTGGCGTTCGCCCTGCACTTTGCCGCCATTCAGGCAAAGCGCAGCATTGATCACTGTGGGCTCACACCCGGCATTCGCTGCGTTTGGTCTGAACAGCGGCTTTTGGGAAATCGTCGAAACTTTGCAAACTCCGCATCCTGCGCAAAGCCGGCGCTGGGACTGCCCGTGCCGCTCAGCCTTTCTGACGGAAACTGTCAGATGACCGCAGCCAGCCCATTCTGTTGAAAAACGCGTTTTGATGGACGGTCTGATTACTGATTCACTTTGTTCAGGTTTAGCGGAGGTGAACGGCGATAATGGGGCCGCGGCAAGACGCGCAGGGCGCGCTATTTTACGAGTTTTCGATCGAAAGGCATGTCCCGCAAGATCATTTACCCCCTCGGTTGACCGGTTCATACCAACCCGCGCACCCATGCGCTTGGGATCGGCGGCGATGGTCATCACCGTCTCCGCCGAGGCTTTGAACAGCAGTCCATAGGCCGCCCGCTTGTTCCAATAGGCGATCTGCGCGATCTCGGCTGGTATCGTGAAGACGACGTG
>NZ_JAFMHJ010000024.1 GCF_017854565.1 Yoonia sp.
GCACGATGTATCGCATATTGGCCGCTCAGGGCGAAGTGGCCGAGCGCCGCCGACAGCGCACACACCCCGTCTATCAAAAGCCGGAACTTCTAGCTGAAGCCCCCAATCAGGTCTGGTCTTGGGACATCACCAAGCTGATGGGGCCGGTGAAATGGTCCTACTTCTATCTCTATGTCATCCTCGACATCTTCAGCCGCCGCGTTGTTGGCTGGCGCGTCGAGCACGCGGAGAGCGCCAGCCAGTTCAAAGAGCTGTTCATCGACGCGATGGAAAAACACGAGGTCCCACGCGATCAGCTGACATTGCATGCAGATCGCGGTGGGCCCATGAAGGCAAAGACGACAGCCCTGATGCTGGTTGATCTTGGTGTGCTCAAATCCCACAGTCGGCCCCACACCTCAAACGACAACCCGTTCTCCGAAGCCCACTTCAAAACACTGAAATATCAGCCAGAGTTCCCCAAAAACTTTGAAACCATCGAACAGGCCCGCGCGTTCTGCCGCAGGTTCTTTGCATGGTATAATCAAGATCATCATCACGCTGGGATCGGCCTCATGACACCCGACCAGATTCATTTTGGCCAAGCCCAAGAAATCTACACTGCGCGACAAGCAACACTCGACGCGGCATTCCTCACCACGCCCGAACGCTTCGTACACAAGCCACCAAAACCGCCTCAAATCCCGACCGCCGTCTGGATCAACCCACCAAAGCCAACCGAAGAAACCCAAGCCTAAATTCCAAAGGCCACTGTCTCAAAGTCGTTGACACGTTCCGCTCTGAGTTCGTCCAATTTGATCACCTAACTCTATCAACCTCGAAATCATACTGGCATAGACTCAATGCGGAAGGCAGCTCCGTGCCGCACAGCTGCCTATCAACTGTCACGAATGCTGCGCGATTCACGGCTGGCCTGTGCGGTGATGCGGCGTCAGACCACTTGGCCATGGTCCGGAATGGGCCGTTCGTGACGGCGCACAGGCCTTTGGATTTCGATGGTTTGGTGCGGATGTCTAACTTTGACCGGGCCGCAAGAAACCGACCATGACAGCCGACAGCCCCACCATGACCGCAGCAGTGCCAAACATCAGGGTCAGCCCACCGACTTGATAGGTCAGCCCCGAGAGCAGCGTGCCGGCCAATCGCCCAGCTGCGTTGGCCATATAGTAGAAACCCACGTCCATCGTCACGCGTTCGGCTTTGCTGAAGGACAGGATCAGATAGGAATGCAGCGATGAGTTCACGGCAAAGATCGCACCGAATGCCAGCAACCCTGAAACGAGCGTCAGGGTCAACCACATCTGCGGCCCGGTCGCGAACATGGAAGACAACGTCAGAACCAATGGCACCGCAGCAAGGGACCAGGCCCACCCGCGTGCAGCCGCGATCAGATCAGACTCCGTGCGGGTCCTTGCGCGCAGAATGCGCGGCGCGTTGGCCTGAATCAGACCATACAGGATCACCCACCCCGCCATGAAAATCCCGATCAGAAAGAACGCGGAGCGGTTGCCTTGCGTTGTTCCATCCGACAGCACTGCATAGAAATAGATCGGAATGCCCACGACGAACCAGACGTCGCGTGCGCCGAACAAAAAGACCCGTGCCGCACTCAGCCAGTTCACGTTGGCCGATTTGGAAAACACTTCGGAGAATTTGGTGCCCTTGCGTCCCTTCGGCAGACCCGGTGGCATGGCAAACAGGACGGCCAGCAGGATCACAGCCAGGATCGCGGCCATCCCCAGAACGGCCCATACAAACCCCAGCGTGGCCAGCAGTGCCGCGCCGACAAGAAAGCCCAGGCCCTTTACGATATTCTTGGAGCCGGTCAGGAGCGCAACCCAGCGGAAAAGCCCCCCGTCTTCCGACGGTGCCAGCAGCTTTACTGCGGATTTGGAGGACATCTTGGCGAGGTCCTTTGCAACCCCGCTGGCACCTTGCACCAGCATGACATAGACAACCGACACGCCGACCGCCCAATTCGGATCAAGCTGCGTCAACGCCAGCAGCGCCAGAATTTGCAGGCCAAGGCCGGCATAGAGTGTCGATGTCAGGCCGAACCGCACGGCGATCCAGCCAGCAGAAAGGTTGGTCACGATGCCTGCAATTTCGTAGAATACGAAAAGGTAAGCGAGCTGGACAGGCGAGAATCCAAGAGTGTGAAAGTGCAGCAGCACCAACATGCGCAGCGCCCCATCCGTGAGCATGAAAGCCCAATAGGATGCGGTGACTGCAATATAGGCCGACAGGCCCTCTGGGCGCGCGGACGTGTCGGTCACAAACTGTCTCCAACCATGCAGGCCACATCGACCAGCCGATGCGCGTAGCCCATTTCGTTGTCATACCAGACGTAAATCTTGACCTGTGTGCCATTCACAACCATGGTTGATGGCGCATCAATGATACCGGACCGTTCGTCATTGGTGTAATCGGTCGAAACCAATGGGCGCTCCTCATAGCCCAGGATGCCATTCAGCGGTCCTGCGGACGCGGCCTTGAACATGGCGTTGACCTCTTGCGCTGTTGTTTCACGCTCCACCTCGAACACGCAGTCCGTCAGCGAGGCATTAAGGAGCGGCACGCGGATGGCATGGCCGTTCAGGCGACCGGCCAGTTCGGGGTAGATCAGTGTGATGGCGGTCGCGCTGCCGGTCGTGGTCGGGATCAGGGAGTTCAACGCAGACCGAGCCCGGCGAAGATCTTTGGCGGGGCGGTCCACAATGGTCTGTGTGTTCGTCACATTATGGATCGTCGTGATGGAGCCATGCTTGATCCCCAAATTCTCGTGGATGACTTTTACGACCGGCGCGAGGCAATTCGTCGTGCAACTTGCGGCGGTCACGATGCGGTGGCGGTCAGGCGCGTAGATATCGTGATTGACCCCGTAAACGATATTTGCCGCCTCGCTGTCCTTGACAGGGGCCGACACGACCACCTTCTTGACGCCAGCATCAAAATAGGGTGCGAGCTTGGCCGCCGTTTTGAATACGCCCGTGCAATCAATCACGACATCGACACCGCTCAACGGCAGTTTGGCGATATCACCTGTGCCGATGAACGGCAGGCGCACGCCGTCAATTGTGACGCTGTCCGCGTCATGCGCAAAGTCAGCTTTCCACCGCCCATGAACCGTGTCGAATTCGAACAGATGCGCGTGCATCTCCGGATTTCCGACGGCATCGTTAATCCAGGCGATCTTTGCCCCACGGTCCAATAGTGGCCTGAGCGCGAGCTTGCCGATGCGACCAAGGCCGTTCAGGGCATATACTGTCATGTGGAGGGTCCTTCTTCTTTGGATTGGCCAATTTCATCGACGGCCTTTTGCAAGGACATGCGGTCCAGCGAAGCAAGCGGGAGGGCAGTAAAGCCGATCATGCGGTTGCGCAGCGCGCCGTAGGTCTGGTGAAACGCCAGGCTCTTTTCCGCATCCGAGCCCTCAACTTTGACCGGATCGGGAAGCCCCCAATGCGCACTGACGGGCTGGCCCTGCCATGAGGGACATTCCTCATTTGCGGCCTGATCGCAAACGGTGAAGACAAAATCGAAACACGGCGCGTTCGAAGCCTGAAACTCTGAAATATTCTTGGCGCGCAGAACCGACACGTCATGTCCTTTTTGTTTCAAGACGTCGATCGCGAACGGGTTGAGGTCCGAGCGGGGCTTTGTGCCAGCCGAATGGGCGACAAAGCGGTCACCGGAAATGTCACGCAGGATGGATTCCGCAAAGATCGAGCGGGCAGAGTTTCCCGTGCATATGAACAGGACGTTATACTTCCGGTCTGTCATCGAGCTGTCTCCGTTTGGGGTGGGATTGGCATTTGATACGCAAATATCAGGGCGCCCCCTGCAGCAGTCATGCAGGAGGTAGGCGATGGTTTCGCGCGCGGCATCAAGGTTGATGCCATAGCGAAGGGACGTTCCGACACGCTCTTGCGATATCAACCCGACTTGCTTGAGTGCGTTCACATAGGTCGAAAGCGTGTTTGGCTTTAACCCAAGCGCCTGCGCCAGTTCAGTCGCAGGAACGCGGTCAGGATAGCGTCGCATCAGCAGCCGGAACAGCGCGAGCCGTTGCGGATGACCAAGGGTTGACAGGCGGCTGGGGATCAGTGTTTCCATAATTCATGAATATATGAATTATCAACGGCTGAAAAGTGAAGTTTTTGTAAAAATCCGTCTCTCGGTTCAAGATGAGAATGGAAAGACTGACATTGCGCAAAGGTCTGTCGTGTCCGGGCTGCTGCCACAGGTGCAGATCGCAGCGAATGGCAGGCTAGGATTTGGCCCGATGTCCGTCTATTAGTAGGCAAACGAACAAGGTTACATCATGCGCTGCAACACCCTTCCTGTTATTTTGATTTTCATGCTCGTCGCCAGCTGCGGCGATCTGGCCGCTGACCGGGCGCTGGTCGCGGGGGCCGGGCCGGACGAATTGCTGAAGCTGCGGGCAGGCCCCGGGCTTGGCTATAACGTGATCCTGGGCCTGCCTGACGGAACATCGCTCAATCGCGGTGACTGCGTGACCGAAGTAGGTCAGCTATGGTGCCGGGTTTCTTTGACCGCCGCGCCGCAGATGACGGGTTACGTCTCCGCCGACTACCTTTCGGCACGCTAGCCGCGACATCTGAATGCCGCAGCGACCCGCTTGGCGGTGGCCCCCCCATCAGGTTCCCGGCGGTGGCGGCGCGCAGGACTTCGCCATTCGCACCGCATGGACCATGCAATCAGAGCCACCCCAAGCGACGCACGCAGCGTTCAGGCGCTGTGATGCCGTATCGATTCAGCCGAGGCGATAAGCGCTTCCTTGGCCGGGATGAACGTGAAATCGAATGTCGCCTCTGCCTTCGCCCCGGACACCGCCAGATTGCGGCCGACATTGGCGACGACAAGCCTTGCATCGGCCATGAAGACCGCGAGTATCCGCAACAACCAGACAGGCGCCTCTTTTGTTGCGGTTTTCAGGCTCGGGTCCCAATCCTTGAGCAGTCGGCACATGTCGACAAAGCGCAGTGTCTCAGAGGTCGCTGAAAACCTCTCGCCTTTGGCCGCCTCGAGAACGATTGCCGCGACATGCATCATCGCCACATCCCTCACGTCCACCAGCGGCAGTTGCATCGGTGGCGCGACAGGGTCCTTGCCGCTCATCATCCGTTCGACAAGTTCCAGAGACGTGCCATAGCGCGCATCCATCGCCGGCCCGAAAACCGCGCCGGGATTGATCGTCGTCAGCGCCATGTCGGGATTCTCGGCAACGAAATCCCAAGCCGCGCGCTCGGCCAGGGTTTTCGAAGCCTCGTAGGCACCCACCCAGCGTTCGTCGACCGAGGTCCAGTTGCGCTCGTCCGACGCCGCTTCCTTTGGCTTTTTCACGTCCTTGTAGATAGCAGCATTTGATGACGTCAGGATCACACGGTTGATGCCCGCGGCACTGGCCGCCTTCATTGCCCGCAACGTGCCGTCGACCGCTGGGCGAATGATGTCCTGCGGATCCTTGGGTTCGGCCAACGGAAACGGAGAGGCTGTGTGCATCAACACGTCGCAGCCCTTCATCGCATCGGCCCATCCCTCATCTTTCGACAGGTCGAGAAACGCGAATTCCATTGATGCGTCCGGGAAAAGCGCCTCAAGCTCGGCCTTGCGCGTCTCGGAACGTACAGAGGCGCGCACTGCGTAACCCTTCTCGAATAGCTCGCGCAGAATGTGCTTGGCGATGAACCCGGACGCGCCGGTCACGAAAACTTTGGTCATTTGGATAATCCTATGGAGTGACAGAGCATGTCGAATGCAAGGGCCTCGTCGTTGCCGTCGAGTGCCATTTCGATGGCAAGATCGAGGTGAAAAAAAATGAGTCGCGCAATGTAATCGACGCTTGGCCCACGGATGATGCCCCGGTCCAGCGCGTCGTTAATCCAGACCCCGAACCACGCGCCAAGGCGGTTCACCGCCGCCCGCATCGTCGGGCTGACAAGGCCCGCATCCACAAGCAGATGCATGACTTGCCGATGATGCGGATTGCCCCGCGCCCATTTCAGATAATCGCACCAGTTGCGATGCAGCGCGTCATGGGTCAACGGCGCATCGTCCGAATGGGTCAGCGCATCGAACATGCGGGTCTTTGCCGCAAGATAGATGCTGTCGATCAGGTCCTGCTTGGTTGCGAAAGCGTTGAAAAGGGTCCCGTTTGATACACTGGCAGCTTTGGCGATGGCCGCTGTCGAAACCCCCACGCCCTCCCCCAGAATAAGCGGAATCGCGGCTTCGATGATCTGGTTCTGACGGTCATTCATGACCTCAACCTAGCTAGAGTGACCAGTCAGTCAATCCCTTTCGTGGCGTGCTTGTGCCCGCAGGCTTGAGGCCCTCATGCGCGCCTACGATCGCACCGCGCCGCCGGCAAGCCCCCGCGTTATCCCCGGGGGCCCTTTCGTTTCAGAAGTCCACTTCTGTCGCCACGCCTCTTTCGATCGCCAGGTCGACAATGGCTGACGCCACGGCAAGATCCTGCAGACCCACCCCAGTGCCGTCGAAAATGGTGATTTCGTCATCGCTGGTCCGGCCCGCATCGGTGCCGTTGATCACAGCGCCCAGTTCGCGAATATCGCTTTGCTTGATCAAACCGGCGGCGATGGCATGCTGCGCCTCGCCAATGGTGACGGACTGCGCGATCTCGTCGGTAAACACCGATGCGCGGGCCAGCAGCGACGCTTCGACTTCTTGCTTGCCTTTGGTATCGGTGCCCATGCAGGCGATATGCGTGCCGGGGGTCACATGTGCATCCATCAGCGATGGCGCAAACGCCGACGTGATCGAGATGATAACGTCCGCTTCGGCCCCCATTCGTTCAAGGCTGACGGCCTCGAACGGGATATTCAGCTCTGCTGCAAGGTCGGCCAGACGCGACAGCATTTCGGGGTGGTAGTTCCAGCCGACGATCTTTTCAAAATTGCGCTGCTCGACGGCCGCGCGCAGTTGGAAAACCGACTGGTGGCCAGCGCCGATCATGCCCAGAACCGATGCGTCCTTGCGGGCCAGATGATTGATCGAAATCGCCGAGGCGGCAGCAGTCCTGAGCGCGGTCAACAGATTGCCGCCAACGACGGCGCGGCATTTGCCGGTGTCTGCATCAAACAAAAACACGGTGGACTGGTGGTTGGTCAGCCCCTTAGCCTCGTTGCCGGGCCAGTAGCCGCCGGATTTCAGCCCAAGCGCCAGACCGTCGCGATCGAAACCCGATTTGAACCCATAAAGCGCATCCGCATGGCCAATCGCCTCGCGGATCACCGGAAAGTTATAGGCGGTGCCCTTCGACATAGAGGCAAAGACCTGCGCGACCGCATGATAAGCATCAGCGCGGGTCAACAGACCTGAAATTTCTTTCTCTGGTACGATAATCATCTGTTATTCCTTGTAAAAACGGGCCGGCCCAAAAGACCGACCCCGCATTTCTTATGTCCCGAAATACTCCCCCCGGAGGGGCCGCACTCAGTAAGCTTTGCCGCGTGCCGAAACAGGCCACAGCGTTTCGACCTTGCCGTCGCGCACGCCGACGTACCAGTCGTGCACATTGCAGGTCGGGTCGCAGTGACCCGGCACCAGCTTCAGCTTGTCGTTGACCTTGAGCACGCCATCAGGGTCGGCGACCACGCCATGCTCATCGGAACATTTCACGTATTGCACGTCCTTGCGGCCATAGATCGTGGGCAGGCCGCTGTCGACCGATTGCGCCTTCAGACCGGCATCGACAATGGCTTTGTCTGCTTTTGCGTGGCTCATGACGCTCGTCAGGATGAACAGCGCATTCTCCCATTCGTTTTCGTCGATGCGGTTGCCGTCCTTGTCCAGAATACGGCCATAGTCGGCGTCCATGAACGCATAAGACCCGCATTGCAGCTCGTTGAACACGCCCGAGTTGCTTTCGAAATAATACGATCCGGTGCCGCCACCGCCGACAATGTCACATTCCAACCCGGCAGCCTTGAGCAGATCAACGCTTGTCCGGACCTGATCCACGGCAATGGCCGTCTTGGCCTGACGGTCGTCATATGAATCAAGGTGCTGCATCGCGCCCTGATAGGCTTGGATGCCTGCAAATTTCAGGCCGTCCGCCGCGTCGATGGCCAGTGCAAGATCGACGACGGGTTGCCCGAACTGCACGCCGCAACGGCCCGCACCGACGTCGATTTCCACCAGACATTCAATGGTCGTGCCGTGCTTCATCGCGGCGGCTGACAGGTCGGCCACGTTGTCGATGTCGTCCACACAACAGATCGTGCGCGCGCCCAGCTTTGGCAGCCGTGCAAGGCGGTCAATTTTTTGCAGGTCGCGGACCTGATTTGACACAAGCACGTCTTTGATCCCGCCACGGGCAAACACTTCGGCTTCGGACACTTTTTGGCAGCAGACGCCGCAAGACCCGCCCAGCTTTTCCTGCAGCAGCGCCACGTCCACCGATTTGTGCATCTTGCCGTGGACCCGGTGGCGCATGCCGTGGGCTTTGGCAAAGTCGCCCATTTTCTTGATGTTGCGTTCCAGCGCGTCCAAATCCAGCACAAGGCAAGGCGTTTGAATGTCTGCCTCGTCCATACCGGGCAGGGCGGGGACGTCAAAACCCACTTCGAGGTTCTTGAGGTTGCTCATATCGTTCATCTATTCGCTCCTTTAGCCCAGCATCCAGGGCAGTTTATCGAGGTCGACATTGCCGCCGGTGATCACAACACCGACGCGCTTGCCTTTAAATAATTCAGGGTTTTTGAGGATGGTCGCCAGCGGCACGGCACAGCTGGGTTCCATCACGATTTTCATGCGCTGCCACGTCAGTTTCATCGCGTCGATGATTTCCTGCTCTGACGCCGTCAGAATATCCGTCACATAGGTGCTGACGAAATGCCATGTCAGGTCTTTGAGCGGCACCTTCAGCCCGTCCGCAATCGTAACCGGCGCGTCATCGGCAATGATGTGTCCGGCCTTGAAACTGCGATAGGCGTCGTCGGCCTGTTCGGGTTCGGCTGCGATGATCTGCACTTCGGGGGCAATATTGGACAGGGTCAGGCAGGTGCCCGAAATCATCCCACCACCGCCGATCGGGGCGACCATCATGTCCAGACCGTCGGTCTGTTCCATGAATTCACGGCTGCAGGTGCCCTGGCCGGCAATGACGCGCGGATCATTGTAGGGATGGACAAAGTTGCCGCCGGTCTGCGCCTGCACCTGTGCGAACACTTCCTCCCGCGATGTGGTCGATGGCGCGCATTCGGTGATGATCCCGCCATAGCCGCGTACCGCGTCTTTCTTGGCCTGCGGCGCTGTGCGTGGCATGACCACATTGCACGGAATTCCGCGCCGCCCCGCAGCATAGGACAACGACAAGGCGTGGTTGCCCGACGAATGTGTGCAGACGCCTTTTGCTGCGTCTTCCGGGGATAGTCCAAAGACCGCGTTTGACGCACCGCGCACCTTGAACGCGCCCGCTTTTTGAAAGTTCTCGCACTTGAAGAACAGTTCCGCGCCTGTCAGCGCATTCAAATAGCTTGAGGTCAGGACCGGCGTGCGGTGGATATGAGGTGTGATCCGCGCGTGGGCGTCGATCACGTCTTGATAGGTTGGGATGTACATGTCGCTATGGTCTTTCATCACGCTGCGTCCTTGAGAGCCAGGCCGGTGCTGTTGCGATAGTAGTCTTGTGCCGCAGCCACGCCAGAGCCGAGTTGAATATCCAGCCCCAGATCGACCATGCACATTTCGGCTGTGGCCAGACCAGAAAGCGTCATGACATCGGTCAGGCTGCCAAGGTGGCCGATGCGGAACACCTTGCCCGCCACTTCGCCCAAGCCGACACCGAATGCCACACCGTATTTGTCGGCGGCGTGGGTCACGATGCTGGTCGCATTGAACCCTTCGGGTGTCACAATTGCGCTGACCGTATCAGAATAAAGGTCCGGTGTCGCGGCGCACAGGTTCAGGCCCCATGCATCGACAGCCGCGCGCACACCTGCGGCGATCCGGTGATGACGGGCAAATACATTGTCCATCCCCTCCTTGAGAAGCGTTTCTGTCGCCAGCAGCAGCCCGTTCATCAGACCGACCGCAGGGGTATAGGGATAGGCGTTGTTGGCGTAGCCTTTGGTCATGTCGTTGATGTCAAAGAACGTGCGCGGCAGTTGCGCGGTCCTGGTTGCGGCCACGGCCTTTGGGCTGAACCCCAGAATGGCAAGCCCGGCAGGCAGCATGAACCCTTTTTGCGAACCCGCAACGGCCACATCGACGCCCCATGTATCGAATTGAAAGTCCATCGAGGCAATCGAGCTGACACCATCGACGAACAGCAAGGCGGGGTGGTTGGCGGAGTCCATGGCGGCGCGCACAGCGGCGATGTCGGACTTTACGCCGGTCGCGGTTTCGTTGTGCGTGGCAAGAACGGCTTTGATCTTGTGTTCCTTATCAGCGGCCAGCGCCTCTGCATAGCGGTCAGCCGGGATGCCCTGACCCCATGGTGTTTCTACAATCTGGACGTTCAGCCCATGGCGCTGGCACATGTCGATCCAGCGGTGACTGAACATGCCGTTGCGTGCGGCAAGAACGGTGTCGCCCGCTGACAGCGTGTTGGTCAGCGCCGTTTCCCAGCCGCCGGTGCCGGTGGACGGAAAGATAAAGATTTCAGCTGTTTGCGACTTCAGGATCTCTTTGACGCCTGCCCGCGCGGGGTGCAGTATCTTTCCAAACAACGGTGACCGGTGGTCAATTGTCGGCATGTCGCATGCCTTGCGGATCGCCTCGGGCATGTTTGTCGGGCCGGGAATAAACACAGGGTTCTGAAAGCTCATAGCCATTTCCTCCATTGGGTTGAGCCTGTTTTGGCAGAGGTCGCTCTGGCACTCAATTTTTTTGAAATGTTTTTTCAGGGCGGCTGTATTTCAGAAAAATGTTTATTGTCAGGGGCTTGTATTTTTCATAAAGTGAAATGAATTTTCAAATGTGGAAAATATGATGGAAAATGATGCCAAACGTGGGCGTGGGCGCCCCAAGGACTGGGATGACAAGACCGCGCAGAACACAATCAAGTCGCTGGATCGTGCGCTTGAGGTGCTGGTCGCCCTGGGCGAGATGGATGGCGGCACCCTGTCAGAGGTTGCCGGCGCGTTAGAACAGTCACCCGCAACGGTCTACCGTGTTCTGACCACGTTTCAGGGTCACGGCTTTGTCGATTTCGACGATCAGAATCAGGTTTGGAACATCGGTGCGACGGCGTTTTTGACCGGTTCGCGGTTTCTGCGCCGGTCGTCACTGGCCGAGCGGGCGCGCCCGATCATGCGCGATCTGATGGAAGCAACGGGCGAGACGGCGAACCTGGGGATCGAACGGGACGGGCAGGTCCTGTTCTTGGGGCAGGTTGAAACACACGCGACGATTCGCGCCTTTTTCCCGCCGGGCACCGTGTCGGCGATGCATGCCTCTGGCATTGGCAAGGCACTGCTCAGCCGGATGGACGACACCCGCCAGCGGCGCGTGCTCGCGGCTGGACAGCTTGCGCGGTTTACACCCTATACCTTGACCGACCCCGAGGCGATGATTGCAGATTTGCATGCCGCCAAGCTGCGCGGCTATGCGATTGATGGGGAGGAACGGAATCTGGGCATGCGCTGTATCGCGGCCCCCGTTTACAACGTCTTCGGCGAAACGGTTGCCGGGATTTCGGTGTCCGGCCCCACGACCCGGATCACCGAAGATCGGATTGCGGCGCTGGCCCAGCCGGTGATGGATGCGGCGGCGCGCCTGACGCTGGCGATTGGCGGAAACGGGCGGCCCGCAGGGTAAACCCCATTGCCGATGATCCCCATCGCCGATGATCAGGTGTCATGCTGCGCAAAGGGCCCGACTGCCCCCGCAGAAGGGTGTCTTAAAGCGCAAAGCGGATGATGAAAGTATTGCATGCGGCACCTGATCGACGCTAGGGCTGATACACAAATTCATTAACAGTTGGTAAACAGTATGCATATTTTTCACGTGGTTCGTCAGGTCGGTATTCGGCAGCGCAGTGTCGTGCCGAAATTTGGGCGGGCCACCGTGCTTGCACTTGTTTTGGCGACAGGGGCTGTCGCCACACTGCCCGCAGCCGTCACGGCGCAGGATTTGTCGTGGGATACCACAGCAGGCAACACGGTCGTGGATGGCGGCACAGGGAACTGGGATGGCGCCACCGCGAATTGGACGGGCGACGCAGGTGCAACCAACGAGGTGTGGATTGCCGGAAACACCACGGCATTTGGCGGAACAGCGGGAACTGTCACCGTCGTTGGCACGCAGGAAACCGATTACATTACGGTGCAGACCGATGGCTATACGCTGCAAGGCGGTGCGCTGACGTTCAGCGCGACCGGTTCATCAGGCGTCACGGTGGAAACCGGCACCACGACGATTGCAACCGACCTGACATCCACCAACGGTTTCAACAAGGCCGGGGAAGGCACGTTGATCTTGTCGGGGACAAATTCGCTTGCCGGGGCGCTGAACGTATTGCGCGGCGATCTTGTTGCCACGAACGCAGATGCGCTGGCCGATATCAGCAATCTTTACATTCAGGCTCCGGACCTTTCGCCTGTGACTGCCGATCTGGGTGGTGGCACCGTCAGCATCAGCAACTTCATCGTACAGGGAAACGGGGCGACCGGCATCAGCAATGGCACAGTATCGTTCACCGGTCTGGGCCAGATAGGCAATGCAATTGTCGACACGACACTAACCGGCACTGGAAATCTGTCTGCAGCCGGTGGCGGTCGGGCGACTTTGAACGCGGTAAACACCTATTCTGGTACAACAACAATTTCCGCTGCAACACCTTCCAGCTCTGCCAATAATGTAGTCGTTTCTGCAACTGGCGCTATCCGCAACAGCGCGATCATCACGAACAATGGCACGCTGAATGTCAACGGTGGCGGCGGCAACGCGATCGGCGATACCGCCACGATCAACAACAGCGGCAACTTCATCCTGACCGGCAGCGATGAAACCGTGGGGTCGGTCTTTGGCGCTGGCAATATCAACCTCAACGCCAATACGCTGACGACCGGCGATGCGACCAACGTCGAGATTTCGGGCGTGATTTCGGGCGCTGGTGATCTGGTCAAGCAGGGCACAGGCACGCTGACCCTGTCGGGAACGAACACCTATGCGGGCGGCACGGCGATCAATAACGGTGTGCTGACGACCAATAACACGACAGCGCTGGGCACCGGGACCGTTGCCGTCAATGGCGGGACGCTGAACCTTGGATCGGCCTTGACGATTGGCGCGCTGACAGGTGCAGGGGATGTGACACTGGGTGCAAACCTGCTGACGACGGGCGGCAACAATGCGTCCACCACCTATGCGGGCGTCTTGTCCGGTACGGGCGGACTGGCCAAGACCGGCAGCGGCGAGATGACCCTGACCGGGACAAATACCTATAGCGGGGAAACCGCCGTTTTTGACGGTACGCTGACGGCTGGCACTGCGGATGCCTTTGGAACTGGGGGCACGTTGCGCCTTGGTGGGGGCGATGTCGATCTGGGTGGTTTTACGATCACCAAGAATTCCCTGATCGCGCAGAATGGCACGCTGCGCAATGGCACGCTGAATATGACGGCATCCGGTCAGTTCCAGAACGCGACGATCGATGCGGTTCTGACCGGCGTTGGCGGTGTCACCAGTGCCGGTGCCGGAACCACTGTCTTGTCGGCTGCGAATACCTTTACCGGGGATATCATCGCTAATAGCGGGACGTTCGACATTACAGGGTCCACCGTTTCGACCACCGTCAATATCCGCAACAACGGCGCTGGCATCATCGTTCGCGGCAACTCGCTGGCGGATACAGCGGCTGTGACAATTTCGAACAGCGGCGTGCTGACGGTGGCGGCGGATGAGACGATCGGGTCACTTGCCAGTGCATCGGCGACGGCTTCGGTCGTGCTGAACGCGGATCTGACGACGGGCGACGCGGGCGATGATATCTTTGCGGGCGTGGTTTCAGGCGCGGGCGATCTGATCAAGCAGGGCGCTGGCACCTTTACATTAAGCGGGGTCAGCACCGGCACCGGCACGCTGGTCAATAATGCGGGCACTGTCGACTTGACCGGCACCTGGGCCGGAGATGTGGACAACACGGCGGCGGGCACATTCACGACGACGGGAACTGTCAGCGGCGCGGTGACGACTGCAGGCATCATGAACGCCAATAGCGGCGCCAACCTGAACGGGCTTGTCACCGTGACTGCGGGAACGCTGAATGCCAATGGGGCCCTGTTCAACGCTGGCCTGACGGTTGAAAGCGGCGGTACGCTTGACCTAGATGCCGACACGGATGTCACTGGCACGGTCAACCTGTCCGGTGCAGTCACCAATACCGGTGGTGGGAACAAGGTGCTTGCCGGTGGCCAGATCGATGCGGGCGGGACGATTGCGGCCGGTGCCGGAAACACCGTGACGCTTGAGGCGGGCCTGATCGTGGTCGGCAACGGCTACAGCATCCTGAACGGTGGCGTCATCTATGATGGCGATCTGCGCAACGCGATCACGACCGGCCCATTCACCCTGAGCGGGGCAATGCTGGGCAATGTCTATACCGCAGCAGGTGCAACGACGCAGTTCACCGCCAATACGAATTTCGGCGGCTTTGATCTTGATGTCGAGGCGGCAACCGCGAATGTCGATATCGACGCCGGTGTCGCCGTGTCGAATGTGGGCCAGTTCATCAACACCGGCACGACCGATATCGGGGCTGGCGGTAGCCTGACCGCCGTGTCCCTGTCCAACGAAGGTGGCGCGATCATCAACCTTGGCACCGATGCGACCCTGACGGGCACCGGAAACACCACCGATAACGCAGGCACCGTCAACGTGGCTGGTGGCGGCGCATTGGTCGAGGTGACAGGCGATTACAACAACCTGACCACCGGGATCGTGAATTTCAACGACGCAGCGGCCAAGGATTTCGACGTGCAAGCCGGTGTCATCACCAATGATGGCACGCTGAACTTCAACGCAGGCACCACGGTCGTGAATTCCGGTGGCGGCGCGATCCAGAACACCGCGACCGGCGACATCAATATCGCAAATAATGCGACGATGGATGCGACGGGTGACACCATCAACAACGCGGGCACCATCGACATGCTGGGGGGCGGGTCGGTCCTTACAGTGGATACGCTGACCAACACCACAGGTGGCATCGCGAACGCGCAGGGCGCGCTGAATGCCGATGTGGTCAACACCGGCACCGGCGATTTCAACGCCTTGGGCACCCTGACCGGGATCGGGTCCTTCGCCAACGAAGGCACTGCGACATTCGATGTCACCAGCATGGCCATGGCCACGGTTGATAGCCTGACCAATACCACGACCAGCGGAACCGGCACGACAATTGCGACATTCGGCACGCTTTACGTGAACGGCGCGATCGAGAACGGTGTCGCGGGTGGCACGGCGGCATCGCTGATCTCCAATAGCTGGAACCTGATCGGCGGCGGGATACTGATCAACCACGCGGGCGCCACGCTGGACTCGGACGCGATCGCCAGCACGCTTGCCGCAACTGATGTGACCAACAACGGCACCATGAACATTCAGGGCCGTATGGATGTGGACAGCATCACCAACAGCGGCTCCGGGGCGACCTTTATGGTCGTCGGCAATACCTATGGCGGTGGCGCGCCGTCGGGTACGTCGCCTTCGCCGACGCCGGTCGGGACGTTCCTGAACCAAGATGGCGCCACCATAAACATCACCGACGGCGAGATCGAACTTGCTACATTCACCAACACGTCAGCCGGAACCGGCACGACCCTTGCCACAGCGGGCGTGCAGGTCGCGGCGACAGGGGTGCTGGATGCCAGCACTGTTGCGAACAACGCGATGGGCACGATCAACAACGCCGGGGTGATCCGCGCGACGACGATCACCAATGCCGCGACGCTGACCAATACCGGCACGCTGACGACATTCGCGGCAACAGGCACGGGCATTTCCAACGTCGCCGGGGCGACGCTCGATAGCACGGGCCGGATCAATGCCGCAGCAAGCGCGGATGCGGCCGCGTTCCTGAATGCCGGAACAGCCAGGGTTTCAGGCACTGGCAGCAATGGCATTGTCGGGAACGTGACGAACACGGGGACGTTTACGGCGACCGGCGCTTTGGCCGTTACGGGCGCAGTCGTGAACGCAAACGCCGGTGTGATGATCACGCAGGCGGGTGACACGACTGTCACAGGCAGTTTGACCAACAACGGCACCGGCACGGGGAATGCGATCACGACGGCGGGTGTGCGGGTGAACGCGGCGACGACGTTGCAGGCGCTGGACATCATCAACAATGCCGGCGCGACAATGGCCGTTGCAGGCACGCTGGATTCAACGTCTGGCGCGGTGAACGCGATCGGCAACGCCGGCACGCTGACAATCGACAGCACCGGCGTGGTGCTGGGTGCGGTGAATAACACCGGTACGCTGATCTCGGTCGGGCAGATCAACGAAGGTCTGGTGAACACGGGCGGCGCGACGGTCAGCAATCAGGTGCTGGGTGCCATACAGAACAACGCAGCCGGGCAGTTGACCGTTGACGCCGATCTGGCGCTGAACAGCACGCTGACCAATGCCGCAGGTGGGTTGGTCGATGTGGATGCGGGCACGGTCACCGGGTTGACCACGCTGAACAACGCGGGTCAGGGCGCAGGCTCCGGGGCAGCTGCTGCCGGGTTCGAGATTGCGGCCAGTGCCGCGGTCAATGCAACCGACGTCGATAACACCGGGACGATGTATGTTGCGGGCACGTTGAATGCCGCCAATCCGATCACCAATAGCGGCACGCTGACCGCGACAGGCGCGATCAGTGGCGGTCTTGCCAATAGCGGCACCGCAAATCTGGCGGGGATTTTTGACGGGAATATCGTCAATGATGGCGGCATCACGACCATCACCGCCAATCTGGCTGGCACCGGTGGTGCTGCCAGCGGTAACTTTGACAACCAAAATGGCGCTGTGATCACGTTGTCGCCTGCGGCGGCGTTTACGCTGGGCACGCTGGACAATGATGCGACGTCGCAGGTCAATCTGAATGGTGGCACGATTGACGGCGCCGTCACCAACGCGGGCACGGTGATGCAATCGGGCACCGTGACCGGGGCGTTTACGAACAACGGCGTGGTTGACCTTGTCGATGATATCACCGGGGACGAAGTGCGCGCCCAAGGCGGTCTGATCAGTGCGGGCAGCTACAACCTTGATGTTGATCTGGCCATTGGCACGCAGTCCGCAGATTTTCTCACGATCACAGGCGCGACGACTGGTAATCTTTTGCTGCAGTTCAACCTGTTGCCCACGACGCCGGGCTTGCTGACCGACGCATTGCTGGTCGTTGATGTCGATGACGCAGCGGCGAACGACTTCAGCTTTTCCAGCACGGGGCTGGATTTTGATGCCGGTCCGGTGTCGATCTTCGTAGCGCAGCAGGTGCCCAACGGCGATGTTACGATCCAGACCGGCGCAAGCCTGACCCTTGGGTCGATCCTCGAAGGTGTGGCCCAGCTCGAGGCGTTGACCAGCCAGCAAAGCAGGCGGTTGGTGCCGCACACCGCTGATATATGCGGGGGCGCCGGCGCATGGGGCCGTGTGGTCGGAGGCGAGGCCACGACGACCGCCACAATCGACAACATGGGCCAGCAGGGCACCGTCGATGTGGTTAGCAGCTACAACGGGTTTCAGGTTGGGGCCAATCTGGGCTGTGCCAGTGAACTGGGCGGTTGGGATATGACATATAATGTGCTGGCCGGGATGCTCAGCGGATCATCGGCGCAGGACATGACCCGTGACGGCACGGCGACGGCGATCACCACCGCGATGGACTTTGACCAGATATACGCGGGTGTCAGTGGCACCGCGACGAATGGTGCCGTTACGGCAGATGTGCAGTTGCGGTTCGCGCAGACCGACTATGACATTGATGACGGGATCGGCACCTATGCTGCGGATCTTGGCCTGACGGATTCTGCATTTGCGACACAGACGTTCAGCTTTGCAGGAACGCTGAACTACCGGATGCCAGTCGGTCAGAGCGGCTTTGCCGTTGTGCCGGGCGGTGGCTTGATGTTGGCCAAAACGACGGTTGATGATCTGCGCTTTGCCACGGATCACGTGTTCAGCACCGATGACTATACGACAACGACCGGGTTCGCGGGCGTGACCGTCAACTATGAAAACGCCAGCGACGACGGCGCCACGACGCTGCATTCCTTTGTTGCCGCTAACTACTACACCAGTCTGAGCGTGGGGCAGAATGCATCACTGGTCGAAGCGAGCGGCGCGTCAGCCGCGCTTAGCACATCAGGTGTCGATGGGTACGGCGAGCTGAGCGTTGGCTTTGGCTATAACCAAATCATTGATCCAAACCGCCAGTTCAATGCCAGCCTGCGCGCCGATACCCGTGTGGCCGATGGTGTTGAAGGCTACAACCTCGCGCTTGAAATCGGCCTGCGGTTCTAGGGGGCTTTGCCGATCATGGGGCGCGCCGACTGTGCGCCCCATGATCGGAAAATCGTCACAAAAGGTTCTTGTTGCTGATACAAATCTGAAAACTGAACCTGTCAAATAGCCGCTAACCTCAGGAGGGTAGCGATGCTGTTGATAGATAATCTGACCAAGTCGTTTGGTGGGAGCCCCGCCGTGAAATCCGCGACAATCGCGGTGAGTGAACCCGCGATGATCGGGATCATTGGCCGCTCCGGTGCCGGCAAATCGACGCTGCTGCGGATGCTGAACCGGCTGACCGATGCGACCTCCGGGGCCATCACATTCGAAGGCCGCGACATCACCAACCTGCGGGGGTCGGCCAAGCGTCAGTGGCAATCGCAATGCGCGATGATTTTTCAGCAATTCAATCTGGTGCCGCGAATGGATGTCGTGTCCAACGTGCTGCACGGTACATTGAACCGCCGGTCCACCATGGCGACGATGTTCAACCTGTATCCGACCGACGATATCCACCGCGCAATCGAAATCCTTGATCGGCTTGGCATCGCGCAGCATGCCCCGAAACGCGCCGAGGCTTTGTCCGGCGGTCAGCAGCAGCGCGTCGCGATTGCACGCGCATTGATGCAGGACCCCAAGATCATTCTGGCGGATGAACCCATCGCATCGCTTGACCCGATGAATGCGCAGGTCGTGATGCAATCACTGCGCCGGATTCACGAAGAAGACGGGCGCATGGTCATCGCAAACCTGCACACGCTCGATACCGCCCGTCGGTATTGTGACCGGGTGATCGGGATGCGCGATGGCAAGATCGTGTTTGATGGCACGCCTGCCCAACTGACGACCGGTGCCGCGCGCGACATCTACGGCGCCGACGACACGTTCTCAGAGGCGGCGACATCGACCGAAATCGAAACGCTGGATGCGGCAACTGTGCTGATCCGGCAGGCCGAAACTGTCTGACAACCCAAGATTTAACCCTGCGCCCCGCTGCTCGGGGCCGCATAACGAGAGAGAAGACAAATGAAAAACCTGATTGCTGCGGCACTTGCCACGACCGCGCTGACTTCGGCCGTCGTCGCAGAGGGCCACGCCGTGACGGAATTCCGGATCGGTATTCTGGGCGGTGAGAACGCACAGGATCGTATGAACTCCCACGAGTGTCTGCGCGCCTACACTCAGGCCGAACTGGGCGTCGAGACGCGTCTGTTTGCCCCTGCCGACTATAACGGTGTGATCCAGGGCCTGCTGGGCGGGACCCTTGATATGGCTTGGCTGGGGGCATCGTCTTATGCCGCCGTCTATCTGCAGGACCCCGAAGCGGTCGAGCCGGTTTTGGTCAAGATCAACCTTGATGGATCTTACGGCTATCATTCCATCGGGTTCGCCCGTGTCGACAGCGGCGTCACATCGCTGGCTGACATGCAGGGCAAGGTGTTTGGCTTTGGTGATCCGAACTCGACGTCGGGCTATCTGATCCCGTCGATCGAAATTCCGCAGGCTGCTGCCAGTATCACGATGGAATCGGGCGAATATTTCGGTGAGGTCAAGTTCACCGGCGGTCACGAGCAGACCATCGTAGCCGTCGCCAATGGCGATATTGACGGCGGCGTGACATGGGCCGACGGTCAGGGCGCATGGGAAGACGGCTATAACTCCGGTGCGCTGCGCAAGGCGGTTGATGCGGGTCTGGTCGATATGAATGATATCGTGGAAATCTGGCGGTCAAAGCCGATCCCAGAGGGTCCGGTCGTGCTGCGTACATCCCTGCCACAGGACGTCAAAGACCGCATGACAACGCTGGTCGATGGTCTTTTCGAGGCCGATCCAGAGTGTGCGTATGGTGTGGCCGCCGGTGACAGCCTTGGCTTTGATCCCATCACGCATGAAGCCTATGTGTCCATCGTCGAAGCGCGCCGCGCAAAGTCGAATTGATCCAAGTAATTTCATAACGGTCTGCAGGTCCCGGAGTGTGTTCCGGGGCCTGTAATTTTATGTGGGGACACGACGATGGCAGAGTTGCAAAGCGCGGGCGACATCAAGACTGAATATTTGGCGCAGATGCGTTCAAAACGGGTGATGAACCTGATTTTGCTTCTCGTTTTCGTGGCGCTGATGCTGGCGGGCTTTCAGACCGCGAATGACCGCAATGCGGGCGGGTTCTGGGATGGGCTGCCCAACATCTTTGATTTCCCCGCCGATGTCATTGGCGAAGCGATCGCGCGCGCGCCTCTGCTGCCGGGCTATTTCGTCAAATACTTCCCTTCGCTGATCGAGACGATCAATATCGCCGGTGCCGCGACCCTGCTGGGGGCGATGATCGGCTTGGTGATGTCGCTTTTGGTGACCCGGGGTCTGGCGCCGGTGCCGTGGCTGGTTGGCCCGTTGCGCCGGATTTTGGATATCTTGCGCGCCGTGCCCGAAATCGTGATCGCGCTGGTCCTGATCTTTTTGCTGGGCGGTGGTCCGGTGCCTGCGATGATTGCAATCGCGCTGCATACAGTGGGCGCGCTGGGCAAGCTGTTTTCGGAAGTGAACGAAAACGCATCGCTCAAACCCATTGAGGGGCTCGCGTCGGTTGGGGCGGGCTGGGTGCAGCGGATGTGGCTGGGCGTCGTGCCGCAGGTCGCGCCCAATTACCTGAGCTATGCCCTGTTGCGGTTCGAGATCAACATTCGCGCTTCGGCCATTCTGGGGTTCGTCGGCGCGGGTGGTATCGGCTACGACCTGCGCAACACGATGAGCTGGGGACAGGGCAAGTTCGACGAGGCGGCGGCGATCTTCTTGTTGCTGTTTGGCACGATTGTCGTGGTCGATCAGGTTTCAAGCTTCTTACGCAACCGCCTGACTCACGGCGCAAAAAACCAAGAGGCGCACCCATGACCGTTATGCTTTTGCAGCCGCAGACAATCGCCCGGTTCCGCCGCAAGCGGCTGACCGCCATGGCCGTGCCGGTGGTGATTATTGCCTATTTCACCTACATCTTTGTGGCATTCGACATGGCCGGTCTGGCGGACCGGGTCAGCGTGGAGAATGCCCGCACGTTGGTGTCCGACATCTATAGCTACAAAACCCATGTGGCCCGCGACAACCGGACCGGCGACGTAATCGTGTCGATCGAAGGCGAACGCAAGGGCGAATACCCGCAGGGCAGCGCCCCTGACTGGGTCACCTTGGGCGATGATACGGTGATTGATCTTGGCGCCGGCCATGTCGTGACATTTGGCGCGCAGGTGACGTATGACGTGCCGGGCTACGGGCGTATCGTGACCACACCGGGCAGCAGCGGCGTGAATGCGGTGCTGCCTGCGGGTGATCTGCCTGACTGGATCAGCGCGTCCAAGAACCGGATATCCGTGACCACCGATGCGGGCCGCGTCACCGTCACCCGCAACCGTGCAGAGGTGTTTCGCTATGCGCTGGGATGGGAGTTGTTCTTTTTCACGCTCGACAGCCCCTACTACGGCCTCAGCCTTGGCGAGGTAACCAGCCGGGCATTCACCGGCGAGGCGGGCGCGATCTGGGATGCGTTTTGGTCCAACAAGATGTGGCGCCACGGCGATGTTGCCTGGGCCTTGGTCGAGACGATCCTGATGGCGTTTCTGGGCACGTTCGGCGCGGCGATCGTGGCCTTGCCGCTGGGGTTCCTCGCGGCCAAGAATTTCACCCCATTGGGCAGCTTGCGGTTTGTGGCGCGGCGGCTGTTTGATTTTCTGCGCGGCGTTGACGGGTTGATTTGGACAATTGTGTTGTCGCGCGCCTATGGCCCCGGCCCATTGACGGGGGCGCTGGCGATCCTGCTGACCGATACCGGGTCCTTCGGCAAGATGTTCTCCGAGGCGCTGGAAAATGTGGATGACAAGCAAATCGAAGGGATTACCTCGACAGGGGCCAAGCCGTTGCAGCGCTATCGCTTTGGGGTGATCCCGCAGATCACGCCGATATTGCTCAGTCAGGTTCTGTATTATCTGGAATCCAACACGCGCTCTGCGACGATCATCGGCGCCATCACGGGCGGTGGCATCGGCTTGCTGCTGACGCAGGCGATCATCACCCAAAAGGACTGGGAAGAGGTGACGTATTACATCGTCCTGATTATTGTGATGGTCATGATGATGGACACCTTTTCGGGGTGGCTGCGGCGCAAGCTGATCAAGGGCAAAGAGGGTGGACACTGACCATGGCGCGATTAACCAAAGATGCACCGTTCGTGCATCCCGACTGCGATATCACCGACAGCACATTTGGCCGCTTTACCGAAGTCGGGCGCGGGACCCGGATGGCGCATGCGCATATGGGCGACTATTCCTATTGCGACCGATATGCCGACATTGCCAATGCCGATATCGGCAAGTTTTCGAATATCGCCAGCTATGTGCGTATCGGGGCCACGGATCACCCGATGGACAAGGCAAGCTTGCATCACTTTCACTACCGCTCGGCTGATTATTTTGATGATTCGGCGCAGGACACGGCATGGTTCGCCCATCGCCGCAGCCGGCGTTCCGTCATCGGCCATGACACGTGGATCGGCCATGGCGCGCAGATCCGGCCCGACGTGACGCTGGGGCATGGCTGCGTCGTGGCCGGTGGCGCGATCGTCACCAAAGACGTGCCGCCCTACATGATCGTGGCGGGCATTCCGGCGGTGCCGCTGCGCGCGCGGTATCCGGACGGTATTGCCGACCGGATGATGGCGCTGGCTTGGTGGGACTGGTCGCACGACCGTTTGCACGCGGCGCTGGATGATTTCCGCGCGCTGGAGGCCACGGCCTTCCTTGAGAAATACGCCTGATTATTCTGCGGCAAGCCGAAAGTCTTGGTGCGTCTGGCAAAGCCGGTGGGCCACGCCTGCTGCCAGATACGACCAGCAACCAGCGACCATGGTCCCTTCGATCTGGCGGGTCTGTGCGTTCACAATGACCAGATCCGCGCGCCGTCCGGCGGCCAGCGTGCCCCGATCCTTCAGGCCCATGATCCGCGCCGGATTGGCGGATATCATCGCCCATGCCTGCGCAAGATCAATCACCCCGGTGTCGGCCAACACAAAGGCCGCCTGTGCCAGCGTTGGGTAATGATAGTCCGACACCAGCACATCGCACAGCCCGTCCCGAATCAACGTGCTGGCCGCGATATTACCCGCCTGCGATCCGCCTCGCACGACGTTTGGCGCACCCATGATCACCGGATCACGCCATGTCTTGGCAAGAGCGGCCGCACTGCGGTGGGTCGGGAATTCGCATATCTTGGCGCCGATCATCGCGTAATATTCACGCGTGCGCCCGTCCGCATCGTCATGGCTGCCATAGCGAACGCCCAAGCTGTCAAAGGCGCTGGCAAGGTTGCACAGATGGCGGGGCACCTGCGGCGTCAGGTCCTGCGCGGCGGCGACCAGCGCCATATGCGCGGCCAGACTGCGGCCCGTGCGCGCGGCCCAATGCGCCGCCCGTTCTGGATGGGTGCGCGCCATATCGACAGCTTCATCAAGGTGGTTGTTGAAGATGACATAGTCGATGCCATAGGTCCGTATCGCGGCGATCAGCCGATCCTGGGTATCGACGGTATGGGTTTCACAACGAATTTGCACCCGCAGGTCGGTCAACATTAGGGCCTTGTAGGCCTGATGCGCCGCCAGAAACGTTTCCGCAAAATCGGGCCCGCGCGTGCCGCCTTCCCATGACCAGCTTTGCGCCATCCACGCCGTTGTCACCCCATTGGCGGCAGCATCACGGTCAGTGCCCGCCAGACCCAGCGAGATCGGAAAAGGGGCGGTCGGGCGCGGCGCGATATGATGTTCGAACGCATCGCCATGCAGGTCGATAATCCCCGGCAGGACGTAGTAGTCGGTCAGATCAAGTTGCGTGTTCGCCGCGGCAGGGTCGTCACTGACGTAGCCGCCCGTGACGGTAATATCGCCCGCTGCGATCTGACCACCGCGCAAGACCTGTGCGCCGGTAAAGGAAAGTTGGGAAATCGGATAAGTCATTTGAATGGCCACCTGAGAATTCTTTCAGGTTGTATGCCAGCGCGATGTATCGCCCTTGTGACAGTGCCGTTTACTGTTCGTTAACAATAAGGCTCACCCTGTCGCCGGCAAACCATGTGTGGCCGTATTCGACAGGCGCGCCGTCGGGATCAATGTTGATGGCGACTGTGCGCAAGATCGGTGCGTGTTCGGCGATCCGCAGGTGCAGCGCCTGCGTCGCGGTGGCCAGTTTCGCGGTCAGCCGTGTCGTGATGCGAGTATAATCCGATACCCCCTGACGCGCCAGCGCCGCCGTCACCGATTTTGTCTCGTCAAGATCGGCCAGCAGTCCGGGGAAACGTGCCGCAGGGAAAATACTGCGAAAAACTGCGATGGGCTGCGCATCGGCGAGCGACAGACCCTCGCAGGCATGCACCTGCGCCCCAGGTGCCAGGGCCAGGGCATCTGCTTCGCGCGTGTCGGCGGTACGGGTTTCCAGCGTCAGAATCGTTTTCGCGGCAGTGCGCCCGGCGGCGGCAAGGTTCTGGTGAAACCGCACCCGCCGTCCGATAGGGTAATCTGTCGGCGTCTGCGCCACAAAGACCCCCGAACCGCGCCGCGCGTGCAGCAACCCATCGTCGGCCATCGCCCCCAAGGCCCGGCGGACCGTATGCCGGTTCACGCCGAAACGATGCGCCAACTCTGCCTCGGTGGGCAGTTTGTCGCCCGGCCCATACCGCCCTTCGGCGATGTCGTGGGTCAGGGTGGCGGCGATGGATGTCCAGATTGCGGTGCGGGCCATGGTGTCACGAAAACTTCACACTAAGGGGGATTGCGGCGGCGGGGTCTTACGCTCTAAGAGTTGTCTAGTTGTATATTAAAGTAGACAAACCTGCAAGGTGTCTAGATGAACATGATGATTGATCCAAATACCGACCGCAAAGCCTGGATGGGCCTGTTGGCCAAAGCCTGCGCCGCCGATCTGGCCCGCTACTGGGAAAGGTTCGGCGCGATGCCGGACCATGTTCTCTTGCGCGCCCCTGAAATTGGCGGCGTCATGGTGCGTGGCCGCGCCGGTGCCGTAGGCGCCGCATTTAATCTGGGCGAAATGACCGTCACCCGCTGTTCGGTCAAACTTGCCGATGGCGCGGTAGGCCATGCCTATGTGCAGGGGCGCGACAAGGACAAGGCGCTGCAGGCCGCGTTGATTGATGCGCTGATGCAAACCGCCGCCGCACCCCAGATAGAGGCCCGGATACTGGCGCCGTTGCGCGACACTATTGCCGCCGTCAAGGCGACGCGGGCAGCCAAGGCGGCCGCGACCAAGGTTGAGTTTTTCACGATGATGCGAGGGGAAGACTGATGCAAGTCACAGCACTTGAAGGTGGATTTGGCAACGCGCCTATTGATTCCGCCCACGCATTTCGGGGCGTGATGAATGCCATGGCGCGACCCGGCACGATCCATGATCTGGCTGGCGCGACCCCACCGGCCCCTTTGTCCGTCGCCGCTGGCGTGGTGTTGCTGACGCTCTGCGATCCCGATACGCCGGTCTTTCTGGCCCCAAGCCGCGACACGCAGGCGTTGCGCGACTGGATCACCTTTCACACAGGCGCGCCGTTTTCGGGGCCGGATCAGGCCGTCTTTGCCGTTGGCGCATGGGACGAACTGCCGTTGACCAGCTTTCCGATCGGCACATCGCAATACCCCGACCGGTCCACGACCCTGATCGTCGAGCTTCCTGCGCTGGATAACACCGGTGCAACCCTGCGCGGTCCGGGCATCGCAGAAAGCGCACAGCTTTCCTTGCCTGATCTTGCGCCACTTCAGGGCAACGCGACGCTGTTCCCGCTGGGGCTTGATTTTATGTTCACCTGCCAAAGCCGCCTTGCCGCTTTGCCACGCACGACAAAGGTGTCTTGATGTATGTTGCGGTAAAGGGTGGCGAAAAGGCCATCGACAATGCCCATGCGTGGCTGGCCGAGGAACGGCGCGGCGATACCGCCGTGGCCGCATTATCCGTCGCGCAGATCCGGCAGCAATTGGCGCTGGCTGTGAACCGTGTCATGGCCGAAGGCTCGCTTTATGATCCTGATCTTGCCGCCTTGGCGATCAAACAGGCGCGCGGTGATCTGATAGAGGCGATCTTTTTGATCCGGGCGTATCGGACGACGCTGCCCCGGTTTGGCGGCTCTGCCCCGGTGGATACGGATGCGATGGTTTGCGACCGGCGCGTGTCCGCGACGTTCAAGGATGCGCCGGGCGGTCAGGTTCTGGGGCCGACATTTGACTACACGCACCGCCTGCTGGATTTCAAACTGGCCGCTGATGGCGAGGTGCCTGCAGTGCCGCAAGCCCCGATTCAAACCGCGCCGACGCCGCATATCATGTCATTTCTGGACCGCGAGGACCTGATTCAATCCGAACCCGTCGGTCCCGAAACTCCACCGGATCTGACCCGGACACCGCTTGAACTGCCAGCGGACCGGGCGTTGCGGTTGCAGGCGCTGACGCGCGGCGACGAAGGGTTCATCCTTGGCATGGCCTATTCAACCCAGCGCGGTTATGCGCGCAACCATGCCTTTGTCGCCGAGCTGCGGATTGGCGCGGTCGCGGTTGAAATGGACATCCCTGAACTGGGCTTTGCCATTGAAATCGGCGAGGTGACGTTGACCGAATGTGAAACCGTGAACCAGTTCCAAGGCTCGAAAACACAGCCGCCGCAGTTCACACGCGGATACGGGCTGGTCTTTGGGATGACCGAGCGCAAGGCGATTTCGATGGCGCTGGTGGACCGCGCCCTGCGCTGGAAGGAACTGGGCGAAGACAACCTTGGCGCGCCGGCACAGGACGAGGAATTCGTGCTGTACCATGCGGATAATATTCAGGCGACAGGGTTTCTCGAACACATCAAGCTGCCCCATTATGTCGATTTTCAATCGGAACTGGAACTGATCCGCAAACTGCGCCGCGAGGCACAGACCATGCAGGAGGCCGCACAATGACCGACTATAACTTTGCCTATCTGGACGAACAGACCAAACGGATGATCCGGCGTGCGATCCTCAAAGGGCTGGCGATCCCCGGCTATCAGGTGCCGTTTGCCAGCCGCGAAATGCCCATGCCCTATGGTTGGGGCACCGGTGGCGTGCAGGTCAGTGCGGCGGTATTGACCCCCGATGACGTGTTCAAGGTGATTGACCAAGGCGCAGACGACACGACGAACGCGGTGTCCATCCGGCGGTTCTTTCAAAAGACCGCAGGCGTTGCCGTGACCGAGGCCACGACCGAAGCCAGCGTTATCCAGACCCGCCACCGCATTCCCGAAGAGGCGCTGCGCGAGGATCAGATTATTGTCTATCAGGTGCCGATCCCCGAACCGCTGCGTTTTCTGGAACCGTCCGAGGTGGAAACCCGCAAGATGCACAGTCTGGAAGAATACGGGCTGATGCACGTGAAGCTATATGAAGATATCAGCCAGCACGGGGCGATTGCCACATCCTACGCCTATCCGGTCAAGGTTGAAGGGCGCTATGTCATGGACCCGTCACCGATCCCGAAATTCGACAATCCGAAACTGGAAATGGCCGGGATACAGTTGTTTGGTGCCGGGCGGGAACAGCGGATATATGCGCTCCCACCTTATACCAAGGTGGTCAGTCTGGACTTCGACGACTTCCCGTTCGAAGCAACCAAGGCCGACCATGCCTGTGACTTGTGCGGGGCCGACGACAGCTATCTCGACGAATTGATCGTCGATGACGCAGGCGGGCGCATGTTCATGTGTTCCGACACCGATTATTGCGGCAAGCGTCGCAAGGATGGCCATGTGGGTGCCCAAGGTGTCCCCTATCAGGAGGACGCGGCATGACCCCGCTTTTGCAAGTCAGCAATATTGCGAAATTCTATGGGCACCGGATTGGCTGCACGGATGTGTCATTCGATCTGTACCCCGGCGAGGTGATGGGCATTGTCGGCGAAAGCGGATCGGGCAAATCTACCTTGCTGAATTGTCTGGCGGGGCATCTGACCCCCGACACCGGCGCTGTGCGTTTCGACACGCGCACCGATGGTCTGCGCGATACCGTCACAATGAGCGAACCCGAGAGGCGCATGTTGTCGCGCACCGACTGGGCGTTTGTTCATCAACATGCGCGTGATGGGCTGCGGATGAACGTTAGCGCGGGCGGCAATGTGGGCGAACGGCTGATGGCCGTGGGCGCACGCCACTACGGTGATATTCGCGCGACCGCGACGGACTGGCTGGGCCGGGTCGAGATCAGCGAAGACCGGATTGACGACCGCCCGACCGCATTTTCCGGCGGCATGCAACAGCGGCTGCAGATTGCGCGCAATCTGGTCACGGGGCCGCGGCTGGTGTTCATGGATGAACCCACGGGTGGTCTGGATGTCAGCGTTCAGGCGCGGCTGCTTGACCTGTTGCGCGGTCTGGTCCGCGAGATGAACCTGAGCGCGATCATCGTCACCCACGATCTTGCCGTTGTACGCCTGCTTGCGGATCGGCTGATGGTCATGAAAGACGGTCATGTGGTTGAAACCGGCCTGACGGATCAGGTGCTGGATGATCCGCAACACGGGTACACCCAACTTCTTGTTTCCTCTGTCTTGCAGGTTTAAGCTTATGATCTCTGTCGAAAATGTCTCGAAATCCTTTACGCTGCACAATCAGGGCGCGGCGGTTATTCCGGTAATGCGGGGTGCGTCGCTACAGGTGGCGCGCGGTGAATGTGTCGCGCTGGTGGGCGCGTCCGGTGCCGGGAAATCGACGCTGATGCGGATGATTTACGGTAATTATCTGGCCGCCGCCGGGCGCATCATGATCGGCGATGTGGATGTGGCGGTGGCCCAGCCGCGCGATATTCTGCAACTGCGGCGCTATACACTGGGCTATGTCAGCCAGTTTTTGCGCGTCGTGCCGCGTGTGCCGACGGTCGCGGTCGTGGCCGAACCGCTGCTGGCGACAGGCACCCCACGGGATGCGGCGTTGGCGCGGGCAGAAGTGCTGCTGGACAGGCTCAATATCCCGCAGCGGCTTTGGTCGCTCAGCCCGACGACCTTTTCTGGCGGCGAACAGCAGCGGGTCAACATTGCACGCGGTTTTGCCTATGATTATCCGGCGCTTTTGCTGGACGAACCCACCGCCAGTCTGGATGGGACCAACCGCGAGGTTGTGATGTCGATGATCGAACAGGCCAAGGCGCGCGGCGCGGCGATCATTGGTATCTTCCATGACGAGGCGGCCCGCGCGCGCGTCTGTGACCGCGAAATCGACGTGACCGGCTTTACCCCCAAGGCCGCCGCGTGACGGGGCGCTTTATCGCTGTTGTCGGCCCATCGGGTGTTGGCAAAGACAGCGTCATGGCGGCCATGGCCAAAGCCGAGCCGCGCCTGACGCTGGCCCGCCGGGTGATTACCCGCCCGTCCGATGCGGGCGGCGAAGATTTTGATGGCGTGACGGTGGACCAGTTTGCGCGGATGCGCAGCGCGGGGTTCTTCGCGCTTTCATGGCCTGCGCATGGGCTGTCCTACGGCATTCCGCTCTGCGTCGAAACATGGCTGAATGCCGGCCAGGATGTGTTGGCCAACCTGTCGCGCACTATGCTTGGGGCCGCAAAAGCGCGGTTTGCGCGCAGCGAGGTCCTGATGTTGACCGCATCGCATGACGTGCTTGCGGCGCGGCTGGTCGCGCGGGGGCGGGAAGATACCCACGACGTCGCCCGCCGCCTGAAACGCGCGGACTATGCCTTGCCCGCCGATATCATGGTCCATGTGATCGACAATGGCGGCGCACTGGACGACACGGTGCGACATGCGCTGGACCTGCTTTATCCGGCCAACGCATAGCGATGGATTTCATGGAACAAACCCGCCGTGTCCTGACCCAGAAGCGTCAGGTGATCAATGACAAAGGGCTGTGGGATCAGCGGCGTCAGGACCGGCGTCAGCTGGTCTGCAACGGACTGCGCCGTTGCGTCGTCGACGCGCCCGGTCAGCGTCATGTGAAACGCGAAGTCGTCCATCACATAGGGATAGCCCCACTGGATCAGGTTCAGGTCCTGCTGCGGCGTCAATCCGCGCCGCCGTCGCTTGGCAATATCGCTGGGCTTGGCCGGTGCGCGAAACGGATCAAGGTCGCGCACGATACATGCGGCCAGCGCGCGCAGCGCGGGCACATCGCCGACCGGGCGGATCGCCATGAAGCCATGATGCTGCTGCAATGTCATCTGTTGTACGGTGACCGGCGCAGTGCGGGCAGCCAATCGCGTGATGGCCGCAGACAGCCCATCGGCGGTTGTCCCGCTGTGCAGCCCAAAGGGCGCCTTGAGCGTTGCATGAAACCCGTATTGACGCGGTACATCCGTCAGGGCCGCGACATCCAGATCGCCCACTGCCGGGTGATCGACCCTGCGGCTTTGGTGACTGTCCCAGCCCAACCAAGCCGCGCAGAAATCAGCGAAAGCCCCAGCTGGCGGTGTGTAGAAAACTGCATATCTGATAAACATAGCACCCCTTGCCAAGACAGCGTGACAAAGCCATGACACAAGACATTATTTTCGCCAATGCCCGGATTATTCTACCTCAAGAGGTGGTTCAGGGCAGTTTGCGCGTTCGCGACGGCGTGATTGTCGACATCGCCGCAGGCGGCAGTGTTCCGCAGGGGGCCATGGACTGCGAAGGCGACTTTGTCAGTCCGGGACTGATCGAGCTGCATACCGACAATCTGGAGCGTCACATGGCGCCGCGACCCAAGGTGGATTGGCCGCATCGCGCGGCGATCATCGCGCATGACCGTGAACTGGCGGGCACCGGCATTACGACGGTGTTCGATGCGATCCGGGTCGGGTCCATCGTGTCTGACAATGGCAAACGTTATGGCAAATACGCCCGGCAGATGGCCGACGAAATTCTGGGTATGCGCGACGCCGGGGCGCTCAAGATCAGCCACCACATCCACCTGCGCGCCGAAGTCTGCTCGGAAACGCTGGTCGATGAACTGGCCGAGTTTTCACCGGCGGATCGGATCGGGATTGTATCGCTGATGGACCACACACCGGGCCAGCGCCAGTTCACCGACCTGCAAAAGTTCGAAGATTACGTTTGCGGCAAACACGGGATGGATCGGGTCAGCTTCACCGCCTATGTGGATTTTCTGTACGGCCTGCAGGATCGGCTGGGGGCCACACATGAGACCGCAACAGTTGCCGCCGCGCACCGCTATGGCGCGGCATTGGCCAGCCACGACGACACGACCGCCGCACAGGTCGCGGCCAGTCATGCGCATGGGATAACGCTGGCCGAATTTCCCACGACGGTGGCGGCCGCCGATGCGTGCCACGTGTCGGGTATTGCCACGATCATGGGGTCGCCGAACCTTGTGCGCGGCGGTTCGCATTCCGGCAATGTGGCGGCGCATGAATTGGCGGCGCTGGACCGGCTTGATATATTGTCATCCGACTACGTGCCGGCGTCATTGCTCTTGGGGGCGGTGCAGTTGGGTGACATCTGGGGCAACCCCGCGCGCGGCATTGCGGCTGTCACGGCGAACCCCGCACAAAAGGTGGGGTTGACCGACCGGGGCACCGTGGCGATTGGCAAGCGCGCCGATCTGATCCGCTTTGCGCGCCGCCATGACGTGCCGATAATACAGTCGGTCTGGTCGGCGGGTAGCCGGGTTGCATAGCGTCCAAGGGCGGGATCGCCAAAAACCTTGCGCGGCGTTCACTGTTTTGATGTAACAATACCCCACGGGCCGCATGGGCCGCGCATGGTACGGGCTGGCAACCCCGATGCGATTGCCCCATATCTGTTACGAAAGCGCCATGTCGTGGCCTTGGCGTGGCAAAGGATATGGTGTGACCCAGACAAACTTGACGGCAGAATGGATCGAACGGTTTCCGGGCCTCTCCCGGCTGAAACCGGAGACCAAGCAACAGCTTTTGCAGCGCAGCGCGATTGTGAACGTGGCGCGCGATACGGTTGTATTCGGCCCCGGAAAGTCGCCTGAAAACATGTTGTTCCTGCTTGATGGCACGGTGCGGGTGCAACAGGTGTCCGACACTGGCCGCGAGATTGTCCTGTACCGGATTCATGCCGGCGAAAGCTGCGTGCTGACCACGGCCTGCCTGCTGGCCTATGATGATTATTCCGCCGAAGGCATCGCCGAAACCGACGTGCAGGCCGCCGCCGTGCCCCGCGACGTGTTTGACGATCTGGTCGCGCAGTCGAAATCATTTCGCAGCTTCGTGTTTGCCGCGTTTTCCAAGCGGATCACCGATCTGTTCTTGATGGTCGACGAGGTGGCGTTCCAACGTATCGACGTCCGTCTGGCGCACAAGCTGATCGAACTGTCCGAAGGCCGCGACACGATCGCCACCACACACCAGAAACTGTCCGTCGAACTGGGTACGGCGCGCGAAGTGATTTCGCGGCAGCTACAGGAATTCCAGCGACGCGGCTGGATCGAACAGTCCCGTGGCACCGTTGCCATTCTCAGCCGGGCAAAGCTGGAAAATCTGGCCGACAAAAACCTGTAACGCTTTCTTCTTGGCTCGGTGACAATGTCACCGACGCTGCGACTCATTATGTGTAGTAAGGTCGCAGAGTTTTGAGGAGTAGCAGAAATGACCGTAGATATCGGGCCGCTTGACCGCTTTGTCCGGCTGACGCTTGGGCTTGTGTTGATCATGCTGCCGCTGGCAAGCGGCGCGGCGGTGTTCGCAATGACATGGATCAACTACGTGTCTATCGCCGGGGCTATTGTGATATTGGTAACTGCAGCGACGCAGTTTTGTGTCATTTATCGAATTTTTGGCATTCAGACGTGTAAGGAACGATGATGGAAACTTTATTTACGCCTTGGCAGTCCTTGGGCGGCGGCGCCTTGATCGGCGTGGCTTCCGTGCTTTTGATGGCGACGATGGGCCGGATCATGGGTGCGACCGGCATTCTGGCGGGGCTTTTGTATCCGGCGGGCTGGTCTGACTGGTCATGGCGTGCTGCCGTGCTTGCGGGCATGGCCAGCGGGCCGTTGGCGGTGTCGCTGCTGACGGGGCACATGCCTGTCGTGCAGGTGCCGGTATCCACGCCGATGTTGATTGTCGGCGGCTTTATCGTCGGCGTTGGCGTGACCTTTGGGTCGGGCTGCACGTCCGGGCATGGGGTTTGCGGCATGGCACGGCTTTCGCCGCGGTCAATTGCGGCTGTCATTACATTCATGATCACGACGGGCCTGACGGTCTATGTCGTGCGTCACATCATCGGAGGGTAAGCCATGCGTCTTGTCATATGCTATATCATCGGTCTGGTTTTCGGTGTCGGCATCTCTATCTCCGGGATGGCCAACCCTGCAAAGGTACTGAACTTTTTCGACGTTGCCGGAATCTGGGACCCCAGCCTGATCTTTGTGATGGGCGGGGCGGTTGTTGTCACCTTCATCGGCTACCGTGTCGTGCTGCGCCGTCCGGCCCCGTTGCTGGGGCAGGGGTTTCAACTGCCGACGCGGCGCGACCTTGATCTGCCGCTGATCGGTGGCTCTGCGGTCTTTGGTGTGGGCTGGGGTATTGCCGGGTTCTGCCCCGGTGGTGCGTTGCCGGTCCTTGGCACCGGACGCTCAGAGGTGTTCGTGTTCGTTGCGGCACTGCTGGTGGGTATCTTCGCGGTTAATACTCTGCGCCGCTCGTTGGCTGCGCGCAGTGCAACAGTATGATTTTTAGGGAAAAGAGGAACTGAAATGACATATCCAGTCAACATGGACGTCAAACCCGACGTTTCGGCCCATTTCGACGAGGCCACAAATACCATCAGCTATATCGTCAAGGACCCGTCCAGCAATCATTGCGCCATCATCGACAGCGTGATGGACATCGACTATGCCGCTGGCCGCATCACCTATGACCATGCCAATGCGCTGATCGCCGAGATCGAGCAGCGTGGCCTGACCTTGGACTGGATCATCGAAACCCATGTCCACGCCGACCACCTGAGCGCTGCGCCCTATATTCAGGAAAAGCTGGGTGGCAAGATCGGCGTCGGCGACAAGATTATGGTCGTGCAGGAAACCTTTGGGAAAGTGTTCAACGAGGGCACAGAATTCCAGCGCGATGGGTCGCAATTCGATGCGCTTTTCAAGGAAGGTGATACCTACAAGATCGGCAATATGGACGCCTTTGCGATGTATACGCCGGGCCATACGCCGGCCTGCATGGTCCATGTGATCGGCGATGCGGCCTTTACGGGTGACACGCTGTTCATGCCTGACGGCGGTTCGGCCCGTGCCGATTTCCCCGGCGGCGACGCAGGCGAGCTTTACGACAGTATCCAAAAGGTGCTGTCCCTGCCTGACGATATGCGTCTGTTCATGTGTCACGACTATGGCCCCAATGGCCGCGATATTCAGTGGGAAACCACGGTCGCTGATGAAAAGGCGCACAATATCCATGTGGGCGGTGGCAAGACCCGCGAAGAATTCATCAAGTTTCGCACCGAACGCGATGCCCAACTGGACATGCCCCGGCTGATTATCCCGTCGTTGCAGGTGAATATGCGTGCCGGTGCCGTGCCGACGGACAAAGACGGCAAGCCGATGCTCAAGGTGCCGGTCAACGGCCTATAATCGCAAACTGGGATACGCAGATGGAAATCAAGACGCTCACCTCTGGCCTGTCGGTCAGTCCGCAAATCACGGTCGCCGATATGCAGGCGATCAAGGATAAGGGGTTTCGCTCGGTCATCTGCAATCGCCCGGATGGCGAAGGCGCCGATCAGCCGGGCTTTGAAGAAATCGCCGCTGCGGCCAAAAAACTTGGGCTGGAGGCGGATTATCTGCCAATCGTCGCCGGTAAAGTCGGCGACGATGATGCGGTGGCCTTTGGTAAATCCCTGTTGGATTTGCCGGGGCCGACGTTGGCCTATTGCCGGACCGGGACCCGCTCGGCCACGCTTTGGTCGTTGGCCGAGGCCGAGACACGCAGCGTGTCCGATATCCTCGCCATCACCAAGGCGGCGGGCTATGACATGGGCGGGGTCGTGCGCCGGATCGCCAATGGCGGCAAGACACCTACCGACCGCGCCGATGCCAGCTACGAGGTTGTGATCGTGGGGGCGGGGGCCGCCGGGATCGCGGTTGCCGCCAGTTTGAAGGCGCGCAAGCCGGGGCTTGAGATTGCGATCATTGATCCTGCCGATATCCATTATTACCAACCCGGCTGGACCATGGTCGGTGCCGGTGTTTTCGACGCCCCTGAAACGGCGCGCACGATGGGGTCGCTGATCCCGCGCGGCGTGCATTGGATCAAGTCGGCCGTCGCCGCGTTTGAGCCAAAGGACGACGCGGTCATTCTGGATGGCTGCCGGGTCGTGAAATACAAACGTCTGATCGTCTGTCCGGGGCTGAAGCTGTATTGGAACAAGGTCGAAGGTCTGGTCGAGACGTTGGGCAAAAATGGTGTCACCTCCAACTATCGCTATGATCTTGCGCCCTACACATGGGAATTGGTGCAAGGCCTCAAAAAAGGCCGGGCGATTTTCACCCAGCCGCCGATGCCCATCAAATGTGCCGGTGCGCCGCAAAAGGCGATGTACCTGTCCGGCGATGCATGGTCCCGGCGCGGTGTTCTCAAGGATATCGACATCCACTTCAACAATGCCGGTGGCGTGCTGTTCGGGGTCAAGGATTACGTGCCCGCGCTCGAGCAATACGTGGAAAAATATGATGTCACGCTGAATTTCTTCCACAATCTTGTGGCGGTGGATGGGGATGCCAAAAAGGCGTGGTTCGATGTGATCAGGCCCGACGCGCCGGTTGAACGGGTCGAGATGGCGTTTGACATGATGCATGTCTGCCCACCCCAGACCGCACCTGATTTCATCCGTGTCTCGCCATTGGCGGATGCGGCTGGCTGGATTGACGTCGATCAGGCCACGCTGCGCCATAAAACCTACGAAAACATCTGGTCGCTGGGCGACGTGATGAATGCGCCCAACGCCAAAACGGCTGCCGCGGCGCGTGTGCAGGCACCGGTTGTGGCCGAAAACGTGGTCGCTGACATGCGGGGCCGCGCCCCTGTGGCGCAGTACAACGGCTATGGTTCGTGCCCGCTGACGGTCGAGCGCGGCAAGATCGTTCTGGCCGAATTCGGCTACGGTGGCACGCTCTTGCCCAGCTTCCCCAAGTTTCTGGTCGATGGCACAAAACCCAGCCGCGCGGCGTGGTTCCTCAAGGAAAAAATACTGCCACCGATCTATTGGAAGGCCATGCTAAAGGGCCGTGAATGGATGGCCAAACCGGAAAAAGTGACGGTTGACTAAACCGTGTGTCCCGCCTCTGCCCGGTCCTGCGGGCCGGGGCCAACAATCACCTCACAATAATCGAGCCTGTCATGTCGGCATATCTTTCGCGTTTTCTGCCCATCCTGTCTTGGGGGCGTAGCTACAACGCTAGGTCATTTGGCAATGATATGGTCGCGGCTGTCATCGTCACGATCATGTTGATCCCGCAATCGCTGGCCTATGCGCTGCTGGCGGGATTGCCGCCAGAGGCCGGGCTTTATGCGTCCATCGCGCCGATCATTCTTTACGCGGTGTTCGGCACCAGCCGCGCGCTGGCGGTGGGTCCCGTCGCGGTGGTGTCGCTGATGACCGCCGCCGCCTTGGCCAATATCGCCGAGCAGGGGACGATGGGCTATGCCGTGGCCGCGCTGTCGCTGGCGGCGCTGTCGGGTGTGATGTTGCTGGCCTTGGGGGTGTTCCGTCTGGGCTTTATCGCCAATTTCCTGTCGCATCCGGTCATTGCGGGTTTCATCACGGCGTCCGGGATCATTATCGCGGCCAGCCAGTTGAAACATGTGCTGGGCATCAATGCAGAGGGTCACAACCTGTTGGAGATCGGCGGATCGCTGATCACACATCTGACGCAAATCCACTGGATCACGGCCCTTATCGGCGTCAGCGCCACCGCATTTCTGTTTTGGGTCCGCAAGGGGCTGAAACCATTGCTGCGCCGGATGGGGCTGGGGGCGGGTGCCGCCGACGTGATCGCCAAGGCCGGCCCTGTTGCGGCGGTCGTTGCCACGACCCTCGCCGTCTGGGGGCTGGATCTGGCAGCGCGCGGCGTGAAGATTGTCGGCGATGTACCCCAAAGCCTGCCGCCGCTGACCCTGCCGTCCTTCTCACCCGAACTTCTGGGGCAGTTGTTGCTACCCGCGTTCCTGATTTCGATCATTGGCTTCGTCGAATCCATTTCCGTTGCCCAGACACTGGCCGCCAAGAAGCGTCAGCGCATTGACCCCGACCAAGAGCTGATCGGCTTGGGTGCCGCAAATATCGCCGCATCCCTGACCGGCGGTTTCCCGGTGACGGGTGGCTTTTCGCGATCCGTGGTGAATTTTGACGCCGGCGCCGAAACGCCTGCTGCCGGTGCGTTCACCGCTGTCGGTCTGGCCATCGCCGCCGTCGCACTGACGCCGCTGATCTTCTTTCTGCCCAAGGCCACGCTGGCCGCCACGATTATCGTCGCCGTGCTGAGCCTTGTGGACTTCAGCATCCTCAAACGAAGTTGGGCGTATTCGAAGGCGGACTTTTCTGCGGTTCTGGCGACAATTCTGCTGACCCTTGGTGTCGGTGTCGAAGCAGGCGTTTCTGCGGGCGTCGCCTTGTCGGTGCTGCTGCATCTCTATAAATCGTCACGCCCTCACATTGCCGAAGTCGGCTTGGTGCCGGGTACCGAACACTTTCGCAACGTCTTGCGTCACAAGGTGCAGACGGATCCGCATGTGCTGACCCTGCGGGTGGACGAAAGCCTGTATTTCGCCAATGCCCGCTTTCTTGAAGACAGCATTCACGACCGCGTCGCCGCCAACAAGAATATCCGCCATGTGATCCTGCAATGTACGGCGATCAATGAAATCGACCTCAGTGCGCTGGAATCGCTCGAGGCGATCAACAACAGGCTGGCCGAGATGGACGTGAAACTGCATCTGTCCGAAGTCAAAGGCCCGGTGATGGACCGGCTGCAACGATCGCATTTTCTTGACCAGCTGACCGGCAAGGTTTTCCTGACACAGTTCGAAGCCGCAGGGGCGGTCAGGGCCTACACCGCCGCCGTCTGATCGGCTTTCCCAGGCGCGCCCGTTGCCCCGGTACATGCACACCGCGCCGGCGCTGTTGTCTTGCAAACCCGGTCTCGGGCCACGCCAAACGACAATGCGATTTGCGTGCAGACGTACGTACGCAGTCTGTACGGGTTGTGGACAGGTTCCGGCTGTGCATTTGTGACGTTTTCCCAAGGTTTCAGCGCGTTTTTACGTCATGGCCCGCGAAACCGTCGCCAGCCCCCACCGCGCGTTGCGCCGCCCTCTTGATCCGCCCGGTGCATCCGTCTATACGCCGCTGGTCGGAGGTCATAAATCCGACTCATATGTAACGCCGTGTTTGGCCGCTCCCGTCGCTGGGGGCCAATTCCGGCAGTAGGAGAAGCGACATGAAACTGAATGAACTGTCTGACAACCCAGGCGCCACCAAATCCCGCAAACGCGTTGGCCGTGGTGCCGGTTCGGGCATGGGTAAAACCGGTGGCCGTGGTATCAAAGGTCAGAAATCCCGTTCCGGCGTTGCCATCAAAGGCTTCGAAGGCGGCCAGATGCCCCTCTACCAGCGTCTGCCAAAGCGCGGCTTTAACAATATCAACCGCAAGACGTTTTCCGTTGTTAATCTGGGCCTTATCCAGAAATTCATCGACGAAGGCAAAATCGACGCCAAGGCCGACATCACCGAGGATGCACTGATCGCATCAGGTCTGGTGCGTCGCAAAAAGGACGGTATCCGCGTTCTTGCCAAGGGCGATCTGACAGCGACAGTCAACATCATGGTTACCGGCGCCTCCAAGGGTGCGGTCGATGCTGTGGCAAAGGCTGGCGGCTCTTTGACGGTCACAACACCGGCAGCGGCTGAGTAAGACCTTGTGAGCGGCGGCGCCGTCGCTTACATACCTCCTCAAGTTTACCCAAACGCCGCCACTCGGGGAACCGTCTGGCGGCGTTTATCATGAAAAGAGACCCAAATGGCTTCAGCAGCAGAGCAAATGGCATCCAACATCAGTTGGAGCGCGTTCGGCAAAGCAACTGAACTGCGTCAGCGCATCATGTTTACGATCGGACTTCTGATCGTCTACCGCCTTGGCACATTCATTCCCGTCCCCGGCATTGATGGCACCGCGCTCAAGCAGTTCATGGATGAAGCGGCGTCCGGGATCGGTGGCATCTTGTCGATGTTCACCGGTGGCGCGCTGTCGCGTATGGCGATTTTCACGCTTGGGATCATGCCGTACATTTCGGCGTCGATCGTTGTGCAACTGCTTGGCTCCATGTGGGAGCCGTTGAAAAACCTCAAGAAAGAGGGTGAGCAGGGGCGTCGAAAGATCAACCAATACACCCGCTACGGCACCGTGGTGCTGGCGACGGCGCAGGCCTACGGTCTTGCTGTCAGCCTCGAGGCTGGGGGTCTTGCCGCCGATCCGGGCCTGTTCTTCCGCGTGGCTTGCGTCGTTACGATTGTTGGCGGCACGATGTTCCTGATGTGGTTGGGCGAACAGATTACCGCGCGCGGTATCGGCAACGGCATCTCGCTGATCATCTTTGTGGGCATCATAGCCGAAATCCCTGCTGCTGCGGCACAGTTCTTGTCCCAAGGCCGCTCTGGCGCGATCAGCCCGTTGGTCATCATCGGCATCCTTGTCATGGTCGCAGTGATACTGACTTTCGTGGTCTTCATGGAACGATCATTGCGCAAGATACACATCCAATACCCGCGCCAGCAGCGTGGCATGAAGGTCTATGATGGGTCCTCCAGTCACCTTCCGATCAAGGTGAACCCCGCTGGCGTTATCCCTGCGATTTTCGCCTCTGCGCTTTTGTTGTTGCCCACGACGATCAGCACATTCAGCGGCGGAACCTCGGGTCCCGTCATGTCGACTATTCTGGCGCTTTTTGGGCCAGGTCAGCCGCTTTACCTGATTTTCTTTGGCGCCATGATTGTATTTTTCACATATTTTTACACGCGTGAAGTCGCCTTCAAAACCGAAGATGTCGCCGAAAACCTCAAGAACCAAAACGGCTTTGTGCCGGGTATTCGTCCGGGCAAGAAAACCGCCGAATATCTGGACTATGTGGTGACCCGCATTCTGGTTCTCGGCTCAGGGTATCTGGCACTTGTGGCGCTGCTGCCGGAAATCATTCGGGCACAATTGTCGATACCGTTTTACTTTGGCGGCACATCAGTTTTGATTATCGTGTCCGTTGGGATGGACACGATCCAACAGATACAGTCACATCTGGTGGCGCATCAGTACGAAGGTCTGATTGAAAAGTCGCAGCTGCGCGGTAAGCGGAGTGCAACCAAACGTAAGGGGCCAACGCGTCGATGAATATTATACTGCTGGGGCCGCCGGGGGCGGGCAAGGGAACACAGGCGCGCAAGCTCGTGGAAGAACGTGGCATGGTGCAGTTGAGCACCGGCGATATGCTACGTGCCGCGCGCACAAGCGGCACGCAGATGGGCAAGGTCGTAGCGGATGTCATGGACCGCGGCGAACTTGTGACAGATGAGATCGTGATCGGTCTGATCCGTGAACAGTTGACCAGTGGCAATGCCGCAGGCGGCTACATATTTGATGGTTTTCCCCGCACGCTGGCACAGGCTGATGCCTTGGGTGATTTGCTGGCAGAGCTGGGCGAAACGCTTGATTGCGTGATCGAAATGCAGGTTGATGATGAGGCGCTTGTCACCCGGATCACCGCGCGTTCGACATGCGGTGCCTGTGGCGAAGTCTACAACGACAACACAAAACCAATCCCTGCTGATGGCAAATGCATCAAATGTGGCGCATCTGATTTCCAGCGCCGTGCGGATGACAACGAAGATAGCCTGCGGACGCGGCTGATGGCCTACTATAAGCAGACCAGCCCTCTTGTTGGGTACTACTATGCCAAGGGCGATCTGAAAACTGTAGACGGTCTGGCAAGCGTCGATGAAGTCGCAGCATCAATCAGCGCGGCACTGAAATAGACAGCCATCGCCTGTTGGGACCGGCGTCGGGCAGATGGATTTTCCAGAAAGTTCATCGCGGCCTTGTGGGAGTGTTGACCATTCCCTGAATGCCCCCTAAACAGCGCCATCCCTAAAGGGAATCGCTTCATGATGAAGGGGTCGCCCCCCGAAATCATTGATCACCTCGATATGACGCAGCCCGGCGCTCAACGCTCCGGGCTTCCGTTGTGAAAAAAGGGTCTGGTATGACGGACCCGCAACGAAAAGGAATTGCACACGTGGCACGTATTGCCGGCGTAAACATCCCGACTGCAAAGCGGGTTCCAATCGCCCTGACTTACATCACCGGTATTGGTAACACCAAAGCCGAAGAAATCTGCGAAGCTGTCAAGATTGACCGCGCACGCCGTGTTAACGAACTGTCCGACGCAGAAGTGTTGGCCATTCGCGAATACATCGACGCGAACCTGACCGTCGAAGGTGACCTGCGTCGCGAGACACAGTTGAACATCAAGCGCCTGATGGACCTTGGTTGCTATCGTGGTCTGCGCCACCGTCGGAACCTGCCGGTTCGTGGTCAGCGGACACACACAAACGCACGCACACGCAAGGGCCCTGCAAAGGCCATTGCCGGCAAAAAGAAATAAGGAGGGTCTGACAGATGGCACGCGATACCAAACGCACCAAAAAGAAGGTCTCCAAGAACATCGCCGCAGGCGTTGCTCACGTGAACTCTTCGTTCAACAACACAAAAATCCTGATTTCCGACGTGCAGGGCAATGCCATTGCATGGTCATCCGCAGGCACCATGGGCTTCAAAGGGTCGCGTAAATCGACACCTTACGCGGCACAGATGGCGGCTGAGGATGTGGGCAAGAAAGCACAAGATCACGGCGTCAAGACGCTTGAAGTCGAAGTGCAGGGTCCCGGGTCCGGTCGTGAATCGGCGCTGCGTGCGCTGGCTGCTGCTGGTTTCAACATCACCTCGATCCGTGATGTGACACCAATGGCGCACAACGGCTGCCGCCCACCAAAGCGCCGTCGCGTTTAATTACCACCCAAACGCTTTGGGGTCGCGCAATTTTGCACGGCCCCAATCCGTCATTTTGAAACCTCGGGCGTTTGCCTTTCGGACATGAAGGCAGACAGGAATGGAGGGACGCATGATCCACAAGAACTGGGCTGAATTAATCAAGCCAACACAACTGGACGTCAAGCCGGGCAACGACCCGATGCGTCAGGCAACTGTGATTGCCGAACCGCTTGAGCGTGGCTTTGGCCTGACGCTTGGCAACGCGCTGCGCCGCATCTTGATGTCGTCGCTGCAAGGTGCCGCCATTACGGCTGTGCAAATTGACAACGTGCTGCACGAATTTTCCAGCGTTTCCGGTGTGCGTGAAGACGTCACCGATATCGTGCTGAACCTCAAAGGCGTCGCCATCCGTATGGAAGTCGAAGGGCCAAAGCGTTTGTCCGTTCAGGCCAAAGGCCCGGGCGTTGTGACCGCTGCTGACATCTCCGAGACCGCCGGCATCGAGATCCTGAACAAGGACCATGTGATCTGCCACCTCGACGAGGGTGCCGATCTGTACATGGAACTGACGGTGAACACCGGTAAGGGCTATGTCGCCGCTGAAAAGAACAAGCCAGAAGATGCGCCCATCGGTATGATGGCCATTGACGCGATATATTCGCCTGTCAAAAAAGTCAGCTACGACGTGCAGCCAACCCGTGAAGGTCAGGTTCTGGACTATGATAAGCTGACCATGAAAGTTGAAACCGATGGGTCGCTGACACCTGACGATGCTGTGGCGTATGCCGCGCGCATTCTTCAGGATCAGCTGTCGATTTTCGTCAACTTCGATGAACCTGAATCAGCGACCGCTGGTGCAGACGATGATGGTCTGGAATTCAACCCGCTGCTGCTCAAGAAAGTGGACGAGTTGGAACTGTCTGTCCGTTCGGCAAACTGCCTCAAGAACGACAACATCGTCTATATCGGCGATCTGATCCCGAAAACCGAAGCAGAAATGCTGCGCACTCCGAACTTCGGCCGCAAATCTTTGAACGAGATCAAAGAAGTGCTGTCCGGCATGGGTCTGCACCTTGGCATGGACGTCGAGGACTGGCCACCGGACAACATCGAAGATCTTGCGAAGAAATTCGAAGATCAGTTTTAAGACAATGTAGGGCGGGGTTTTCCCCGCCTTGCCGCACGACCCTGGGCAATCCTGCCCCAATAATACGGCTGGCACGCATCAGACCGTTGGACAAAGTATAATTCTTTAGGAGACTACAAAATGCGTCACGCAAGCGGTTATCGCAAGCTGAACCGGACCCACGAACACCGCAAGGCGTTGTTCGCGAACATGGCTGGTTCCTTGATCGAACACGAACAAATCAAAACAACGCTGCCAAAGGCCAAGGAATTGCGCCGGATCGTTGAAAAGCTGATCACACTTGGCAAGCGCGGCGACCTGCATGCCCGTCGTCAGGCTGATGCGCGTCTCAAGCAGGACATTCACACAGCAAAGCTGTTTGAAGTGCTTGGCCCACGCTATCAGGACCGTCAGGGTGGCTATGTCCGCATCATGAAGGCCGGCTTCCGTTACGGCGACATGGCGCCGATGGCGATCATTGAATTCGTCGACCGCGACGTCGACGCCAAAGGCGCGGCTGATAAGGCACGCTTGGCCGAATACGAAGCCGCCGAGGATTGATCCCGACGCCACTTCGCTAAAGTTTTGTAAAGCCTCGCTACACTAGCGGGGCTTTCGCTTTTCCAAACAAGGCATATGTTGACCCCATGGCCGATCTTTTCGACACTGGACCCGCGACTGCACCGACAGGCTCCCGCCCGTTGGCCGACCGTTTGCGCCCGGCGAAGATCGCGGATGTCATCGGTCAGGACCAAGTTTTGGGGCCTGACGCACCACTGGGCACCATGTTGGCATCCGGTTCGCTGTCATCGCTGATCTTCTGGGGGCCACCCGGCGTCGGCAAAACCACAATCGCGCGTCTTCTGGCCGCGGAAACTGACCTCCATTTCGTCCAGATCAGCGCGATATTCACAGGCGTTCCTGACCTGCGAAAGGTGTTTGAGGCTGCCAAGATACGCCGCCAAAATGGCAAGGGGACGTTGCTGTTCGTCGATGAAATCCACCGCTTTAACAAGGCGCAGCAGGACGGTTTTCTACCCTACATGGAGGACGGCACGATCCTTTTGGTTGGTGCCACGACGGAAAACCCCAGCTTTGAATTGAACGCCGCCGTATTGAGCCGGTCGCAGGTTCTGATCCTGACCCGGTTGACGCTTGTCGATCTGGAGCGTCTTGCGCAACGTGCCGAAAAAGAGCTGGACCGCCCACTGCCGCTTGAAGGTTCTGCTCGCGAGACACTGCTTGACATGGCCGACGGCGACGGGCGCGCGCTGCTGAACCTGGTCGAACAGATCATGGCCTGGAAGATGGACAAGAAGCTGACGACCGATGACCTGACCAAACGCCTGATGAAGCGGGCAGTCAAATATGATAAATCTGGCGACGAGCATTATAACCTAATCAGCGCGCTGCACAAATCCGTGCGCGGGTCTGATCCGGACGCGGCCCTTTACTGGTTCGCGCGGATGCTGGCAGGCGGCGAAGACCCGCGGTATCTGGCGCGCCGGATCACGCGGATGGCTGTCGAAGACATCGGCTTGGCCGACCCGCAGGCCCAAGCGGTTTGCCTGCAATCGTGGGAAACATACGAACGGCTTGGCAGCCCCGAAGGTGAACTGGCGTTGGCCCAAGCCGTCACCTATCTTGCGCTCGCGCCTAAATCGAATGCGGCTTACGTGGCGTATAAGGTCGCCGTTGTTGCGGCTAAACAGACCGGATCAGAACCACCGCCCAGCCATATTCTGAATGCGCCAACGAAGTTGATGAAGGAACAGGGGTTTGGCGCGGGCTACAGCTATGATCATGACGCCGAAGATGGATTTTCAGGGCAAAACTATTTTCCGGAAACCATGAAGCGCGGGGTCTATTATCTGCCCGTGGACCGTGGCTTTGAACGCGAGCTGAAGAAACGGGTTGATTTCTTTGCGGGCCTGCGGGCCAAGCGTCAGAGTTGACAACAGCCCGTCGTCGGGCGATGGCAGGCCCTATGTATATGACCTTTCTTTATGTGGCTCTGGGTGGTGCAATCGGTGCCTCCGCGCGTTTGGCGACCGGCATGGCGCTGATGCGCGCGTTCGGCGCGGGGTTTCCTGTGGCGACACTGTCGATCAACGTGATCGGTTCGTTCCTGATGGGGGCTGTTGTCAGTTACGGCACCGCGCGCGACATCGGGGTTCTGCAACCGCTGGTGATGGTTGGTATTCTTGGCGGCTTCACGACGTTTTCGGCGTTTTCGCTTGATGCAGTGCGGCTGCTGGAGCGCGGGCAATACTGGGAAATGGGCGCATATATGGTCCTGTCGGTCGTTTTGTCGGTTGCGGCACTGATCGCGGGCATGGCTCTTATTAAGGTGATTTACTCATGAGTGGCGTACAAACACGTATTATCGGCCCGGACGACGGCGACCAACGGGTCGACCGTTATCTGCGCCGCCTGTTTCCACATCTGACCCAGGGGCGCATCGAAAAGCTGTGCCGCAAGGGCGAAATACGCGTCGATGGCGGGCGGGTGAAATCCGCGACCCGGCTTGAGGTCGGCCAAAAGGTGCGAATCCCGCCGCTGCCCTCGGAAGAAGAAGTCGCGGCGCAGACAAGTCTGGCCAAATCTGGTGTGACCAAGGCGGATGCCAAGCTGATCCAATCTTGCGTGATCTACCGCGACGATCACATCATTGCGATCAACAAACCGGCTGGGCTGGCCACGCAGGGCGGGTCCAAAACCACCCGCCACGTTGATGGCATGGCCGAGGCCCTGACGTTTGACTACGATGAAAAACCGCGTCTTGTGCATCGGCTGGACAAGGACACTTCTGGTGTTTTGCTGCTGGCCCGGACCCGGACGATGGCCAAGCAACTGACGGAAAACCTAAAGCATCGCGAGACGCGCAAGATCTATTGGGCCGCCGTTGCCGGTGTGCCGCATCCACGCGCCGCCACGATCAAATACGGTCTGGTCAAGGCGCCGGGCCACGGCAAAGGCGGCGAGAACGAAAAGATGCGCTGTGTTCACCCACGCGAGGTGGACAGTACCGAAGGCGCCAAGCGGGCAACGACGGATTATGCCGTCATGGATACACTGGGTTCGCGGGCGTCATGGTGCGCGTTGGTGCCGATCACGGGCCGCACCCATCAGCTGCGGGCACATATGGCCGAAATCGGGCATCCGATCATTGGTGACGGGAAATATGGTGGTTCTGGTCAGGAAAACCTTGGTGACGGGTGGGGCGCTGGTATGGGCGGCGAGATTAGCCGCAAGATGCATCTGCACGCGCGTTCACTGACCATCGAACACCCTGTGACCGGAGCGACCCTGCACCTGACCGCGCCGCTGCCAGAGCATATGCAGAACACTTGGGACTATGTAGGTTGGGTCGTGGGGCATGCGCCCGTCGATCCGTTCAATATGCCAGATGCGTGATTTGCGTCTGGTAATCTTCGATGTCGACGGCACGCTGGTCGATAGTCAGGCCGAGATTATGGCAGCGATGATCTTTGCCTTTGGGGCCAACAGCTTGGCGGTGCCGGAACGCGCGGCTGTGTTGTCCATCGTTGGGTTGTCGCTGGACGAAGCTTTTGTAAAATTGTGCCCCGAGGCGTCGCCGCCGGCGCGCGCCCTGCTGGTGCAGGCCTACAAAGACGCGTTCAATGATCTGCGCGGCGCCGACGGGCAGGGGGAACGCAGCCCGCTGTTTCCCGGCGCCCGCGATGCGCTGGCGTTGCTGCAGGCGCAGGATCATACGTTGCTCGCCGTGGCCACAGGAAAATCGCGGCGTGGCTTGGACAAGATGCTGGAAAAGCATGGGCTGACCGGCATGTTTCACAGTGAGCAGGTGGCCGATCACCATCCGTCCAAGCCGAATCCTTCGATGATCCTGACTGCGCTGAATGAAACCGGTATCGCGGCGCGCGCGGCGATCATGCTGGGCGATACGACCTATGACATGGATATGGGACGTGCCGCAGGTGTGCGGACCATTGGTGTCAGCTGGGGCTACCACCCCGCCGAGGCTTTGCAGCCCGATATTCTTATTCACGACTTTGCGGCGCTTGGTGGTGCCGTTGATCAACTGACAGGATCACAGCCATGAGCGATTGGAAGCCAAAACGGTTTTGGAAAGCCGCAACACCTGTCCCTTGCGACGGGGGACATACCGTGCAGTTGGATGGCCGCCCGGTCAAGACCCCGGCCAAGGCGGCGCTGGTGGTTCCGACGCTTGCCATGGCCGAAGCGATTGCAGCCGAATGGGACGCACAAACCACGCTGGTTGACCCCCGCACGATGCCCGTCACACGTGGGGCCAACGCAGCAATCGACAAGGTCCGGACGCAGCGCGAAGAAGTGATCACGCTGTTGGCCGAATATGGTGACAGCGACCTGCTATGCTACCGGGCCGAAGGGCCCGATGGGCTGATCGAACGGCAGGCTGGCGCATGGGATCCGGTTCTTGAATGGGCAGCCGAAGCGCTGGACGTGCGGTTGAGCGTGGGCGTCGGCGTTATGCATGTGACACAGGATCCGGCGGCGCTGGCACGTCTCACGTCCGAACTTGCGACGCTCGATGATTTTGCACTGGCGGCGGCACATGACCTAATTAGTATTACAGGGTCACTGATTCTAGCCTTGGCTGTGACCCGCGCGGCGCGTCCGCCAGAGGAAATCTGGCTACTGTCGCGGATAGATGAACACTGGCAGATCGAGCAGTGGGGCGCGGACGACGAAGGTAGCGCTAACGAAATGATCAAGCGTGCCGCATTTTTGGACGCCGCGCGATTCTATAGGTTAGCGCTAGCATGAAAAAATCGGCGTGCTTTATTTTGCCTGCCGAGATTTCTGCACTTTTATTGAGCATTTACACTTTGTTTTGCAATTGGTGGCCTTGACGTTGTAGACGGATTGCGCACATTCTACGCGCGTTAGGGCGGGCTCCCGCCTATACATAAATGACTGTCGTAAAAGGCAGGACAAAAATTGGCCGTCTCCGAATCGGAGATGGAAACTCAGGAAGAGGTAAAAATGAATAAAACCGTATTCTTCGGCGGGCTTGCTATTGCTGGTTTGGCTGCTGGTGTGGCTTCGGCTGCAACGCTTGATGACGTAAAAGCGCGTGGCTCGCTGAACTGCGGCGTGACCACTGGTCTTGTCGGCTTCGCTGCACCTGACGCGAACGGCGTCTGGGCTGGTTTCGACGTTGACATGTGTCGCGCTGTTGCCGCCGCCATTTTCGGCGACCCAACCGCAGTTGAGTTTGTGCCAACAACAGGCCAGACTCGGTTCACGGCTCTTGCGTCCGGTGAAATCGACCTTTTGGCACGCAACACGACTTGGACATTCAGCCGCGATACCGACCTTAAGTTCGACTTTGTCGGCGTGAACTACTACGATGGTCAGGGCTTCATGGTCCCTAAGGCGCTTGGCGTGACATCTGCCAAGGACCTGGACGGTGCGACGATATGTATTCAGACCGGTACAACAACAGAGCTGAACCTGGCAGATTTCTTCCGTACCAACAACATCAGCTACGAGCCAGTTCCGATCGAAACCAATGCTGAAGCACAGCAGCAGTACCTAGCAGGCGCTTGTGACGTGTTCACAACAGACGCGTCTGGCCTGGCTGCGACACGTGCGACTTTTGAAGTTCCGGGCGATCACGTTCTGCTTCCCGAAATCATCTCCAAAGAGCCACTCGGCCCGCTTGTTCGCCACGGCGACAACGAATGGGGCGACATTGCGATGTGGACGCTGAATGCGCTGGTCGCAGCCGAAGAGCTGGGCGTGACATCGACCAACGTTGCTGAACTTGGTGCAGCTGCAACCGACAACCCCGAAGTGAACCGTCTGCTGGGCACCGAAGGCGAACTGGGCGCAATGATCGGTCTGTCAGCAGACTGGGCTAAGAATGCGATTGCTGCTGGTGGTAACTACGGCGAGCTGTTCGAGCGGAACATCGGTGAGAACACACCAATCGGTCTGGCCCGTGGCCTGAACGCAATGTGGACTGAAGGCGGCTTGGTCTATTCGCCACCTTTCCGTTAAGTTCTAAAATAGATGAAGGGCCCGACATTGTCGGGCCCTTTTTCCAATAGCTTTCACGCTACCAAAAATGCGCATCCCGCGTCAGTTGACATTCGGACCAACCGAAGCGCTGGCAGATCGAACGGGAGCCACGGGGAGAATTATATGTCGACGTTGACCGACCCGCCGAGAGCTTCGTTCCGGCTGAGCCAACTAATCTATGATACGCGTTATCGCTCGATTACCATTCAGGTTGTTGCGTTTATCCTGATCCTTGCAGGGTTTGCATGGCTCATTAATAATACGGTCCAGAACCTTGCGGCCCTAGGCAAAGATTTTAACTTTGGCTTTCTGAGCAGTGCAGCGGGCTATGACATCAACCAGATGTTGATTGAGTATAACAATCAGATGTCGCACGGACGCGCGGCGCTGGTGGGTATTTTGAATACACTGCTGGTCGCATTTCTGGGCTGTATCACCGCGACGCTGCTTGGCGTCATCGCAGGGGTGCTGCGATTGTCCAAAAACTGGGTCGTGAGCCGCCTTATGGCCGTTTATGTCGAAGGTTTTCGCAACGTACCGCTGCTTTTATGGATCATCCTGATCTTCGCGATCATGACCGAAAGCATGCCGCAACCCAATCAGTTCCGTGGTGCCGAACCCACTGCCAGCATGATCCTTGGTGATCATGTTGCCGTAACAAACCGGGGCATCTGGATACCGCGGATCGGTTTCACCAGCTCGATCAGTGGCAACGAATCGGTTGCACCCATTGATGGGGCGGCCCCCTTGGCCACGGGCGGTTTGGACTGGTTGCTGATCTTTGGAACGCTCGCGCTCAGCCTTATCACAATCCGCTTTGTACGGCGCCGCTCGGACCGCATTCAGGAAGCAACCGGCGTGCGACCGAAGACATGGTATCAGCAGGTCGCAATTCTGGTAATTCCCGTCGGCGTCGTGCTGATCGCGCTCGGAGTGACAGTTGTTGCACCCTACCTCAAAGGCTTCAACTTTATCGAAGGCACTCATCTGCGCAACTCCTTGATCGCGCTTTGGATCGCTCTGTCGCTCTATACCGGGGCGTTCATCGCCGAGATTGTACGTGGCGGTATTCTGGCGATTTCAAAGGGTCAGTCTGAGGCGGCCTTTGCGCTTGGCCTGCAACCGGGCCGGACGATGAGCCTGGTGATCCTGCCGCAAGCGATGCGGGTCATCATTCCGCCGCTGATTTCGCAGTATCTGAACCTGACCAAGAACTCTTCGCTGGCGATTGCGGTGGGCTATATGGATGTGCGCGCTACGCTGGGCGGCATTACCATCAACCAAACCGGACGCGAGTTGGAGGGGATGCTGCTACTCGGTAGTTTCTATCTGCTGTTGTCGCTGGTGATTTCCGGGGCGCTCAACTTCTACAACCGATCAACCCAGCTGCAGGAGCGTTAAGATGTCAGATACACACGCACAAACCGTATCTTACGTCCGCGATACGATGTTGCCGCAGCAGGCCCCGCCACTGACCGAAGTCGGGGTCATCAAATGGATACGTGAAAACCTGTTCCCAACACCACTCAATGCAATTCTGACATTCCTGTCACTGTTTGTTGTCTATTGGGTGGTCAGCCATATCGGGCCTTGGCTGTTCAACGGTATCTGGAACGCGGATTCTCTGTCGGAATGCCGTGAAATTCGCAACGCGACGCTGGGTCCGGATGCATCGGCTGCATGCTTTGCCGTCATTACAGAGCGGTGGCCACAGCTGATCTTTGGGTTCTACCCAAGTGATGCATACTGGCGCCCTGTGGTGGCATTGATGGTGTTCTTCGTGGGTATTTCGCCAGTCTTGTTCGACAAACTGCCGCGAAAAATGCTGATTGGCACGCTTGCCGCACCCTTCTTGATGTACATGCTGCTTTGGGGTGGGTCGATCTGGGGGCCAGTCGTGATTGGCCTTGGGTTCGTTGTGGGCTTGGTGGGATTCAAATACCTCGCTCCGATCAATTCGCTCTTGGCAACCCTGAGCGCAATTATCCTGCCCATACTGTTCTGGTTGGTTCTGGCGGGACCTATCATCGGGGTGTTGAACGCAATCGCGCCGATCGGCTTTGAGTTCATTCAGTCCAAGGACTTTGGTGGTTTCACATTGTCGGTCGTCATTGGTATCGCTGCGATTATCCTGTCGCTGCCATTGGGTATCTTGTTGGCTTTGGGTCGTCAGTCCGACCTGCCGATCATCAAATACTCGGCTGTGGTCTTTATCGAGGTGATCCGGGGCGTGCCGTTGATTGTGTGGCTGTTCACAGCGTCATTGCTGTTGAACTACTTCCTGCCACCGGGCACAAACTTTGACCTTATGCTGCGGGTCATCATCATGGTGACACTGTTCTCGGCGGCCTATATCGCCGAGGTGGTCCGGGGTGGCTTGGCCGCCCTGCCAAAGGGCCAGTATGAGGCGGCCGATGCGCTTGGCCTTGATTACTGGAAATCCATGCAGCTGATCATCCTGCCGCAAGCCCTCAAAATCTCGATTCCGGGGATCGTCAACACCTTCATCGGTCTGTTCAAGGACACGACACTGGTGGTGTTTATCGGTCTGTTCGACCCTATTGGTCTGGCCGGTGCGATCCGTGCCTCGACTGAATGGAACGGCATTTATTGGGAACTCTTCCTCTTCATCGGCGTCATGTTTTTCATCTTCTGCTTCAGCATGGGCCGCTACTCACTTTACCTGGAGAAAAAACTCCAGCGTGAACACCGTTAAGGAGCCAGTGATATGGTTGAAATGACAAACGAACGCACCGTTGACCGTAGCCAGATGAAAGTCTCGGATGAGGTTGCCATCGAAATCCACGATATGAACAAGTGGTACGGCACCTTCCATGTGTTGCGCGACATTAACCTGACGGTGCAACGCGGTGAACGGATCGTGATCTGTGGCCCCTCCGGGTCCGGCAAGTCAACGCTGATCCGTTGCATTAACCGTCTGGAAGAACACCAGCAGGGTCAAATCATCGTGGACGGGACTGAACTATCCTCGGATCTAAAAAACATCGACAAGATACGTTCAGAGGTTGGCATGTGCTTTCAGCACTTCAACCTGTTCCCGCATCTGACGATCCTCGAGAATTGCACACTGGCCCCGATTTGGGTGCGCAAAACGCCCAAAAAGGAAGCCATCGCAACGGCGATGCATTTCCTGGAGAAGGTAAAAATTCCCGAGCAGGCTGACAAATACCCGGGCCAGCTATCGGGCGGTCAGCAGCAGCGTGTTGCCATCGCCCGGTCGCTCTGCATGAAACCGCGCATCATGCTGTTCGACGAACCGACATCGGCGCTTGATCCTGAGATGATCAAAGAGGTGTTGGATACAATGATCGAACTGGCCGAAGAAGGCATGACCATGCTGTGTGTCACGCATGAAATGGGCTTTGCGCGTCAGGTTGCCAACCGGGTGATCTTTATGGACCAAGGCCAGATCGTTGAACAGAACGAGCCAGAGGAATTCTTCCTTAATCCGCAGTCCGAGCGGACACAGCTGTTCCTGAGCCAGATCTTGGGTCACTAAATCACATAATGCCCCGACATTGCGCCGGGGCATTATGCTTAATCTGCGTCCCGCCCGGCAGTGCCGATCAGGTCGCGCGGAACGACGAACTCCACACATTCCCCCTGATGGTGCCGTAATGCAGACCAATCGTCGATCGCAAAGTCGATAACGGTTGTCGCGCAGGTTGGGTAGCCGCTGAACCTGTGATGCTGTGGGGCCGTTGCGACCAGTTCATTTGCCAAGGTTCCGATGCCAGGATTATGGCCAATGACGGCAATCGTTTCAGCCGTCTCGCGGCGTAGCATATCCAGGACCGTGTCTGGGGCGGCATGATAGATCGCACCAGACAGCCGCAGCATCGTTTCGCCAAGCAGCATAGGCATAATCAGTTCTGCTGTCTGCTGGGTCCGTATGGCGTCTGAGCATAGCATCAGGTTTGGTATGTATCCGTGCAACGCGAGCCAGTCACCAACAGCGACAGCAGACGCCTGGCCCCGGGCGTTAAGAACACGTGCATGGTCGTCCTCGAAGGGGTCATCCCAGCTGGA
>NZ_JAFMHJ010000061.1 GCF_017854565.1 Yoonia sp.
CCGAGTTCATCCGCCGCTTCCTGATCCATGTGCTGCCTGATGGCTTCCACCGCATCCGACATTACGGCCTGCTGGCCAGCTCGGCTCGCAAGGCCAACATCACAAAGATCCGCGCCTTGCTGTGTGTCCAGCAGACCGGACAGGCAACCCTGTCAGGACCCGACGCCGAGATCATCCCACTCACCCTGCGCGAACCATGCCCCTGCTGCGGCGGCCCCATGCGCATCATCGAGATCTTCCGCCGTGGCGAGAAACCGATGTCGCGCGCGCCACCACGGGAGCAGGCGGCATGACACACCGCCTGTCATATCCCGGACAACGCCACCGGCTGCACCCCGCAGACCCGGCTCAGCCCGTATGCGCATATCGATCCTCAGCGCAAAAACCGACGACAGGCACGGCAATATGCAAAGCGATACCTGCATATTCGACCACTTCAGTGACCGTCTCAGGCAGCACGCGCACCTTCAGCCGAACCCCTGACACAGCCGTCGCCCCAAACGACTGCACTCTTTCCCCATAGGTCTATCCAAGACCCCCGCAGCTTCCTCCTTGGGAGGTTTCCTAACGCGGGTCGTTGTCGCGCGAGTGCGATGCGTTCCGCCGCGACCCGCATCAGAAAACCTTCACCGAGGCTGTCCTCGGTCGTGACGGCGAAACCGTCTTGTTCCAGGATATCGATCCATGCGGAACAGCAGCCGCAGCTCGGGTCCTTCATCACATGGATCGCTGGCCCAACGCGTTGTGCCAGCGCCCTGAGGGGCGATGCGGCCACAAGTACCATCGCTCCGACCAGTATCTTTCGGCGAGAAATCATATCTTGGGTCATATGGTTTTCCTTTCTGATGTGTGTCGTGTGCCGTCGGGTCATAGATCGACCCGCCGCAGTCGCAAAGCATTGGTGATCACCGAGACCGAAGACAGGCTCATGGCCGCCGCTGCGATCATCGGCGAGAGCAGAAGGCCAGTGACAGGGTAAAGCAGCCCCGCTGCGATAGGGATGCCAAGCGCGTTGTAGGCGAAGGCGAAGAACAGGTTCTGCTTGATGTTGCGCAGGGTGGCGCGGGCAAGCTTGCGCGCCCGGACGATCCCCATCAGGTCGCCACCCAGCAGGGTGATACCTGCGCTTTCCATCGCCACATCTGCGCCAGTTCCCATGGCGATGCCAACATCTGCAGCAGCCAGGGCGGGCGCGTCATTCACGCCGTCGCCTGCCATTGCAATCTTGTGACCATCGCGGCGCAACTGATCAATCAGGTCCTTTTTTGCCTCGGGCAGTATGCCTGCGCGCACCTCGTCGATCCCGAGCTTGCCCGCGACTGCCTGCGCTGTGCGTTCGTTGTCACCTGTCGCCATGATGACGCGCAGCCCTTGGGCGTGAAGTTCCTTGATAGCTTGCGCGGTGCTGTCCTTGATCGGGTCAGCCACCGCCACGATGCCGACGAGCGCAGCATCGACGGCAATGAACATCGCTGTCTTGCCCTCGGCACGCAGGGTGTTGGCCTGTTCTTCGGCCGCGCCCGTATCCAGCTCCATCTCGCGCATCATTGCGGCATTGCCGAGTGCCACCGCGCGTCCGCCGACCGTGCCGCGCACGCCCTTGCCGGTGACGGCCTCGAAGTCCGTGGCCTCTTGCTGCGGTGCTTCCTGCGCCTCTGCCCCCTCGACGATAGCTTCGGCCAAGGGGTGTTCCGACCCGCGCTCCAGTGCCGCTGCCAGCGACAGCAGGTCAATCTCTGCCATATCCGCCAGCGCCACGGTATCCGTCAACTTTGGCTTGCCCATGGTCAGGGTACCGGTCTTGTCTACGATCAGCGTATCGACACCTGCCATGCGCTCCAGCGCCTCGGCATCCTTGATCAGCACGCCCGCTTGCGCCCCGCGCCCTGCTGCCGTGGTAATGGAGATAGGTGTCGCCAACCCCAGTGCACAGGGGCAGGCGATGATCAGCACAGATACCGCCGATGCTATGGCGAAGACCAGCGCGGGTTCGGGGCCGAAAATCATCCAGACGACGAAGGCAATGATGGCGATGGCGACTACCGTCGGCACAAACACCGCCGAGACCCGGTCCGCCAGCCCTTGGATCGGCGCGCGCGACCGGCGCGCATTCGAGACCATTGTCACGATCTGCGCAAGCACGGTGTCGGCGCCGACTTTGCCCGCCTCGATCACGAGGCTGCCGTTTTTGTTGATCGTGGCCCCGGTCACCGGATCGCCCGGACCTTTTTCGACGGGCATCGACTCACCGGTCAGCATGCTTTCATCCAGAGACGATTGGCCTTCGATCACCACGCCATCGACAGGGACCGCGTCGCCGGGGCGCAGGCGCAGCCGGTCGCCCTCCATGATATTCTCCAGTGGGGCGTCATATTCCGTGCCATCGGACAGGATGCGCCGCGCCGTCTTGGGCGCGAGGTCCAGCAGCGTGCGGATCGCATCTCCGGTGCGTTCGCGCGCCCGCAGCTCAAGCACCTGACCCACAAAGACCAGCGTCACGATTACCACTGCCGCCTCGAAATAGGTCCCTACGCCGTGGCCCATCCGGTACTGTTCGGGAAAGATGCCCGGCAGGAAGGTCGCGAACAGCGAATAGGCATAGGCCGCCGAGACGCCAAGGCTGATCAGTGTCCACATGTTGGGGCTGCGGTTTACCACCGAGTCCCAGCCACGTCTGAAGAACGGCAAGGCGGCCCAGAAGATGATTGGCGTTGCCAGCATGAATTCCAGATAGCTTGCGGTCTGGTGTCCGACCCAGTCGCGTACGGGCAAAGCCACCAGTTCTCCCATTGTCAGGATGACAAGCGGCACTGCCGCTGCCGCCGAGATCCACATCCGTCGGGTGAAGTCGGCCAGCTCCTCGCTCGGCTCGTCCAAGGGGACCATCGGCTCCAGCGCCATGCCGCAGATGGGGCAAGCCCCCGGCGCATCGCGGACGATATCGGGATGCATCGGGCAGGTGTACTGTGCGTTGGCTGGGGCGGGCTTTTCTCGTCCTTCCGCGCGATCTGAAGCGTAGAACCACGGATCTGCCTTGAACTTCGTCTGGCACTTCTCCGAGCAGAAATGGAAAGCTCTCCCCTCGAACTCCGCGTGACGTCCGTCGGGCTTGACCACGACTGTCATCCCGCAGACGGGATCCTTCGCCGTCTCGGTCCCCGAGCGCATGTCGGGTGCCGCTTGATGGTGATCGTGCTCCATGGTCTGCCAGCCTTTCGATCTCTTGTTTCAGCTTGCGCCTTCCAAGGGCTGGAAGCTCAAGCACTTTTTTAGTGACGGTCGTGATCGCCTTCGGGAGCGGGATTGCGCGCGAGGAAAACGCCCGCGAACAAGAACACCAGCGCCATGCCGACAACGCCGATCACGACGATGAGCGGGTCGGACTGCCATTTCATCGCGGCGAAAGCGGCTAGTACGACAGCATCAAGGGCGATCGCCGTCGACAACACCCATCCCTTCGCGCCGATCTCCTCGCGCAAGTGCCGGAACACGCCAAAGTGGATGATCATGTCCATCACGAGATAGAAGAAAGCTCCAAGCGAGGCGATTCGGCTTAGGTCGAAGAAGACCGTCAGGAAGCCCGCGATCACGACGGTGTAAACGAGCGTGTGATCCTTGATCGTACCCGGCATCCCGAAATGGCTGTGCGGAATCATTTTCATGTCGGTCAGCATCGCCAGCATCCGCGAGACCGCGAACACGCTGGCGATCAGACCAGACGCCGTGGCGACCAGCGCCAGCACCACCGTAAGGTAAAAGCCTGTCTGTCCGAGGGAGGGTTCGGCGGCCTCGGCCAGCGCGTAGTCTTTCGCCGCGACGATTCTGTCGAGCGGAAGGCTGGAGCCGACTGCGAAGGCGACCAGCAGATAGACCACGACGCAAATTGCGATGGACCAGACAATGGCCCGGCCCACGTTGCGGTGCGGGTTTGTGACCTCAGCGCCGCTGTTGGTGATAGTCGTAAAGCCTTTGAAAGCAAGGATCGACAGGGCTACGGATGCGACAAAGCCGGTCGCACCGAAATCGCCGTCGGTGGCTTCGAAGGAAATCCCGCTTGCCCAAAGACTGACGGCCCCAAAGAGGGCGATGCCGCCCACCTTGAGCGCAGCCATAATGATGGACAAAAGTCCGACGGAGCGGGTGCCCGAGGCGTTTACCAGATAGGCGAAGACGATCAGCCCGACGCCAAGAACAGGCACCATGACACTGTCCGGATCACCGCCGAACGCCCGCAGCGTGTAGGTTCCGAAAGTTCGCGCGACAAGGCTTTCGTTGATGACCATCGAGAAAGCCATCAGGAGTGCGGCGCCCGCCGCGACCGTCGTCGGTCCGTAGGCTTTCTTCAGGATCATTCCGATGCCACCCGCGGAAGGATACGCGTTCGACATCTTGATATAGGTATAGGCGCTGAACGCGGTCACCATGGCGCCCACGACGAACGAAAGCGGGAAGAGCGGCCCGGCAAGCTCGGCGATCTGACCGGTGAGCGCAAAGATGCCCGCGCCGATCATCACACCCGTTCCCATGGCTACTGCGCCAGAAAGGGTGATGCTGTTCTTCTCGTAGTCACTCGTCATCGGTTTTCCTTTTCTGGTTTTTGCCGCATCGCCACCCAGAGCAGCGGTACCCCCGTCACAAGGCCGAGACCGAGCACTGCCCATGTCGCGCGCCCAAGGTCTCCGCTGACCGCCTCACCGCCGACATGGGCGAGCAGGAAGCTTGCCGGTATGATCCCCGCCAGTGTCGCAAGTGCGAACCGCCAGGCGTGCAGGCGGCTGAGCCCCGCCGCGTAGCTGATCATGTCGAAGGACACGAAGGGCATCAGGCGGCTGGCAAAGACCGTCGCGGTCAACGCGGTCTGCGACCCGAGCAGCCCGGCATCGACACGATCACCAAACACCCGCCGCAACACATCATGCCCCAGAACCCGCGCGAGCCCGAACGCGATCAGCGCCCCGAGTTCCGCGCCGATCACGACCTGCACGGTGCCCCAGACATGCCCGTAGGCTGCCCCGGCCGCCAGCGCGATCGGCGCGCTCGGGATCGGGCTGGCCACGACCGCGACGGTCATGAGTGTGACAATCAGGATCGGCCCCCAGAGACCAGCGCGTGCGACCAGCAACTCCAGACGCGCGCCATCCATCAGTCCGCGTGCCTCGGTGAACACCGAAGGCGCGAACTGCCAGAGACCGAGCAGCCCGATCCCGAGGATCGCAAGGCCTGCGAGAATGATAGCGCGCAGGCTCATCTCAGATCGCCTCGACGGCCTTCGCCAGAAGGTCACGGACATCGCCCGCCACGGCCGTCAGCTGGGCGTTTTCGATCGCCTGCATCGAGGCCACCGGGTCGATCGCACTGACCTCGACGCCACCCTCGACTTCGCGGAGGACGACATTGCAGGGCAGCATCGCACCAACCCGCGGCTCGATCCCGATGGCCTGATAGGCCATCTTGGGGTTGCAGGCGCCGAGAATGCGATAGTCCGGCATCTCGACATCGAGCTTCCTTTTCATCGTCATCTTGACGTCGATCTCGGTCAGCACACCGAAGCCATGATCTGCCAGCGCTTTTCGCGCGCGCGCGTCCACGTCATCGATACCCGCGTCCGAGATCATGCGATTGATTGTATAGGTCATTGTGAAGTCCCTTCCTTCATTTCCGAAGATATTTGAGCAGTGCCGTGATGGCCAAATACTACATGGGCATTGTGGCGGACTGTTGCGACAACATGGGTCAAGTCGGCATGTGCATGATGACGGGGCACCCTGTCCAAACGCCCCGCCCAGATTACACCGATGCTGTGACCGCGAACTCTGTCATCATGCCGGTCGCAAGATGCGGCATGTGGTGGCAATGCAGCATCCAGCGCGCGGCTTCGCCCGCATCGAGCGCGATATCGACCATCGACATCGGCGGCACATGAACCGTGTCGCGCAGCGCACCGGCAACGCGTCGACCGTTCAACCCAACGACCTGAAACACATGGCCGTGCAGGTGCATCGGGTGGGCCATCATCGACATGTTGTGGAACGACAGAACGACCCGTTCACCGCTGCGCGCGGTGATCGGTTGGTGCTGGCCCCAGACGGCCCCGTTGATCGTCCAGACATAGGGCTGCATCGAGCCGCCCAGCATCAGCATGTGGCTGCGGTCGACGGGGCGATCCGGCAGGGCGTCCAGTGCAGTCAGGCGCGACTCCTGTGCAAGATCCCTGTCAAAGGCAGGCGCTTCGGACACCGCCATGGCATCGAGCCGCCGCACCTCGGCACCCGGCGTGGCAAGGATCAGGCCGGTGCGCTCGCGCGCGCCTTCGCGCAGCGCAAGGATCGGCCAAGCGCCGCCTTCGTTCTGCAGGTCGATCTCTATATCCAGTCGCTGGCCCATTGCCAGCCCGAACCGGTTGCCCGGCAGTGGCTGCACCGCATGACCGTCCACCGCGACGAGTCGGCCCTCCGCGCTGCCAGTGTCGATCCAGAACACTGTGGCTGCAGCGGCATTGATAACCCGGAGCCGGATGCGCCCGCCACGCTCGACTTGCACTACCTCAGGGTCCGACAGGGTCCGGTCGTTGGCCAGATAAGCATCCCAGTCGTAATCGTTGAGGTCCATGGCCATGCCGCCCATCTGGCCGCCCATGCCCATCATCCCGCCCATACCGGGCATGTTGCCCATGGCGCCGTGGCCAGTGGCCCCATGATCCATGCCCTGCATCGCCCCCGTGCCTCCCATGGGCGCGCCTTGATCGGGCACCGCACCGCCACCATGGCCTGCGCCGTGTCCGCCGCCATGACCACCGTTGATCTCGGCCAGAACCTCATCGGGGGCCTTGAAGGAGAAGTCATGCAGGAACATCACGACCTCCTGTCGGTCGGCGGTCAGATCCTCCTGCGAGCGCACAATTAATGGTGCCGCCAAAAGCTGCATCTCCTGGACCGGCACATGGCTGTGCATCCAGTGGGTGCCTGGCCGCGCCTCGAAATCGTAGGATCGGGTCTCTCCCGGCGCCAGCAGGGGCATCGGCATGTCCGGTACGCCGTCCTGCGCATTCGGCGGGATCTGGCCGTGCCAGTGGATAATCGTGCCAACGTCGAGATCGTTGGTCAGGTTGACCTAGAATCTCTGGCCAGGATCAAGGATCAGCCCCTGACCGCCGGGGCCGGCAAGGCCAAAGACCGTAGCGGCGCGCCCGTCGATATCGAGGGTCCGGGTCGCGGCGGCAAGGCTGATCGGTGCCACCGCCTGCGCGAAAGCTATGCGGGGCATGTGTGCCGCGCCAATGGCGGCAGTACTTGCGGCGAGAAAGCCGCGTCTTGAAAGCATGTTCATGGTCGTCTCCTCGGGACATCCTGTCCCGTTCATAAATGCCGATGGGACGCTGCGGGCCTCAGCCCGAGCGCAATCAGAGGAGACGGAGTTTGGGAGGTCGTTTGTTTAGTCCCGGTGTGCGGCCAACGTGGATTGGTGCGGACGCAGAATCATGGCCGGCAAGCGCGTGGGCGACACCAACTTCCGCGCCTGACGACGTCAGGAAGGCCGAAATTCCGGTGCACACGAACTCACACATTGCGGCATCGTCGGATCCACAGGCCTGCTCAGCGTCACAGGCGAGTTCCATGACCTCCATAGAGTGCATTATTTCGGTGAGATGCGTCGCATGATACGGATCGGAACCCATGCCCGCTGCATGCGCGGAATTCACCGTCGTCACCACGGTGATAGCAAGTATGGAAAGCATGGTGACGAGACGTGCGAGCATTCTGAAGTTATAGCCATTGCTCACCAGAATGTCCATTGTCGCAGGTGGCGCACCTATGGCAGAATTCCGCTACAGCGTGATGCCCCGCCGCGCGCCAGATCGCGCGGATACGCCTGCAACCCGCCGACCTATTCCTGATCGGCTCTATGACGACGCCCGGCAGAAAGGCTTCGTGCTGATCGGCCGCGGCAGGCGATCGGCGGATATGATGTTGCGGTGTGTCACCTGCCAGAACCTGCAGCAAGTACGGCGATCAGTGCCGGTCAACAACGCGTTGGAGTGCAAGAACTGCCTGTGGATGCGGCGCTTCGATGACGCAATGGCATCCGGCGCGACGATCTTGCTGCCTGATCCATGCAGTCACAAGATTGCCAGTGTCGAACTGGCATGCGGACATATCGTGCAGCGCCAATACGGTCGCCTCGCTATTGCAGCGCAAGGCGGTCACGTGCTGGGGTGCGAGACGTGCCGGGAGGCGCAATATGTAGCGCAGGCCGAAGGCAGTGGGTGGGATTTGGTTGGCTCTTCCGACAACGGTAAAAACGGCTATCGCCGATACCGACATCACTGTGGCAACAGCCAGGATCATGCCATCGTCAACGTCGACAATCGCCAAGTCGATTGCGCGCGCTGCGGCGAAAGCTGGGTTTCAAAGCCGTCGTGCATCTACCTGTTCCGCATTGAACTCGTCGACCGCGGGGTCCTGAAGTTTGGCTACTCTTCAAATCCTGCACGGCGCCTGCGTCAGCAGCTTGGTGACGCAGCTCGGCTGACGGGTAAAATCCTGTGCGTCATAGACCTCCCGACTGGGCATGCCGCAATGACTGCCGAGTTGGCGGGCCACCGGTTCCTGCACCAAAACCATGCTGATCTCGTCATCGATGCGCAAGTGTTTGCGGGCCAGATCAATGCCAAGTCCGAGATCTACACCTTGTCGGCGGAGCACATTATCCAAGACTTGATGGACCGGATTGCGGACGCGATTTCGACCAACAGCACGCCCGCGGGCACTGTCAGAAGAAAACTAGTTGAGGCGGGCAGGGCGAGCAATTAGCGTCGTGGGATGACAAAACGCAGCCCCTTTCGCTACTTCAAGACGAGCCTAGAGATCATCCGCTTGGCCGTCATGATGTATGTTCGGTTTCCACTTTCGCTTCGGAATGTGGAAGTTCTTTTGCACGAGCGAGGCATCGACATCAGCCACGAAACGGTTCGGTTTTGGTGGAACAGATTTGGCCCAATTTTTGCCGCAGAGATCCGCAGGAGAAGGGTCAGCCAGATGCGCGCATATTCAAATTGGCAGTGGCACTTGGACGAGGTGTTCGTGAAAATCAACGGCGAGAGGCATTACCTTTGGCGGGCTGTTGATCACGAAGGGGAAGTCCTGGAAAGCTTTGTCACAAAGCGCCGAAATCGCAAGGCAGCATTGAAATTCCTCAGGAAAATCATGAAATGCCATGGTCGCACATATATCTTCGTCACCGACAAGCTACGTTCTTACGGTGCGGCGATGAAGATGATTGGCAATGTGGACAAACAGGAAACCGGCCGCTGGCTCAACAATCGAGCCGAGAATTCACACCAGCCATTTAGACGAAGAGAGCGGGCCATGCTTCGATTTAGGCGGATGGGAACCTTACAGAAATTCGTCGCCGTCCACGCTTCAGTCCACAACCACTTCAACAAGGAGCGCCACCTTTACAGCCGATCAAATTTCAAGCTGAACCGAGCCGCCGCTCTTACCGAGTGGCGCGGTCTCTGCGCAGCCTAACAGATTGAGGTTTCTTGAGAACCTAGAATGGTTCGCATTTGTCTGACAGCACCCGCCTGATGGCTGCCGTGACCCATGTTTGCACCATCGAATACGTCGCCAAAATGTTGGGCGAGGATGCAGAACTTCTAGAAGCAATCATCTACAACGACGACAATCTGACCTACGGCAACATCGTCAGCGTCTATGTCGGACCCGAAGAAACCATCACTGCGCTGACGGACGAAGGGATCGAAGAACTGTCCGACATGATCCGCGCCGCTCGTATCACCACCAAAACCTGGCATGAGTTCCTCGACGACTTCGTGGAGGACATCGAACTTGTGGCGCGCATCAAAGCTAAATCACTGCGGTAGCAATGGGGCGGTTACCATCAACCACGATGCGGGACACTTCCGCGTCGATGATCTGTGCGTACGGCCAAGCCTGCCGTGCCATTTCGTCCGTGTAGAGATCGGCCGAGGTTAGCGCTTCAGCCTCAACCTCAGATCGAGGAACAAAAAATTCCGGCCAAACATCATCCGGAATGGCGGTGGAAGCGTGCGGGACGTGAACAACGAGCGATGACATCTCAGGGCTCCTCAGCAAGATGAGATGAGATGAGGGACAGCATCATAACCCGCCCAAACAATGGCGTTCTGGCCGAACTCGACGTCTAACGATTTTGCCCGTTCGAGGCTGATGCCAGGGACCAATACGCTTTCCTCCCTGGGCCATTCACCTGATGGATCCACCCCTAGCGGTTCCCCCCCGACTATAGGCCGTGTTGCGGTGCCTAAACAGCCTCTCGGGGTGGAGAAAGACGAATACGAACCAGTCTGCGCTAGCTGTTTAGTCAAAAGATATCACATTAGTCGCCCAAATCGCTAAGCTTGCTCCAAGTAAGTTTATTATCTCGCCAAGCATCTAGTGCTAAATCCTCACTAGAAAACTCTTCCGATGCCAGTTCTTCATTTAATTGCGGGCTCCAACGCTTCCAGCAATAGACGGTCTTTCCATCAGCATCGTAATAATCCAAAAAATCCAGATTGGGGTTTTCAGCCATTACCACGCCTTCCCGAAGCAGCTTAAGCCGACATTTCCCAAGTGGAATGCCTTCTTCTGCATCTTGTCGCTGTTTTGCGCCCCAATCAAGCCTGCTTGACCCGCTATTCCGTGATACGGGCATCTGACGCGCGACCTGACGGAATCGCATATCAACCGACGATGCGGAATGTGGGGTCAAACCAACGGTGACGGTGTATACACTATTGCTCACCAGCCGCTCTTGCAGGCGATGAAAGAATGGCACGGAACAACAGTAAACCGCCGTCAGAACTAATCTTTGATCCATGAAACTCCAGCCGCACCCGGCGGTCAAAACCAAGCCGCCCATCACCCGTTTCGCGTGCACCCTCTGGGTGATCCATAATCCGCCACCTTCAGCCCGATTAACATGCTGAAATATAACACGTTACTGGCAATCGGAGGTGCGTAAACGTCAAGTTAATTGGGAAATGCGAGCTTAAACGATATCCTAGCGCCGGAGCGATTAGCAACGCCGTTTGGGGGATGGATTTTCACACCAAAGGTTCTGCGGTGATGGCTAACTTGGCCGTGTTAAGGGGATAACACACGCACCAGCACGTCTACGCGTGCGCGGGGCGCCGGGTAATATGTCAATGTGAGTGGTTGATATTCGCAATGCTACGCTGATTTGTCTCGCTGAGCGTCTCGCTGAAAAAACAAAAGGCTCAGGTTAAAACGCCTAAGCCTTTGATAATATTGGTGAGCCGGTCGGGATCCGAACCCGAGACCTACTGATTAAAAGTCAGTTGCT
>NZ_JAFMHJ010000062.1 GCF_017854565.1 Yoonia sp.
GGGCTTTGGGCCAATGCACATAGGCATGCGGCGTCCATGCGTTGATCAGAACCGCGCTTTCGTCGGTCAGCGGCACAACCTCGTCACCGACGAGAAAACTCGTATCGGCACCCTCGACCTTGAGCAGAACATGGCAATGCGGGTGGGCGTGACGCACAAGTGGACGATCCATGTCGAGCAGCGCGACACGGCCGAATTTTCCGGTTCTGATCCTCAGGGCGTTGGACATCAGGCGGCGGTAACGCGCTCCTCGCTTTCTAGCTTTACGTTCTGGCCACATGATATGCGCCAAAACACCTGCGAATTAAAGTTTAAATGCGCCGGGCGGGTCGCTCAGTGACCGACGACACCGACGTTCTGGTAAACGTGCTTGAGCTCGCAGAAATCGAGCAGACCGTCGAAACCGTGCAATCTGCCCAGACCCGAACGGCGATAGCCGCCGGTCTCGGCTTCGGCGAAAAGCCTGTTGTGGTCGTTGATCCAGACGGTGCCATTGCGCAGGGCACGCGCCAGCCGCCATGACGCATCGCCGCGATGGGTCCAGACAGATGCGGACAGGCCATAGACGGTGTTGTTTGCCTTTGCCACCGCATCCGCCTCGTCTCGGAACGTCTCAAGCACCACAAGTGGGCCGAAAATTTCGTCTTGTACGAAGTCGGCGTTCGGATCGCCATGCACGACCAGCGCCGGCGACATGAAAGCGCTGCCCTTCGGACCGTCGAGCGGGCCGCCGCGCAGCACGACCTGGTCGGCGGTATCATAGACCGTTTCGCAATCACGCATGACCCGGTCGCGCGACTGGATGTCGATCAGCGGCCCCATCGCGGTACCGTCCGACATGCCGTCGCCGATGGAGACAGCCTGAAGCGCGGCGGAAAGCGCGCTTTTCGCTTCATCAAGCCGGGATTCGTGCACCAGAACCCGACGCGCCGCGGTGCATTGCTGACCGGAGATGATCGTGGCTGCGGCGGCAAGCTTCGGTGCCACCGCGCCGATGTCGGCATCTTGCAGCACGATGCAGCAAGATTTGCCGCCCAGTTCCAGCGACAGTTTCTTCATCGTTGGCGCGGCGTCCGCCATGATGCGCTGGCCGACAGCGTTCGAGCCGGTAAAGCTGATGACATCGACATCGGGCGCTGTGACCAGCGTTTGCGCCGCGTCATGACCAACCTCGAACACCACATTGACCACACCCGCGGGGATGGCGGCATCCTCGAACAGTGGGGCCATGCAGGCCGCGGTGAATAGCGCCGTCTGCGGCGCGGGCTTCGTCACCGTCGTGCAGCCGACCGCCAGCGCCGGAACGAGCGACCGGATCAGCAGCACGGCAGGTGCGTTCCACGGCACGATGATGCCCGCCACCCCTGTCGGCTCGCGCAGCATCACCGAAATCTCGCCCGGCGCCACTTCCATCGCGTGACCGGGATTGTGGCGGGTCAGGCCCGCATAGTAACGGATCTCCGAAATCGCCGCGCCCAATTCGCCCTTGGATGCGCCAAGTGGTTTGCCATTGGTCAACGTCAGCAATTCCGCAAGCCGTGCGAGATCGGCCTCCAGCGCGTCGGCCCACCGCAGCAGGGCCATCTGCCGGTCGCGGGGTGATTGCGGCCAAAGCGTGGTGTCGAATGCGGCCCGCGCGGCGGCAATGGCGGCTGTGGCCTGCGCCGCGCCGTCGGCCCAGACATGCCCCACGACTGCCCCGGTCGCCGGGTTGATCGACGCGGTCTTGTCGCCCGCGTCCGAATAGGAGCCGCCGATCATGTGCCGCGCGATCAGGTCAGTCGTTGTCATATCTTTCTCCTAAGTGCTTCTGTCCCGCGGGCCATCGCTCAGGATCCGAGCAGGGATGCGAGCGTGGCGCCAGGGTCGATCACCGCGTCCAGATCAAGCTCCTGTTCGCCCGGCACGCGAATTCGCTTGAACCGGAATTCAGGTGCGTCGAGCGGCACCGTGGCATCCAGCCCCATCTTGGCTCCGAAACCATTGTCGGAGGACGGGTCCAGCTTGGAGCCCTGGGAACCCGATATGACAACAAGATCGCGATCCGCCTGGAACCGGGTGGCCACCGCCCATTCGACCATTTCGGGGTCATGGATATCGACATCCTCGTCGACGACGATGGCATGCTTGATGTCGTAATGCGCGGCAAACGCACCCAGAAGGACATTCTTGGCCTCGCCCGCGTGGCGGGCTTTGATCTTGACGTAAAGGTGATAGCGGCACATCCCGCCGGGGGCGAGGTGGACATCGCGCACGCAGGGAAACATATCCTGAAGGGTTTTCAGGATCGTCGCCTCGCGGGGGATACCGCCCAAAATCAGGTGTTCCAGCCCGCCGCCGACGATGGTGTGGAACAGCGGCTTTTGCCGTGTGGTCACACAGCTCACCTCGATCACATGACGGTCGGCGCGTTCGCCGTAATACTGCGGGAATTCGCCGAACGGGCCTTCGGGGCGGCGCAGGTTGGCGCGGCAGCGTCCTTCGATCACGATCTCGCTTTGCGCGGGCACAAACAGGTCGACCGAAATACCGCGCACCACGTCGAGCGGCGCACCGCCAAGCGCACCGGCGACGGTCAGTTCGTCGAAATCCATCGGAACGATGGCTTGCGACGCCAACAGACAGGCAGGCGATGCGCCGATGACGATCGCGACCTCCAGATCATCGCCCGCTTCCTCGGCGGTGGTAAAGAAACTCAGCGTGTGCCGGGGCAGCAGCAACGCGCCCAACTCGCGCGGGCCAGAGACCTGAAGGCGGTGGATGGCGACGTTCTGGATGCCGGTGCGCGGGTTGCGGCAGATCATCAGGCCGGCGGTGATATAGGCACCGCTGTCATGTTCGTTATGGGTCGGGATGGGCAGCAATGCGGTCAGGTCGATGTCGCGCTTGTGCACGACCTCCTGGCACGGTGCGGCCTCTACCTCGTTGACGGGCAGTGGCGACTGCGCCGCTTCCTCGAAAGCCGACAGCAACGTGCCGGGCTCGACCCCAAGCGCCTCGGCCATCCATTCGCGGCGCGACAGCAGGCCCGATATAACGACACCGTCGGCATGCCCATCGGGGGCAGGGGCGACAAGGGCGCGGCTGCCGTCATGCCGGTTGGCCAAACCCGCGATTTCAAAGTCCAGCTTTCGCCCGGTTTTCGTCACGGCAAGCCGGTCGGTAGTTTCCAGATGGCCGAGCCATTGCCGCAGATCCATGTCCCGGCGGGAACCCGGCGCAGTCGGTTTTCGGCTCATGTTCATACTCCCAATTGGCAGCCAGACGCTATTGCCCCCGAGCAATCAAAACCATTAATATTGGCTAATCTCTGGGATAGCGTTTCGTGATGGCGCGATGCAAATCCGAAACTGAAGGTCAAGCGCGATGGAATTGAGACAGATGCAGTATCTGCTGGCGATCTACGAAGAAGGGTCCCTGACCGGGGCGTCGCGACGGCTGAATGTCGTGCAACCGGCACTCAGCCAGCAGCTTCAGAAGCTCGAGGCGGAGATCGGGCAGCCGCTGTTTACCCGCGCACCCAAGGGCATGATCCCGACCCAGATGGGTATCGAGGCCTATGAACATTTTGTCAGGATCACCCGCGATCTCGATACTGCCCTGAACGCGCTATCAGGCGACGGCGGGCCGGTGCGCGGTACGGTTTCCATCGGGGTGGTCAGTTCCGCCACCAACAACGCGCTTGGCGAAACCCTGCAGAAATTCACCGTGAAGTACCCGGACGTCAGCGTGAAGGTGACGGGCGGCTATACCGGAGAGCTTCAGGACCAGTTGCGCATGTCGCGGATCGAGCTGGCGATCATCAACATGCCGCCGCTCAAACAGGATCCGCGCATCGTGGACATCGTCAAGGAGGATTTCTGCCTGATCGCCGCGCCGGATACGCCGATCACTGGCAAGGCGGGACTGCGGCTTGAGGATATTGAAACAATGAAACTTGTGATCCCGTCGCAGCGGCATGGCCTGCGCACGATCATCGACCGGGCCGCGAATGGCGAGGGGCTGGCATTGTCTCCGTCCATGGAATTCGACGAGATGAAACTGATCGAGGATTTCGTCTGCGCGACCGATTACGTGACGATCCTGCCGCCCATCGCGGTCAATCGGGCTCTCAGGTCCGGACGTCTCAAGGCCTATCCGATCCGGCCCGCGATCTCGCGGCGGCTTGTCTACCAGATCAATCCCAGCCGACCGCTGAGCGCGGCGGCCCAGCTCCTGATCGACGAGATCCGTGAGAACATCATCGAGTTTTCATATTCCCTCGGCAATCTTGTGGGCTGATAGCGTTTTCGGCGCCATATAAGGCGTCGTTATCCCCCGTATCACGACGCCTTTCTTGCTTTCGACGCCGCCGGACGCCACGCAGGGTCATGGGGTCATGGGAGGATCAACGCCATGGTTTCGTCAGCGCCACGCCTGATCGTCGGAATATCCGGAGCTTCGGGTGTCATCTATGGCATCCGGCTGCTTGAGATTCTGCGCGACATGCCCGTCGAGACGCATCTGGTGATGTCCCGCTCTGCCGAGATCACCATCGCACACGAAACCGATCGCAAGATCGCCGACATAAAGGCGTTGGCCGATGTCTGGTATAAGCAGGAGGACATCGGCGCGGCGATATCCAGCGGCTCGTTCAAGACTCTTGGGATGGTCGTGGCACCCTGCACCATAAGGTCCGCGTCCGAGATCGCGGGTGGCGTGACCTCGACGCTGCTGACGCGGGCCGCGGATGTGGTGCTGAAGGAACGGCGCAGGCTGGTGCTGATGGTACGCGAGACGCCGCTGCATCTGGGCCACCTGCGAACCCTGACAACCCTTGCCGAAATCGGCGCGGTGATCGCGCCGCCGGTGCCGGCTTTCTACGCCAACCCCGCCTCGCTGGCCGAGATGATCGACCACAGCGTCGGGCGCGTGCTGGACCAGTTCGACCTTGATAGCGGCAAGGTGCGGCGCTGGAAGGATGGCGACGTCAAAGGCACAACTCGATAAGACGGTTCACCTGCGGCGTGCGGGCCACCCCGACCGCTGCCAGGTTGGCCGCCATACGTCCCGCAACCGGCCGCGCATCGTGATCAGGCGCCAGCGAACCGTCGCGGGTCAGCCGGAACAGCATGTCTTGCTCCATCCGCTCCGCCTCGATTTCCCAGGTCTTGACGGCGTCCCGCAGGCGGTCGCGCGCCAGCGTATCCTCGACATCGCGATCCTTCAGCCAGCGGCGCACGCCACGCATGGGCACCACGACCGAACCGTGCCAGTCGCGCACTGCGGCCATGCACTCTTCGGCATCCTCCGGGCCAAGGCTGCGGCCCTCCTGTGCGAGCCACAGCGCGAACAGCACGAGGTTCACATCCGCGCCACGTTCGTCCTGAAGCGACAGGCATATTTCCGGCACGCCCTTGCGGCCATATCTGTCCAGTGAGTATTGCCAGAAAGCGTGATCGGACATAAGACGTCGCCGCCCCCTGTACATTTGCCTCTGTCCCATAGGATGGCGCACGCGCCTAGGATCGGCAATCCAGTATCCTGGATATGCCATAGCGGTTCATGATAGACATATTAAGTATTGATTATTGTTCTTTAACGCTCTCGGTCCGTAGCTTGCCGGAAGCTCATGCGAAAGGAGCAGCAGATGCCTCGGCTTGACGGAAAAGTTGCGATTATCACGGGGGCGGCCCAGGGTATCGGTGCCGTCTATGCTCAGGCGCTTGCGGATGAAGGCGCCAAGGTGATGATCGCCGACATTCTCGATGGAAAACCCACCGCATCGCGGATCTCGGCCCAAGGCGGCACCGCGGATTTCATTCAGACCGATGTCAGCGACGAAAACAGCGTCGCGGCGATGGTCGACGCAACCGTCGCGAAATGGGGCGGCGTTGATATTCTGATCAACAACGCAGCCATCTGGGCCTCGCTGCGCGCCAAGCCGTTCGAGGATATCTCGCCCGAGGAATGGGACAAGCTGATGGCGGTCAACGTCAAGGGCCCTTTCCTGTGCGCCCGCGCCGTCGTGCCACATATGCGGGCCGGAAACTACGGACGCATCGTCAACATCGCGTCGGGCACCGCCTACAAGGGCACGCCGAATTTCCTGCATTACGTGACCTCGAAAGGCGCCGTGATCGCCATGACCCGCGCCCTGGCGCGCGAGGTGGGAGAGGACGGGATCACCGTCAACACGCTGGCCCCTGGCCTTGTGCTGTCCGAACAGGTCGTGGCCAGCCCCGAGCTCTTGGAAAAGCTGAGTGCGCCGGTGATGGCCAGCCGGGCGATCAAGCGCGATCAACTGCCCCAAGACCTCGTCGGCCCGCTGCTGTTCCTGGTCTCGGACGATGCCGCATTCATGACCGGCGAAGTGACCGTGATCGACGGCGGTTCTGTCATGCACTGAGCGTGCCCACAGCATCTGAACCGAATTCCAGAGGAGGAAAACAATGACTTTCAACCGCTTTTCAAAAGCAGCCCTGACAGCCCTGACACTGGGCCTTTCGAGCGTCGGCATCGCCGAGGCCAAGGATTTCCGACTGGGCACGATCGTGCCGTCGGGCCATGCCTGGAACGAGGCCGCACGCGCCTTTGCCACGGATCTTGCCGAGGCATCGGGCGGCGCGCACAGCGTCGAGGTGTTCCCCGCCGGCCAATTGGGCAGCGAGGAACAGATGGTCCAGCAGTTGCAGACCGGCGCTCTGGATTTCGCCTTTCTGACCATTGCCGACGTGTCAAACCGTATCCCGGCCTTCGGCGCGCTCTACACGCCGTTCCTTGTCGAGGACACGGGCGAAGCAGCTAAGATACTCAAGGGCGACACCACGCAGGCATTGCTTGACCGGCTTCCGCAGGAGATGGGCGTCGTCGGCATGGGCTACGGTCTGGCCGCCATGCGGCAGATGATGGCGACCGCGCCGGCAGAAAACCTCGGCGATCTCGAAGGCCTGAAAATGCGGATCACTCCGTTCAAGCCGTTCCGCGATTTCTACGATCTGCTGGGGATTGCGCCTACGCCCATGCCGTTGCCTGATGTCTATGATGCGCTGGCCAACGGTCAGGTGGACGCAATGGACATCGACGCCGAGCTGGTCGTGAACTTCAAGTTCTACGAACGCGCCGATCATCTTCTGCTGACCAACCACGCGATGTTCCCGATGGTCGGGCTGGTGTCCGGCCGCGTCTGGGCGGAACTCTCCGATGAGGACAAGCAGATGGTTCGGGATAACATGCGTGCGGCCCTGTCCGATCTGATGGATCACTACGTCGAGGCCGAACCAAAGCTGATCGCACAGATCGAAGAGACGGGCATCGAAGTACGCAAGGTCGACCCAGCATTTTTTGGCGATGTTACAACACGCTGGGAAGCAGTCTGGGCCGATCAGAAGGACGTGATCGACGCGCTGCGCGCCGAAGCGGCTGCATTCTGAACCGCAATCCGCAAGAAGGCCGGTCGGGGTAAACTTCCGACCGGTAGATAGGACAGGCGTCATGGAAATACTGCGCAAATTGAGTACAGGCATCGCCCGGACCGAAGTGTTGATCGGCGCCGCGCTCGGTGCGGTCACGACGGCGCTGATCTTGCTCAACGTCGTCACCCGCAGCTTTGCCAAGGCGCTGTTCTGGGTGGACGAGGCGGCGATAACCTCGATGGTCTGGATGACTTTCCTCGGCGCTTCGGCGGCAATCCACCATCGCCAGAGCGTCGCCGTCACCTTTGTGCCCGACATGCTGCGCGCCCCTGTGGCGCGCGCGCTCCTGATCGCAACGGATCTGGCCGTGCTGGTGTTCTTTTGCGTCCTGTTCGCCTTGGCCTGGAACTGGTTCGATCCCATCACGCTGGCGCGGCATGGCTTCGATACAGGCGCGTTTTCCGGTGCGACCTTCAATTTCATCTACTCGGAAGTCAGTACCACGCTGGGCGTGCCGAAATTCTGGCTCTGGCTCATCGTTCCAATTTTTGCCTTCGGCGCGTCCGTTCATGCGCTGAACAATCTGGCTCAGACGGCTTTCGGCGGCCCCGAAACCGGCCCGCTGGGGTCCGATAGGGAGGTCGCATAATGGTTCCGCTTTCCTTCGGCCTGCTGCTGTTTTCCGGCGTGCCCATCGCGCTGGTGCTTGCTATCACCGCGATGATCTACATCTGGGCCAGCGGCAACGACGTGTTGTTCCTGTCCTATCCGCAACAATTGTATGGCGGCCTGGAAAAATACGGTCTGCTGGCGATTCCGCTTTTCATGCTGGTCGGCGAGTTGATGAACGAGGGCGGCATCACCAAGCGTCTGGTCAACTTTGCCAGCGTCTTTGTCGGGTCGCTGCGCGGCGGGCTGGCTTACATCAACCTAGTCGCCAACATGTTCATGGCCGCGATCATCGGGTCGACCAATGCGCAGATCGCGGTGATGGGGCATGTCATGGTGCCAGAGATGGTGAAACGTGGCTATGACCGCAATTTCGCGGCGGCCGTGACGGCGGCAGGCGGGCTGATGTCGCCGATCATCCCGCCGTCGATGCTGTTCGTGATCTACGGCGTTCTGGCACAGATCAGCATCGGCGACATGTTCATCGCCGGGATCATTCCCGGCCTGCTGATGGGGGCTGCTTTCATCCTCGTCGTCGTGGTTTTGGGCTTTTTCTATACCTACCCCAAGGAAGCGAAGCTGTCGCGGGGCATGGCGGTATCTCACATCCTGCGGGCGCTCCCGTCGCTGTCCATCCCAGTGGTCATCATCGGCGGCATCGCGGGGGGCATCGCCACCCCGACCGAATCCGCCGCCGTCGCGTCCGTTGCCGCGATCATCGTCGGCTGGGCCTTCCACCGCGAGTTCGATCCCTCGCACATTCCGGGAATGTTGGTGCGCCTGCTGGCCAGTTCGTCGATGGTGCTGTTCTTGGTCGCCACAGCCAACGTGTTCGGCTGGATCATCGTTTACGAGAAGATACCGCAGAACCTGGCCGCCTATCTGGTGACGCTGACCGAGAACCCGATCGTGTTCATGCTGCTGCTCAACGTGATGCTGTTGCTGGTTGGCACCGTGATCGACGCCATCGCGGCGCTGATACTGGTGGTGCCGATCATGCTGCCGATCGCCATGCTGAGCTACGGGATCGACCCGTTCCATTTCGGTGTCGCCGTGTGCCTCAATCTCGTGATCGGCCTCTTGACCCCGCCGGTCGGCACAGCACTTTACGTGACCGCACAGGTGTCGGGCTGCAAACCGATGAGCATCATGAAACCGCTCGCACCTTTCCTTCTGGCGGCGCTGGTGATCCTTTTGCTGGTCTCGGTTTGGCCCGCGCTGACGCTGATGTTGATCGACTGAGTTAGCCGATGTCGTGTAGGGATCGTTTGAATTTCGCCGGCGACACGCCGGTGTGATACCGGAAGAACCGATTGAAATTCCCCGGCGAGCTGAAGCCGAGATCAGCCGCGACATCCTGCGCGCTGGCCCGGTCGGCCAATGCCGATACCGCGGCCTCGATCCTGATCGCGTTTCCATAGATGCCCGGCCCGACGCCGACAGTATCCTTGAACAATACGTTGAAGCGCGATCGTGACAGGCCGACGCTGCGGGCCAATGCGTCCAGATCGTACTGTTGCTCAGGATTGCCCTGCATCTGCTCGACCGCCCGCCGTATTCGGTAATCGACAAAACCCTGCGCGGCCTTGCGCCCGGCATTTTCGACCCGCGCGAAATGGGTCATCAGCGCCACGATCACGTCCTCCGCCCGTTCATTGCGGCCATCCAGTGCGTGGATAAGATCACGCAATTCACGCGTCAACCCTTGCGCTCGTTCGTCAACCCGGATTGACGGGCGTTCAAAGAAACCCGGCAGGCCGCAGCCATCGAACAGCTCGCTGGCCCGGCGGAGCCAGCCCGGATTGAGGTACAGCGCGAGATAGGACGATATCGCATCCGTGTCGGTCGGCGTGTAGTGATGCTCTTGCCACGCGTTGACCACCACGGCGCGGTCCGCCGTCAGCGGAACGGTCTGGCCATCGACGACAAAAACCTGGTCGGGACCACCGAGCTTGATGATCAGATGGGTCTGCGCATGGGCATGGGCGGTCAGCCGATCCTTGAGCGACAACAGCGCCGCCCGGCCAAAACGCCCGGCCAGGATCTCCGCGCCCTCCGTCAGGTCCATCGAATGCTTCATCGCGCAAGGTTAGGCCAATTGGCACCTGCTTTTCTAGATGGTTGCGCCTACCCGGTCTGCAAACCTGTCCGTTCGTTCAAAAAAAAGTTCCAGATGAGAATTTCCCGCGCCCGATGAGAACGACCGCGCCGGCGCTGCGGGATATACCGGATGACAATGCGAAATCAGCCATACCGGAGGACTGCCATGCCCCATTTCACCCAATCGCCCGAGCGTGACGCGCGCGAACAGGACCGCCAGCGCAAATACCGCAAGCAATTCGTCGCGGATACGCCGTCGTGGTATCACGGCCTTTATCATCTTGGATTCACGCTGGTCCTGACATTGGGCGCGCTGGCCTATTCCATCAGCCAATTGAATAATCCCGCACCATGGGAATGGGCATTGATCCCGATATTCGCTCTCGTCGGCAACCTCGCGGAATATTCGGCGCATCGCTGGATAATGCACCGGCCGGTGCCGGGGCTGAAGATGGTCTATAAGCGGCACTGCACCACGCATCACCAGTTCTTCACGCATCACGATCTTGGCTACAAGGGCCACAAGGAATGGCGGGCGTTGTTGTTCCCGCCGCTGGCGCCGGTCGCCTTCGTCCTGCTGTCGATACCTCCGGCGTTACTCGCCAACTGGCTTGTCTCATCCAACGCGGCCTACCTGATAGTCATTTCGATGTCCGGCTATTACCTGTTCTACGAATTCGTACATACGCTGTCACATCTGGACGACGAAAAGAGCCCCTACTTGCGGCATGTGCCGCTGATCAACACCATACGGCGGATGCACTATATCCATCACGTTCTGGGATTGATGCAGACCAAGAATTTCAATCTCACCTTCCCGATCGGAGACTGGATTTTCGGGACCAGCGATCTTGACCGAGGGTTCTGGGGAACGATGTTTAACGGCGATAGCGACGAGCATCAGAAAAAGGGTCTTCAATACGAAGATCTCGATGTGCTGCTGCCCGGTGTCGACATCTCCGCCGCGCGCACTGACCCGCAACCGGCAGCGGCACTCCCCGAATAGCCGTAGCAAGAAATGCTTCCAGCCCCCGTCGCCGACCATACAAAGGTCCGACTGGGGCGGACGTTTAGACCTCTCATTCGACGAGTGACTAGCGTGAAACCAGACGTTCGCGCTTTGGGA
>NZ_JAFMHJ010000025.1 GCF_017854565.1 Yoonia sp.
CCCTCAAGTGTAAACTTTAGCCAGTCAAATGTCTCACGCTTATTGGCACGGAGGGTCCGCCTGATGATGTCCGCCCAAGCTAAATGGCGCAAACGCAACGGGGCCAATCGGCTGCCCGAGATCGTTCACGGGATTGCGTTCAAGGACGGGATCAAGCAACTTCAAACCGCCGGCTGATCACGCCGTCACCAACTTTTGGGCATAGCTCTTCTTCCCGTGCCCATGAGTCATCTCTTTTGCTGCACATTACGCTATCAAAGGAGCGGCACCAAACCGCGACAGGTCCACTATCGTATGGCCGGGCTGAACCTGCTCACAGCGAACATCATCTACTGGAATACAAAGCACCTCGGACAGGCGGTCGCCGCGCGAAAACGTGCGGGGCTCGACTGGTCGCCAGAGCTCTTATCGCATATCTCGCCCCTTGGATGCGCGCATATCCTGCTCACTGGAGAGTACAGATGGAAAAACCGGTAACGAACGCGCTTAGGGTGTCATTCTGCACCCAGCCGGATCAGACCCCACACAGGTGGATTGTGCAATTTGCTACGGTGTCCGGACGTGAACGCCAAAACGCCATAATATCGGCAATTTTCAAAGATAAGCGAGAAAATAACGGGCTTGCAGCATGTTTTGACCGCCCAAGGAGTAGTCAAAGCAAAAATATGGCTAGCTGCGATGTGCATCCGGGTTTATAACATACCCGAATTGTGCAGACGTAATTGGTTGCAGCGTATGTCTGCATTCCCGGGCCAAGCCGAATGAGTAAGGAACACTAGGGCGAACGACACGAAAAACAGATCGGCGGCGCATTTGCTGATCTGCGGTATTGACGACAAGATAGTGCGGCCTGGATGTGCCCGGTGTTTGCGATGGTTCAGGGTCCGGTCACAGGTCCGGTATCCAGTAACGGTAAGGTTTGTTATGACGGTTTTTAAGCTTGATTGGTCAAAGGCCAATACTGATGGCAGCTACTTGTTGACTGGCTCGGGCGATTGCGTAGCCGTTGCTGTTGCCACATCGGCCAATATCGAAAAAGATCAAAAAGCGAACAGCGCGGGTGCGGGATCGGGTCACGTTGCACCAACCATTACCACGCTTTCATTTGACCAGCCTGTGCAGGACTTCGTTTTCAACCTGTCCGACAGCGCAGCCCGGATTGGTGGTCTGGGCGACAAGATCACGTTGATCACGTTGGATGCGTATGGCAATCACGCAAAGGCTTCGTTTACCGATCAGACATCACGACAAATGGACGCGGGTACCACGCAGGCCAGTGTTCAGGTCGCCATTAAGGGACCGATCATGGGCCTGCAGATCATCTGCGACGTGGATGGCGGCAGCGATCAGCCAGTGGTCAGCGCTATATCGTTCTGCACGGTCGATCCTGACAGCTATGCCATGGATGTGGATTGCATAACCTATGATGCCGACAACCCCACAAGCGGCGTTGTTGCCTTCCTTGATGGGTCGACCATGGCGTTTTCAAAGATTGCGCATGCCGTTCCGTGCTTTACCCCCGGCACCCGAATCGCAACACCCAAAGGCGAGCGGCTGGTGCAGGACCTCAAGATCGGGGACAGGATTCTGACCCGCGACAACGGTATTCAAAGCATCGTCTGGGTCGGCCATCGGTCAATGACCAAGGCGGATCTGGCGGTAGCACCCGAACTGCGTCCGGTCTTGATCCGCGCGGGCACCCTTGGTGGTGGCCAACCAGAACGGCACATGCTGGTGTCACCAAATCACCGCGTCCTGATCGTATCCGAGATGGCACAGCTTTACTTTGAAGAAAGCGAAGTCCTGGTCGCAGCCAAATACCTGACCGATATCAATGGCATCGACGTCGTAAACGTGCCCGGCACGACTTATATCCACTTCATGTTCGAGAATCACGAGGTTGTGCTGTCGGACGGCGCGTGGACCGAAAGCTTCCAACCCGGTGATACCACGCTTCAGGGCGTCGAAGACGCACAGCGGGCTGAAATCTTTGCATTATTCCCTGAACTCACGACAAAAGAGGGGCTGCATAGCTACAGTTCAGCGCGCAAATCCTTGCAAAAACACGAGTCCGTCTTGCTCTTGAAGTAAGCTTCAGGCACCAGAGCCGCGCCATGCCGCCCAATCTTCGGGAGTGTCCAGATCAAGGCGCGCACGGTTTTCAGGCAGTCGCGTCAAATGGGTCTGGCCGCGCCGCTGCCGCACAATTGTTTCACCGCCGGCGTCACCGTGCAGCGCGGCGAATTCGGGGCGCAAGCTGTTGTCAAAAATGATAGGATGCCCCGGCTTTCCATCACCCGTCGCACCACGCCAAATCAGGTGGTCGGGGTGCGCGATACGCGCGTGAAGAACCGTCAAAAGATCATCCGTTTCAATAGCGACAAGGTCCGCAAGGACAATCATGAACGCCGGGCAGGCGGGCAGGCGGGCTATCGCACAGCGCATCGTCCCTGACATGCCTTCAGCGGCTTCTGGCACGATAATGGGCGTCACATCCAAATCCGCAATCACAGCCGTACGTGGATGATCCGCGGCAGGCACTGCCACAAACACCGGGTGGCCTGTGGCAAGGGCGCGTTGCGCTTGCAGGCGCAAAAGCGGGATGCCCGCGACCTGCTCCAACATTTTATCGGCACCCCGCATCCGGCGCGATCCACCGGCGGCAAGGATCACGATCGGGATCATCCGCGCATGACGCTGCCATCGGGATCAACCAACGGTGTCGTCACCCGTGTCGCTTTGCGGCGTTGCCCCATGATTTCTATCTCCACCTGTCGCCCGCCAACGGCGTCCGCACGGGGGATCAGCGCCATCGCAATGGATTTCCCCGCGTGGTGGGAATAGCCGCCTGATGTGCAAAAGCCTTTGACGTCACCATCAATGAACACCGGTTCATAGGCGACGACATCTGCGTCATCAGCATCGACTTCGAACGCGACAAGCGTGCGGGCAGGGGGATTGGCCCTCTCGGCCTCGGCTGCGGCGCGCCCAATAAAATCGACATTCTTTTTGAAACTGATAAAGCGGTCCATCCCGGTTTCGGCCGGCGTATAATCCGGCGAGAATTCACGCTTCCACGCGCCAAAGAACCGGTCCAACCGCAGCGACATCATCGCGCGCATACCGAACGGCGCAATGCCCATTGACTGGCCCGCATGCCACAGCGTCCACCAAAGTTGGCGCTGATCCATCGGATCGCAGTATATTTCATATCCTAAATCGCCGGTATAGCTGACCCGCTGCACAATACAGGCCACCTGGCCGACGGTCATGCGCCGCACGTCCAGAAACTTGATCCCGGCCACGTCACCGCGCGTGCACGCCCCAAGCAGATCACGTGCCTTGGGGCCTGCAATCTGAAAACCCGTGCGCCGGTCAGAGATATTTTCGACATGGGCATGGGGTGCCGCGTTCTGGATGAACCAGCGGTGGTGAATTTCTTGCGCGCCGTAGCTTGCGGTCAGTTGAAATTCGGTCTCAGCCAGACAAGACACGGTGAAATCGCCCCAAAGCCGCCCACCGGGTGACAGCATCGGTGTGAGAGACATGCGCCCGACCTGTGGAATCCGGCCCGCCATGATCCGATCCAGCCATGCGCGCGCGCCGCTGCCCGTGACGCTGAATTTACCAAAGTTCTGGACCTCATTGATGCCAACACCGCCGCGCACGGCTTTCACTTCGCGCGCAGTCGCATCCCACGCATTTGAACGTCGGAAAGTTGGCGTTTCATAGGTTGGGTCGTTATCCTGCGCAAAGTAGTTAGCCACCTCAAGCCCGAATTGATGCCCCCAGACCGCGCCAAGATCGCTGAAAATATCATACATTGGCGTGGTCCGGTGCGGACGGGCGGCGGGCAGTTCCTGATTGGCATACGCGACCGAGAAACGGTTTTGGTAATTCTGGACCACCTTGGGGCGCGTGTAGCCCGGCGTAATCCATTTGCCGTACCGCGCCACATCAAGCGCGGTGACACCGCGCTCGCATTCGCCCTCTATCATCCACTGTGCCAACATCAGCCCGACACCGCCCGCCTGACTAAACCCCGCCATGACGCCGCACGCCGACCAATAATTTTGGTGCCCCGGCACGGGACCAACCAGCGGATTACCATCAGGTGCAAAGGTGAACGGCCCGTGGATCACAGATTTGACGCCAGCCGTGGCCAATACCGGGAACCGCCGATACGCAAATTCAATCGAGGCTTCAACTTTGTCCAGATCGTCAGGCAGCAGTTCGTGCCCAAAATCCCATGGTGTGCCATCCACCGCCCAAGGTTTGCAGGGCTTCTCATAGAACCCGATGCAAAGCCCGCGCCCTTCCTGCCGCAAATAGCTTTCGCCACCGGGGTCGATCACATGCGGATGTTCGCTGTCGCGGTTATAGATTTCGGGGATGTCATCTGTGACGATATACTGATGTTCCATCGGGTGCAGCGGCGTGTAGATGCCCGCCATCGCACCAACTTCGCGCGCCCAGAGCCCGCCCGCATTCACCACATGTTCGGCATGGATCGTGCCCTTTTCGGTCACAACGTCCCATGTGCCGTCGGCCCGATGGTTTGTCTCGATAACCTTGCAATGCAATGCGATCGTGGCCCCGCCCATCCGCGCGGCCTTGGCATAGGCGTGCGTTGTGCCGGACGGATCAAGATGCCCGTCAAGCGGATCAAACAGCGCGCCCACGATGCCGTCAAGGTTGGTAATCGGCGCGATTTTTGCGATCTCGGCTGGGCCGACAATTTCCGTATCCAGCCCCATATACCGATGTTTGGCGCGTTCCGCGACCAGCATGTCAAAACGGTCTTGGTTATCTGCCAACGTCAGGCCGCCAACATGGTGCAATCCACACGACATGCCGGTGATTGCTTCCAACTCTTTGTAAAGATTGATGGTATAACCCTGCAGCGCAGCCATATTGGTGTCGCCGTTCAGGGTGTGAAAACCACCTGCGGCATGCCATGTGGACCCTGATGTCAGCTCTGACCGCTCAATCAGCATCACATCAGACCAGCCCAGTTTGGTCAGATGATAAAGCACAGAGGCGCCGACGACGCCGCCCCCGATGACGGCAACGCGTGTTGTGGTTTTCATGGGTGACCTCCGCTTTCACTTTAACCCACCATGCCGTTGCAGATGGTAACCGCCGAGCCGCAACGCGACATTTTGTGTCGCAAACGCGCCCCACCGGCAAAGATCAACGCGGCGTGATCGCTATGGAATGATGCGCGTGTATTTGGTGCCTTCCAGCGTGGCGCCCAACCGCAGTCCGGTTTGCGCGAATACGACCGCGATCACGGGCGACAGGCTGGTCGTCGTTTCAGCGCGCAGGGTTTCGCCCTTTTCGTTGATCGCATATTCGACATCTGCGCCGGCGGCCCAACCGGCGGACTGGCGGAAGTCCATCAATGCTTCATTCGTCATGAAGAACAAGACATGGCTAAATTGCTGTGCGCCAATCTGCAGGCCCGCGCTGCCCGATGCGGACGAATAGTAGTCCACTGTCGATTGCCCGACGCGCAACGCACCCCGGCCATACGACCCGCCAATCCCAAGGCCGATTTCAGTGACAAGCGGCATGACCAGCATCCCCGATGCTCTGCTCGCAAGATCACGGGTGCCGGGATAGGTCGTATACATAAAATTCAATGTACTATCGACACGGGCGTCGATTGTGGCGGCGCCTGCACCACCGATACCGTTGCCGCATGCGGCCAAAGTCGTGGTTGCCAACGCACCAAGCGCAAAGCTGCGCCGAGAAAAACTGCTCATGGTCTGTTCCGCCTTATTTGCCTGGAATGAGGCTGTTGTCGCCCCTAATACGCAAAACTATAAGCAAAAGTCGGCGTGCTGTCACGCGCAAGGTTGCGGCGACCTGATATTGGGCATGGCGCGACCCGCCGTTGTCCCCCATGCGATCCTGCGCAGGCCTCAAGACATTACCCGTTCAGCAGCTTTGCCGCCTTTGGGGCAAAATAGGTCAGGATGCCATCGCACCCCGCGCGTTTGAAGGCGAGCAGGCTTTCCATCATCACTTTTTCACCATCAAGCCACCCGTTTTGCGCCGCGGCCTGCAGCATCGCATATTCGCCACTGACCTGATACGCATAGGTTGGCACGCCAAACGCATCTTTGACCCGACGGCAGATGTCGAGGTACGGCATGCCGGGTTTGACCATGATCATATCAGCCCCTTCCATCAGGTCGCGTTCGACCAACCGCAGCGCTTCGTCAGAGTTGCCGGGGTCCATCTGATAGGTTTTCTTGTCTCCCGTCAGCGCCGATGACGCCCCAACCGCATCGCGGAACGGCCCATAGAACGCCGACGCATATTTGGCGGTATAGCTCAGGATGGCAACGTTTTGATGTTTTTCAGTCTCTAACGCAGCGCGAATTGCAGCAATCCGACCGTCCATCATGTCGGAAGGCCCAAGGATATCGGCGCCGGCGTCCGCTTGGGCCAGGGCCATTTTCACCAGCGCCTCGACCGTCCGGTCATTCACGATTTCGCCATTCTCAACAAAGCCGTCGTGGCCGTTGATGTTATATGGATCCAGCGCGATGTCGGTCATGATGGCAATGTCGGGCGCGGCATCCTTGATCGCGCGGATCGCTTGATTGGTCAGGTTGTCCGGGTCCCAGGCCATCGCGCAGTCTTCGGTGCGCGCCGCCATGTCGGTGTAGGGAAACAGGCAGATCGCCGGAATACCCAGCGCCTGCGCCTCGATTGCGGCTTTGACCACGCGGTCCACGGTCTTGCGCGTCACACCCGGCATGGATGCAACGGCGGTTTCATTATCGTGCCCGTCCATGACGAAAACCGGCCAGATCAAATCGTCCACCGTCAGCGTATTCTGCCGCGAAAGCGCGCGAAGCGCTGGCGTTTTGCGCATCCGGCGCAGGCGTGAAGCAGGAAAGGGGGCAACGGTCGGTTTCATGGGGCAGCCTCTTGCAGCGATAACAATTCTTGGTCGCATGGATTTTGCCACATCACAAGTCTGGGCAAGCGCCAGTCGTGTCGTTAGTGTCCGCACAACACGCAATGATGAATGAGCCCACCGATGAACTGGAACGACGCCATCTTGCAAGTGATTGATCTGCGGACGTTCTCCAACATTTGGTATTGGCTTGCGGTGGCGGTATCATGGTCGACGGTCAGTCATTGGATCATTGGCGTCCCGTTCGACATGATATTTCGGGCCCGGCGCAACGGCGGCGATGCCCTGTCTGACCTCGAGACATTAGTCGCCATCAACGTCCGCCGCCTGATGACCATCACCGCGCTGGGGGGCATGTGGATTACGGGGTTTATCAGCTTTGTGCTGACCAGCTTGGCCGCAATGGGCTTTTACTATGGGTTTGAACTGGCACAGGGGTTCTTTTGCCTCGTCTTTCCCATGTCATTGGTCGGCGTGATGACGATGCGGATAACGCGGCGGTATAGCGTGCAGCAGCCCGCCGGCGAAACGCTGGCGCGCGAACTGCTGCAGCTGCGGTTCTGGATCCAGGTGATCGCCATGATTTCCATCTTTTTCACCGCGATGTACGGGATGTATCACAATCTTTCCGTCACACCGGGTTTCTGAGTGGTTGACACCGTGACGCTGCACGGTAGTTGATCGCCCATGTCTGATCCCAACCATATCACCGTCAGTGGCGCCCCCGAGGGGTTTGATGCGCAGTTGATTCTGTCCGAGGTCGCAAGAACAGGCCCGATCATCCACGTCGCGCGCGATGATAAACGTCTGGCGGCAATGCAGGCCGCGCTTGGATTTTTCGCACCCGAGATGCCGGTGTTTGTTTTTCCCGCATGGGACTGCCTGCCCTATGACAGGGTGTCGCCGAACGCTGATGTCTCTGCCGCGCGCATGGCGACGTTGGCCGCATTGGTACACGGGATGCCAAAGCAATTTGTGCTGCTGACCTCGCTGAATGCGGCAATGCAACGGGTCCCCGCACGGGCGGTCCTGCGAGAAGCGGCGTTTACCGCAACAGTCGGTGAACGGCTTGATGAAACAGCGCTGCGCGGGTTCCTGGTCCGGATGGGATTTACGCAAAGCCCGACCGTCCTGGAGCCAGGCGATTATGCCGTGCGCGGCGGGATTATTGATATCTACCCGCCGGGGCAAAGCGGCCCGGTGCGCCTTGATCTGTTCGGTGATGTTCTTGACGGTGCCCGCCGGTTTGATCCGATGACCCAGCGGACGACCGAGAAGCTGTCGGAGATAGAGCTGGCGCCGGTGTCCGAAGTGATCTTGGATGACCCTGCCATCACGCGATTTCGCCAAAATTACCGGATCGAATTTGGGGCCGCAGGCACCGATGACCCCCTGTATGAAGCCGTCAGCGCCGGTCGCAAGCACGCCGGTGTCGAACATTGGCTGGGCTTCTTTCAGGACAACCTTGAGACCCTGTTCGATTATCTGCCCGGCGCAACAGTGACATTGGATGATCAGGCAACCCCGACCCGGCTGGCCCGCTGGGACAGCATTGCCGACCAATATGGCACGCGGATGCATGCGCTCAACCAAAAGGGGCGGGTGGATAGTGTATACAAACCTGCACCGCCGAATTTACTTTACCTCAATGATGATGCGTGGGGCGCGGCAGTTGCGGACCGGCGGCTGTTGCAACTTTCCCCGCTTAAGCAGGCAATTGGCCTTGGTACGATTGACGCGGGCGGGCGCATAGGCCGCAATTTTTCGCCTGAACGCCAACAGGAACATATAAGCCTTTTCAGCGCATTAGCAGATCATATTCGTGCAAGGCTTGCGGTTGGCCCCGTTGTTGTCGCGTCCTATTCCGAAGGCGCGCGCGAGCGGCTGGAAGGTTTGATCGAAGACGAGGGGATCGTCGAAACCATCGCCGTCACGGATTTTTGCCGGGTTGGCAAGCATGGGGTGCATCTGGCGGTCTGGCCGCTTGAACATGGCTTTGAAGCGCCCGGACTGACGGTGATTTCCGAACAAGACGTGCTGGGCGATCGTCTGATCCGCCAGACCAAGCGCAAGCGCCGGGCCGAAAATTTCCTGTCCGAAGCAAACAGCCTGAACCCCGGCGATCTGGTGGTCCATGTCGATCACGGTGTCGGTCGTTTTATCGGCATGGAGGTGGTAACGGCACTGGGTGGGGCACATGAATGCCTGTTGCTGGAATATGCCGAAGATTCAAAGCTTTACCTGCCTGTCGAAAATATCGAACTGCTGTCCCGATATGGTCATGATACCGGCCTGCTGGACAAATTGGGCGGTGGTGCGTGGCAGGCCAAAAAGGCCAAACTCAAAGAGCGTATCCGCCAGATTGCCGAACGCCTGATCCGGGTCGCGGCGGAACGGGCCTTGCGCACCGCGCCCGTTCTCGACCCGCCCGACGACATGTGGGAACAGTTTTTGGCACGCTTCCCCTACGCCGAAACCGACGACCAGCTTGCCGCGATCGAAGACGTCCTCGAGGATTTATCGTCGGGCAAGCCGATGGATCGGCTGATCTGCGGTGATGTGGGCTTCGGCAAGACCGAGGTGGCGATCCGCGCGGCCTTTGTTGCCGCGCTTTGCGGTGTGCAAGTGGCGATTATCGCGCCGACGACATTGCTGGCGCGGCAGCATTACCAGACCTTCGCAGAACGGTTTCGCGGCTTTCCGGTGAACGTGCGGCCATTGTCGCGGTTTGTATCCGCCAAGGACGCAGCCCTGACCCGCGACGCGATCACCAAGGGGACGGTGGACATCGTCATCGGCACCCATGCGCTGCTGGCAAAGGGCGTGCGGTTCAAGAACCTTGGCCTGTTAGTCATTGATGAAGAACAGAAATTCGGTGTGCAGCACAAAGAGCGTCTTAAGCAATTGCGCACCGATGTACATGTGCTGACCCTGACCGCGACACCTATTCCACGCACCTTGCAGCTGTCACTGTCAGGTGTCCGCGATCTGTCGATCATCGGCACACCGCCCATCGACCGGCTGGCGATCCGGACCTATGTCAGCGAATTTGACACGATCACCACGCGCGAGGCGCTGCTGCGGGAACATTATCGCGGCGGACAATCGTTCGTGGTCGTGCCCCGGATCACCGACATGGTCGAAATGGAAGAATTCCTCAAACGCGAAGTGCCCGAAGTCTCCTTTATCACAGCGACCGGCCAGATGGCGGCAGGCGAACTGGATGACCGGATGAATGCATTTTATGATGGCAAATATGACGTGCTGCTGGCGACAACCATTGTGGAATCGGGTCTTGATATTCCAACGGCCAACACGATGATCGTTTGGCGTGCAGACATGTTTGGTTTGTCGCAGCTCTATCAAATTCGTGGGCGCGTTGGCCGGTCCAAAACCCGCGCCTATGCCTATCTGACGACAAAACCGCGGCAAAAGCTGACCGATACCGCGCAAAAGCGGCTGCGCGTCCTGGGGTCGCTGGATACGCTGGGCGCGGGATTTACGCTGGCAAGCCAGGATCTGGATATCCGCGGTGCGGGTAATCTGTTGGGCGAAGAGCAGTCCGGTCAGATGCGCGAAGTCGGCTACGAGCTTTATCAGCAGATGCTGGAAGACCAGATCACCGCGATCCGGTCGGGAACCGCCGAAGGCATCATTGACGATGGACACTGGGCGCCGCAGATCAATCTGGGCGTGCCGGTCCTGATCCCCGAAGAATTTGTGCCGGATCTGGACGTGAGGCTTGGACTTTACCGGCGCTTGTCGGAATTGACCACCAAGGTCGAACTGGAAGGCTTTGCCGCCGAACTGATTGACCGCTTTGGCAAACTACCCCGCGAGGTGAATACGCTGATGCTGGTGGTGCGGATCAAGGCGATGTGCAAGCGCGCCGGTATCAGCCAGCTTGACGCGGGACCGAAAGGGGCGACCATCCGGTTCCACAACGATAAATTTGCCTCGCCTGCCGGGCTGGTTGATTTCATCAATGACCAGCGCGGGCAGGCCAAGATCAAAGGAAACAAGATTGTCGTGCAGCGCGATTGGGCGGTCGAACGTGACAAGATTCAGGGTGCGTTCAACATCGCGCGGGATTTGGCGCAAAAGCTGTCTGATGAAAAGAAAAAGGCGAGGTAACGCTCCCTATGCCTCGCCCGGCCTTTTGATCATCGTGGTCAGCCAAAGCGCGAGGCCCGCACAGACCAACGCACCCACCGCCATCGGCATTGGCGTGCCGTCGAATGTCAGGGCAATCGGGGCCGCAATCAAAACCGCGCCAACAGTCGAAACCGCCGCAATAACCGACGCGGCAAGCCCGGCAATATGACCCATTTCCTCCATGGCCAGTGCGTTGAGGTTCCCGATCGTCAGACCCGCCTGAAAGAAATTGGCAGTCACCCAAAGCACGTAGGTCCCGAAGGCAAGCCAATAAGGGCCATTGGCGGCGGTGATCACGATCATCAACAATGTGATGCCGATCTGGGCGCTATACATCGCCTTGATGATGGCCCGCATTCCCAGCCGCACGACGATCCGGGCATTCAAGACGCTGGCCGATGCCGCGAAAATAGCGATGCCACCGAACCACAAATGAAACACATCGCCCTGCCCAAAGGTGATGTCGAATACTTGCTGTGTCGATGAAAGCACGGTGAACAGCATGCCGAATGTCAGGGTTTGGATCAGGATCGACAGCCGTGCGGTGCGGTGGGCGAACATCTCTTTTATGGCATCGACGACGCTGCGCACCCGAAGCGGTCTGCGGTTTTCAGGGGCCAGCGTTTCGGGCTGGCGCACGAGCAACCAGATCATCGAGGCCATGGAAAACAACACAAACGTGACAAAGATCGCCCGCCAGCCAAAACCAAGAATGATGTAATACCCCATGGTAGGGGCCAGTGCCGGGACCAACGCGAAAACCACCATCACGAACGACATGATCCGCGCCATATCACGACCGCTGTAAAGGTCCCGCACCAGCGCCATCGCAACGACACGGGGGCCGGCCGCCCCCAAACCCATCACAACCCGCGCCGCCAACATCGTCTCCAGCGTCGGGGCGGCCCATGCCACGGCACAGGCGCAGATATACACAAATGCCCCGCCCACAACGACCGGCTTGCGCCCAAAGGCGTCGGACAGGGGGCCTGTAAACAATGTCCCCAAACCCATGCCCAACACAAAGCTGGTGATAATCAGTTGCGCCTTGTTTGGCGTGTCCGGTGCAAGCGCGGCACCGATTTCGGGCAATGCGGGTAGCATCGCATCAATGGAAAACGCGACAGTTGCCGCCAGCATTGCCATCAGCGCGATGAACTCTGTCTGCGGTAGCTGTTTGTGCGGCCTGCTGCCCGCCGGGAGGCTGATCATCCAGCAGCCTTGATTTGTTCCATGATATCCTTGATCACCTGCGCCCACACCTCTGGCGGCTGTGCGCCGGGCACGGCGTGTTGCTGGGCTACGATGAATGTCGGCACCGAATTCACGCCCATCTCGCGGCTGTGTTGATCACGCGCACGGATATCGGCGATGTCAGAATCGCTTTCCAGCAGGCGGGTCACCATGGCGGCGTCCATTTCAGCGGTGTCAGCGATATCTGCCAGCACCTCGTGGGCACCGATATCGCGCCCCTCGACGAAATAGGCTTTGAAAAGCAAATCAACGACATAGCTTTGCCGCTTCTCGATACCGGCCCAATGGATCAACCTATGTGCGTCAATGGTGTTCGGCGTCGTCTTCATGGCGTCGAAATTGATGGTGGCACCCGTGCTTTGGGCCTGTGCCACGACAGGCGCATAGGCTTTGACCGCAGCGTCCTTGCCGCCGAACTTACCTTCAAGATAGGCGCGGCGATCCATACCGCCCGCAGGCATGTCGGGGTTCAGCTGGAATGGGTGCCATTCGACCGTAAACGGGTGATCGGGGACGGCTGCCAATGCCTTGTCCAGATTGGTTTTGCCGATATAGCACCACGGGCAGATCGGATCGGAAATAATATCAAGCTTGACCATGTGCGGCCTCCCATTCGGTTCGCAGCACACGCCGCAAAAGTTTGTTGTTGGCCCCGCGCGGCAGCGCATCCATTGCGATATACATGCGCGGCGTCTTATAGGTCGCAAGGCGGGCGGCCACCCAATCGCGCAGTTCCGCTTCGTCTATCACGTCTGTCGCCACGTAAAAGGCCGCAATAACGAAGGTTCCTGTGCGAACTTGCACAGCGCAGGCGCCGGCTTCGGAAATTGCCGGATGCGCGGTAAGCACGTCTTCGACTTCGACCGGACTGACCCGGTAACCGCCTGCATTCATCATGTCATCTGCGCGCCCGGCATAGGTGATCGCCCCGCTGGCGTCCATGATGCCGATGTCACCGGTCATGAACCAATCACCTTGAAACCGCGCGGCGGTTTCGTCGGCGGCCCCAAGATAGCCCAGCATCAGACCGGGGTCGGTCGCGTGGATTGCGATGGTTCCCGGTGTCCCGCGCGCGACGGGCCCGTCAGGACCGATCAACGCCACCCGGCGCCCGGGCTGCGGATAGCCTGATGTCCCTTTTGGGGCGGGATTGGTCGGGCTGCCAGAAATGAAGGTCGAACATTCGGACATGCCAAACGCCTCGTAGATGGGGGTGCCGGTGGCGTTGCCCCACGCGGACGCATAGTCATCAGCCAGTTTTTCACCGGCGGACAGACCGTGGCGCAGCTGCGGCAGCGGTGGCATTTGCGCCCGCAGCACGCGGCGGTAGACGCCGGGTGCGGCCGCAAAAATCGTCGCGCTGTGATCTGCCAGAAGACCAGGCAACTGGTCTGCGGTGACGCCATTTGCCGGGATCAGCGCTGTTGCACCGACCGACCAGGGGTCCATCAGCCCGGTGCCCAGCGTATAGGTCCAGTTGAAAGCACTGGCATGCATGACCCGGTCGTCTGCGCACAGGCCATACCAGCCATGCCACATCATCTGCCGCGCCCAGATCGCGCGGTGCGCATGCACAACAGGGCGTGGTTTGCCGGATGTTCCCGAGGTGTAGATGATATAGGCGGGGCGCTCCGGGTCGCCCATGTCATAGGCGGCGGGTGGCAGGTTCCAGAATGCGCGCAGGCTTTCCGCCGGGCGGAACGGGCCGGGGGCTGCAGCCAATCCTGCGGCCCGGATGGTCAGCGCAGGCTTGATTGTCGCGACAATGTTTTCTACTTCTGGCGTGGTCAGCTGCGACGAAACCGGAACCGGGATGATGCCCCCCGCGATAGCCCCCAGATAGGTGATTGGAAATTCGGGCGTATTGCCCAGTTGCAGCAACAAGTGATCACGGGGTTTCAGGCCCAGTTGCCGCAGCCCCGTCGCCGTGCCCAAGACGGCCTCTTCAATCTGCGCGTAAGTAAAGGTTTCCGGCGTCGGCCCCACGATTTGCAGGGCCGTCTTACGCGCCAGCTTTTGGGCATGGGTCAGCACGTGACGGGCCATATTGAATGGCGTCGGCGCGGGGGGGAACCCGCTGGCATTTGTCAGCGACAGCATGACTGATCGCTAACGGCATGGCGGGGCAGTTGCAAGATGCCGGGCTGCGGCTTATGACAAGCATATGTCCGATATTGACCCCAACAAGCTGATCCGCATTGCCCGTGAAAATGGAACCACTACCGTTGCAGAGCCTTTGGACCTTGGCGCGCGGGTCCGCGCGTTGCGCAAAGCCCGCGACTGGACGCTGGAGCAAGCCGCGCAGCAGGCTGGTCTGGCGCGGTCAACGTTGTCGAAGATCGAAAACGGCCAGATGTCACCGACCTATGACGCGCTGAAAAAGTTGGCCATTGGCCTGGAAATTTCTGTGCCGCAATTGTTTACGCCCCCGTCCACGGATCAGGTCAACGGGCGCATGGCCGTCACCCGAAACGGTGAGGAAGCCTCGAAAATCACGACCACCTATGAACATGCGCTGCTGGCAGAAAGCCTGACCCAAAAGAAGATGTTGCCATACCGGGCCCGTGTCCGCGCGCGCAGCATGGATGATTTTGACGGCTGGATTCGCCACGACGGCGAGGAATTTCTATATGTGCTGACCGGTCAGGTGCGGCTTTACACGGAATTTTATGAACCCGTCGATCTAAAGCGCGGCGATAGCGCCTATTATGACGCCGCCATGGGCCACAACGTCGTGTCGATCAGTGCGGACGATGCGACGATCCTTTGGGTGACGTCGCTTTCTCGGAACTGACCTGCGCCTCCGGCGGGGATATTTTTTCTCGGAAGAAGCGGTTAGTCTTTTGAAAACAGCAGCGGCAGCACGACTGCCGCAATCCCAACGGCAATAATTTGCATGGCTATGAACATTGGCACATGAGCGGGGTTAATACCTGCGAAGGTATTGGTTAACGCTCTTGCGATGGTGACTGCAGGATTGGCAAAGCTGGTGGATGACGTGAACCAATACGCGCCGGCAATATACAGCGCGACCAACGGCGGAACGGCATCGACCCGGTGCTTTATGCCGCCAAAAATCACGAAAAGCAGGCCGAACGTGGCGATAATTTCCGAAAACCACTGCGATATCCCGGTCCGGTCGGTGTTTGAAAACTGCAGAATTGGCAGGTCGAACATGATATGTGCCGCCCAGACTCCGATGATCGCGCCAATGATCTGCGCAATCACATAGGCGATTGCGTCGGCAACGGTGATGTCGCGTCGGATCAAGAACGCGAGGGTGACTGCGGGGTTGAAATGGGCGCCTGATACCGGGCCAAGCGTGGTAATCAGTACATAAAGGATGCAACCTGTCGCGATAGCATTGGCCAGCAGGGCCACGGCGGTGTTCCCGTCGGCCAAAGCCGCGCCCATGATACCAGAGCCGACCACACCAATTAGCAAAAACGCGGTCCCCAGACCTTCTGCGAGCAGTTTTTGCATGGCCTAGGTGCCGATCTGGTTCAGGGCCGTTTGAAGCGCGATAGGGCAGGCCGCGTTACCGGCGCACAAAACAGGGATGCTCATGACAGCTTTCGTTTGTTTCGGCCTCGCCTAAGGATGAAATGTAACGCCACGGTGACAGCGGGGCCGGACACGTTATTCTGCGTACCACCACACATCCGGTTGCCAACCCGGCCAGTCACCAAAGATCGGCACAGTGTCTGGGAAATGCAGGCTTTTGGAATGCGCCAAGCGACTGATATTCCATTGGTAAATCGGGATGACATAGCGCCCTGTGGTTAACACGCGGTCCAGCGCATGCACCGCTGCGACAAAGTCATCCTGACTTTCCGAGGTCAGCAACCGCCCGATCAATGCGTCCACTGCGGGGGATTTGACACCCATCAGGTTGCGCCCCCCCGGTTGATCCGCCGATGCTGCGCCAAAGTAGTTGTACTGCTCATTTCCCGGCGAAAGCGACAGACCGACCCGGTAGTAGGTCATGTCAAAATCTTGACCGTCTGTCCGTTCCTTGAACTGGGCACTGTCGGCGACCGTGATTGTCGGGGTCACACCGATGCGCAACAGTGACTGGGTAAACATGTCAATGATCGACTGATTTTCGGAACTGCCGGTTTGCAGCAGAATGTCGAAGGTAAAGGGCGTGCCGGCCGCATTCTTCATCACGCCGTCTTGCACGGTCCAGCCCGCCGCTTCCATCTGTGCAAGGGCGGCGGCGGTGCCGGCGCGGTTCCGCTCGGTCCCGTCGCCTTGGGGCAGGGCGTATCCGTCCAGCGCGCCCGGCAACAGGTCATCCACAAACGGCGCGAGAAACTCCGCAACCCGCCCCTCGGCGGGGCCGTCCGACATGGCAAGCGGCGAATTTGACCAATACGACGTGATACGTGGTTGCGCAGAGCCTGTCATCGCTTCGTTGATAAAGGCGAAATTGAACGCATGCAGCATCGCATCCCGGACCCGCCAGTCTGCAAACTGCGCGCGGCGGGTGTTCATCACAAATCCGGTCATGCCGGACGGGCGTTCATGCGGCACGACGGACAGGACAACATCACCGTCTTGCACGGCCGGGAAATTGTATTGGCTCTCCCAGCGCGCCACGTTGAATTCACGGTTGGAATTCACTTCGCCGACCTTGAACGCCTCGAACGCGGCGGTCTCATCGCCAAAAAACTCCAGACGCACTTCGTCGATGTTGTTGGTGCCGACCCGAAAGGGGATGTCATCGCCCCAATAATCGGGATTGCGGCGCAGCGACACAAATCGCCCGGCCTCGAAATCATCAATGACATAGGGCGCGGATGTGATGGGCACTATTTCGACCGTGCTATCTTCAAAGACAACGCCATCCCATTGCGCCTTTTTCAAGATTGGGCGCAGACCGGCCAGCAATGCAAGCTCGCGGTCCTCAATATTAAAGGTAAAGCGCACGGACCGATCACCGGTTTGTTCCATGCTTGCGACCTTGGCCCAGAATCCTTGATATCGGGGGTGCCCAACCGTGCCGAGCGTTTCATAAGACCACATCACATCTGCGACGGTCACAGGGGACCCATCCGAGAATTTGGCCCCCGCGCGCAGCGTGAACTCTACCCATTCGCGATTCGGTCCTGTCTCAATCGATTCGGCCAAAACACCGTAGAGCGTGAATGGTTCATCAAGCGAGCGCCCCATAAAGCTCTCTCCGAGGAAAAACCGTAGCTGCCAGGGCACCGATCCTTTGCGCACGAATGGGTTCAGGCTGTCAAAGCTGCCGACCTCAGCCGTCGCGATGCGACCGCCTTTTGGGGCCTCCGCATTAACATAGGGCAAAGACACAAAATCCGGTGGCAGGGCAGGGTCGCCATACATAGCTATGCCATGCTGGGGTTCGGCTGCTACGAAACTGCCTGCCGTGATCAATGCAACTGCTGCGGCAAACCGCCTCGCTGATGCGCCATATTGTGCCGTCATTTTGGGTCTGCCTCTTGGTTTCGTTTCATTGTTAACGACGACCTTAAAGATGCTTCTCAACCTTTTCAAACTTTTAGCTTGGATGCGGGCAAGGGATTGCTTATAAAGAAGTCACTGCTCGATAGGTTTCTTGCCTGTATGAAACCTGACTCAATAACTTTACGCCCGCCTTGTGCGGGCGTTTTTTTATGGGCAATCGGTGGGTGTGGGTGGCTTTTGCAGGTGCAGCATATATGGTGAGTCGCAACGCAATATATTGGAGCCCATACTATGTCTCTTGCAGGAAAAACCGCCGTCATCACTGGATCAAATTCCGGTATCGGATTGGGTGTGGCCCGTGAGTTGGCCAAGGCTGGCGCAAATATTGTCCTGAATTCATTTACCGACACCCCCGAAGATCACGCGCTGGCCGCTGAAATCGCCAAAGTGACCGGCGTCGCCGCGAAATATGTGCAGGCCGACATGTCCAAGGGCGATGACTGCCGCCGCCTGATCGCCGCAGCCGGTGGCTGCGATATATTGATCAACAATGCAGGTATTCAGCATGTTGCACCCATTCAGGATTTCCCGACCGACAAGTGGGACGCGATCATCGCGATCAACCTGACATCGGCGTTTCACACGACCGCTGCCGCCGTGACGGGCATGCGTGAAAAGGGCTGGGGCAGAATCATCAACATCGCATCGGCACACGGTCTGACCGCGTCACCGTATAAATCGGCCTATGTTGCGGCGAAACACGGTATCGTCGGCCTGACCAAGACCATCGGTCTTGAGACAGCACAGGACCCCATTACCTGCAACGCAATCTGTCCCGGCTACGTCCTTACCCCGCTGGTCGAGGCACAGATCCCCGATACGATGAAAGAATACGATATGTCGCGCGATGATGTGATCAAGAACGTCATGCTGCAGCGGCAACCCTCCAAGGAATTTGCAACCGTCGAACAGCTCGGTGGCACGGCGGTGTTTTTGTGTTCACATGCGGCGGCACAGATCACCGGGACGACGATTAGCGTCGATGGTGGCTGGACAGCCCTGTGAAGCGGATCAACCTTGCGCTGCAAGGCGGCGGTGCACATGGGGCATTCACTTGGGGTGCACTCTGCCGCATCTTGCGTGAAGATGACATCGAAATCGCTGCAATTTCAGGGATTTCGGCTGGGGCATTGAATGCGGCTGCGTTGAAATCCGGCTGGATCGCAGGCGGTCGCGAAGGTGCGATTGAAAATCTCGAATGGCTTTGGGAACAGGTCGGGGCCATCACCGACCCGCGCTTTACGCAATGGGTGTCGTCCTTGACGCCCAGCGCCCACCTGTGGGCCAAAGCGATCGAATATTCGCCGGCCTATGCCGCGATTGACATGACCTCGCGGATGTTTTCGCCCTACATATATGGCCCGACGCTGCGAAACCCGCTGGAACAGATTGTTGCCAAATTCCACTATGACGCGGTTTGCGCGTCAGACGGGCCGGCGCTGCACATCTGTGCCACCAACGTCCGGTCCGGAAAAATCCGCGTGTTCACCGGGCACGAAATAATGCCAGAGGTGATCATGGCCTCGGCCTGTTTGCCCAGCATGTTTCAGGCGGTGGAATTTACCGATCCCCAGACCGGCAAGTCAGAGGCGTTCTGGGACGGTGGCTATACTGGAAACCCAGCGCTTTTCCCGTTATTTGCCAGTGACTTGCCCGACGATATTCTAATCGTGAACATCAACCCGCTGCGCCGGAAAAATCTGCCCACGGACAGCCAGTCGATCCAAAACCGGATCAACGAGATCAGCTTTAACAGCTCGCTGTTGCGCGAACTGCGTGCGATTGATTTCGTGAACCGGCTGCTGCACGATGGCACTGTTCCAAAAGGCAGAATGAAGGACGTGCTGGTTCATATGATTGCCGATGATGGTTTGATGAATGAACTGAATGTCGCGACCAAGACGATACCCACGCCGATCATCCTTGCCCGCCTGAAAGAGGCGGGAGAGGCGGCGGCGGACATTTTCCTGTCACAGCACAAGGCCGATCTGAACGAACGCAGCACGGTTAATATGTCCGAGATGTTCAGCTAAGCAGCTTGGCGGCCAGCGCCCACATCACCAGCCCGATGAGCAGATCCAGCATGCGCCACGCCCGTGCTGACTGCATGACCGGTGCCAGAAATCGCGCGCCGTAGCCAAGACCGAAAAAGAACACGAACGATGCGCTGACCGCACCGATCCCAAAGGCGGTTTTCGCCGCAATCTCAATGTATTGCGTTGAAACCGCCCCCACCAGCCCCAACGTATCAAGATAAACATGCGGATTAAGCCACGTGAACGCCGCAGCCGTGCCAAGCGTCGCCCAAAGACCGGCTGATTTGCCCGCAATCTGCAACGCGTAGGTGCCCTGCCACGCAGCCCAAAGCCGCAATGCGCCATAGACGATCAAAAACGCCGCGCCGCTCCAAGCCATGATCTGCGGCAACATCGGATAAACCGTGACAATCGCCCCGAAACCGAACACGCCTGCCGTGATCAGCAGGGCATCGGACACCGCACAAAGCAGGCACAGCCAAAATACACGTGCCCGCGCCAACCCCTGTCGCAAGACGAATGCATTTTGCGCTCCGATGGCAAGGATCAACGAAAACCCGGTCGCAAATCCGGTCAGTGCGGGCGCGATCAGCACCTATTCGGTGGCTTGCGCCAAGGCCGCAGCCGCCTTGTCATTGGGATAGACAAGCCCTGCTGAAATCACCAGCTTGGCGGCGTCCTCGACGGACATATCCAGAATCATGACGTCGCTCAACGGCAAGAACAGCAAGAACCCCGATGTCGGGTTCGGCGTTGTGGGCAAAAACACCGTCACGACGGGATCGCCGTTTGATAGCTTGGCATCAATTTCACCCTTGGCGTTGGTCGAAACAAAGGCGATGGCCCAGATACCTTTGCGCGGATATTCCACCAGACACGCCTTGTCGAACGACGTATCGCGTTGTGAAAAGACGGTTTCTGCGATTTGCTTGGCCGCATTGTAGATAGACCGCACAACGGGCATCCGGTCCACCATGCGTTCGCCGATACCCAGAAATGACCGCCCGATCAGCCCCTTGCCAATCCATCCGACCAGCATGGTAAACAGCAAAAAGATAACAACACCGATCCCACGGACATTGACCTGGATTTCATCGTCGGGCGCGCGGCCCAACAGGTGGTTTATCAATTCTTCGGGTTGGTACGCTTGCGGCACGAACGGCCAGACCCAACTGTCAATCCAGCCCACGACCGTCCAGATCAGCCAGAACGTCAGGCCAATGGGCGCGACGATAATCAATCCGGCCAAAAAGTTACTGCGCAGCCGCGCGATTATGCCGGGGCGGCCGCGACGTTTGTTATCGTCATGGTCAGGGTCAATCATTTTTGCATCCAACGAAACATACTGGTCGACAACTAGGCACTGCCGGGTCCAGCGGCAAGCAGCGGGAGCGATTGATTGCGTTATTTGACCATAGCGATGGCAATTTGTGCAGCAAGGCGCGCATTGTTGCGCACAAGGGCGATGTTGGCCTGCAACGACCGCCCCTCGGTCAGCTCAAAAATCCGCCCCAGCAGAAACGGCGTCACCGCTTTGGCGTTTATGTTCCGGGTCTCTGCCTCGGCCAGCGCCTGCGCAATGATTGGCGCCAATATGCCTGCGGGGATTTCGGCGTCTCTTGGGATCGGATTGGCAATCAACTGCCCACCTTTCAACCCCATGGCCGTCCTTGTCTGCTGCGCGCGCGCAATATCGGCGGCACTGTCCATCCGCAGCGGGGCGCGCATGTCTGAAACGGCGGACCAAAACGCGGGCAGCATATCCTGACCATAGGCGATGACCGGAACACCCAGCGTTTCAAGCACCTCAAACGTCTTGGACAGATCCAGAATGGCCTTGGCACCGGCGGCCACGACCGTCACAGGCGTTTGCGCCAATTCATGCAGGTCCGCAGAGATATCGAATGTGTTTTCGGCCCCGCGATGCACACCGCCAATCCCCCCCGTGGCAAAGACGTGGATGCCCGCAAGATGTGCGGCAATCATCGTGGCCGCAACGGTTGTGGCCCCGGTGCCCGCAGTCGCGATACATGCGGCAATATCAGCGCGCGACAGCTTGGCCACGTTTTGCGCTTGCCCCAGCGCGTCAAGTTCATCGGCCTCAAGCCCCACATGCAGCACGCCATGCAGCACAGCGACCGTCGCAGGGGTTGCGCCGCTTTCGCGCACGTCGGATTCCACCAGTCGCGCCGTTTCCACATTATGCGGAAAAGGCATTCCGTGGGTGATGATTGTGCTTTCCAGCGCAACAATAGCCGCGCCGCTGTCGCGGGCTTTGGCGACTTCGGCGCTGTAGGTAATGGGGATCATAGTGGCGTTTCTCCGGACACATAGGTGGCTGCAGCATGCAACGCGCGGGTCAGGGCGGCGGCACGGTTGATGCCTTGGGCCTCGGACGCGATATGGGCTGCCATGAACGTATCGCCTGCACCGGTGACACGGGTCACCATCACAGCGGGCGGTGTTTGGGTGATGATGTCGCCTGCGGTGCCCTCGGATGCCGTGTTGCCGCCATCGGTGACCAGCACACGGTGCGCACCGCGCTCGATCAGGGCCGCAGCGGCAACCTGAGAGCCGACAAATACCGTCTGACACAGCAGACCGGCCTCTTCGAGGTTGACATAAAGCGTGGCCGACGGGTGCCCAAGCAACGCCAACAGCCGCTCTGCCTTGCCCGGCGATGCGGGTGCGACGCGCAAATCGGCGGCCCGGAACATGGGGGAATGGGCGATATCCTGCAGCAGATCGACGGTCAGGTTCCCATCAAGCGCGACAGGCCCCGCAAACGGCGTGTCTGCCGTGCCAAGCGCGCCATTGGACAAGGGGCGCAGGATCTTGTTACCGGCGGCCTCAAGCGAATGTGCATCGGCGATGGCGGCGACCAGACCATTTGCCCCTTCGATCGCCATATAAACATCCGTGGGCAGGTCTTCGGAGCGATAGATATGGTCGCAGATCAACCCCATCCGGCGCGCCTCGGCGATCAGTTCATCGCCTTCTGCGTCCCGCCCGATGGTGGTCAACAGGGCCGGGGTCATGCCAAAGCGGCGCAGCGTCATGGCAATATTCATCGCCACGCCGCCGGGCAGGCGGGTAATGCGCCCCGGCACATCAGAACCGACCCGCATATGCGAGGCGGCGCGCCCGATCACATCCCAAAGGACGGACCCGATACAAAGGATATCCGGTGTCTTGCTCATCGCTGCCTTGTGGCCAAACCGCGCGCCAAGGGCAAGCGTTACTCAGGTACCGCGAACGTCAGGTTCGCCCATAGCGTTTCCCAATAGGACCCGGTAAGTTCGGCAAGCGCATCATTCGGTTCACGCAAAACGACGGCATCCACCATGTAGCTATAACCGGGTTGCACCGGAATGCTGGCAATGCCCTGCGCGTCAGTGCGGTATAATTCCACCGTTACATTTCCATCCGCAGCTTTCTGGAACACTTCGACCTGTGTGTCGGCGCGGACATTTTCACGATAGAACAGTTGGACCCGCATGCCATCTGAAAGATCGTCGGTATATGGGTTGGTCAGCGCCACGATCTCGGTCTCCAGACCGACGCGACGGTCGGCACCAATGCTGTTGCCGACCCCAAACAAGGTCTTGGAATACCGCGAATACACCTCCGAAAACCCATCTTCCGGCAGCCCGCGCTCCCTGTGCCGGGTCAGGACATCGCCAAAGTCCTTGTGGTCCACAAAGTTTTGAAATTTTTCCCAGTTTTCATAGCTCACAGTGGCATTCTTGGCTTGATAGGCGGCAATATTCAGCCCTTCGCCGACCGGTGCCTGCTGCAGCGCGGGCATGTCGCCCGGACGCCCTTGCACGCGTGCGGCCGCGTCATCGGCAAATAGCACAAAATTCGCAAACCGTTGTGGCAGATAGGCTAATTTTGACCCTGTAAAGTTCTGACCATTGACAATATCGGCCTCAAGGCTACCGTCCGCCGCGACCTGATAGGCCACGGGCTCAAGCCAAAACTCGTGCGCCGCAACCGGTGCCGCAACAAGACTAAGAATGAGAGACAGTATGCGCATGATTTTATCCTCTTTGATTTCGGCAAAGGTGTCCTTCATCAGGATATTGTCAAGCTTTGTTCTGATTTGGATCACAACCCTGTCAACCGCCACCGCCCACGAGGTACTGCCGTCAATTGCCGACATGACCCAGGAGAATGGCCGCATTGTCTTTGAAATCAGGGCCAATCTCGAAAGCTTTGTTGCAGGGATCAATCTGACCGAAACCGCCGACACCAACGCGGCGCCACAGGCGTCCACCTATGACCAGCTGCGGGGACTTGACGCTGCAGCACTGGAAGACCGGTTTCGCGCCTTCTGGCCTAGGATGGCCGCCGGGATCACATTGACGGCAGATGGCACCACCTTGGTTCCCACACTGGACGCCGTCAGTGTCGGACCCGTCGGAAACCCCGAATTGGTGCGCGCATCAACCATCCGCTTCAGCGCGGCCTTGCCCGACGCGGCCAGCACGGTACTGGTCGGCTGGGCACCCGCATTCGGGGTCTTGGTGATCCGCCAGATGGGGGTCGATGCGCCCTATGATGGCTACCTCGAAGCGGGCGCTCTTAGCGATCCCATTCAACTTGCGGGTGGGGATCAGGCGACAAGCTGGCAATCATTTCTGCGCTACATTCCGGTTGGGTTCGATCACATCGTGCCCAAGGGCCTTGACCATATTTTGTTCGTGCTGGGCCTTTTCTTTCTGTCAACACGGTTGCGCCCGCTTTTGACGCAAGTGTCCCTGTTCACTTTGGCGCATACGATCACGCTGGCACTGGCCGCTTTGGGATACGTATCAATCCCCGGCACCATCGTAGAGCCGCTGATCGCCGCCTCGATCGTGTTTGTCGCCGTCGAAAATATCTACATGAAAGGCCTGAGCCGATCACGACCGTTCGTGGTCTTCGGCTTTGGTCTGTTGCATGGCCTTGGCTTTGCGTCGGTCCTTGGGGAATTCGGGCTGCCCGAAGGTTCATTTATCCCGGCTTTGATCGGTTTCAACGTGGGTGTCGAAATTGGCCAGCTTGCGGTGATCACCGTGATGTTTCTATGCGTCTGGCAGGCGGTCCGGGTGGACCGTGGCCGCAACGAAGCGGGGCAGGGGCTGGGCTTGTATGCGGCCTTGCTGGTTGGGGCGGTCGTGCTGATCGCGGTGGACCCGGCGCAACTGGCGTTCGTGTTGGACACACCGGTCTGGCTTTTTGCCGGGCCGCTGGCTGCGGTGTTCGCCCTGTGCACGGCGTCGATCCTGTTTCGCGACCAGCAAGAGGCGTTCCGACGGATCGTCGCAATCCCCGCGTCCTCGGCGATTGCCCTTGTCGGGACCTATTGGTTTGTTGAAAGGGTGTTTTTGTAACGCTCTGGGTTCGATGCGCGGTCGCATCGAACCCATTTTGCCTGATCCAGTGACCTACTGAACCGTCACGCCTTCGACATCAAAACCGTCGGCAATGTCAGAACTGACGACCGTCAGCGTGCCAACCCCGTCATCGTCCTGCACCACCTCGACCCCGGTGTCGTCGCTGTCATCGTTGTTGGCGGTTGTGACGTTGGTGATCGTCACGGCTACATCTCCGGCATCTTCCTCTTCAAAGACCATACCCTTGCCGCCGTTAGCGCGCGCACCGGAATGGTCGATAATCCCAGTCACATCGCCCGCACCGTACTCGGACATCTTAAAGCCGTCGTCGGTGTTTTCTTCTGCCGATGTCGCCACGAACGACACATGAATATCGCCCGCACCTTCCTCGTCAAAGTCGATACCTTCATCCAGATTGCCCGCGACGCGCGCACCCAGCATGGTCGCGATCAATGATCCGTCACCAGCTTCGTCCAGATCAATCCCGTCATCCAGATCCAGACCAAAGGCATATTCCGCGACAAAACCGCTGTCATAAAAATCGACTTCACGTTCAATACATGCGTTGTCAGGCGCATCTGTGATGGGGCCGGGGATGGCATCGGCGGCTGTTGTGCCATCATCAAACGCGGCCTCTGCCTGATCCGGCAGGAACGCCCCCAGGACCGACGGATCGCAATAATTGCCATTGGCCGAGAAGACAGAGTCGACGACCAGCACCGTGATATCGCCCGCGTCACCTTCATCCAACTCGACGCCATCCGCGCCGACACCATGGAACGTCGATCCGATGGCGGTGAACGTGATGCTGCCGGGGCCGCGTTCATCAGCGCGCAATCCGTCGGCATCAAAACGACCATAGCCAACGCCATCAATAGTCAGGTTTGTCGCATTGATCACAAGCGACGCAGGCGACCCATCGCCACCACCACCCGCACCGCCGCCACAGGCATCAGCAAGCGAACAATCCGAGATGTGCACACCATGCCCCGCCACATTTTTGACGGTCACATCGGTCAGGTTCAGATGGATGGGGCCGATTGCGTCGATAGGGACACCGATAAACAAACCTTTGCCCGCCGGACCATCCAGATCGCCCCGGTTGTTGATGTCAAAGCCGCCGGGCCCAACCAACGTCAGGCCGGTCAGCGTCAAATCCGCGCCGTTGGGCACCGCTATCAATGTCACATTGTTGCCTGTCATGATCATCTGGCCGGTGCCGACAATGGAAAGCGAGGCGCTGCCTTCGTAGCTGAGAGTGGTTTCGATCGCAACAGGGGTGCCGGCGGCCAGCAATATCTGGCTGGGTGTTTCTGACACGGCCGCCGTTGCCAATGCCGCGCGCAGGCTGCCGGGGCCGCTGTCTGCCGCTGATGTCACGATGATGGTTTCAACCGGCTGTGCCGCAGCAAGACCCGCTGTCAAAAGCATTATGGCCGTTGCCGTCAGTAGGTGCGATTTCATGAATGCGTATCCTTCGATATTGGGTAAGTCTGTCTCGTTTGCCATCTATCATCACCAACGTAACAGTATAAAATCACCCGGTTTGACGCCCATCGGACAGATCCACGCTTGCGCTTTGGCGCGATAGCATCTAATGGGCAGTCACTTAATCCCGCAGGCGGGGGCGGGTCGGCTGGGGAGAAATCCCAAACGATCCACCGGTTGGGCAAATGCCTAATCCCCCGCTGAGGCTGAAACCGGAAAAGGAAAACGACATGGCTCTTCCCGAGTTCTCCATGCGCCAGCTGCTTGAGGCAGGCGTACACTTTGGTCACCAGACCGCCCGCTGGAACCCCAAGATGGGTCAATACATCTACGGTTCGCGCAACGGCATCCACATCATGGACCTGACACAGACCGTTCCAATGTTGGATCAGGCGCTGCAAGTCATCCGTGACACCGTCGCCAAAGGCGGCCGCATCTTGTTCGTCGGCACCAAGCGTCAGGCGCAAAAGCCGATCATGGACGCCGCCGAGAAATCCGCACAGTTCTACATGAACCACCGCTGGCTCGGTGGCACGCTGACCAACTGGCAGACTGTTTCGCTGTCGATCAATCGGCTCAAGCAAATCGACGAAGCCTCCGCAAATGGCTTTGCCGGCCTGACCAAGAAAGAGCGTCTTGGCATGGAGCGTGAGCAGGGCAAACTGCAGGCATCCCTTGGCGGTATCCGCGAAATGGGCGGCGTGCCTGACCTGATCTTTATCATTGACGTCAACAAGGAAGATTTGGCCATCGCAGAAGCCCGCAAACTGGGTATTCCTGTTGTTGCCGTTGTTGATACCAACTGTTCGCCTGCCGGCGTTGACTATGTCATCCCGGGCAACGACGACGCGGCACGCGCCATCGCACTTTATACCGATCTGGCTGCACGTGCAGCCCTTGACGGTATGCAGGCTCAATTGGGCGCCGCTGGCGTTGACATGGGCGCGATGGAAAACCTCGCCGAAGAATACGTCGCCGAAGAAGCTGCAGCCGCAGCCTCGTCTTAAGCGTCACAAAATAGTCGGGCAGGGGGCCTATGTTCCCGCCCGCAGACATTCAAATCCGCTAAGGAGAAGTAACATGGCAATCACCGCTGCAATGGTGAAAGATCTGCGCGACAGCACGGGCGCAGGCATGATGGACGCCAAGAAGGCGCTGACGGAAACAGATGGCGATATGCAAGCCGCTGTTGACTGGCTGCGCACCAAAGGTCTGGCGAAAGCCGCCAAGAAATCTGGCCGCACGGCTGCAGAAGGTCTTGTGGCTGTCGCTGTTCGCGATGGCAAAGGGATCGCTGTCGAAGTGAACTCTGAAACCGACTTTGTCAGCAAGAACGCTGACTTCCAGAAAATGGTTTCCGGGATCGCCGAAGCGGCGTTGGGCGTATCGGACATTGATGCACTCAAAGCGGCTGACATGGGCGGCAAAACCGTCGAGCAGACAGTCGTCGACGCCGTCGCGGTGATCGGTGAAAACATGTCCGTGCGCCGTATGGCCGTGCTGGAAGGTGACAACGTGGTCAACTATGTCCACAACGCTGCTGCACCCGGCATGGGCAACATCGGCGTGCTGGTTGCAATGACCGGCGACAACGAGGCATTCGGTCGTCAGGTCGCGATGCATATCGCCGCTGCGAACCCCGCATCGCTGTCAGAGGCCGATCTTGACCCGGCCGTGGTCGAGAAGGAAAAGCAGGTCCAGATGGACATCGCCCGCGAGTCTGGCAAGCCTGAAGCCGTGATCGAAAAGATGATCGTTGGCCGTATGAAAAAATACATGGCCGAAGTGACGCTGCTGAACCAGCAGTTCGTCGTGAACCCGGATATGACCGTTGCGGACGCCGCAAAAGAAGCTGGCGTTGAGATCACAGGCTACGCACGTCTGGAAGTCGGCGAAGGCATCGAAAAAGTCGAAGAAGACTTTGCCGCAGAAGTCGCCAAGCTGAACGCCTAAGCACTGTACAACGGCACCGTTACAAACGAACGGCCCGCGGGACATACCCGACGGGCCGTTTTTCATGTGCCGCACACGACAACAAAGATTCAGGGGATGTGTCCGAAGACCATGGGTTTGGATCGGCATCAATAAGACGCATAATCAGTATTATGTAATATAAATACCTAACTACATTTGAGCACTTCGTGATGTAACGCACTGATAGTACGTTAACATTCCGAATTTATTCATGTGCTGCACGCAGATGTGCCAGCATTGAACTGCTCCAATTCCATTTCTTCGCAAATGATGTCGTCCTGCGCCAGCGCGGCAGCGACGGCTTGCTCGGTTGCGCTCGGACCAGTGTGATCGGTGCCACCCGTCTGATCTGCGCCGACCCCAAGCCCGTCAAAAAAGTGCTGCATAACATAGTTGACGGCATCAGGTCGGACAGATCGCCGATCAGGCGCAAACATGTCGCGGGACAAACCCGGATGTGTCACCAACTCGTATGACGGGAAATAATCGACGTCATCGTGAAGATCGCAGAACGCACCGGCAGCGGCCCGCAGGATCGACGATCCAACCGTCGACGTCAAAACATGGGTGCGCGGCACAGCCGTCGCAGCAAGCGGCACGGGCGATACGGTCAGCAGCATCCGGATATCGGGATTGATCCGCCGCAACAATGTCCGCACGTCGTGCAGCAGTTCCATCACGTCGGGATACCCAAGGTTGCGAAAACCATGATCCTCAGACGCAAAGCTGCCCGCGATCGTGCCCGGACAACTCGAATAGACCAGACCGCTGGCGCGATTATACCAGCATTCGGTCAGCCCAAGCGTAAAGACAAAGACAGACGCGTCTTTGACACCATTGCGGATCGCAGCAAAGGTGGCATCGCGCGCATCGCATAACTCTTGTTCGGTTTCAAAGCCGCCGGGTTCGATCTGCGGGCGCAGCGGGTCGTAAAACACCCCCTCCTCCGCCCATATTTCACGGTCCTGCGCTGCGGGGTCCAATGCCCAGGTCAGCCATGATTTCAAGACGTCGGGCGTATAGATATTGCCCACGCGGAACGAAAACACTCCAAAGTGGAATTCCTTTTGCAGCGCCGCACTTAACCCGAATGGCGCTGGTTCTGCATTGTGCCATGCAAACCCCGCAGCGCTCAGCGCGCGCCCGATGTGTTGGGCAAAGCACGATCCAACGGTCAGGATCTTTTCATCGCGCGTAATTTCATAGGCCGGCGTCCATAAATCCGCCAATGTCGCTTGCGATGTTGCCGCGCGTGCGACGGACGTCTGCCAGTAGCTTGATCGCGGTAGCCGGGTGTACGGGGTGTTATTGGTCATATGCACACTTTTTAGATTATCCGTTGTCTGATACCAAATGACATGGTTCAAGGACAGCGTAACTAACAAGTCATATTTTGCGCAAAATCTGTTTTGCCGAACAACTCAGAGATGCTAGAGGATACGCATGACACGCTCGATCTTGATCCTGAACGGCCCTAATCTGAACCTGCTTGGCACACGCCAACCAGAGGTCTATGGCCCCACGACGCTGCAAGACATCCAAGACATGTGCAGCGCAAAGGCGGCACAGCTTGGTATCAGCATGGTATTTCGGCAAAGCAATCATGAAGGCGAACTGGTGGATGCGCTGCACGCGGCGCGCGGCACCCATGCCGGTGTGATCCTGAACGCCGGCGCCTATACGCATACCTCGGTCGCGCTGATGGATGCGATATCGTCGATCATGCTGCCGGTGATCGAACTGCACCTGTCAAACATCCACGCCCGCGAGGCGTTTCGCCACAAATCCTATATCGCGCCTGTGGCCATTGGCCAGATTTGCGGCTTTGGCGCTGCGGGGTATCCTTTGGCGATGGATGCACTTGTTTCCTATCTGGGCGACGCGGAATGACCGATTTCGTGCAGCAGCTTGAAAAACTGACAAACGCCCGCACCGTCGAGGAGTTGTGGAACATCCACACCACCCAGATGGTCGCATACGGCTTTGACCGGCTGATGTATGGTTTTACCCGCTATCGCACCTCCAGTTCGCTGGGCGACCCACAGGATTGGGTCCTGCTATCGACGCAAAGCCCGGAATACATGAAGGCCTTCTTCGACGAAGGCCTGTATTACCACGCGCCGATGTTGAAATGGGCCTTGGCCAACAATGGCGCCTGCAGCTGGCGCTGGATGATGGACATGAGCCGGATTGATAACCTCACCGCCAGTGAACAGCGCGTGATGGAATTCAACCGACGCATGGACGTCACGGCTGGCTATACCATCAGTTTCCGTTCCATTTCGGAACGTACCAAAGGCGCAATCGCGCTGACCGCACGGCCCGGCATCAGCCAGGATGCCGTCGAACAGACCTGGGCGCGCCACGGTGATGCGATTATCGTGATGAACAACGTCATGCACCTCAAACTGCTGACCCTGCCCTATTCTGGCGAACGGCACCTGACCAAACGCCAGCGCGAGGTGCTGCAATGGGTCGGTGACGGCAAGACGACGCAGGATATTGCAGTCTTGTTGGGATTGACGCCCGCGACGGTGGAAAAACATCTGCGTCTGGCGCGTGATGCGCTGGATGTGGAAACCACCGCACAGGCCGTGCTCAAGGCCGCGTTCTACAACCAGATGTTTATCATCGACGCCGAAGCCTGACGCCGGCTTGTCGCGTTTGCCCCAAGGGCACAGATCACAACCCAGCGCAGGGTCAGGTTTCCCTGACTTTCTTAACGCTACGTAACTTGCCACAGTGGCGGTGTTCCGTGAGTGGTGGCCTTAGGCCTGGGAACAGCGGGTCAGACCCCTTGCGATTTCAAGGCTCTGTGATCTGTGCCGGGCAACCGGACGCTGGCGCCCTGGGTTTGCCCTGTGGCGTCGGCAACCCTGACGCGTGTTTGTTCCGGTCCCGTCGGACAAGCACGATTATCGTCGCGGCACCGCATTTCTCCCGAGTGCGGTGCCGCATTTTATAGCGCGTCGCCTCATCAAAAATAATTTAGCCGCAGCACAATATTTCCGATCTTCATAGATACAGATAACTTTCAACATATTTTTAAGGCGATGCGCTGCCTTCTGCCGATATAGGCACGCAATCGCCATCGCCGTTGGCGTTTGTCTGTGCGGTTTGACACCAACACAATGCTTGCAAAGCGGTTTGGAATTGTGTTTGGGTGACGCTGGGACAACCATTTTTCCGAGTGTAACTTTTGCTGTCCATGGATGCGTTGTGTCGCAAGCCGCCATATTATTCGGCCCATCAAAGGGGGGGGACGTTGTCCGCTCACACCGTCAACTTACATGGCCTTAATCGCAGGTCCGCTGGCTTGAATGCGTGGTCGCTTTGATCGACCAGGCAATGACAGTGACTGTAGACCGATTAAATGGTTTTTTGGGTGGGCAGTTCTCCGTACCTGAAGATATTGTCGTTTTGTCGCCGTTGACCGATGCCGAAGGCAAGCCTGCAGATGCGGCCCGCAACCGTCTTGCATTTTTCATTACCAATATCACCGAAGATACCGTGCCCAGACGCGGGCACGCGCGCGGCGGTGCCTTTGGCGGGCTATCGGGCGAACAAGATCCGGTGCATTTGGATATCTACGCAATGCTGGCGGCGTCATATGATGCCAACATCTATGCCGAGGGCCTCAAGATGCTGTCCGCAGCCTTGATGTATTTCCAGACGTTCCCTGTTCTGACGCCGCAAAACACCCCCGAGATGCCCAACGGCATTCAGCAGCTCTCGTTTGAGATCAGCAACCTCAAGCCCGAAGAAATGGGTCAGATGTGGGGCAATTTCGGTGGCCGCTATGTGCCTTCGGTCATGTTCAAAATCCGATCCGTCAGCCTTGTGTCCGGTGCGATCAAGTCGATCATTCCAACCATTCGCAAGCCAAGCGCCTCTGCCAATCCCGACCGTGGGAGGGGCAGATGAGCTATCACGTCGCGCTATCTCTCAAGATTTTCCATGCGTTTTGGGGCAACGAAACACCCCCTTTGCGCATCGTGCCGCATGATCCGCGCGGGTTTTCCCGGCTTGACCTGCTGGCGAAACCCGGCGCGGCCAGCCTTGATATCGTCGCTGAAACGGCAAAACTGACCGATCCCGTGATCGTGTCGTTTGACGTGATTGCCAATGATCCAAATATCGCCGCACTGACCGCGGGCTTTGATTGGGCCTCCCTGCCCCGGATTGATCTGACCGCAGACACTGATGATGTCGACGGTATAGTCACGGCATATGCCGCGCCGGTTGCCGACAGGCGGATGCCGGGTGATCCGTTGATGCGCATTGACCTTGCAATCCCGGCCACAGGTCTGCGCCGCGTGACCCTGCGCTGCGACGCACCTGCTGCTCTCTGGGCGTATCACATCACCGGAAAACGCGCCGTCGGGCCGCTGCAGATTGTCGATGCCGCCAAAGCCGTCGCTTTCGAAGACCTCGGTGAAACCGCGTTGCCTGATGGCACCCCCGCGCGTGTTCTGCGATCAACCGCGCCGATTGCGCTGCGCTATCGGTCTGCGATGCGTTTCGCCTTGGAAGAGACACAAGATCCACCTTTTGACCCAATTACCCTGATCCCGGTCCTGCCCGTGGCTGGTATCAACTTGCGTCCGGCCCCGGATATGGCCGCCGCAGCTTCACTTCAATCCGACATTTTCGTCAGCCTATGGTAAAGGAGAATTTCCCATGGTCATGAAGACCCCCGGCGTTTACATCGTCGAAAAAAGCGCATTTCCGAATTCGGTGGTGCAAGTGGCCACAGCGGTGCCAGCATTTATCGGCTACACGCAAAAGGCGCTGAACGGCAACGTATCGCTTGATATGACGCCAAAGCGGATCACCTCAATGGGTGAATTCGTCAACTTCTTCGGCGGCCCACCAGAGCCGATGTTCGACATCGTCGATGTCAAAGCCCCCGAAGGCCCGCTGCCTTTATCCGCCGAAGGCGTCGGCAAGGTTGATCCGCTGCCGCGCGCGATCTTCACGACCAAAGGCCCGCTTGGCATGGTCAAACACGAACTCAAGCAAGTGACCCCCGCCTTCGCGCTCTATGGTGCGATGAAGCTGTTTTTCGAAAACGGCGGCGGCCCCTGCTTTATCGTTTCGATTGGTGAATACACCGTCGACGTCGAAGGCTCCGACACAGGTGCCCAGGAAGACAACGTCATCGACGCCAACAAGATGAAGGCCGCCATTGACGCGCTCAAGAAAGAATCCGAGCCGACGATGGTCGTCATCCCCGAGGCGACCCGTCTGTCGCGTCAGGATTGCGTATCGGTTCAGCAAAAGATGTTGGCGCACTGCGGCCTTGAGATGCGCAACCGCTTTGCCATCCTTGATATCTTTGCCGGTCACCTCGAACAGGACGGCCCCCTTGGCAAACCCGTCGAGGCATTCCGCAGCGATATCGGCATCAACCAGCTTGATTTCGGCGCGGCCTACTATCCTTGGGTGAATACTTCGGTCTTTGGTGTGCGCGACTACACCTTTGAAAACATCATCCCAGCGGCCCGCCAGAAGCTGATCAAGCTCCTGAAAATGAGCGTCCCAGGCGACAAGGAACTCGCCCGCGAGATCGAGCGTACCAGTGCCCCTGCCCTGACCGGCGACTTCACCCTGTCCCTGACAAAGGGTCTGACCGCACCGATCACCAAGGCCGATATCAACGCCGAGGATGACGACAGCGGCGATGACAAACTGACCTACACCGTCATTGGCGACGCATCCAAAATGGGCGGCAAGCTGGTCAAGACAGCGGCCCCCGACACAGCCGTCACCAGCTTTACCCAAGAAGAACTGGAAAGCGGCGCCGTCAGCTTTACCCACGATGGCTCAACCGCCGAGGGCAAGTTTTCGGTCGTCGTGACCGATGAAAACGGGATTGCCACAGATGCCCGCGACATCAAGGTCGAAATCGTCGGTGGCCTGCTTGATTTCTCAGCCATCAAAGACAAGCCGGTTGTCGAAATTGATGTGGCAGCCGACAACGAAGGTGCCGATCCCGAAAGCATCGTGCTGCGCGACGCCACCAGCGATGACGGCAAGACCAAAGAGGTCGCCAACGTCGGTGTCTGGACCGCAGCCGCCGGCAAGGTGACATTCACCCCGGACGAGGCCTTTGTCGGCCCCGAAGCCAAGGTCGCCTATACGATGACCAAGGATGACACCGCATTGCCATTCGCAAATCTGCGGGTTCTGGTTGAAAACAGCCCGCTGGCCGTGATCAAGACGGACGGCCCGTCACCTGCGACCATCGACAAGACACTGCGCGCGATCGTGCCGCTCTATAACGACGTGATCGGTGCGATGACCAAGCGGCTGAACTCCATGCCGCCATCGTCGGCAATGGCTGGCCTTTACACAATGGTCGATGGCACCCGTGGTGTCTGGAAAGCCCCCGCAAACGTCAGCGTTGGGTCGGTCACATCGCCAATGGTGAACATCAACCACGAAGAGCAGGAAAACCTCAACGTCTCGACAACCGGCAAGTCAATCAACGCGATCCGGCCGTTTGTGGGCGAAGGCACCTTGGTCTGGGGCGCGCGTACGCTCGACGGCAACAGCCTTGATTGGCGCTATATCAACGTGCGCCGCACGATGATCATGATCGAGGAATCGATCAGGCTCGCCTCCAAAGCCTATGTATTCGAACCCAACACAGCCAATACATGGGTGACGATGCGGTCGATGATCGAAAACTTCCTGACCGGTATCTGGAAACAGGGCGGTTTGGCCGGGGCAATCCCCAGCGATGCGTTCAGCGTCCACGTCGGTCTGGGCGAGACGATGACAGCCGTCGATATCCTCGAAGGTATCTTGCGGATCACCGTTCTGGTCGCTGTCGTGCGGCCTGCGGAATTCATCGAAATCACGTTCCAGCAGCAAATGCAGAAATCATAAGAGTTCTAGAAAGGATTTAAAAAATGGCAGATGACGGTTCCGCCCAAACACAGGCGATCTGGCCCCTCCCAAAGTTCCACTTCCAAGTGAAGTGGGACGACACCGAGCTGGCGTTTCAAGAGGTTTCAGGCCTCGATATTGAAACCCAGCCTATCGAATATCGCGCAGGCAACAGCCCGGTGTTTTCGACGATCAAAATGCCGGGCATGATCAAATCCGGCAACATCACCATGAAAAAAGGTGTGTTCGTCAAGGATAACGCGATCTGGGATTGGTTCAACGAGATCAAGATGAACACGATCACGCGCAAAGCGTTGACCATTTCATTGCTTGACGAATCCCATGCCCCGACGATGGTCTGGAAAGTGCAAAACGCATTTCCGGTCAAAGTGACGGGAACTGATCTGAAGGCCGAAGGTAACGAGGTCGCCGTGGAAAGCATTGAGATCGCGCACGAAGGCTTCGTGATCGAGAACGCATAAGATCCATGGACCTTTTTACGCCACCAACGGCGTTTCACTTTAACGTCGTATTTCTGGGAATGGTGCCGCCAATCCCAGATATGGCCTTTCAGGAAGTCAGCGGTTTGGAGACGGAACTGTCCACTGAACCGCTGCAAGAAGGGGGCGAAAACCGGTTTGTGCATAATCTGCCCAAACAGGTCAAGCACCCCAACCTGAAGCTAAAACGCGCGATGACGACAATGGCGAGCGGCTTGGTCTACTGGTGTAAAACCACCCTCGAGGGTGGTTTTGCCGAACCGATCAAGCCGCGCGACATGGTCGTGTCATTGCTCAATGACTGGCACCTGCCGGTCGCAACCTGGTCGATCACCAATGCCTACCCGGTCAAATGGACCGTCGGCAACTTTGACGCGATGAAAAACGAACTGGCCGTTGAAATGATCGAACTGAGCTATCTGAGCGTGGAAAGGAAGCAGTAACATGGCGATTGAAATCGGCAGCCTTGTGGTGCGCGGGTCCTTCGGGCAACCGGCCCGTGACCCAGATACGCTGACCCACGATCAGGTGCGGGTCATGATAGACCGCGTTCGCCGCGACTTCCGCGATGCGCTCAAAACACAGATTGCCGCCGCCGAACAGCGGATCAAGGAAGGCTAAGCGGTCATGACCAAGCTGACCATCACCCGCTGCGAAACCAGCACCGATCAGATTTCGCCAATGTCCGGCGACGCCAATATTTTCACGACCACGATCAATCCGTCGTCGTACAACCGCAAATACGGCACCAAATTTTCCGGCACCGGAGACGAACAGGACACCGCCATCGGCAAAGCCGCGCCCGTGGCCAAATTTGCCCGTTCCGAGCCGGAAAAAGTGTCGTTCAGCCTGACGCTGGATGGCACCGGTGTCGTACCCGATGCAGCCGACACGACGGTCGCAGAACAAATCGCAAAGCTGCGCAGCATTGCCTACGCCTATTCGGGCGAAGAACACGAACCCGACGCGGTCCAGGTTGACTGGGGCGATGAGCTGTCCGCGTTTCAGGCCCGTTTGACCAGTCTGGAAATCGACTATTCGCTGTTCGACCCCGACGGCGCGCCCCTGCGGGCCACGATGAAGCTGGAATTCATCGAAGCCCTGACCGAGGCGCAGGTTGCGCTCGAGGCGAACAATCAATCGCCTGACCTGACCCATATCGTCCGCGTCCGCGAGGGGGACACCCTGCCCCTGCTGTGCGAACGCATCTACAAAGACGTGTCGAAATATCTGGAAATTGCCCGCTTCAATGATCTGGACAGTTTCCGCAGCCTGACGCCGGACACGCTTTTGCGTTTCCCGCCAATGAGATAGCACAATGGCCGTGTCCCCCATCACCGACAGTGACGGCCCCCTTGGCGTCGTGATCAAGGCCGCAGGTGCGGCCATCGCAGATGACATCGCAGTCATGGCAGTCCGCGTGACCAGTGATCTGAACCGGATTCCGCAGGCCACAGTCACAATTGCGGACGGCTCGGTCGCCACCAATGAATTCCCGCTGCTCGACGGCGATGATTTCAAGATCGGCACCGAGATCGAAATCGCCGCCTTTTTCGGCGATGGCGAAGCCCAGACCCTGTTCAAGGGCGTGATCGTCGGCACCGGCCTGCGCCTTACTGCGGGCGGTGGCCAGCTCGAACTAACCTGCCGGGACAAGGCGATCCAACTGACGGACGTGCGCCGCACGACAAGCGCCGTGCAGGTCACAGATTCCGATGTGATGACTCAGGTCATTGGCGATGCTGGCCTGACCGCTGACGTTGCGGCGACAACGGGTGCGGCCGCTGATGTGGTGCAATATGATTGCACCGACTGGGATTTCCTGCGGATGCTGGCCGACCGCAACGGCCACGTGATCGCGGTCGAGGATGGCACCGTGAAGACGGCAGAACCTGATCCGACGCTCGCCGCGACCATGACGTTGACACTTGGCACGGACATATTGGAATTTGATGCCCGCGTCGATGCCGTCTCGCTTGTTGCCAGTGCCACGGTCACCGGCTGGGACCCCGCTGCACAGGCGGTGACCGCCGAAACCGCAACCGTCAGCAACACTGGCCAATGGGGCAATGCGACGTTCACCGAACTGACAGGTGCCACCGGTGATCGGGTCCACAACGCAACGACCCCCTATGCCGCAGGCCAGGTTGATCTGGCCGTTGTCGCGGCGGCGCGCGCGCTGCGCCCCCCACTGGGTGCAATTTCCGGCACCTGCATGTATCCTGGATCGACCCTTGCCGTGATTGGCGGCACCGTTGAACTGGTCGGACTTGGCGACCGGATGGGCGGCACGGCTTTCGTGTCGGGCATTGATCATCATATCAGCGCCGGTGTCTGGACGACGACCGCGCGCATGGGTCTGCCTGTGGGCTGGCGCAGTGACAGTTTCGGCGTGCCCGGACCCGCTGCCGGCGGTCTCGCAACGCCCGTGCAGGGCCTGCATGTGGCAACGGTTCTGGCCATCGTCGACAGCGGCGGCACCAATCCGTTCAATGACGCGACGATGATCCAGATCAGCCTGCCACTGATCGGCGAAACACCTGCCGAACTTTGGGCGCGCTACGCACAGCCCTATGCCAGCGGCGGCGCGGGTATCCAGTTTTTGCCAGAAATCGGCGACGAGGTTGTCGTCGGTTTCCTGTCGGCAGATCCCGGTGCCCCGGTCATCCTTGGGTCGATGCACAGCGGTAGCTTGGCGCGCACCAACGCCGCCACCGAAGAAAACGAGCTGAAAACGATCACGACAAAATCCGGCATCCATATCACCTTTGATGATGACAAGATCATCCTGACCGCCGAAACACCCGCCGGGCAATCCATCGTGATTGACGATGACGGCAGCACGATCACGCTGACCGATGTGACCGGAAATACCATCACCATGAGCGATAGCGGCATCGCATTGTCGGCCCAAGGGACGCTTGATCTGACAGCCACAGGCAATATCACGATTGCCAGCGATCAAGATGTCGAAATCACGGGCCTGAACGTCAGCGCCACCGCCGATGCCGAACTCAGCGCCAAAGGCAGCGCCTCTGCCAGCTTCAGCTCTTCGGGCCAAACCAAGATCGAAGGCTCGATCGTCATGATCAACTAGAAATGGATCGCATATGCCACCCGCCGCACGTTTGACAGACATGCATACCTGCCCCTCCGCCACCGGGCCGGTGCCACATGTTGGCGGCCCCATCGTTGGGCCGGGCGAAGCAACGGTGCTGATCGGCAAAATGCCGGCTGCGGTGGCCGGCGACAACTGCGTCTGCGTCGGCCCGCCGGCGACGATTGCCAAAGGATCGGCCACCGTGATGATCGGCGGCAAACCGGCCGCACGGATGGGCGACAGCACGGCACATGGCGGCAGCATTGTCGCAGGTCTGCCCACCGTGATGATCGGAGGCTGACGATGGCACAGGACCACCCCGGTTTTCTTGGCCGTGGCTGGGCGTTTCCGCCCGCCTTTGATGAATTTACCGGCGGTGCGGTGCTGGTCGAGGCCGAGGAGGATATCAACCAAAGCCTGCGTATCCTTTTTGAAACCCGGCCGGGTGAACGGGTCATGCATCCGACCTACGGCTGCCGGATTCACGACTACATCTTTGAACCGATGAACGCGCCCACGATGCGCGCCATGGAAGCGGCGATTGCGCGCGCGATCTTGTTCTTTGAACCGCGCATCACGGTCCAGCAAATCAAGGTGCATGTGGCCGACGCCGCTAATGGCCGCCTGCAAATCCGGATCATCTACACCGTGCGCCAGACCAATTCGCGCAGCAACGTCGTGTTCCCGTTCTACATTCACGAAGGCACGCTGATCTCGAGCGCCCCACAAGCCGAGGCCGGATAATGGGCCGGATCGCATCTTTGACCAGCACCACAGTGGCCGCCCTCCTGCTGGGCAGTTGCGCGGTTTGGGATGCCGCAAAAACCAAGGTTGAAAACATTCAGGAACTCCCCGCCGTCGAGGTGATCGGCCTTGGCGTGAATGAACCCTGCGCTGTGGATCGTTCAGGTGCGCGCCGCCTGTCTGGGGCGTACCTGCGGACAGTTGCCGGATCTCTGGGCGGTATGACATTCGCGGTAACCGGCAAGGCGAACAAACCATCCACAGCCCCGCTGCCCCGGAACATGGCGATTGACGACAGGGTGCTGCGCAGTCTTGGCGCGGACGACGAGGGTCAACTGACCGGCTGGCGCCAATCCGTCGCTGCGCCGATTGCGGCCCTCAATACCCGGACCACATTGCCACTCGCCTATAATCTCAGCTATCGTGCGGCGGGCACGGATTATACCGGACCGCTGGTCGTGGGTATTCCGCCCTTGCAAGATAACGTGCCGCTCTTGGGGCAGGCCAGCCACAGCGGCGCGGTCGCCATCACCTATACCACGGTCGGCGATGATGGCAGCACAGCGATCAGCACCGCCATCGGCAGCTTCACCATGCTGGTCGGATACGGGTCAGGCCGTGCCACGTTCCGAGCCGGTGATTTCACCGTAACGGACGGCGCCGCCCTGCCCTTTGCGCGCCTGCGCTGGACCCGGCTGGGCCTGTGCGGCGCCCGGCTCGTCAGCAGCGGTCAGGGCGTGGCCAGCCTTTATGACGCGGATGAACGGCGCGTACCGACGCTGGGCCCGAATGCGGACCCCACTGCGGGCGTTTTGCTGTTTGATGCCAGCCAGTTCGCCGCAAGCGACACCACCGATGCGCCATCGGACGTGGGTGGCGTCTTTGCCATTCAGGGCGATGCGACCAGCCTGACAGGTGTATTCTTGTCACGCCCGCCACCATGACATAAGGCACAGACCATAAGCCTTTGCCACATTTACGATTTCAACTGCGAAACTAACCCTTGAAAGCAACCGTGCCCCAAGATTGGTCCACCATAAAAGTCACGCCAGGTTCGCGCATGGATGACCGGTTGCCAGATGCTCTGGCCCGGACAACACCCAATTTGCGCCCCGATTTACTGGCGGTGTCATTTGTCCGGCTGGCAACGGCCGCACCCGTGCCATGGGCCGATATGTTGCGCGGCGAAGCGGCGCTTGTCGTGGCGCAAATCATCGCCTTCCGGCTTGATGATGAAGTCAGGCGGTTCGATCTGGCCAATGAAAACGGACCCGCCGCCGCCGCCGCCGAAATCAAGAACCTCGCCCAGCAGCTGGACGATTGGCTGACCCGGATCAGGCAGCAATTGCCTGCGGCGTTCAGCGATGTTCTGCGCGCACTTGACCAACAGATGTCCTTGACCGCCCGCACCAAGGTGCTGGCCGATGCCAGCTTGGCCGAACTGACCGGCGTTGTGCGCAGCCGGGGTTTTGTGACCGCCGCAGATGGCAATGCACTGACCCAGGCCCGTGCAATCCGCGCCGGGCTCAGTGCGGCACACCGTCAACTGGTCCATGCGATCACATCCCTGAAACCGGCGGCCCAAATCGCCTTTGATGCGCGCATCAAGGCCGGCACGATTGAGCCTGCCGCAGGCCTGATCCTGGCCGAATTGATCACCGCTGGCGTGGTCGATGCCCGCCTGAACGACTTTACCCAGCGCCACACCGATTTCTATTACCGCGACCTGATCGGCCAGACCCCGCGCGGGGCTGCGCCCGAACGCGCCCTGCTGCATTTACCATCAGGTGCGGTCCCCAAACTGCTGCGCGAAGGGACCGGTATGATTGCGCGTCTCGAGAATGGCAAGAAAGTGCGCTTCGTCACCGAAACCGACGTGCCCATCACCCCCGCACGCATCACGGCAACCGCCGGGCTGACCTATGACACAGACACCCAAGTGTCGCTGTTTTCGACCCTCGGCGCGATCACGGGCGTGCGTGCCGCGTTTGAACCGGCACAATCGCAGCCCCTGAACCGCAGCGTGTTTGTCGCGCCAGCCGCGCCACAGGTCGCCATGGGGTTGGACATCGCATCCGACATGTTCGGCCTATCCGAAGGCCACCGACGGATTGACGTCACCCTGTATATGCAGCGCGCCACGGACCTGCCCGCCGCATCACCGTCGGGCGCGCCGCCACCGGGCAGCGACCCGGACCCCGATATCGCGCTTGAACTGCGCTCTGATCCGACGCTGATCCGCGCCCTTGGCTTCCAAAGCACGTCTGAAGGCATCGCAACCTTGGTAGCGGCGGTTCACGCCAAGGCGATTGAACGCAACTGCGGCCCATCCATGGACCTGATATACGAGGTCATCGCCAGCAAGATCCTGACCGTCTCACCGCTGCGCATCCTGCTTGGCCGGATTATGACGCTGGCGCTGGTCGAGAATCACCCCTGGCCCACCGGCGCCTATTGGGGCGCGCTCGAGGCCCGGATCATCGCCTGCGAACGTGCCCTGACCGGGCAGCGCGATGATGCCCCACCCAAACCGCTGGCCGCCGGGCAGACGCGCGTCGCAGGTGACATCGTCGAGGCGTTTATCCGCGAAAAGTCCAAAGATGGCGAAAAGGGCGCATTTATTTACGCCCCCTCGGACATGTTTGAAAAGCTGCTTGGCGATGCATTCTCGGTCAGCCTCTCCACCGCCGACGGTCCGCTGCCGGCAATGGTCACGCAGGTGATGCCGATCCGCGCGTCGCCTGATGGGCCCAAGTCGCCCGCAGGGTTCACTATCCGCCTGATCTATGGCGCCGACATGCCGCCCATCACAATGCCTGCCGAGGGCACCGGCACGGCACCGGTCTTGGCGCTGCGCTGGAACCAGCAGGCGCGCGTTTGCCCAATCAGCTTTTTTGAACGCTACACGCTGGATGAGATCGGGATCGTGGTAAAAGTCGATGGCCTGCGAACCCTTGCGGGGTTCAGTGACGATGGCGCGGTGGCCCCTGCGCAGGCGTTCCAACCCTTTGGCGCCCGCCCGACCGAAGGTGCGACGTTCACCGTGGCCGCCCCCGAAATGGCCCGCAAGCCGGTCACCGATGTCCGGCTTGACCTGCAATGGGCCGACCTGCCGGATCAGCCGGGTGGCTTTGCGCCACACTACGCGCATTACCCCGAGCAGACCAAAGTGCCCGCGCCGAAACTGACGGTCGATTATCTGTCCGGCGATGGCTGGAAACCAGTGATCGAAACGGCAATCCCAATGATCGACGCCGACCCCTATGACCGCCACCTGTTGCCGCATTGGCATATGGCTGGCCCGGTACAGGGTGGCGGCGTGCCGGCCAGCGGCCACATCCCCGCCAAGCTGCCCAAGTCGCGCGCGCAACTGCGCGCCGGTGCCGTGCGCCTGACCATGACCGGCGCGGGTGACTTCGGGCAGGCGCAGTATCCGCTGGCGCTCATCGAGGCCATGCGCCCGCGCTTCATCCCCCTGCGGCCCCGTCACATCCCCGCAGCCCCCTACATCCCAAAGCTCGACAGCCTGCAACTGGGCTATACCGCCGCCGCGATCATGTCGCTCGAGGCGCCGGACAGCGCGCGACCCGGCGACAAGGTCACCCAGATCACCCCCTTTGGCGCGCGCGAGGCGTTCCCTCACCGCATCCTGCGCAATCTGGGGCTGTTTCCGCCGCGTCTGGGGCTGGGCACGCTTTATATGCAGTTGTCGGGTGCCGGGGCGCTGCGGCAATTGGGCATCTTGTTTGATATCGCCGACAGCGGGCATCTGCGGCTGGTGCCGGCGGCGGTGCCGTTGGTGTGGCATTACCTGACCGGTGATGGCTGGGTCGCATTGCCTGCCACGGCAATTTCATCGGATACGACGGATGGGTTGCTGCGCTCTGGCGTGGTGACGATCGACTTGCCCGATGATGCCGCCACCCCTGACGGTGAAATGCCGGGCGGCGGTGTCTGGGTTGCGGTCTCGGCCCCGTGGCGCGGGTTTGAAACCCATCCGATCCTGACCCATGTGCGCACCAACGGGGTGTGGGCCATCAGTACCCAAACCAACGAGGTCCACGCAGCCGCCGCGCGCGACTGGCGCTTCGAAGTCGCGTCACCGGGCATGTCACCCCCCATCGAGGCCAGCCGCCGCGCACCGCCCCGCCGGTCCGAAGAACGCGGCGATTATCTGGCCCGTGTCAGCGAACGCCTGCGGCACCGCCAGCGTGCGGTCACCCCATATGACGTCGAACGTCTGATCCTCGAAGCATTCCCCGATGTCTGGCGCGTGAAATGCCTGCCACATCTGACCCGCACCAGCCCGCTACCCCAGCCGGGCTGCACGACGGTCGTCGTGGTCCGCCATCCCGCCGCTGCGGACGCACCGCAAGCAGCCATCGGGCAGGAACGTCGGTTTGATGCGGGCACATTGGAAAAGATCCGCGCATTTTTGGGGAAACATGGTCCTGAAAATGCCAGATACGAGGTCGTGAACCCAGCCTTTGACCGGCTGCATGTCCGGGCCGCGATCCGTTTTGCCCCATTCCTCGATGATGGCGCCATCGCCAGCAAATTGCAGCGGCACCTGTCAAGTTTACTGTCGGTCTGGACAGCCACCGATGATCTGTCCCGCTTTGGCTGGTCGCTCAACGTGCCGATGCTGCGCGCGCAGATCGCCGCCCTTGATGACGTGATTGATGTCACCGATTTTTCGGTGCTGCACTTCATTGCCGACGACACCGGTAGTTACCGTCTCTGCGACACCGCGCAATCGGATGCGCGCGGCCCGCTTGGGTCCATCATCCGGCCTTCGCGGCCATGGGCGCTGGCACTATCCACCAGCGATCATTCAATTTCAGCGGTTGAACGCAATCAACCAATCACCCCCACACAAAGCGGCATCGGGCGTCTGCGCATCGGTGACATGCTTATTGTTGGTCAGGAGGGTCGCCCATGACCAAAAAAGATCGTACCACCCTCAAGGCGTTTTTCCGCGATGGCGCCCTGCCCACCGCCGAACATTACCGCGATTTGATTGACAGCGGCGTCAACCAGATCGAGGACGGCTTTTCCAAAACCCCCACCGACGGGCTGCGGCTGACGTCGGTGGGCGGCTCCGTCCGCATGATCAGCCTTTACGAAGGTCTCAGCGCGCAGGACCCCGCATGGATCATCGACCACGGCAAAGACAGCAGCAGCCTGCACTTTAAACGCGGCGCTGAAACGGCGCAAAAACTACCCGGCATCAGCTTTTCACCCGATGGGCGGCTGGGTGTGAAAACCGATACGCCGGAATGGCGGCTGGATGTCGATGGGGTGCAGCGCAGTCGTGGCCGCATCGGTTTTGCCAGCGATGAGATCCCCCACATCCCCGCCGACAGCAAATGGCATGACATCACCGATGAAATGACCGGATGTCAGGCCTTTGACGTGATGGCAGGCGTCGGCGGCGATGAAAACGCCGGGCGCTATTCCATGGTGCATGCCATTGCGATGAATGCCTATCATCCGCGCAACTGGCTGTTGAATATGGTGTTTGGCCGCCGCCGGATCAGGGCGCAGACGGCGATGTACGGCAGCTATGCCGACCGGATCCGCCTGCGCTGGGTCGCCACGCCAAAGCGTCACCATTTCAAATTGCAGATGCGCACCAATGCCGATTTCGGCAAGGACAAGGTGATCCGCTACTACCTGACCCGGTTGTGGTTTGATCCGAAAATGGAAGGGTCGCGCGGGGGCATGCCCCGCGAGGCCGGCCTTTCATGACCAAAGACCTGCCGCCGCCACTGGACTTCAACGCATTGCGTGCCAAAGGCATTGCCGCCGCCCAAGACGCGTCCGGCAAGGTCTGGACCGACTACAACCTGCATGATCCCGGCGTTACCCTGCTGGAACAGACGGTGTTTGCGCTGACCGAAGTGGCGTTTATCGGCGACCACGCGGTGCGCGATCTGCTGACGGATGCGGACAGCGGGTTTTCCCCCGATACCTTGGCGCTGTTTGGGCCTGATACCGTGTTGCAAGGGCGCCCGGTCACGCGCGCCGATCTGGCCAGTTACCTGTCTGATCTGCCCCAGATCGAACGCGTGTTTGTGCGAAATGGCCCCGCTGCGGGCTTGGTCGATCTGATCGTGATCCCCCACGACGCGATTGATCCAGCCGACCGGGCCCTGCGGTCGCAGGCCAGTTGGCGCACCGATCTTATAGCGACCCTGCGCGCCGGTTTCGCTGAAAACCGGCTGCTGACGACGGATATCAACCGCATTGATGTGGCGACCGCGCAACCGGTCCGTCTCTATGGCGAAATCGCAATCGGCCCCTTTGCCGAGGCGGAACGGGTCATCGCCGAAACCATTCATCAGGTGCGTCTGCTGCTCAAGGGGCTACCGCCTGACCTGACCGATATCAACGGTGTGATCGGGGCGACCCGCGCCGATGTGTTCGACAATGTGAACGCGCTATTGCCCACACTTGCCGCAGATGCCAATGACGCCACCCGTTTCGAAGCGATCCTTGCGACCCTGCGCCAGATCGCAGGCGTCGAGGCGATCAGCGGATTCGCAATCGTCACGGCCGACACGGGCCTCCCGGTGTCGCATAAAACACATGGTCCGGAAATTTATCACGACCCAATCATCCCCGGCCCCAATGATCCGATGACGCTGGTGGCGACCCGTGGCGGTACCAAAGTCGTGGCAGATCCCAACACCATCCACGAGGAATTGGGCCGGATCGACGCGGCCCGGATCGCAGGTCAGGGCAACCGCAAAAACGATGACGATTGGGATGTGCTGCGCCCCGGTCGGCACCGCGATACCACGCGCGCGCCGCTTGATATCGCCCTGCCAGAGCCGTATCGCGTCAGCCGCACGGCAGACAAAGCGGGCCGTCAGACCTTGCCGCGCTATCGCAGCATGATGGACACCCATCTTGACAGCATGCGCGCGCCGATTGCCGTTTTACATCAGACATATGGGCTGACCCACGCCATTGATCTGTCCGATCCCGCCGCCGTGCGCCACCGGATCGAAGTGCTGGATTATCTGATCTCGCTTCAGGGTGATGAAATGCCGGTGACGGACCCATCGTATATGCAGGCCTATCGCGGCATCAAAGACCGGCTTGCATGGCAGGTCAACTGGCGCCAGACGTATCTGGCCAATCTGCCATTCTACAATCATTTTGGGGGCACCGGTCACACCAGCTTTGGTTTTGCCGCACGGCTTGCGCATCTGGCAGATATGGCCGTGGGCACGCCCGATGATCTGACCGCCGGTCAGGACGACATGCTGCGTCTGGATGCCACGCTGGCCGTACCGGCCCCCACGCTGGACCCTGCACAGGTCATCTTGCCATCGCGCCCTTTGGATGTGTTCATTGCCCGCACCGATGACGTGCCGGGGCTCAGCTTGCAGAAACTCGCGCTGTCGTGTCCGTGGATCGTGGACCGCACCACAACGCCCGCCCTGCTGCAACAGGCCACCCGCCCCGAGGCCTACAGCCTCGCGCGTAACCGCAAAAGCGACTGGGAGGTCCTGTTTGAACCCGTCGCTGGCGGGCACCTCTATCCTTGCGGCAGCAATCAAAGCCGCGCTCGGGTCGAAGTCTGGGCAAACCGGGTCCGTAAATCCTTTGCCTCCATGAACCAATCCGCCGAACGGCTGTGGCTTATCGAAGATGTGTTGCTGCGCGCCACCAGCACAGACTTCGCGCCGGCAACGGCCACAGTGCTGTTGCCCGACTGGACCGCCCGCACCGCAGACCCCGCCTATCGCAGCTACGTCGAGGATCTGGTGCTGCGGCTGGCACCGGCGCACCTGTACGTCAAACCGCAGTGGCTGGCATGGCATGAAATGGACGCGCTACGCCCTGCAATCGCCGATTGGAAATCGGGCAAGACCGGCGCCGGACCCGCATTGCGCGCTGCGCTGCGTGCAATTGCGGCGGACCAGACAGCATGAGCCAGCCAAACGCCGCCCAGCAGCCCAAAACCGCCGCGCAGCCCAATCGTATCGGCACGTTGGAATTTGCGGTCGATGTGGCGTCGGACGGCGGCATCGGCCAAAGCGAGCTTGCGACGCCAGACAGGCTACTGCTGGCAATCCGTCAGGAATTGCTGGGCGAAATTGATGCCGTCATGGCAGCCGCCGGTCAATCGCACAGCGACCTGACCATCCCAGCGCTGGAACTTGATCTTGGCGCCTTTCCCGATCCCCCCGATTGGGACACCGTGCGCGATGTGCTGCGGCGCGCGCTGCAATCGGCGCTGGCGCCCTACCTTCACCCACGCCCCGCCCCGGCACACATCCCGGCACGCGCACCCCTGACCATGATCGCCCCACAAGCCATTGAAAAGGCGTCAGATATTGCAGCCCTACGTCTGGTGCTGACCGGACACAAAAACCCAACCGAGACGTATTTGCATGCCGCCTTGGGCCGACTGCAGCCAGAGGCGCTGCAGGCTCTCTTGCAAAAGCTCGCGTATCTTGAACAGATACCACAGCAGGCTGCAAACGGTCGCAGCCACGCAGCCAACGACGACACCGCCGGCCCCGCGCAAGCCACGCCGCTGACAGCCACGCTGCGGCGACAGCTCGTGCAGGCGTTGCAATCAGACGATCCCGTGCCGCCTGAACCCGCCGCCGTCGTCCGGACCACCGATGCACCGCCCGCCGATACATGGCAAAACGCCGCCTTTGCCAACCTCGGCCACCTTGCGGGCGTCACGCTCACGGCCACCCATCTGCAGCGCCTGATCCCGACCGGTAAAAGCCCCGCCAACGGGCCACGCCCTGACGCCGCCGCATTGCGCGTCTGGGTTGCCGGTCGACATGCGCGCGCCGAGGTCATCGTCGCCGCCCTCTCAGACCCGCAGGTCAAGGACTTGATTTCCGCCCTCGTCCCTCAACAAGCCGACGCACTGAAAACCGCCCTGTCAGGTCTGGACCAGGTCGACAGTCCATCCGCCGCCCGCCGGTTGGCCGCCACCGACTTGCTTGTGCGATCGGCGCTGGATATCGGTGCAATCCGCAATGCGGCCCCACCGCGCACACTCCGACCGGAAATCGCATTGGCGCACCTGCTGGCGGCGCTGGGCGACACACCGGTGCAGGCCGCGACAACTGCACTGTATCTGGCCAAGGCAAATTCCGATCCCGCGCAAAACACCGTCCCGCGCACAAACGCCGCGGTGTCTGCCGATACCCCGGCACCCGGCACGGCACCGAACGCGCCAAGCCCCGATCAGCCGCCCCGCGAAACAAACACCGCCGCCGACGCAATCCGCGCCCAAACACCCCCAGCCCGGACGCCCCAAACCGGGCCGGCACATGATCCCGCCATAGCCACTCAGGACCAACCTCCCGCGTCAGACCCCCACAGCCCCGCCGCGCCTTCCACAGGCAGCAGCCAACCCACGACCACGATCCGGCAACCCAAGGCGGCCGGAACCATACCCGACCCAAACCGCGCGCCTTTGCCGGTCCCGCAATCTTATCCTGAAACCAATGTCGCCGGAACCAGCGACCAGGCCGACGCCGACGCCACGACGCATGACCCAAACCCCGGCGCGCAATCCCAAAGCCATCCTGCGGATAGCCCCATCGCCCAAACGCCGCCACGGGTCGCACCCGCGCTGGGCGATGGCGCAGGGCTGGCATCGACCACGGCGCCATCCATTCCGCAAATCGGCAAGATCACGCCGCCGGATCATCCGCTGGATACGTCCGCCGCGCCGGACCACGTCACCCCGGACGCCGGCATGACACGTACACAAGCACTCGACCCAAAACCACGGCCAGTTGACGCGGCCGACATCGGCCCTAAAATACCTAACCCTTTGTTACATAAAGGCAAAGACGTGTCGCCAGCGCGCGATCCCAACCGTGCCGGCATCCAAGATACATCCCGCCACATGACGCCGAAATCGCCCGACGCTATTTTCAATGACCCGGACCAATCCCAAAACCCTGACGTCGCACAAACCAAGCCGACGTCCGACCAGCCCGCTGACCCATCGGCGCCTGAAACGACCCTTTCATCCCCGGCCCCAACGCCGTCCGCAAAACCCACCCAAATCCCCGACATGACACCGAAATCGCCCGACACTATTTTCAATGACCCGGACCAATCCCAACGCCCTGACGTCGCACAAACCAAGCCGACGTCCGACCAGCCCGCTGACCCATCGGCG